>CAIKZO010000175.1 GCA_903832005.1 Enhydrobacter aerosaccus | reverse complement strand
GCGTGCCGGCGGTGACGACGCTCTTGTAGGCGGCATCGACGATGTCCAGGGTGGCCGGCGTGTCGCCAGACACGATCTTCAGGATATTGTCGAAGCGTCGCTCCTTGTCGCCCGGATTGATGCGCTCGGGCGAATAGCCGACGTTGAAATCGGTCTTCCACTTGAGGCCGGAGACCTTCTCCAGGACCGGCACGCAGACGTCCTCGGTGACGCCCGGATAGACGGTCGATTCATAGACGACGATGTCGCCCTTCTTGAGAATGCCGCCGATCGTGGTCGAGGCTTTGCGCAGGGGGGCGAGGTCCGGCTGCTTGCTCGCGTCGATTGGCGTGGGGACCGTGACGATATGGAAATCGGCAGCGCGGAGATCGCGGAAATCGGAGGTGTATTTGACGCTCGGCGCCTTCAGGGCCTCCGGCTCGACTTCGCCCGTACGGTCGCGCCCCTGGACCAGCTCGGCAATGCGATGGGCATCAATGTCGAAGGCGACCACAGGCCGTCCGCCGCGAGCAAAAGTGACGGCCACGGGAAGGCCCACGTAGCCGAGGCCGATGACTGAAACGAGCCGATTCATATGTACTTGCCTTCAACTTTCATTGGTCGTCCGGCGGGACATTATCCTGCCGTGCGAGATTTTTCAGTTCCACGAACATTGTCGTGACATAGAGACTGAGGTTAACGACGATCCACAATAGCCCGCTCAGGTCCGAATATCGCAGTCCCCAAATCCTAATTGCAGAAAGTTCCGGCGGAACAACGTAGAAGAGGGTGTTCGCCACAAAAAACAAGCAACGGACTTCCGTTAAGCCCATGCCTGCCGTCGCCAGATGAAAAACGCGGGTCACCTGGGCGCGCAACAATGACTGGACCGTCATCATTAGATAGGCCGCGAAGCCGAAGGCGACTATTTCGGGCCGGATATAGCCCGAGAGCCCCAACCCCAAGGCAAAGAGGAACTGGCCGACGACGTCGGTCGACTGGTCGAGGAAGAACCCGTAACGGGGACGTTCCAGGCCTCGGAAGCGCGCCACGCTGCCGTCGAGGGAATCGCCGAACCAGTTGACCGCCAGACCGACGCTGGCGAGCCACAGTCCGGCGGGATGCCGCCCCGCAAGGAGATAGCCGAGCAGGGCGATGACGCATCCTAGCAGGCCGAGGACCGTCAGCCGGTCGGGGGTCAGGATGCCGGGCAGGCGAGGTGTCAGCCAGGCGAGGGCGCGTTGTTCGAGCGGCGACAGCCAGCCGGTGTTCGAGCGGCGCGGGGCGGCGTCCGGGCGGGAGGTCATCGTTAGAGGCCGCCCGCGCGCGGCTTCGGCGCCACGTGAAAGCGGGTCTTGCCCAAGCCCCGCCGGCGGACGGATTCAGGCAACAGGAGACAGAGCCTGGTGAACCAGTAAGGCACCGTCGGGAAGCCGATGACCGGCTTGTCGCGGGCCCACCCTTCCAGGATACGGATTGCGGCTTCGTCGGCCGACATGGCTTCGGGCTGTGGCCCGATGTGTGTGGCCGACATGCTCGTGGTCACGAAGCCTGGGCAGGCCACGGTCACCCGCAGGCCGTCGGCGGCCACGGCGTCGCGAAGAGCCAGCCCGTAGGAGACCAGCCCGGCCTTGGAGGCGGAGTAGGCAGGGGCGTCGGCGAGCGGTGCGAAGGCCGCCAGCGACGACACGAGAATGATGTCGCCGGCCTGGCGCCGCCGCATTCCTCCGAGTACCGCGTGGATGACGTCTACCGTGGCGAGAAGGTTGGTCTCCAGCACGTCTCGCGCGACGTGCCGGTCTTCGACGGCCTGATCGGCATGGCGGCCGTCCAGGATGCCGGCATTGGCGATCAGCAGGTCGATCGGATGCGCGGCGTCGAATTCCCCGAGCAGGCTCGCCATGCGGTCGCCGTCACGAAGATCCACGCTTGCCGTCCTGCAGGAGGCGCCTTTCGAGCGGCACGTCGCCGATACCGAGTCGAGGCGGGCCACATCGCGCCCCATCAGCATCAGGGTGCGACCGTCTTCGGCCAACCGGGCGGCGAGGGCGGCACCAATTCCACTGGAGGCGCCGGTTATGACGATGTTGCTGGGGGCCATGCTCCGCTTTCGTCGGGCAGACTAGCACGCCGGTCCATCGGCATGCGCCTCAGAGCTGCCGTCCGGCGACCATGGAAACGAAGGACGGGCCGCTACGGACTGCCTGCAACTCCTCGGCCGTCGCCTCCAGGACATCTTCGATCTGCTTCGGGGTGTGCTGGCTGGTCACGAAGAAGCGCAGCCGGGCCTGGTTCTCGGCGACGCCGGGGAAGATCGCAGGGCCGACGTTGTAGCCGCGCGCGAGCAGGCGCTCCGACAGGAGCACGGCATGGGGCGAGTTGCCGACGATCACGGGCGTGATCGCGGCTCCGATGCTAAACCCCGTGTCGAGACCGCGGGCCCGCGCACCCGCCAGGAAGAGACGGCCGTTCTCGCGCATCCTTGCCAGACGCCAGGTCTCCTCCTGCATCAGCCCGATCGCGGCGTGGGCCGCTGCCGCGACCGGCGGCGACAGGCCGACGCTGAAGAGGAAGCCGGGCGTCGTGAGCTTGAGGAGGCGAACGAGCGGTTCGGCGCCGGCGATGTAGCCGCCTGCGGCGGCCAGCGTCTTGCTGAGCGTGCCCATCCAGATGTCGACGTCGGCCGGATCGATGTTCTGCTCTTCGGCGATGCCGCGGCCGTTTGCGCCGAGCACGCCGATCGAGTGCGCCTCGTCGACCATCAGCCAGGCATCGTAGCGGCGCTTGAGTTTGATCAGGGTGGCGAGATCGGGCATGTCGCCGTCCATGCTGTAGAGGCCCTCGACGACGACAAGCGCGCGGCGATGGCGGGCGCGATTGAGGCGGAGCGCGCGCTCCAGCGCGTCGAGATCGCCGTGCGGGCTGAGAATGCGCCGGGCGCCCGACAGTCTCGCGCCTTCCATGATGCTGTTGTGCACGAAGGAATCGCAGACGATGAGGTCTTCCGCGCCCAGCAGGGTGCCGATGACGGAGACATTCGTGGCGTGCCCGCTGACGAAGGCCAGCGCGCTCTCGCAACTGTGCAGCCGCGCCAGCGCCTCGTCGAGGTCGCGATGGACCTGGCGCTCGCCGCCGGACAGGCGGCTCGCCGAGACCGATGTGCCGAAGCGATCGATGGCGGCCTTGGCTGCGGCGGCCACCCCGGGATGGCCGTTCAGGCCGAGATAGTCGTAGGACGAGAAATTGACGACGGATCGCCCACCGATCGTCGTCGTGTCACTGGCGCGTCCGTCGTGCAATCGATGGAACGGATCGGAGATCCCGGTGAGGACGCCGACAGCGCGGTGGAGCTTCAGCACCTCCTGCTCGGGCAGGTCGGCAAAGGGACTCCGCGGGAGCTGGTCCGCAGGCGACGCTTCCCGCGCAGCGGCGGGATGTGGCGCATCGGTATGCGCATTGGTGAGGGCCTGCCGCACCTTGTCGACGATTTGTTGGGCGCCGATACGGGAATGAGACGTCATGACGATCCGTCCAGTTCTCGCACTTTGCCAAGCACCGCGCTGACGGCGGCGTTCTGGGATTGCTCGTCCGCTGCTTCGGCTTCCGCGGCGAAGTGGCTGCCGACCGTCGCAACGATCGTTCCGGGTACCGGCTGCTGCTGCGTGCCGATCACCAGAGGAGCGATGCGACGTGCCACGTCGGTGGGAGTGATGCCGCTCGACAGCGACATGATCGTCAGTTCGATCTGCAGGGAGCTTTCGACGGTGTTCCTGAGCTCCAGCATCATCAGCGAATCCATGCCGATCTCTGCAAGGGCGCGATGACGGTCGATGTCCTTCGGCGGAAGGCGCAGCACCCGCGCGATTTCCTCCACGACGATCTCCACCAGGGCGTCGGCGGCTTCGTCGACCGGAAGAGACTTCAGCTTCTCCAGGATTTCCGCCGAACCGCCGGCCTGGTTGGCGCGTGTGCCGGCGGCAATCGCGTCGAAGGTCGGGACCCGCGTCGCCACAAGTTCGCGGCGGGCAACGCTCCAGTCGATGCGGGCGACGGCGAAGCAGGCCGTCAGCTGCTTGCCTGCTTCGTCGAACGCCCAATCCAGCCCGGCAAGTGCGGTCGCCGATGAGATGAGGCTCGAGGAGAAACGTTTCTTCAGATTGACGTCGGCAGAGATGTTCCGTGCCAGGTACCCGGCATCGCCGATGCCTCCCCACGCGACAGCCAGTGCCGGGATGCCGTTCGATCGCATCCGGCGCGCCACGCCCTCCATGAAGCCGTTGGCGGCGACATAGCTATATTGTCCGGGGTTGCCGAACAGCGTCGTGGCCGACGAGTAGAGCAGCAAATAATCCAGGTCGAGATCGCGGACGGCGCGTTCCAGATTGAGCGCTCCGGTGACCTTGGGTGGCAGCACCTTGTCGATCGCATCACGATCGACGCCACTGATCAACCCGTCCTCGAGCACCATGGCGGCATGGATGACGCCCTTGATCGGCCCCTGCGTCCGGTATCGCGCAAAAAGCTGCTCCATCGCGGTGAGATCGGTGACGTCCAGCTGCTCCAGTGAGACTTCAACATCACGACGACGCAGTCGCTCGAGTTTGACGAGATCGGCTTCCGAAACTTTGGCGGAGCGGCTGGCCAAAAGCAGGCGCGTGGCGCCGCGCTCGGCCAGCCATTCCGCCGTTGCAAGACCGAAGCCGCCAGTGCCGCCGATAACGATGTGGATCCCGTCTCCAGCGACGCGGAACATTCCCCCGGCATGTCCGGTGTCGCTCGTGCGGTCGGTGCTCTTCGTGACGATCTTGCCGATATGGCCCGCGCGCTGCATCAAGCGGAAGGCGTCGTCGACCTGGTCGGCCGCAAAGACCCGGTAAGGGATCGGCAGGAGCTCTCCGCTAGCGAAGAGCTCGACGATCTCGGTGAATAGTTTTTGCGCCAGGTCCTTGTGGCCGACGATCAACTGGTCGATGTCGACGCCGAAATACGACAGGTTGCGTCGCAGAGGCCTCAAGCCGAGCTGGGTATTGGCATAGAAGTCTCTCTTGCCGAGTTCGATGAACCTTCCGAAGGAGCGCACGCATCCCATGGTGCGGATCATCGCTTCGCCGGCGAGAGAATTGAGCGCCACGTCGACGCCCTTGCCGCCGGTATAGGCGTGAATGTCGTCGGCAAACGCCAGGCTTCGCGAATTGCAGACGAAATCGACGCCGTACTTACGGAGGAAAGCGCGCTTTTCTTCGCTGCCCGCGCTGGCGATGACCGTGGCACCGCGGTGCCGGGCAATCTGGATGGCGGCCAGGCCGACAGCACCCGCGCCGCCGTGGATGAGCACTGTCTCTCCGGGGGCCAGTTGGCCGAGATGAACCAGCGAATAATAGGCGGTCAGGAAGGCGACAGGGATGCCAGAGGCCGCTTCGAAGGTCAGATCGTCGGGCAGCCGAGCGACGGCGAACGACGGGACAACGACGTGGCTCCTGAACGCGCGAGGAGCGAAGGCGATGACACGATCGCCCGGCTTGAGATGGTCGACGTCGGGCCCAACTTTGGCAATCGTTCCGGCACATTCCATGCCCAGACCCGGACCCGCAAATCCATCCTCGAGCGCTTCCTCGGGCAGCAGCCGGAGGTTCCACATGACGTCACGGAAGTTGAGCCCGGTCGTTGCCACCTCGATCTCGACATCGCCGGTCTGCGGTTCCGCGCGGTCTTCGGCGATCCACGACAGGTGTCCGCGCTCCAGCCCTGGGTGGTTGATCAAGGCCGTCGCCTTGTCGTCGGACAGGGGCTGAGGCGCCCAATCAGTCGCCCGGCGTTGGACACGGAAGACAAAACGGCCTTCATCCGTCACGAATATTTCGCGCTCGTCGTCGGGACTGAGCATTTCCTCGACGGCACGGCCGATCGTCGTGTCGTGAGCACCGGCGATACCCAGGCACCTGATCTGGAGCCCGGCGTATTCGTTCTGGGCGACGCGCATGGCGGCGGACAGGCCGCACCAGATCGGCTGTTCCAACGGATTCGCTTCGGCGGCATCGCTTCCGAAATTCATCAGGATCCAGAGTCTCGCGGGAGCTTCTGCGAGACGCCGGCAGTAGTCGGCGATGCCATCGAGATGATGGGCGAAGGCGCTCGAAGAAACGATGGCCGGATCCCGGGCATCGACCACCCAGACGACATCCGTCGCTTCGTTGGGGGCCGCACTTGCGCCGCGCTGCGCGTCAATGCTTTGGCGTATCCGCGCGCCGGTGGTATCGCCGGTCGCGTCGTCCCCCTTCCACAAGAAGGTGGGCGATTGCACGACGGATTCGCCGACGGCCGTGGCATTGCCAGAGGCGGTCGCGCGGATGATGACACCGATATGCGCTCCTTCCGGAGGCGAGCATGTCGAGGCCCCGGCAAAGCCCGCGGCTTGAAGTTCATCGACCCACTCCTGGGATGTCAGGAGTGCTCCCACCGGAAATTCCGAAGTAGCCGATCGGACCCACCAGTTTGGCCGGGCACCGCGCACGATGTCCCAGAACAGGCTGGGCGCCAGTTCGCCCGCCAGCATGGGCGCTCCCGGCCGCAGCGAACGCCTGATCGCGGCGAGCCGGCCGGAGGAAGTCGCGATCTCGCTGAGCGCGTCGATGGCGAACGCCAGATCCAGGCCCCCCGGCGGCAATTCCTCGATTCTGGACCAGGGCATGCAGCGAATGCGGGAAGCGGAGTCGCCCGCCGCCACCCGGGCTTCGTCGAGCCGATCGGTATCGGCGTCCGTGATCGTGATCTCGATATTGGCGAAGCGATTCGTAAGCGCGCCCGCCGCATCGATGTGCTCCGCGCCGATCAGCAGGATGCGGAGCAACCGATCTTCGTCGCATCGTTCGAGGGCCGCCGCCACCGTGCTGAAGGTGGTGTCACGAAGGATGCGAATCTGATTCGCCGCCGCGCCCAGATGACGCCAGTGAGAAGACTGGAAGCTAGCGGTCGAAGTCGGCGCGCCCGACACGATTTGCGGAAGCAATTCGTCGATCCGAGACAGGCTCGCGGCTTCGGCGACCATCATCGGATGACGCACGGCGAGGGAGGACACGATCGAGCCAACTTCCGGCAGTTCGCATGTCGCGGCAAGCTGGCATATGCCGTCATGCTCGACCGCCAGTCCTCTGGCTTCGAGGTACCACAGCAAAGCGGAGCGGTAGTACGACTGCCACGAGGAACCGGCCGTTACGCCATTGGAATCGTGCGTCGACAGCGCGCTCCAGGCGGCGCGAAGGGAGCCCGCTTCAAGCAGAAGAAGTGCTTCGCCGAGCGAGGCATCGGCGCTGTCGAAGCTGATGTCTGCCGACTGCAGCTCGATCCCGGATGGATGTCTTGCGCGATCGAGGTGCCAGGCCGTGGTGCGGTACGTCAGCAGGCGAGGATCGGCGGAGGCCTCATTCGCGGGCTCCACGAGCCGAACCGACTCTGCGCTCAGGATCAGTGCGCCATCGGCATCGTGGAGCGAGAAATCCATCAAGATGGAAGTCAGCGACTGCCGCATTGTTCGCGATGAAGCGAGAGCGGCGATTGCTCCTGGCTTGTAAACACGGACGCTGCTGAACCGGATCGGCAGCATCTGCACCATCGGTATGTCTGCAACGCCGGCTTCCTCGGACGCGAACAGTCCGTGGAAGGCAGCGTCCAGGGCGGTGAGGTCCGTTACGTAAGGCCCGGATGTTCCCGGAGCGGGCGCGGAAAGGTTGGCAACCGCGTGTTTGGGATGCGGATATGAAATCCGGTCTGCACGCTGGAACGCAGCGCCGTAGCCGTAGCCCAGCGCCTGCGACGCCTTGTAGGCGACAGACTTGCTGACGACGATGACTCCCGGCGGAAGAACAGGGACCGCAACCGCGCGGCCAGCGAGGGGAGACCGGCCGACGATGCCGCGTGCGTGCAGGGTCCAATCGGCCACGGCACCGCCGCGAGGCCGTGACAGGAATTCGACCAGCCCGTTGTCCGGCGACAGGCGCAACAGCGTCTCGTAGGAGGCGTGACCTTCGAATATCAAGGGGCGGACGATGTCGAAATCGCGCAGCTCGAGGGCGACGTCGCCATGGATGTCACGTGCAGCGGCCAAGGCCATTTCGACGTAGCCGGCAGCCGGGAATACGGGGATGTTTCCGAGCTTGTGGTCTTCCAGCCAAGGGAAGAGCATGGGATCGATGGTCGAGAACCATTCCGTGCAGTCCTTCCGAAGGCGAAGGCCGAGCAACGGATTTGACGGTTCCTCCATCAAGGAGCTTGCCTCGATGGTGGACTGGATCTTGAACTGGGTGTGCTGCCACGGATAAAGCGGCAGCTCGACGGCCATTGCCGGCGCTGGTCCAAAGAAGCGCGCAAGGTCGATCGCACCGCCGGCGACCAGGATCTTCGCGATTGAGCGTTTGATTGGATCGCCCGCTTCCGCGGTGTCGCCCTCACCGAGGGATTCGATGACGATGCCGCGTGTGCCGCTTTCGCGCAGCACGTCGCGGACGTAACTGGCGAGGACGGGCTTCGGGCCGATTTCCAGGAACAGGCGCGCGCCGTCCTGGACGGCGCAGTTCAGCGCCGGATCGAACTGCACGGGTGCACGTACATTCTGCCACCAGTGCTCGGCGCCGAGCGATGGTCCGGAGACAGCCTCGCCGGTGACCGAGGAGATCATCTTCCTCCGCAGCACGCGCGGCTTCAGGCCCTCGAGCTCGCGCAGAAGAGGCGCACGCACGGAATCGACGAGGGCGCTATGGAAGGGATAGTCAATGTCGAGGCGGCGCGCACTGATCCTTGCCGTCTCGGCGGCGGCGACGACCTTGTCGAGTTCGTCGGTGGGACCCGAGATGGTGACGCTGCGCCAGCTGTTGATGGCGGCGACGTCGACGCCGGGAGCATTGACGGTCTTGATGAAGCGCTGGGCTTCGCGCGCACTCAGCATCATTGCCGCCATGCCGCCGCTGCCGTGCGCGGCTTCCTGGTGACGGCTGCGTGCGATCACGACGTCGATGGCTTGCTCGAGGCTGAGGCCGCCGGCAGCCCACGCCGCCGAAATCTCGCCGATGCTGTGTCCCAGCGTGGCGGCAGGCGTGATCCCTTCTTCCTCGAGGGCCCTGACGGTCGCCACCTGCAGGGCAAACAGCAGCGGCTGCGAATAGGTGGCGTAACGAAGCTTCTCGGCCAATTCGTCACTGAACAGCATGTCCACGATCGACCACTGCTGGACTTTGGCAAAGTGACTATCGACATCCTTCAGCGCTTCGCGGAAGTGCGGGTTGCTCTGCCACGCAACGCGTCCCATGCCCGACCACTGGGCGCCATTGCCGGAGAACAGGAAGGTGATCGGCAGCTCATTGCCGAGTGCCTGGCCGCTGAAAGTCGCGGCAGCGTTATCGCCGGCGGCGAACTGACGGACCTTGTGCCTGATCTCGTCCGCGGTCGCGCCCTGGATCAACACGCGATGCGCGTGCATGTCACGCAAGTGCGCACCGGCGCCGAGGTAACCGGGAACCGATCGAGGTTCGCTTGGCCATTGCCGGTCGTAGCCCGCGGCAAGTTCCGGAAGAGCTTCCTTGTTGTGCGCGGTGAGCAGAAGTGGTGGCGGCAGCTGGTTGTTCTGGAGATAGACAATCCCGGTGCGACCGGCATCGCTGCGCAAGATCGCGTGGGCATTGGTGCCGCCAAAGCCGAAGGAGTTCACGCCGGCGAGCTCGGCGCCGCGCCTTTCGGCGGGGCGCCAATTGCGATCGACGACCTTGAGGTTGAGTTCGTCGAACGGGATATCGGTACTCGGCGCCGATTGATGCAGCGTCGCCGGCACCATCCCGTGATTGAGCGCCAGAATGGATTTCAGCAGACCGGCCAAACCAGAGACGGGCTCCAGGTGGCCGAGGTTCGATTTGATCGAGCCGATCGGCAGAGGCTGGGCGCGGCGTTGCCCCAGTCCTTTGCCCAGGGCATCCGCCTCGATCGGGTCACCGACGCGCGTGCCGGTTCCATGCGCCTCGAGAAAAAGAAGATCGGCGGGGTCGACCGAGAAATCACCATAGACCTTGTCGAGGAGCTGGCGCTGCGACTCCGCGGATGGCAGCGACATGCCAGTCGTGCGTCCGTCCTGATTCATTCCGGAACCGACCACGACGGCGTGGATGCGGTCGCGGGCCTTGTGGGCCGCAGACATGGACCGAAGCACGACGGCAATGGTGCCTTCGGCGCGAACGTAACCGTCGGCCTTCGCGTCGAACGGACGGCAAAGGCCCGTCGGCGACAGCATCATGGCGCGAGAGAAGCCGACATAGGAGAAGGGCGAGAGCAGGAGATTCACACCGGCGACGATCGCGGTGTCGATCGAGCCGCTGCGGATCGCTTCGCACGCCATATGGAGAGCAACCAGCGAAGAAGAGCAGGCCGTGTCCAAAGTGAGGCTGGGGCCATGAAGATCCAGCGTGTAGGAGATGCGGTTCGCCAGGATGCTCAGCGAGTTGCCGGTCATCATGTGCACGTCCGCCGCCGCGGGGTCCGCGAAGAAGCGCGCGGCATGGTCGAGAGAGGAGGCACCGACATAGACGCCGGTATTGCTTCCCGCCAGAGCCGATGGGCGGATGCCGGCATGGGCGAGAGCGTCGTAGGTGATCTCGAGCAAGTGCCTGTGCTGCGGATCGACCTGTTCGGCTTCTCTTGGGCTCATGCCGAAAGCGGCGGCGTCGAAGCCCCAGACGTCGTCGACGATGGCCGCCGCGAACGTATAGCTCCGGCCGATCTGGTCGGAGGCGGGATGATGGAAGGCGCCGGTTGGAAAGCGATCTTGGGTGATCCAGCTCACGCTGCAGCGATTGCCCTTGAGCAGCTGCCACAACTCTTCGCTATGGCGCGCGCCTGGCACCCGGCATGCGTAGCCGACGACCCCGATTTCGCCTTTTAACGCCATTCACTTACTGCTTTCCGAGTCTGCTGTGTGGTCGAGTTGACCGACATGGTATAGCGTAGATCACGAGCTATCGCCAAAAGTTGGTGACGGCCTGATCTGTCAGGCGGCGGCGGTTGCGGTCTGAAGGTTGTTCGCCTTGGCGGTGACCTCCAGCCCGTTGGTGAACTTCACCCCCAGGATCAGTTTTGGCAAGAGGGCGTGGC
>CAIKZO010000174.1 GCA_903832005.1 Enhydrobacter aerosaccus | reverse complement strand
GCCGAGCGACAGCGGCGTCACGTCGAGCAGCAGGACGTCCTTGACCTCGCCCTTCAGCACGGCGGCCTGGACAGCCGCGCCCACCGCGACCACTTCGTCGGGATTGACGTTGCGGGCCGGCTCCTTGCCGAAGAACTGCTTCACGATCTCGATCACCTTCGGCATGCGGGTCATGCCGCCGACGAGGATGACTTCATCAATCTGGCCCGCCTGCAGGCCGGCATCCTTGAGCGCCGCCTTGCAGGGCTCGAGCGTGCGCTGGACAAGGTCGTCGACCAGCGACTCGAGCTTGGCGCGCGACAGCTTCAGCACGAGATGCTTCGGCCCGCTCGCGTCGGCGGTGATGAACGGCAGGTTGATCTCGGTCTCCTTGGAATTGGAGAGCTCGATCTTGGCCTTCTCGGCCGCTTCCTTGAGGCGCTGCAGGGCGAGTTTGTCCTGGCGCAGGTCGATGCCCTGCTCCTTTTTGAACTCGTCCGCGAGGTAGCTGATGATGCGCTGGTCGAAGTCCTCGCCGCCCAGGAACGTGTCGCCGTTGGTGGCCTTCACTTCGAACACGCCGTCGCCGATCTCGAGGATCGACACGTCGAACGTGCCGCCGCCCAGGTCATAGACAGCGATCGTGCCGGTCTTGCGCTTGTCCATGCCGTAGGCAAGGGCAGCCGCGGTCGGCTCGTTGATGATGCGCAGCACTTCGAGGCCCGCGATGCGGCCGGCGTCCTTGGTCGCCTGGCGCTGGGCGTCGTTGAAGTACGCGGGAACGGTGATGACCGCCTGGTCGACCTTCTCGCCGAGATAGGCCTCCGCAGTCTCCTTCATCTTGCCGAGGATGAAGGCCGAGATCTGGCTCGGGCTGTACTGCTGGCCATCGACGTCGACCCAGGCGTCGCCGCCCGGACCCTTGTCGATCTGGAACGGAACGAGGGTCTTTTCCTTCGCGACCATCGGGTCGTCGAAGCGGCGGCCGATCAGGCGCTTGACCGAATAGAGGGTCTTCATCGGATTGGTGACGGCCTGGCGCTTGGCGGACTGGCCGACCAGCCGCTCACCGCCATCGGTGAAGGCGACCATCGACGGCGTGGTGCGCGCGCCCTCGGAATTCTCGATAACCTTGGTGTCTCCGCCTTCCATGACGGCAACGCACGAATTGGTCGTGCCCAGATCGATGCCAATGACTTTCGCCATGATGTTTCTACTCTTTCTCCCAGCAGGTCTGCCGAGCCCCAAAGGCGCCCGACGGACCCCCGATAATTGATGTTACCTGCCGGAAAGACCGGGTCAGGACAGGGGCTATATAGGTCCTTCGGGGCGGCCTGCAATGGTGCCGTCTCCGAGGAACTGCGAATTTCGCCCCTTCGACCCCTACATAGGCAAAGATAGGCCTAAAATCGAGCTTTTATGATCATCTTGAGCCTTCAATCGGAGCGACAATGCGCCTGCTTCCGGGGGCCTTGAATCGCGACGCCCAACGCCGCCTTCTGGCCGAAATTCGGACGATCGTAGCGGAGGCGCCGCTATACAGCCCGGTCATGCCGCGCTCGGGGAGTCCCTACTCGGTGCGCATGACGAACTGCGGCCCGCTGGGGTGGATCTCGGACCGTAGCGGCTATCGCTATGCGGGCATCCATCCGGTGACCGGCGCGCCCTGGCCGGAGATTCCCGAGATGGTGCTCGACCTCTGGAATCAGGCGACCGGCGTCGCCTATCGGCCGGAAGCCTGCCTGGTCAATTATTACGGGCCCGCGGCCCGGCTCGGCCTGCACCGCGACCAGGACGAGGCTGCGCCCGAAGCGCCGATCCTGTCGATTTCCCTGGGCGATACCGCGCTCTTCCGGCAGGCTGGGCGGGCCGGAGCGCAAGAGCCCGACGCGGTCAGTCCGGCTGTCGAGTGGCGACGCGGTGATGCTGGAAGGCCCGTCGCGCCACTGGTTCCACGGCGTCGATCGCATCCTGCCGGGGACCAGCACGCTGTTGCCCGAGGGCGGCCGCTTCAACCTCACCCTGCGGCGGGTGACGGCGCTTTAAGCGTCGTTGCTGGCGTCCGGGGTGCGCTGCGGGCCGCCCTTGGACACGCCCACCATCGCGGCGCGCAGCAGACGGCCGGCCAGCAGGTAGCCCGGGATCAACTCCTGGACCACGGTGCCCACGGGCACCGACGGATCCTCGATCTCCATCATGGCCTGATGGAACTCGGCGTTGAACGGCTTACCCTTGGCCTCGATACGCGTGACGCCGTAGCGCTCCAGGATCGACTGGAACTCGCGCTCGGTCGCCTGCACGCCGACGATGACGTTGCGCACGGCCGGGTCGAGCGTCGCCAGATCGGCCGGTAGGGCCGACAGGGCGCGGCCGAGATTGTCGGCCACCGACAGCGCGTCGCGCGCGAAGCGCTCGATGCCGAACTTGCGTTCCTTCTCGATGTCCTGCTGGGCGCGCCGGCGGATGTTCTGCGACTCGGCGACCGCGCGCAGGTGCTTGTCCTGCAAGTCCGCGTTCTCGGTCTGCAATCCTTCGATGACGCGCTGGAGCGTCTCGAGGGTGGGTTCGGCGTCGACCGGCATGTCATCCGGGGCGTCGCCCGCGGTTGAATCGCTGGCCATACGGTATCCCTAGTAAAAGTGGTTTCTTTCGAGGGCCTTCACTTAGGGAGCGAGAGCCCTCGGGTCAACCCATCCCTAGACAGCTTCCAGAGGGGCGTTGAGCTGGGTGCCGCGCACGATGATGCCGCCGCGGTCGCCGATCGCCACCGAGCCGTAGCGCTGGGCGTAGGCGTCGGGCAACGGGCGGGCCCGATCGGCGGCAAGCCACAGGCGCAGCAGGTGGCGCTTGCGCTCGGGCTCGGGCCAGTCGAGGAAGTTGGTGCGGTCGTGCAGCAGCGTGTGATTGTGGACCAGCTGAACGTCGCCGGGCTTGAACTCCATGAACATGTTGAGCTTGGGGTCGTTGGTCAGCGCGTCGAACATGTCGAGCGCCTCGATCAGCTGCGGTGTCATGCGTGGCGCGTCGTCGAAGCGCTGCGCCGAATCGATGTACTGGCGCTGGTAGATGGCGCTGAGATAGCCCTTGTACCAGTTGAAGGGCGGCAGCAGGAAATAGGGCTTCTGGCCTTCCGGCACTTCGCCGCGCCGGTCGGTGGCCAGCGGTTCGAACAGCAGCTTCAGCAGGTCGGGCCGGCGGCGACGCATCTCGTTGAAGATGGTGGTCGAGCTCACCAGCGCCGACAGGCCGCCGCTCTGCGCCGTTTTGAGACAGAGCAGGCCGACGATGTCGCAGGAATCGGTATGGAAGGTCTGGCGCTCGTGCGTCTGGTAGATGCGCACGTTTGGATCGTCGGACGCGAGACCGAGATCCTGCACGTGGCCCAGCACATGTCCCTTGCCGTTCTGCGAGCGTGCGCTGCCGAGATGGGCGCCCAGTCCGAAGAACGCCGTGGCCGCTTCCTTGATGCTCCAGCGCTCGACCGGCAGGCCGCGCAGCAGCAGGAAGCCGCGGCCGTTCAACACTTCTTCCTCGACGCGGGCCTTCAGCTTGCGGCCGAGCATCGGCAGCGCAAAGTCCGACGGCTTGATCTGCGCGATGTCGGCGTCGCGCGCGACCAGCTTCTTGGTCGCGGACTCGACTTCGGCGATCTCGGCCGGGCTGAGCGGCATCAGCCACTCGGTGCTGCGCGACATCTCGGGCCCGTACCAGGCGGCGGCACCGGTCTGTTCTGGCGGCAGTTCCATCGTCATCGCGTCACGTCCTCTGTTCCGTCAGTCGGGATCCTTGATCCCGGCGTCGTTCGCAAGTTCCTTCCACTTCTTGCGGTCGGCCGTCAAGAACGCTGCGAAACCGGGCTGGTCCGACGGCACGGCGGCTTCGGCGCCCTGCTGGATCAGGCGATCGATGACGTCCTTGCGGGCAAGCGCGGTGACGACGGCCCGACGCACATCCTCGACGATCGCCGTCGGAGTCTTCGCCGGCGCGAACAGCCCGACCCAGCCCACGACGTCGAAGCCGGGCACGCCTGCTTCCGCGATTGTCGGCAGGTCCGGCGCTGTCATCGAGCGCTTCGTGCCGGTGACGGCCAGCGCGCGCAGCCGGCCGGTCTGGATGTAGGGCAAGGCGGTCGGAAGATTGTCGAAGGACATGTCGACCAGGCCGGACACCAGATCCATCGTGTTGCCGCCCTTGTACGGTACATGACGCATCCGGGTGCCGGTCATGTGCTGGAATAGCTCACCCGCCATGTGATTGGACGTGCCGACACCGGCGGAACTGTAGGTCAGCGTGTCGGGATTAGCGCGTGCGAGGTCGATCACGTCCTTGACCGAGTGGGCCGCGAGCCCGTTGCGCACGACCAGCACGTTCGGCACGTCGGTGAGCCGCGCGACCGGCACGAAGTCGCGCTCGGCGTCATACGGCAGGCGCGAGCGGATCGCGGGCACGATCGACAAGGTGCCGATCGAGCCCATCAGCAGCGTGTAGCCGTCGGGTGCCGCGTGCGCGACGGTCTGGCTGCCCACGATTCCGCCGGCGCCCGCCTTGTTTTCCACGAGAGGCGGCGTGCCCCAGACCGATCCCATCGCATCGGCCAGCACGCGCGCCGTGAAATCGACGCCGCCTGCGGGACCGAAGGGCACGATGAGATGGACTTGCCGTTCCGGGAAGGCGAAGGCGGGTGCCGCGGCCAGGAACGGCGCCGCCAGCACGAGCCTTCGGCCGATCATGCCGCCGCCTTCGCGTTAGCCGCCAGCACGGTGTCGAGCGTCTGCGAGAGCCGCTCGACGATCAGGTCGATTTCCTCTTCGCTGATGATGAAGGGCGGCGCCAGCATCACCACCTCGCCCTGGCGGCCGTCGGCGACGCCGTTCATCGGATAGCAGATCAGGCCGTTCTCCATGGCCGTGTCCTTGATCTTCATGCTGAGGCCGGCGGCCGGCGGGAACGGTGCCTGCGTGTTGCGATCGGCGACCAGCTCGAGTGACCAGAAGAGGCCGCGGCCACGGATGTCGCCAACGTTGGGATGCTGGCCGAAACACTCCTTCAGCCGCCGCTCGAGATAGGCGCCGCGCTGGCGCACTGCTTCCAGCAGATTGTTGTCGTCGATGTAGCGCTGGGCGGCGAGCGCCGCGGTGCAGCCCAGCGCATGGCCCATGAACGTGTGGCCATGCATCACCGTCTTCGAACCGTTCTCGATCGCGCGATGGATCTTCTCGGCGATCAGCAGCGCGCCGAAAGGCGCGTAGCCAGCGGACAGACCTTTGGCCAGAGCGCACATGTCGGGGACGACGCCTTCTTCCTCGAAGGCGAAGCGCGTGCCGGTGCGGCCCATGCCGCACATCACCTCGTCGAGGATCAGCAGGATGCCGTGGCGATCGCAAATCTCGCGGATGCGCTTGAAGTAGCCGGGCGCCGGCGGCTGCGTGCCGATCGAGGAGCCGACCACCGTCTCGGCCATGAAGGCCGCGACATTGCCCGGCCCCAGCTCGGCGACTTTCGCTTCGAGTTCGTCGGCGGTGCGCCGGCCATAGGCCTCCAGCGTCTCGTCGGCGCGCATGTGCCGGTAGGGATAGCAGGGGCCGATGTGATGCGTGGTCTCGAGCAGGATCGGCTCGAAGATGCGCCGCCGCCAGGCATTGCCGCCGGCCGACAGCGCGCCGGTCGTGCTGCCGTGATAGCCTTGGCGGCGGCCGACGATGAAGCGCCGGTCGGTCTCGCCGATCTCGAAGAAATATTGCCGCGTGATCTTGAGCGCGGCCTCGATCGCCTCCGAGCCGCCGCTGGTGAACCAGACCTTCGTCAACGGATCCGGTGCAGCGTCGACCAGAAGATCGGCGAACTCTTCCATCGGTGAAGTCGTGAAGAAGCGCGTGTGCGCATAGGCCAGGCTCTCGACCTGATCGACCATCGCCTTGCGGATCGCCTCGTTGCTGTGGCCGAGGCAGGAGACCGCGGCGCCGCCCGACGCGTCGAGATAGCGCCGGCCCTGGTCGTCGATAATCCACGCCCCGTCTCCGGCCACCGCGCGCGGCAGGTCGTGCGAGACGTTGTGGCGATAGAGAACCTTGGACATGCGTCATCTCCCGTTGCTGTCTCAACAACGGTATACAAGACAAATGTCTCACTCAAGGAGTTTTGACTCGGATTGTCTTAGTCGCGTTTCCGCCCGGTTTCGATGACATCGCCGCTTTCGACCAGCAGCCGATCCATCGCGGCCAGCCGCCGCCCTTCGACGGGCCCGCGCAGCCGCAACGTCTCCTCGAGAAGCCCCTGCAGCACGGCCGCCGCGCCCAGGAAGCCCGGCAGGGCAGCCTCGCGGATCCCCGGGGCGACGAAGGAAATCGCGGCGTTGCGGGTGAGCGGCGAGCCCGCATGGTCGACGATCGCGATCAACTGGGCGCCGCGCGCGGTGGCGGCTGTCGCCAGCCGGACGGTTTCGCTGGCGGTGCGGTTGGTGCCGATCGCCAGCAGTACGTCTTGCGGCCCGGCATCGACCAGCAGGTCGATGCCCGTGCCGCCGGCCATTTCGAGCAGGTGCACCTCGGGCCGCAATGCCGCCAGAACGTGCCAGGCCGAGTAGGCGAGACCGAAGCTCGAACGCCGGCCCAGTAGCCAGATCCGACGCGCCTTCAGGACCAGCCGCGCCGCCGCCACCAGCCGCGCCGGTACGGCGCCCGAGAGAGCTGAGCGCGCCGCATCCAGTTCGCGATGAACGTCCATCGTATCCGGGGCTGCTGCTTGCGCGGCCTTGCGGGGCTTGCTGCGTGCCGCGAGCGGGCTGCCCTCGAAGCGCATGCCGCTGCGGAAGATCGCCTGCAGTTCGTTGTAGTTCGCAAGATCGAGAGCGCGCGGCAGGCGGCTGAGCGCGGAGTGACTGAGGTCGAGCCGGCGTCCCAGTTCGCGCAGCGACAGCATCGCCACGTCGCCCGGCGCGCCCAGCATGGCGCCGAGCGCTTCGGCGAGGGCCGGCGGCAGCGTGTCCTTGCGTTTGGCGAGATCGGCGAGCGACAGCGTCGGCGTTGGCGCTTTCAAGGGCGGCTCTACGCCGTTTCCCACGGGAAGCGCGGCGCGAAGAGATCGTCGTCGGTAATCGAGAGGCGGTAGTTCTCGGTAGCGTTCACGAGGGCCGCGCGAATGCCGGGCTCGAGCGCACTGTGGCCGGCGTCGGGCACGACGACGTAGCGCGCCTCGGGCCACGCGCGCGACAAGGCCTCGGCGGTGACCGGCGGGCAGACGATGTCGTAGCGGCCCTGCACGATGGTGCACGGCAGCTGGCGCACGCGGTCGATGTCGGTCCACGGCCAGCCTTCGGGCACGAACGTGCCGTGAGCGAAGTAATGCGCCTCGATGCGTGCCAGGGCCAAGGCAAAGCCGCCGTGGTCCGATTCGAACGGCGCGCGTGCCGTTGGATAGAGCGTCGAACAGGCGGCCTCGTAGCGGCTCCAGGCGCGCGCGGCGGGGCGATGGATGTCGGGATTGCGATCGGTCAGGCGGCGGTAGTAGTTCGCCAGCAGATCGGTGCGTTCGTTCTCGGGGAGCTGGCCCACGAAGTCGCGCCACGCCTCGGGAAAGATCGTCCGCATGCCGTGCAGGAACCATTCGATCTCGGGCCGGGCGCCGAGAAAGATGCCGCGCAGGATGAAGCCGGTCGTGCGCCCGGGATGTTTCAGACCGTAAGCCAGCGCCAGCGTGCTGCCCCACGAGCCGCCGAACAGCAGCCAGCGCTGCAGGCCGAGATGGGCGCGCAGCTTCTCCATGTCGGCGACCAGATGATCGGTCGTGTTGTCGTGAAGGTCGCCCAGCGGCATCGAGCGGCCGCAGCCGCGCTGGTCGAACACGATGATGCGATAGAACTGCGGATCGAAGAAGCGGCGATGGACCGGCGCGGAGCCGGCGCCCGGGCCGCCATGCAGGAAGACCACGGGAACGCCCTCGGGATTGCCACTTTGCTCCCAGTAGATGGTGTGGCGACCGTCCACGGCCAGCATCCCGCTCGAGTAGGGCGAGATTTCCGGGAAGAGGTCGGAGCGAAGAGGGGTTTCCGAACGCGGCATGACGACGATCCTGATCCATTGGTGCCATAGCGGCGGCTCCGGGGCCAGCGTCGCCGTGATTGCGGCTGCCTTGCATCAACGTCTAAGCTTGCGCCGCCGGGGCGGGCGCGACGGGAGGAAGTGTGATTTTTCAGCGTATTCTGGGTCTCGCCGCACTGTTCGCAGTCCTTGGCGCCTGCACACCCGAGAACAATCCGCCGCAGACCGCGGCCGCGACCTCGGGCGTCGCGCGCTCGCCGGCGCTGCCCTCCGCCGTCGAGAAGCAGGTCGGCGCCATCGAAACCTCGCCGGCCCTGCAGGCGCTGGTCGATCGGGTTGGCCAACGCGTCGTCCAGCGCGCCGCCATCCCGGGCTATTTCAAGTTCTACGTCCTCGACCAGCCCGAACCCAACGCCCATGCGCTCGGCAACAACTACATCTTCGTTACCCGCGGCCTGCTGGCGCTGCTCGACGACGAGGCCGAGCTTGCCGCCGCGATCGGCCATGAGATCGGCCACGTTACCCTTCATCATGCGACCGAACGCGCGCGCGAGCGGCAGGCGGTGATGGATGCGGCGGTCAAGGCCATGGCCACCAGCGGATCGGCCGTGGTCGGCCGGGCGGTGGCGCGCGATGGCTTCCTGGCCCTGCGGCGCTACTCGCGCGACCAGGAGCTGGAGGCCGATCACGCGGGCCTGGGCTTCATTGCGAAGGCGGGCTATCGCGGCGACGCGATGTCGACCTTGATCGAGAAGCTGCGGCGCGAATCGCAGTTGCAGGACCGCATGCTAGGCCCTGCCTTCGCGTCGAGCGGACCGCCCAATGCGATGTCCACGCATCCCGAACCGGACGACCGGCTGGCCGCCCTGCAGACCGAGCCGCTGACGCGCCAGCCGGGCGACGGCGATCGCGCGGATTTCCTCGCCCAGATCGATGGTCTGTCGGTCGACGACCGGCCCGAGGAAGGGTTCGTGCGCGGCCCTCTTTTCCTACATCCGATCATGAAGCTCAGCTTCCGCGCGCCCGCCGACTTCGTGCTGTTCAACGACCGCGATGGCGTGACCGGCGTGGGGCGCGACCGCTCGATCCTGTATTTCTCCTGCAACGACGAGCGCGTCCCGGGGCGGCTCGACGACTGGATGCGCAACAAGCTGACGCCGACGCCGACCGACATTCAGTCGACCACGATCGGCGGGCAGGAAGCCGCGATCGGCGCCAAGCCGCGCGGCGCCGATACCGGCCTGTCGCAGATGCGGCACGTCATCGTCCGCAACGGCGCGGGCATCTGCTTCTTCAATCTGCTGGCAGACGGGCCCGATCGTGACCGGCGCATCGACGAGATGGTGACGGCGGCGCGCAGCTTCCGGTTCTTGTCGAACGCCGAAGCCGAGGCACTGCATCCCTATCGGCTGCATGTGGTCCCGCGCAACGGTGCGCCGGCCGCCACCCTGGCGCACCGCATGCCCTATCCCGACTTCAAGCTCGAACGCCTGTTGACCCTGAACGGCGTCGACGATGCCGCCGACTTGAACAAGCGCACCGACGTGAAGCTGATCGAACCTTAGAAGAAGTTCGCCGAACCAAACCGCGCCCGCTCCTGTGATCCTGTCCGCTCCTGTCATCCTGAGCGAAGCGAAGGATCTAGGGGTTCGACCAAAGGTTCTGTTGAAGCCTTAGGTCCTTCGCTCCGCTCAGGACGACAAGCATAAAATAGGGCGGTCCGAGGACCGCCCTTTTCATAATCTCGGCGAGAAAAGGCTTACGCCACTTTCTGCAGGACGTTGTTCAACTTCTGCGTCGCCACTTCCTTGTCGATACGCTCGACGGCGGCGAGTTCGCGCGCCAGGCGATCGAGGGCGGCTTCATAGATCTGCCGCTCGCTGTAGGACTGGTCGGGCTGGCCGGCATTGCGATGCAGGTCGCGCACGACTTCGGCGATCGACACCGGGTCGCCCGAGTTGATCTTCGCTTCGTATTCCTGGGCGCGGCGGTTCCACATGGCGCGGCTGATACGGCTGCGGCCCTTGAGGGTGACCAGGGCGTTTTCCATGATCTTGCGCGAGCTGAGCTTGCGCAGGCCCGACAGCTTGGCCTTCATCACGGGCACGCGCAGCATCATGCGCTCCTGCTCGAACGAGATGACGAACAGCTCGAGTTTGTGGCCGGCGATTTCCTTCGCCTCGATGTCGACGACCTTGCCCACGCCATGGGTCGGGTAAACGACAAAATCGCCCTTATCGAACGCAAAATCCTTCGTCGCCTTGACGGGCGACTTTTTCGGCTTGGCTGACATATCCAATCCCTTCACTCTAAGCCCCGCTTTCAGCGATACCGCGATCCACCGCGCACACTCCCCTGTGTGCTCGCTCAAACCGCCGCATCGGTAAGTTTCATTCGGAAACCGACTTGGCGACCGAGCTAGCGACGAACCGGACTCCGGACCGCTTCCAGCGCGGACCTTATATCACGTTTTTGAGGGTGAGTCGCGCCTGTTGTTGCATTTGAGCAACGGTTGGGGCATGCGAAGGCTGCATGGCTTTCGCAAAGATAGCGTCAGAAGACTGAGCCGACCGCTAAATCTAGCGTTTTGCCGGGTCTTTGCTGAAATACTTCTTAAATTTGTCTTTCTCGTCCTTGAAAGTCTCGGCGTCGGCAGGGGCTTCGCCCTTGCGGGTAATGTTCGGCCACTCGGTCGACAGGGTGCGATTGAGCTCCAGCCACTGCTCCATGCCCTTCTCGGTATCCGGCACGATGGCGCCTGGCGGGCACTCGGGCTCGCAGACGCCGCAATCGATGCACTCATCCGGATTGATAACCAGCATGTTATCGCCCTCGTAGAAGCAATCCACGGGGCAGACTTCGACGCAGTCCATGTACTTGCACTTGATGCAAGCTTCGGTCACGACATAGGTCATCTAACGCTCCTGAAGCGGGCGCGTGTTAACGCGGCTCACGGCCTCGCGCAAGGCTCTCGACTCACGCAGATTCGATTTCGTCATAAAGCGTTTTCGCTTCGGTCGACGGGCCGCGGCGCTCGCCCAGGGCCACGATCTTGACCACATGCACCTTGGGGCCAAGGGCAAAGGTCAGCACCATTCCCGGCGCCACGGACGTGTGCGCCTTGTCGGTCGCGCGGCCATCGATCCGGCAGCGCGCCTTCTCGACATAACGGGTGGCGAGCGAGCGGGTCTTGAAGAAGCGGGCGTGCCAAAGCCATTTGTCGAGCCGCATTCGCGGGAAGGACTATTTCTTCCCGCCGAGCTTCAGCTCGAGCAGCTTGGCGAACGGCGAGTCGGCCGTGGAATCGCCCTTCTTCTCCGTCGTGGCATAGAGCCGGAGCGCCGGCCCGCCGGAGTCGCGACGCGGCGGCCGCGAGTCGCGGCGATCGCCGCGCGGCGGACCGTCACCGCGAGGTCCACCGGAGTTCGGCTTGCCCTCGGAGCGCGGGTTGGCGTTGTTGTGGCGCGGGCCGCGCGGCCCATCGGGACGCTGGCCGTCGCGCTTGGGAGCGTCGGCGAAGAACTGGCGCTCGTCCGGCCGCTCGGGCCGTTCGCGGCGGCGCTGGTCGCGGCGCTCGCGTTCCTGCAGGCGCTGGCGCTCGCGCTGCTCCTCGCGCTCGCGCACGAAGCGCGGCTTGACCGAGAAGGCGAACAGCGGGCCGCTCTCTTCCGTCGGCGGGTGCACGCGATAGCCGAGTCCGCGCAGCACGTCGGCCATCTCGGGCTCCGAGCAGCCGACCAGCGACATCATCTGCGGCGTCGCGCGGAACCAGCCGGGCGGCAAGGCCTTCGGCTCGATCTTCTTCGGTTCGGCGGGCTTCTCGGCCTCTTCCGTCTTTGCTTCTTCGGCCTTGGCCTCTTCAGGCGCCGGCACGGCGATCATCGTATCGACGGCGGGCACAGGCTCTTCGGCAGGCGCGGGCTCTTCAGCCTTCACCTCTTCGACCGGTACTTCTTCCGCCTTCGCTTCTTCGACGACAGGCTCCGGCGTCGGCTCTACGACAGGCTCGGGAGCAGGCGCTGCTTCCGCTACAGGCTCGTTCTCGCCGAAGGCGGCGGCAACGATCGCCCATTCGTTGATCTCGGCATCGGAGGCCGGCGCCGGGATCTCGCCTGCAGGCGCGGCAGGCGTTTCGGCCTTTGTTTCCGCCGTTTCCGCCTTCTTTTCCTGCTGGGCGCGGCGCGCGTTCTCGCGGCTGTCGCGCACGGCGGCACGGGCCATCGCGGCCAGGCGCTCGACCATGTCGGCGCGGATCGCGTGGTTGCCCAGCGGGATGTAGCCGATGGTGGCGTAGAAATCGCGCTCGGCGCCCGGCGGCAGATCCATCGACGTGCGGCCTTCGGCCGGCAAGGTCGGAATCGTGTCACGATTCTTGGCGACCATCCAGAGGCCGGCGCGCAGACGGATCGGCACCGGCTTCAACATGCTGGGGAAGTAGAGCGTGAAGACGCCGACCCTCACGCCGAGCTTGGCCAGCGCCTTGCGATCTTCCTCGGCCAGTTCCGTGAGCTGTTGTTCGATCGGCTTGCGCGCGATCACGCCCAGGCCCTCGCAGAGCTGGAAGATGATGCCGCGTGCGCCGGCCGGAATATTCTCCGAGGCGGCGCGGGCGTCCATCAATTCGCTGAGGCCCAGGCGGATGCGTGTCTCGACCCAGGTCGCCGCGCGCTTGCGCACGTCTTCGCGCGCCGGGCCGTCGAGCAGGTCGGAGGCCAGGGCCTCGACCTTGGGAGCGAGCACATCGCCGCTCGGCATCAGGCGTGCGATCGGACCGCCGCCCCAGCAGATGCGCAGCTGCGAATCGAACACCAGCTCGCCGTCGGGGGCGTTGGTGAAGGCCGCCAGACGTGTCGGCAGGTTCTCGCGCAGCGCGCGCAGCGCCGCACTCAGTACCGCCTTCTGATCGGTCTGTTCCTCGGTCTTGTCGGGAACGAAGCGGAAGCCCTCGATACGACCGAGATGCTCGCCCTCGACTATGACCTCGCCGGCCTCGGCGACTGACGTCGTCATTTCACCCTCATCGCGCAATCTTCGTACAAGCATCGCCGCCCGTCTATCGACAAACCTTTGGGTCAGCCGCTGGTGCAGCACGTCGGACAGCCTGTCCTCTATAGCTCGCGCGCGCTCCTGCCAATGCACTGCGCGCTGAATCCAGTCGGCGCGGTGCGAAATATAGGTCCAGGTCCGAACATGCGCGATACGTGCCATCAAAGTATCGATGTCGCCGTCGAAACGCTCAAGTCTTTTGACATGACTGTCGATCCAGTCCTCGGGCAGGTGTTCGCCGCCCTGTGTCAGATGCGTGAACAAGGCGGCGAGCAGCGCCGTGTGCTCCTCTGTCATGGTCTTGCGGAAGTCGGGGACCTGACACACTTCCCACAGTAGCTTCACGCGCGCCGGCGTCTGAAGGCGCGGCAGGAACTCCGAGTGCTGGGACAGCGTCTGGAAGGCGAACTGATCGTCCTGTTCGCGCACGCGCTGCAGCACCTGGTGTGGCGGCGGGCGGTTGAGCGAGGCCAGCAGTGCCGGAGCCGAACGGAAATCGAGTGTGGCATTGCGCCACTGCAGCTCGCGCAGCGGGTCGAACCGGTGGTTCTCGATCGCCTCGACCGTCTCTTCGTCGAGACCGCCGACGTCGATCGTCGTGCCGAAAGTGCCGTCGTTCATGTAGCGTCCGGCGCGGCCGGCAATCTGTGCCAGCTCGACGGCGTGTAGCGGACGGGACATGCGCCCGTCGTATTTCCGCAGGGACGCGAACCAGACGTGGTTCACGTCCATGTTGAGGCCCATGCCGATCGCGTCGGTGGCGACGAGATAATCGACCTCACCCGACTGGAACATCTCGACCTGGGCGTTGCGCGTGCGCGGGCTCAAGGCACCCATCACGATCGCCGTGCCGCCGCGATGGCGGCGGATCAACTCGGCGATGGCGTAGACCTCGTTGGCCGAGAAGCCGACCACGGCGGAGCGCGGCGGCAGGCGCGTCGCCTTCTTCGGCCCGACATAGGAGAGCTTGGAGAAGCGCGGCCGCGCTACGATATCGATGTCAGGCAGCAGGCGGTTGAGCACGGGCCGGATCGTGTCGGCGCCCAGCAGCATGGTCTCGTTCATGCCGCGCGCGTTCAAAAGACGGTCGGTGAAGAAATGGCCGCGCTCCAGATCGGCCGCCATCTGCACTTCGTCGACGGCGAGGAAGGAGACCGGCCGATCGAGCGGCATGGATTCGACGGTGCAGATGAAATAGCGCGCGCCCGGCGGGACGATCTTCTCCTCGCCGGTGATCAGCGCGACCTTGCCCGCGCCCTTGAGCTTGACCACGCGGTCGTAGTTTTCGCGGGCCAGCAGGCGCAGCGGAAAGCCGATGATCCCCGACTCGTGGCCGAGCATGCGCTCGATCGCCAGGTAGGTTTTGCCGGTATTGGTGGGGCCGAGGACGGCCGTCAGGCGGCCGGACTCGCTACTGGGCGACATTCTTCGAGCTTCGCGCGCCGAAGCGGCCGAAGCAAGGCGGCCGATATTAGCCTTTGATGTCAGCCTGTTATGCGCGGCTCGAGCTTGTTGCAGCCGATCATCGAACCGTAATCATCGTGCTGGACGAGGACGGCGATGCCCTGGTTCGGCTGGAAACGGTCGGGCGGCACGGTCCAATGCGCGGCCGTGCCGTCCCAGCGCGCCACCGTCTCGAGCCGGCGCACGACGTTGAAATTGTCGATCGTGTGGCCCGTGTTCTCGCCGCGCGGCACCGGCGTCGAATGGCGACGGTCGTAGACCGCCAGCACGATGTCGGCGCTGGCGCTTTCGAGCTTGAAGGGGGCGAGTGTGATCGTGAGCGGGCCGTCCATCACGCGTTCCAGTCGAGGCGTCGCGCGCGCCGTCGACTGATGCTGCGCGGCGTTCAACATCTCGTCGATCGACGCGCGGGTGACGCCGGGCTCATGGGTGACGCCATCGACCACCATCTCGGGCGTATAGACGTAGCGCTGGCGCAGCACGCGGGCATAGGCGCGCTGGCGATAGGTCATCGCCTTGTTGGCGAACGGATCCTTCCAACCCATGTAGTCCCAATAATCGACATGGAACGACAGAGCGACGATGTCGGGACGGTCGCGCAGTGTGCCGAGCTGGGTGTCGGCCGGCGGGCAGGAGCTGCAGCCCTGCGAGGTGAAGAGCTCGATCGCCCATGGCCCGGCCAAGGGAGCGCTAGAGGGCGGGGCCGCAGAGGCGGAAACGGCGGGAGCGACGACGGCGGCTGCTGCGGCGGCGCCGATCAACACGGAGCGGCGGCCGGGGGTGAATTTGGACATGCCCGAACATGAGCGCGGGCCGCCTCACCTGCCAATCAAGAACGTTCACGGGGCCGTGGACTCCCGGAGGGTAATATTATAACAAAACGCGATGCATGGACCGACCTCGCCCGGCACTGCCCTGCTCGCCATGAGCGCCCCCGCCCGTATTGCGGCGGCGCTGGTCGTGGCGGCTGGCCTGTGGCTGTGCGTCTGGTGGGCCCTGTGAGGATAAAATCGTGACTCCGGCGCTGCGCCTGGTCGACCTGACGGTGAGCTACGACCGTCACCCGGCCGTGCATCATGTCTCGGCGGAGATCGCGGCCGGGGAGATGACGGCCATCGTCGGCCCGAACGGCGCCGGCAAGAGCAGCCTCCTGAAGGCGATGCTGGGGCTGGCGCCACGCATCGAGGGCAAGATCGAGTGTGCGGTCAAGCGCATCGCCTACCTGCCGCAACAGGCCGAGGTCGATCGCAGCTTTCCGATTTCCGTCCTCGACACGGTGCTGCTCGGCCGCTGGTCGCGCTTCGGCGCTTTCGGCAAGGCCGCGAAGACCGACGTCCACGATGCAAGCCATGCCATCGAATCGGTGGGACTGGGCGGCTTCGAGCGCCGCCCGATCGACACGCTGTCGGTCGGCCAGTTCCAGCGCGTGCTGTTCGCGCGGCTGCTTTTGCAAGATGCCGACCTCGTCTTGTTGGACGAGCCGTTTGCCGCGATCGACGCCAAGACTGTTGTCGACCTGATGGAGGTGATCCGCCGCTGGCAGGCGGAGAAGCGCACGGTCGTTGCCGTGCTGCACGACATCGACCAGGTGCGCCGCGACTTCCCCAACGCGCTGTTGCTGGCGCGCGAGCTGGTCGACTCCGGCCCGACGTCGCGCGTTCTGTCGCCCGAGAACCTGCTGCGCGCGCGCGCTATGGCCGAGGCCTGGGACGAGCATGCCGGCGCCTGTATTCCTCTGAAGCAGAGCGCCTAGGCGCGGCTTCGATGCTCTACACCTATCTGCTCGAGCCGTTCGCCGACTTCGCCTTCATGCGCCGGGCGTTGATTGCCTGCCTCGCGCTGTCGGTGGCGGGCTCGACGATCGGCGTGTTCCTGATCCTGCGCCGCATGAGCTTGATGGGCGACGCGCTGGCGCATGCGCTGCTGCCGGGCGCGGCGCTGGGCTTCCTGCTGGGCGGCCTGTCGTTGCCGGCGATGAGTCTCGGCGGCTTCGTGGCCGGCATGGCGACTGCGCTGGTGTCCGGTGCGATCGCGCGCTTCACCACCATGCGCGAGGACGCGAGCTTTGCCGCGGCCTATCTCACGTCGCTGGCGCTGGGCGTGCTGATCGTCTCGCTGCGGGGCTCGACGATCGACCTGATGAACATCCTGTTTGGCGCCATCCTGGCGGTCGACGACCAGGCGTTGATCCTGATCGTGGGCACCGCGACGGTGACGCTCGTTGGCCTCGCCGCCATCTATCGCCCGCTGGTCGTGGAGTGTTTCAATCCGGGCTTCCTGGCGGCGATGGGCGTGCGCGGCGGCCTCTATCACGCGCTGTTCCTGGGCCTCGCGGTGCTCAACATGGTGGCGGCCTTCCAGGCGCTCGGCACCCTGATGGCGCTCGGCCTGATGCTGCTGCCGGCGGTCGCCTCGTCCTTCTGGGCGCGCGAGGTCTGGTCGATGACCCTGATCGCCGTGCCCCTGGCGTTCCTGTCCGGCGCCATCGGGCTTTTGCTGTCCTTCCATGCCGGCCTGCCCTCGGGGCCGGTGATCGTGCTGGTGGCGAGCCTGTTCTTCCTGGTTTCGCTGCTGCTGGGCTCGCGTGCTTCGGTGCGCTCAAGACTGTCGCGTCCGGTCCATCTTCGCGGCTAAGCTCGCGGCAATGACACTCGATACCAACGGCCAGGTGGCGCTCGCTGCCTTTGCCATCGGCCTGGCCTTCGGCGCGCTCGCGCGCTGGTCGGGCTTCTGCATGCGCGGCGCCGTCGAGGATGCGCTCACGACCGACAACGCGCCCCGTCTGCGCGGCTTCCTCACGGCCATGGTCGTGGGCCTGATCGTGGTCCAGGCGCTGGTGTGGACCGGTCGGCTCGATCTCTCCAAGGCTGTCGTGCTGCCGACCAGTCTCTTCTGGGGCGGCGCTGTGCTGGGCGGCGCGATGTTCGGTGTCGGCATGACCCTGACTGGCGGCTGCGGCACGCGGCTTCTCGTCTTGTCGGCCGGCGGCAATCTTCGCTCGGTCGTGTCGTTCCTGATCTTCGCCCTTGTCGCTTACGCCACGATCCGAGGGGTTCTGGCGCCCGCGCGTTCCTCTCTCTCCGGCGTGACGACTGTGAGCCTCGCCCGGCAGACGCTACCGCTCACCGGGGGCGCGGTGTTCGTCGCGGTAGCGCTTGTCGTCATCGTCTGGAGAAGGGTGCCGGCCCGGCACCTGATCGCCGGCGTGCTGATCGGCCTGCTGGTACCGGCGGGCTATCTCGCGACCGGCGTGCTGGGCGCCGACGATTTCGAGCCGGTCACGGTCGAGAGCGTCAACGTCACGCGCGGCGGCGGCGACGCGTTGATTTATTTGCTCACTTTCACCGGCGCCAAGATCAACTTCGGCATCGCCTTCGTGGCTGGCATCTTTGTCGGAGCGCTGGCCGTCGTCGGGCTGAAGCGCGACTTCAAGCTGGTCGGTTTCGAGCAGCCGGCCGACATGCTGCGCTATGCCGGCGGGGCGGCGCTGATGGGCGTGGGCGGCGTGCTGGCGCTGGGCTGCACGGTGGGCAATGGCCTGACGGGTGTGGCGTCGCTGGCGCCGACCTCGTTCATCGCCGTGCCGGCCATGGTGCTGGCGGCCGCGGCAACAATGAAATGGCGCTGGAGGAATAGGCCGTGAATATCCCGCTCAAGACGCTGACCGCCAACGGCATCCACATGCGTTACGCCGAGAGGGGCAGCGGACCTCTCGTGCTGTTCTGCCATGGCTGGCCGGAGAGCTGGTATTCGTGGCGCCATCAGCTCGAAGCGGTGAGCGCGGCGGGCTTCCGCTGTGTCGCGCCCGACATGCGCGGCTATGGCGGCACGGAAGCGCCGGAGGGCATCGACCAGTACACCTTGATGCATCTCGTGGGCGACATGGCCGAGCTGGTGAAGGCGCTCGGTGAAACCAAGGCCGTCATCGTCGGTCATGATTGGGGAGCACCAGTGGCCTGGCATGCGGCTCTGTGGCGACCCGACCTGTTTCCCGCCGTCTGCGCGATGAGCGTTCCTTATTCGCCGCCGGGCTACGTCGACATCCTGACCGCGCTCGCCAAGCTCGGCATCAACGACTTCTACCTGCAGTATTTCCAGAAGCCGGGCGTGGCCGAGGCGGAGCTGCAGCAGGACATCAAGACAGCGCTGCGCCGGCTCTACTTCACCGCGAGTGGCGATCTGGACGACGAAGGCAAGGGCTTCGCGCGCCTGCCGCAAGGCACACTCTTGAGCAACACGGTCGATCCGGCGGCGCTGCCGGCCTGGCTGAGCGACGCCGACCTCGACTACTACACGCAGGAATTCGCGCGCACGGGTTTCCGCGGCGGGCTCAACTGGTATCGCAACCTGAGACGCAATTGGGAGCTGGGCGGTCCGTGGCGCGGCCAGCCGATCCGCCAGCCGTCGCTCTTCATCGCCGGCAGCAAGGACGGCGTGCTGCGCTTTCCCGCCGCGAAAGCCCAGCTCGAGGCTTTCCCGAAGACGCTGCCCGGCCTGCGCGGCAGTCACATCCTCGAGGGTGCCGGCCACTGGGTTCAGCAAGAGAAGGCAGCCGAGGTCAATCGGCTGCTGGTGG
>CAIKZO010000173.1 GCA_903832005.1 Enhydrobacter aerosaccus | reverse complement strand
TGACCTGCTCCCCGTCTTTCATACGTCGTCAGATTGAGTCTGTTCCTGTTTTGCTCTGATGGTTGGTGGAGCAAGAGGACGGGGCGCGAAGCCCCCGATCGAGCGCAGCGCCCCGTCCTCTTGCTTTCCGGGTCTGCGCGTAGCGCCGAACACCGCCGGAGGCAACCTGCCGAGGCGGCCATGCGGCCTTATCGTGTTGTAGTCGATGCGCCAGGCCTCGACGATCCGTCGAGCCTCAGCCAGCGTCATGAAGACGTGCTCGTTCAGGCATTCGTCGCGCATGCGGCCATTGAAGCTCTCGACGAAGCCGTTCTGCATCGGCTTGCCTGGCGCGATGTAGTGCCATTCGATGTCCTGGTCGGCTGCCCAGCGCAGCACGGCGTTACTGGTCAGCTCCGTGCCGTTGTCCGAGACGATCATCGCCGGCTTGCCGCGGACCGCGATGATGGCCTCGAGCTCGCGGATCACCCGCATGCCCGATAGCGAGAAGTCCGGGACGGACGCCAGGCACTCGCTGTTGAAGTCGTCGATCACGTTGAGCAGACGGAACCGTCGACCGTTGCCAAGCTGGTCGCTGACGAAGTCGAGCGACCAACGCTGGTTAAGCTCCTGCGGCACGACGATCGGTGCACGGGTGCCGATGGCCCGCCGACGGCCACGCCGCCGCTTCACCGCCAGGCCTTCCTCCCGGTACAGCCGGTAGACCTTCTTCAGGTTCACCTTCGAGCCCTCCCGCTCGAGCATCCACGCCAGACGCCGGTAACCGAACCGACGGCGCACCGCCGCCAGCGCGCGCAGCTTCTCGCGTAACGGGCCATCGTCAGCCCGCCGCGACCGATACCGGTAGCTGCTTACGTCCATCCCGATCAGCCTGCAGGCTCGGCGCTGGCTCAATCCGTGGACCCGCTTTGCATGGTCCACTGCCCGGCGCCGTACCGCAGGCCTCAGAACTTTCCCGAGGCGATATCCTTCAAGGCGGCATTGTCGAGCATGGTCTCCGCCAGCAGCTTCTTCAGCTTGCGGTTCTCTTCCTCCAGAGACCGCAGCCGCTTGGCCTCCGACACTTGCATCCCGCCATACCGGCTTCGCCAGTTGTACAGCGTTGCCTCGCTGATCCCGTGCTGGCGACACAGGTCGGCGGGCTTCGCCCCCGCACTGTGCAGCTTCAAGATCTCGATAATCTGCTCTTCGCTAAAACGCTTCCGCTTCATGTCCGTTCTCCTCAGAACGGACTCAACCTTACTACGAGGGAGTTTCAGGGGAGCAGGTCACGGGGCCAAAACGACTGTTGGAGGCTGGGCGACCGGGACTGCCGGCAGAAACAGACCCAGCGGGTTACGCGCAGATCGGCTAATTTTATTGCGCGGAGGGAGTGGCGGAATCCGAGACAAATCGCGAGAAGTCCTTTTGCCATCGGCATCGGAGGTATCTCAGGATTTGGAGACATTTCGGAGAAGTCGCGCCTGCCCGAGACAGCGCCGCCAGAGGTGGGCGCCGCCGACCCCGGATATCGCGTTGCCTCCGACGGGGTACCCCGCTAGCCGCCTAGGCCGCCGCCAGCACCTCGGCCATCGTCTCGGCCAGTTCGTTCTTGCGGTAGGGCTTCACCAGCAGCCGCACGCTCGACTCGAGCGCGCCGTCGCGGACGAGGGCGCCTTCGAAGTAGCCCGAGGTGAACAGCACCTTGAGGCCGGGCAGGATCTTGCGGGCCTGTTCGGCCACTTCGCGGCCGTTCAGGCCGCCCGGCATGACGACGTCGGTGAACAGCAGGTCGATGTCCGGATTGGCGCGCAACAGTTCTAGCGCGTCGGAGCCATTGGAGGCTTGGAGGACATCGTAGCCCAGGCCCTTGAGCTGGCTGAGCGCCACGTCCCGGACGCCGCGGTCGTCGTCCATCACCAGTATCTTCGCCGTATGGGAGGAGGCCCGGGGAAGGTGACCAGATCCGCAGCTACGTGCTGCAGCCTTATCAGATGTTGAAGGCGCACTGGCGTGGAACGCAGCGACCCGCAGAAGGAGCTCGACGGCGATCTCGACGAGTTCATGGCGGCGTCGCTTGCGGCGCGGGTGGGGACAAGGAAGCCGCTTAGAACGCCGTCCCTACTCGGAACGACACCCGCCACGGCGGATCACCCGCAGGGACGGCCTCGAGCGCGCGGGCGAATTCGATTTCGGCGGTGTATTTCTGGAATGCACGCACCCGTATGCCGCCGCCGGCCGAACTCGCCTCCTGCAAGGCAGGCGTGTTGCCATTCTACGCCGCCAGTCGGAACCCAAGGGCGACATCGACGCATTCTTTGAGCCCTCGCTTGCGGCGCATGGTCATAACGGAAAGGATACGCGAACGGCCCATATGCAGGCCGTTCGAAGACAAAGGTCAACATGGACAGCCTAGTCACCGATACCTTTCTAAAGGCGGCCGTGCAGTGCTGGTTGAGCGACTTCGCTGCCGCCCTAACGTCGGATGAGACCTCGACGCTCGCCTCTTTGTTCGCCCCAGAATGCTTCTGGCGCGACATCCTCGCCTTCGACTGGGACCTGCGCACCACTACCGGCGCCGACGCCATCGCCGTGCGCATGCTCGCCCTCGCACCCGCCGCCCGGGCGCGCGACCTGCGGCTGGCGGAGCGGCGCACACCGCCGCGCGCGGTCGTGCGGGCGGGGACGTCGTGCGTCGAGGTGATCTTCACCTTCGAGACCGCGGCCGGTTCGTGCAACGGCGTCGTGCGCCTCGTGCCGGCGGGAGAGGGCGGGGCGTTGCGTGCCTGGACGCTGATGACCGCGCTCGACGAGATCCGCGGGCATGAGGATCCGGCGAACGGCAGGCGCTGGCAGAATGTCGACTGGAAGCGGAACTTCGGCGGTGAGAACTGGGCGGATCGTCGGCGCGCGGCGGTGGCCTATGAGGATCGCGATCCGGCCGTGCTCGTCGTCGGGGCGGCGCAGGCAGGCCTCATGGCCGCGGCGCGGCTGTCGATGCTCGGCATCGACACGCTCACGATCGACCGCGAGGCGCGGCTGGGCGATTCGTGGCGGCGGCGCTACCACGCGCTCACCTTGCACAACGAGACGCGCGTCAATCACTTCCCCTACATGCCGTTCCCGAAATCCTGGCCGGTCTTCATCCCCAAGGACATGCTGGGCGACTGGTTCGAACTCTACGCCGCGGCGATGGAGCTGAACGTCTGGACCGGCACCGAACTGAAGTCTGCACGCTACGATGATGCCGCCGGCCGCTGGACCGCCGTGATGCGGCGTGCCGACGGCACCGAGCGCACGATGCATCCGCGCCACATCGTGTTCTGCAACGGCGTCAGCACGATCCCGAAAATGCCCGACCTGCCGGGCCTGTCGGAATTCAAGGGCACCGTGCGGCACTCGGGTTCGTATGGCAGCGGGCTCGAATGGAAGGGCCGCAAGGCGCTGGTGCTGGGCACCGGCACCTCCGGCCACGACGTGGCGCAGGACCTCGCGGTCTCCGGCGCCGCCGAGGTGTCGATCATCCAGAACGGGCCGTCGCTGATCGTCAGCCTCAAGGAGGCGCAGGCGCCCTATGCGTTGTACGACGAGGAAATCCCGTTCGAGGATCTCGACCTGCTGGCGTCGTCGTTCCCGTTCCCGATCTACAAGCGCGCGCACCAGCAGATGACGATCCGCAACGCCGAGGCGGACAAGGAACTGCTCGACGGGCTCCGGCGGCGCGGCTTCCGGCTGACCTCGGGGCCCGAGGGCGAGGGCTGGCAGATCATGTATGGCAACCGCGGCGGCGGGTATTACTTCGACGCCGGCTGCTCGCAGATGATCGTCCACGGCAAGATCGGGCTGATCCAGTACGACGACATCGCGCGCTTCGGGCCGGAGGGCGCGGTCATGAAGGACGGCACGGTGCGCGCCGCCGACCTGATCGTGCTCGCCACCGGCTACAAGGGGCAGAAGGAAGCGGTGCGGCCGATCCTGGGCGACGAGACCACCGAGCGCATCGGGCCGGTCTGGGGTTTCGACGAAGAGGGCGAGCTGAAGGGCATGTGGCGGCCGACCGGCCAGCCCGGCCTGTGGTTCCTCGCGGGCGGCCTCGCGCAATGCCGCATCTATTCGAAGGTGCTGGCGCTGCAGATCAACGCACGCGAGCTCGGGCTCACGCGCTAAGACCCGCGCCAGTAACGACCGTAATAGGGTGTTGCGGTAAACGCGCTTATAATCGCGCGGATGATCGTCATGGGGTTTCACCCGTCGTCTCGACCAACCGGCGTTCCGGGAAGAAGAAAGGTCCCTCGGCTTCGCTCGGGACGACGAAGCCGCGCTCGCGAGGAGCACGGATTTTTTCGGGAGCGACTCATGAGGCTCATGAGTCTCCGGAGGATTGCCCTTCGATGCAGGCGGCGCGGGCATCGGAGGCGATTCCTCCAGCCAGATGCTTTTTTTTGAGGGCGGCTCAGGCGGCGTCGAGCAGGGGAGGCAAGAGGGCAGGCATGGAAAGCGGGAAGAATCGACGAGAAGCTCGACAGCATCGGCATCGAAGGCTTCCCGACCGATCGGGAAACATCGGGAAACTGCCAGCGGCCTAAGCCGCCGCCAGCACCTCGGCCATCGTCTCGGCGAGTTCGTTCTTGCGGTAGGGCTTCACCAGCAGCCGCACGCTCGATTCGAGCGCGCCGTCGCGAACGAGGGCGCCTTCGAAATAGCCCGAGGTGAACAGCACCTTGAGGCCCGGCATGATCTTGCGGGCCTGTTCGGCCACTTCGCGGCCGTTCAGGCCGCCCGGCATGACGACGTCGGTGAACAGCAGGTCGATGTCGGGATTGGCGCGCAGCATCTCGAGCGCGTCGGGGCCGTTGGAAGCCGCCAGGACGTTGTAGCCCATGCTCTTGAGCTGCATCATCGCCACGTCGCGCACGCCGTCGTCGTCGTCCACGACCAGGATCTTCGCCGGATGCGCGGCGGCCCTGGGGAGGGTGGTGACGAGCGTCGAGGCGACGGCGATCGAGCGGGCAGCGCCGCCGGCGCCGGTCATGTTGCCGAAGCCGACCAGCTTCTTCTCGGCGTCGTAGAGCGGCAGGAGCACGCTGGCCACCTCGATGACGGTGCCGTCCTTGGTGACGCGGCGGCTGGTCTCCTGCTGGCGCCCGTGCCGGACGGCAGCGGTCAGCGACGCGGAGGGGATGGTGAGTGCGGCGTCTTCCTTGGTGTGGAGAGCGGAGAAGTGCTGGCCGACGATCTCGTGGGCGGCGTAGCCCATGATGGCCTGGGCGCCCGAGTTCCAGCTCAGGATGTTGCCTTGGGGATCGAGGAGGATGACGGCGCAACCGGGCAGGTCTTCGATGAAAAGCTGCAGCAGGACGTTGCGATCAATTTGATCCATATGACGGTGCTGATCCCCCTTGAGGTGTATTCTGGCGGGGGTGAAACGCCATGCGGGTACAATGGTTCCGCGTATTGGAACTGTTTATTCGCCCGCGCGTTGTGTATGAGGGCGAACCTTTGCGGTTTCCCAAGGAACAGCTTGAAAAATCGGTTCGGAATTCTGAAGGCCGCGGTGGTGAACAACCGGGCTCTTCGGCGGCGCATGATCGGGCTTCTGGTCGTGTACGGGGTCGGCACCTGCGTGCTGACGGCCCTGATCTGGGAGATGCGCTCGGAAGCGCTGTCTGCGGGCGGGAAGGTGCTGAACGCCTTCACCCAGCTCACCGAGGAACAGACGACGCGCACCATCCAGAACGTCGACCAGACGCTGGAGATCGCCGAGGAGAAGCTCGCCGGGCTGGTCCGGGAAAAAGGGCCGGATGCCCAGGAAGTCCGCCAGGAATTGAGAGGGCTGCTCGAGAACCGGCCATACCTGAAGGCGATCGTGGTGCTCGATCGCGACGGCCGCGCCGTGTTCCGCACCGAACCCACCGAGGCGCCGCTCAATCTGTCGGATCGCAAGTTCTTCATCGCCCAGCGGGACCATCCCTCGGGTTTCCAGTTGGGCGTGCCGATTCAGGCCCGGTCGACCGGCGACTGGGTCCTGCCGGCGTCGCGGGCCCTGAAAGATGCGAACGGAGCGTTCGACGGCATCATCGTCGCTGGCCTGGATCCTTACTTCTTCGTCCGTGTCTGGAGCGTCGGCATGGACATCGCCGACCAGGCGACCGCCCTTTGGCTGAACGACGGCACGGTTCTGATCCGTAGCCCGTTCGACGAACACGCGGTCGGCCTGTCCCTCAACAACGGCGTGATCGCCACGCGCCTTCGCCAGGGTAGCGAGCAGGGGACGGTAAGGGCGGTCAGCGCGATCGACGGCAAGGACAGGCTCGTCGTCTACCGGCGACTTGCGACCTACCCGGCGTTCAGCCTGTCTGTGACCCAGTCGACCGACCAGATGCTCGCGGTGTGGCGGCGAACGGCGTGGCTGGTGGCCGTCGGATGGGCCCTTTCCGGTGCTGCACTGGCGTGGCTCGCGGTGAGGCTGGTGCGCGAAGTCGTCAACACGCATGATTCCGACGATCGCTATCGTGTGCTGTTCAACGAGAGCCCCTACGCCATGCTGGTCGCGGACCAGGAGACCCTGCGTTTCCTCGCGGTCAACGACGCGGCCGTCCGGCAATACGGCTGGTCGCAGGTCGAACATCTCAAGATGACGGTGGACGACCATTACCCGCCGGAGGAGCTTGCCGCTCTCCGGGAGAGGCGGCGGGAGCGCGGCTTCGAGCTCAGCCGGACGTTGAAGGGCATCCGCCATCGCCGCAAGGACGGCACCGTGATGGACATGGAAATGGCCGTGCGCCTGATCGATTTCGAGGGCCGGCCGGCCTATCTGGCCATGGCCCAGGATGTCGGCGACCGGCTCTCGCTCGAGCGCCAGCTGCGCGAGTCGCAGAGGATGGAAGTCGTGGGCCAGCTCACGGGCGGCATCGCGCACGACTTCAACAACATCCTGATGGTGATCCTGGGCAACGTCGACGTGTTGCTGGACGAGAACCTGGGCGCCGTGGCCACCGAACGGCTGGAGGTGGTGGGAGAGGCCGTCGATCGCGCCGCGACCTTGACCCGCCAGCTGCTGGCTTTCTCGGGCCAGCAGCCGCTGCGCCCGCAGCCCACCGACCTCAACGCCCTGATCGCCGAGACCGGCAAGCTCCTGCGGCGCACGCTGGGACCCCAGATCGAGGTCGACTCGGTGCTCGCGGAGGATTTGTGCGTCGTCCATATCGACCGCGGGCAGCTCTCGACCGCGCTGGTCAATCTCTGCCTCAACGCGCGCGACGCGATGCCCGACGGCGGCAAGCTGCTGATCGAATCGCGCAACGTCGTGCTCGATGGCGGCTACGTTTCCGTCAATCCCGAGGCGGTAGCGGGCGGCTACGCGATGATCGAGGTCAGCGACGTGGGCAGCGGCATCGCGCCGGACCATCTGAACAAGGTCTTCGAGCCCTTCTTTTCGACCAAGGGCGTGGGCAAGGGGAGCGGCCTTGGCCTCAGCATGGTCTATGGCTTCATCCGCCAGTCGAAGGGCCATATCAAGATCTACAGTGAAGTCGGAGAGGGCACGTCGATCAGGCTCTACCTGCCGTGCACCCGGGCCGACGCCGACCGGCTTGTGACCCAGAAAAGCGGCGCGGTGCCGCGCGGCAGCGAGCGCATCCTGGTGGTCGAGGACGAGCCGCGCGTGCGCGCCAACGTCGTCGCGCAGCTGCAGAGCCTGGGCTACGTGGTGTTCGAGGCCGAGGCGGGCGAGGCGGGCCTGGCGATGATGGAAGACACCCTGCCGGCCTGCGACCTGCTGCTGACCGACATCATGATGCCGGGACGGATGAACGGAAAGTCGCTGGCCGACATCGTCCAGCGTCGGTGGCCGCAGACCAGGATCGTGTTCATGTCGGGCTTCAGCGAGACATCGATCCTTCACCACGGACGGCTGGATGCCGGCGTGGTGCTGCTCAGCAAGCCTTTCCGCAAGGGCGATCTCGCCCGGATCGTGCGCCAGGCGCTCGATGCGCCCGGTGCGAAGGCAGCTGCTGACTAGGCAGCCTTGATGAGGGTCGGGGCGGGCGGGGTCAGCCCGTCGTCGGGATCCACCGTACCGTCGAGGGCCTGGCGCACGATCCGCGCCAGGTCTTTCTTGCGAAACGGCTTGCTGAGCAACAGCACGCCGGCGTCGAGCCGTCCGTGATGGATGATCGCGTCCTCGCTGTAGCCCGACATGAAGATGACCTTAGTCTCGGGCCAGCGCGCCTTCACCGCATCGGCCAGTCCGCGGCCGGTGAGCGTGCCGGGCATCACCACGTCGGTCAGCAGGAGGTCGAAGGGCACGGAAGCGGCCTCGAACACGGCGAGACCCGCGGCGCCGTCCGGCGCTTCGAAGGCGGTATAGCCCAGACTACGCAGTTGCTGGATGACGGCGCCGCGGATGCTTGGATCGTCCTCGACCAGGAGGACGCGCTCGGTGCCGCGCGGCAGGGCCGGGGCGCGGATCGGCGCCACCTCGGCCTGCTTCTTCATGCTGTGCGGCAGGTAAAGTTTGAAGGACGTGCCACGGCCCACTTCGCTGTGCACCTTGATGTGGCCGTTGGACTGCTTGATGAAGCCGTAGACCATGCTGAGGCCGAGGCCGGTGCCCTTGCCCACTTCCTTGGTGGTGAAGAAGGGTTCGAACACCTTGGCCAGCGTGTCGGGCGGCATGCCGCTGCCGTTGTCGGTGACGCTCAGCAGCACGTAGTCGCCCGCGGTCGCGTCAGGAATGTGCGCGGCGTAATCCTCGTCGATCGTGACGTTGCGGGTCTCGATCGCGAGCTTGCCGCCGCCCGGCATCGCGTCGCGCGCGTTGACGCAGAGATTGACCAGCGCGGTCTCGATCTGGGCGCGGTCGACCTCGACCGTCTGCAGGTCGGGCGCGAGGACGAAGCCGATCTCGATCTGCTCGCCCAAGGACCGGCGCAGCAGCTCGCCGGTGGCGGTCACCAGCGCGTTGAGATCGGTCGGCTTGGGCACCAGCGGCTGCTTGCGCGAGAAGGCGAGCAGGCTGCGCGTCAGGTCGGCCGCGCGCTGCACCGCGGTGGCGATCTGGTCGAGGCGGGTGATCACCGAGGGATCGAGGTTCTCCTCCTCCTGCAGCGCATCGGCGTTGGCCATGATGATCGTGAGAATGTTGTTGAAATCGTGCGCGACGCCGCCGGTGAGCTGGCCAACCACTTCCATCTTCTGCGACTGACGCAGAAGATGGTCGGCGTTCTTTCGGGCGCTGATGTTGCGGATAGCGGCGGTGACGAGAACGCCCGAAGGACTGTCGAGCGGGCTCAGCATGATCTCGATCGGGAACTGGCTGCCGTCCTTGCGACGGCCGGACAGCTCGATGCCGGTGCCGATCTCCTGGGCCAGCGCGTCGGTCTCGCTGCGCGTGGCGTCGGTGACCAGCCGCTCGGCGAAGCCCATGGGAATGATGTTCGTCACTTTCTGGTCCAGCAACTCGTCGCGGCTGTAGCCGAACTGCGTCTCCGCCTGGACGTTGACCAGTACGATCCGCCCGGCCTGGTCGACCACGACCATGGCGTCGGGCGCGGCTTCCAGGAGGCCGCGATACCGGCCCTCCATCTGCGCCATCTTGGTCTCGGCGGCCTTGCGGACACTGATATTGCGGATCGCGGCGGTCACGAGCACGCCTGAGGGGCTGTCGAGCGGGCTCAGCATGATCTCGATCGGGAACAGGCTGCCGTCCCGGCGCCGGCCGGAGAGCTCGATGCCGGTGCCGATCTCCTGGGCCAGCGCATCGGTCTCGCTGCGGGTGGCATCGGTGACGAGACGCTCGGCGAAGCCGTCCGGGATGATGTTGGTCACCTTCTGGCCCAGCAAGGCATCGCGGCTGTAGCCGAACTGCTTCTCGGCCTGGACGTTGAGGAGGACGATCTCACCGGCCTGGTCGACCACGACCATGGCGTCGGGCGCGGCTTCGAGGAGGCCGCGATACTGGCTTTCCATCTGCGCCAAGTGCTTCTCCGCAGCCTTGCGAACGCTGATGTTGCGGATCGCCGCCGTCACCAGGATGCCGGTATCGCTCTTGCGCGGGCTCAGCATGATCTCGATGGGGAAGGCGCTGCCGTCCTTGCGGCGGCCGGCAAGCTCGATGCCGGTGCCGATCTCCTGGGCCAGCGCGTCGGTTTCGCTGCGCGTGGCGTCGGTGACCAGCCGCTCGGCGAAACCCTCGGGGATGATGTTCATCACCTTCTGCCCCAGCAGTTCGTCGCGCCTGTAACCGAACTGCTTCTCGGCCTGGACGTTGACGAGGACGATCTTGCCGGCCTGGTCGACCACGACCATGGCGTCAGGCGCTGCCTCGAGCAGCTCCCGGTACTGGTCTTGCATCTTATCGGCACCCCGGCCGGATTTCCGATCCACCTCCCGAACTCGGGACCACCGGTGGTGGTATTGAAGGCAGACTACTCCCTCTGTTCGGAAGCTTACTTATCCGGCGCTTAGCTTGAAACGTACTCCCTGCTGGAAGGTTCCGTCGCTCGCAGACTCGAGAATTGCGAGCATAAATATGCAGGGATGCTACCAGTATCCTAGGCCGCGTCGAGCGCTCGCACGCGGACCTCGCGCCGCCTGTCGCCGCGGATCAGGACGCCCTGGCGCTTCGGGTCCGACCACGGGCTCTGCTCGGCCGGGGCGGCGGCCTGCGCAGCGGCAAGCTCAGGATGCGCTTGTGCATGCTCGACGCGGCGCAGCCAGTCGCGTGCATCGCGCAAACTCTTGAACATGTCGATCGGGCCTTCGCCCCTGGTCAGGTCGGCGAAGGCCGTCGGGAAGGCAGTGTGCTCGGGATCGATGATGAAGGCGACCGGGCCGCGCTTCTCGTTTGAGGCGCCGCGCAGCAGCTTGGCGACATTCGCCACCTGCTCGGGCGTCCACTCGGTGGTGGCGCCGGCCACCTCGACGATCTTGGCGAAGGGACGGACGTTGGCCTCGACGAGTTGCTGGACGATGCCGCGGACCTCGGTGGGGCTTATCGTGCCGCGCGCCACGATGGTGACGGTACGGTGCAGCCGGGAGATTTCCATGTAGACGGGCATGGTCCTCTTTCTAGCACGTGCGGAGCGAACCCCGACGTTGCGTTTTGTATCAGCGCCTACAATATGGGCTTCCCCGGTGGCGGGACTGGGGCAATGACAGGAAAGTGACCAACGTTTTGAAGCTTCTGCGCCTGCTGGCGTTTTCTCTCATCGGCGGCGTGTTCGGGACGCGTGCCGGGCACCGCCCGGTCGATTGGCCGTCGGTTTCGCTCAAGTCGATTGCGGGCCCGCCATTGCCGACAACAGATTATGCGGGCCATGTCGTTCTGCTGGTCAACACGGCGTCCCGCTGCGGCTTCACCAAACAGTATGCCGGCCTCGAAGCGCTGTGGCGGCGCTACAGGGACCGCGGCCTCGTCGTGCTGGGCGTGCCGTCGAACGATTTCGGGAGTCAGGAGCCGGAGGGCGAGGCGGAGATCGCGCGCTTTTGTGAAACGACGTTCGACGTGAGCTTTCCGATGGCGGCCAAGCAGATCGTCTCCGGCCCGTCGGCGCATCCGCTCTATCGCTTCGCCGCCGCCGAGACCGGCGTGCTCGGCACGCCGAACTGGAACTTCCACAAGATCCTGATCGGCAAGGACGGCCGCATCGTCGACTGGTTCTCGGCCGTGGGCGGCGTCGGCGCGAAGCTCGACCGCGCGATCGAGAAGGCGCTCTAAAAGAGCCCTCTATCCCAGAGAATCGTTCGGCGCGGCTTGGCGTCGGGCGATCGGTGGAAATTGTCGAGGCCGCGCACGATCACGTAGAGCGAGGCCACGATGGTGAAGAAGGCCGAGCCGTTCTCCGTTGGGCCCAGTTCGACCGGCCGGCCCAGCAGGCGGTTGACCAGGAACGTGGCGATATAGACGCCGACCGCGATCTCGACCGCGCCGTAGAACCTCGGCCAGTGGCAGCGCACGACATAGAGCACCAGGCCGAACGCCAGCGCCCACAGCGCCACGAGGTGCGCGGCGATGTCGAACCCCATCCGTGCGTCGAGCCAGTTCAGCAGCGCCGGCGTGAGCGTATCGCTGCGCTCAAACACCCAGTGCAGGCACGGTACCAGCGCCACCAGCAGGATGGCGCCGCGCACGATCCGCAGCCGCATCGTTACAGCACCTTGCGCACGATGTGGCGACGGTTCGAGGTGTAGGGCCGCACTTCGGCCGGCCAGCGGCCTTTCTCGACGGCTTCAGCCCATTCGCGGCTCAGCAGCACGTCGGGACTGTCGAGTTCGTAGAGCGCCACGTAGGAGGGCGCACCATCGCCCTCGAGCGGCTTGCGCGCGCCGCCGATCATGACCGCCGCCGGCTCGGTCTTCAGCCGCGTCACCGCGCGCACGCCCGGCACCTTCAGCAGCAGCGGCACGTGCTCGGTGTCGTAGACCTCGTTGAACAGCGCTTCCTTCTCCTTGGTCACGTCCATGCTGACGATGAACAGGTACTTGGCGGCGATCGGCATGTGTTCCTCCCGGTAGCTCACGATCCAACTCCCACAACCCACTTGTCCGCCGTCTCAAGCTGCATTTAATATGCGCATTGATGGGAACGACGAGCCGGGGGGCCTGAGCATGTTACCAATCATCGGCATTGCCGCAGCAATTCTTCCTGACCTGATCAAACTGATTGCCGGGGACAAGGCCGGCACGGTCGCAAGCGACGTGGCGAAAGCCGTCACCGACGCCACGAAAACCGACGATCCGGTAAAGGCCAAGGCGGCCGTCGACGCGGATCCGAAGGTCGCGGCGGACCTGCAGGCGAAACTGGCGCAGATCGCCGTCGACGCGACCAAGGTGCAGAACGAGGCGGCGGCCCAGCAGCGCAAAGACGAACTCGCGGAGTTGCAGGTCCGGCTCCAGGCCGACGCGGCCAACACCAGCGGCGCGCGGTCGCTCCAGCAGGTCCTCGCGCAAACCGGCAGTTCGGTGGCGTGGGTGCCGGCGGGCGTGTCGGCCTGCGTCATCCTGGGCTTCGTGGTGGTCGTGGCGATGATCATGGCGCCGAAGACGTGGGGCCTCTCGGTCGACGCCAACAACCAGCTCCTCAACATCTGTGTCGGTGCACTCGTCGCGGGGTTCACGACCGTCATCAGTTTCTGGCTGGGGTCTTCCCAAGGGTCGCGCGACAAGGACACGAGCAGCCTGCAACTCCAGGCCAGCCAGTCCGCGCAGGCGACGCAGGTCATCACCGCCCAGTCCGACGCGCTCAAGACCGCGACGGCACGCGCCGCACCGGCCGCTCCGGCAGGCATGGTTGCCGCGGTTCTTACGCCCGCCAACGACCCCTCCCAGAATTTCGGCCAGTGCATGCCCTTGGTCTTCACCGCGGAAGGGGGCTACGTGAACGATCCGCAGGACCCCGGCAAGGCAACCAATCTCGGCATCACCATCGCGACCCTCACGGCGTGGCGGAAGCGGCACGATCCGGCAGCGACGGTCAGTGACGACGACGTGCGCAACCTGACCAAGGAGGAGGCCACAGAGATCTATCGCACGAACTACTGGAACCCCATGCAATGCGGCGCCCTGCCGAAGGGCCTCGACCTCGTGGTCTTCGATTTCGGCGTGAACGCGGGGCCCGGACGGGCGGCGATGACCTTGCAGACGGCGGTCGGCGTAAAGGCGGATGGATCGATCGGCCCGATCACCCTGGCGGCGCTGGGCGCCATCCCGCAGAAGGATCTCATCAACGGCTTCTGCGCGAAACGGCTGGCCTACTACCAAAGCCTGGCTGACTTCCCGAGGTTCGGCGCCGGCTGGACCAGCCGCACGCAGACCATGCAGCAGGCGGCGTTGGCCATGGTGGGCTGACGAGCGCCGCCACCCACGGCTGGCAGGTAGGACATCTTGGACGTTGTGCGGCTTGTTGTTTCGGAACGACAATCGCCGCATGACGCTGAAATCACGCCGTACCTTCCTGAAAGCCACCGCCGCATTCGGTGTTCCCGCTCTCCTCACGTCGCGCGGCGCGCGCGCGAAGGACGCGTGGCCGGCGCGGCCGATCCGCTGTGTCGTGGCCTTGCCACCGGGCGGCGGCACCGACGCGACCGGGCGCATCGCCATGGCGGCGCTGTCGGAAGCGCTGGGCCAGCCGATCGTGGTCGAGAACAAGCCGGGCGCCGGCGGCACGATCGGCAGCGACATCGTCGCCAAGGCCGCGCCCGACGGCTATACGCTGGGCATCGCGACCTCGAGCAGCCACGCCGCCGCGCCGGTGTTCCGCAAGGATTTGCCCTACGATCCGGTCAAGTCCTTCACCGCCGTCACCATGATCGGCACCACCTCGTACATCCTGATCGGTGGGCCCGCGGCGGGTGCGAAGGATTTGTCGACCTTCATCGCCAACACGAAAGCCAAGCCGGACAAGGTGGCCTGCGCCTCGCTGGGACCCTCGACGCTCGGCTATCTGCTGACCCAGCAGTTCGAACTCAAGACCGGGCTCAAGATGATCGACGCGCCGTACAAGGGCGCCGCGCAAGTCTATCCGGACCTGATGAACGGCACGGTCGCGGTGATGCTCGACAATCCGTCGGGCTCGGCGGGGCTGGTGCGCGAGGGCAAGCTCACGGGCTTTGCGGTGACGCGGCCCTCGGCGGCCGTCCCGGACGTGCCGACCTTCGACAGCCTCGGCGTCAAGGATTTCACCGACGTGTTCTGGTACGGCGTGGTGGCGCCGCCCGGTCTCGATCCCGAGATCGCGGCCCGCATCCAGCAGATCCTGGCCAAGACGCTCAAGGCCGAACCGGTGCTGTCGCGCCTGCGCCAGCTCGACGTGGAGCCGGTCTGCTCGACGCCCGCGGAGTTCGGCGCGACCATGGCCACGGAAACGCGCCAGTGGAAAGAACTCGCCGACAAGCTCGGCATCAAGCCCGAATAGACAGGAGACACATATGGACGGCAGCACGCAGCGGACCTACGCGGTCAACGAACTCACCACCGATCCGAACGTGCCGTTCGATCCCAAGGTGGTGAAGGACTACGTCACCTACGCGCACCGTATCGCCGCGCGCGGCCTGGTGAACAGTTCGGTCGGCGGCATGGTGATCCGCGTCGCACACCCGAGCTACGAAGACGGCGTCTGCTACGCCAAGCCCCAGGGCGTTTCGCTCGAGGAGGTCGAGGCCGAGGATCTGGTCATCACTGACATCCCGTTCGGCCGCATCCTGCAGGGCGAGCGCGCGACGACGGTAGGCCACCAGATGAACCGCGAGATCCTGCGCCTGCGGCCCGACGTCAACGCGGTGATCCACCTGCATCACGACGAGATGATCGCCTTCATGGCCTGCGGCTACGACAAGATCCGCTCGTTCAGCCTGACCTACGGCTTCCTGATGCAGAAGCCGGCCTTCTACCTGCCGGCCAGCATCAACGTCGAGGAGGATGTCGGGCCGATCAAGGAATTCATCGCCGGCACCAACTGCATCATCATGAAGCGTCACGGCTTCACCGTGCTCGGCCGCAGCGTCTCGGAGGCCTATCACCGCACCTGCGTGCTGGTGAGCGAGATCAAGCGCAACATCATCGTCGAGCAACTCTGCGCCGCCACCGGCCGCACCGCCGAGGACGTCTCCGACGAGGAGATGGCCTACATGGCGGGACAGGGCGACGCCGTGATGTATCCGAAGCTGGTGAAGAATGGTGGCTAGCGCCTTGCCCTGAGGCTGCAAGGGAGTACGCTTCCTCAAAATAATCAGGAGGAAGCGATGACCTACGATCTCGTCATCAAGAACGGCACCGTCGTCGATGGCACAGGTGCCGCGCGCTATCAGGCCGATGTCGCCATTGCCGATGGCAAGGTGGCCGAGATCGGCAAGGTCACGGAAGGCGCCAAGCGCACCATCGACGCGCACGGGCTGATCGTGACGCCGGGCTTCGTCGATCCGCACACGCATTACGACGCGCAGATCTGCTGGGACGGGGCGGTCACGCCCTCGTCGTGGCATGGCGTCACCTCGGTGGTGATGGGCAACTGCGGCGTCGGCATCGCGCCCTGCAAGCCCGAGACGCGCGAGATCGCGATGAAGGACCTGGTCAACGTCGAGGGCATTCCGTTCGACGTGCTGAACAAGGGTATCACCTGGGACTGGGAGACCTTCCCGCAGTTCATGGACGCGGCCGCCGCGCGTCGTCCGTCGTTGAACCTGGCGTTCATCGCGCCGCTCACGCCGTTTCGTCACTACGTGATGGGCGATGCCTCGATGGAGCGGGCGGCCAACGCCGAGGAGACGCACAAGATCGCGACGCTGATCGGCGAGGCGATGGACGCGGGCGCGCTCGGCTTCTCGTCGACCACGCTCAACCAGCATCTCGGCTTCGAGGGCAAGCCGTTGGCCTGCCGCAACGCCTCGCGCGAGGAGCTGAAGGCCTACGCCAACCAGCTGAAGAAGCGCGGCAAGGGCGCGATCGAGATCGCGCTCACCCGCCAGGTCGGCGTGCTGGAGTCGGACCAGGCCGAGCTGCTCGACTTCCTGCTGACCGAGAGCGGCCGGCCGGTGACCTTCATCGCGCTGTTCGATCGTGACGACATTCCGGACGCGGTGCGCAACACGCTGCGGCTGGTGGCGCCGCAGATCGCCAAGGGCGCGCGGCCGCAGACCTCGCCGCTGCCGCTCACGCGCGAATGCACGATGGAGAATCCGTTCGCCTTCGCGGCCTTCCCGTCCTGGAAGCGCGTCTTCGCCGACACCGACAAGGAAGCGCAGAAGAAGGTCTACGCCGATCCCGCGTTCCGCAACGCGTTCCGTCACGATCTCAAGAACCCGACCGGCTTCAGCGATTGGCGCCGCATCGTGGTGCACGACGTCAAGAACCAGGCGCTGAAACAGCTCGAGCGCAAGTCGATTGCCGAGGTCGCGACGCTGCAGGGCAAGGACGCCGTCGACGCCTTCCTCGACCTGGTGCTGGCCGACAATCTCAATGTCGAGTTCACCATCTCCTCGTGGAACACGCGTGAGGACCGCATGCGCGAGCTGCTGAACGACAAGTCGATCCTGATGGCGCTGGGCGACGGCGGCGCGCATGTCGACATGCTGTGCGACGCCGGTTACCCGACCTATCTGCTGGGCAACTGGGTGCGTGAGAAGCAGGCGATCACTTTGGAAGAGGGCGTGCGCAAGCTCACCTCCGATCCGGCCGACTTGTTTGGATTGAAGGACCGCGGCCGCCTGGCCAAGGGCGTGCCGGCCGACGTGGCGATCTTCGATCCCGCCGCGATCGGCTCGTCCAATCACGGCGAGCGGCGCTTCGACCTGCCGGGCGGTGCCAAGCGCATCGTCATGCCGTCGCGGGGCGTGGAATTCACGGTCGTGAACGGTGCAATCACCTGGGAGCAGGGCAAGCTCACGGATGCCAAAGCGGGTAAGGTATTGCGGGGTTAGTCAGCGCAGGAGGCCAACATGCCGGTGGTGAAGAACGACGAGGCCAAGGAGATTCCCTGGCGGCCGGGCTATCGCAATTTCATGCTCGCGGGCGAAGCGCAGGGCGTGTCGGTCAGCTCGAGCATGGGCGTGCTGGAGGAGGGCGCGGGAGCGCCGCTGCACTATCATCACGAGGTCGACGAGGTGATCGTGGTCGTCGAGGGCTCGCTCAACCTCCGCATCGGCGACGAGACGATGGTGGTGACGGCGAACCAGACGATTTCCGTGCCTGCGCGCACGCCGCACGCTTTCACCGCAGGGCCGAACGGCGCCAGGTTCATCGCCTTCATTCCCAAGCACGGCGCTCATCTCGCCACCGAGTATCTCGAAGGCGGACCCGCGGCCGGCGCGGCGATGAAGTAACGACCATAAGTCGGGATATTTGAGAGCGCGCTTACAATGCGCGCATGTCGATCTATCGTCGAAGTGCGCCGCTATATTCTCGTTATTTTAACGAGTACCTCGTCGTAACTGCCCCTCCCCATATGAATGGAGAGGGAAGGTCGTCGAAGGGGCTTTCCCTTTTATTTGGCTTTTTAAAAGCGTTACCGCCAGGGAGCATGTTATACTTTACGTTCCCACGCCCTAGCGCTAGCATCTCCCTATGTCAGATAGGGGATTTCACTTCTCCGCGCGCTTTGGCGTCGGCGGCAGGACTTTTGCGAAAGCCTTATCGAAAGCCTTGGGCGATTCCTCGGCTTCGATCTTCTTCGCCGTCTCTTGGATACGGCGTCGGCGTTCGTCGTCCGTCAGGGTGTTTTTCTTGGCAGGCATCCGGCGATTATAGCACGGCGGGTGCGTCGTGAGCGGTACCCTTTCAGTTGAAAAGCACGATGATCTGGTTCGCAAGGCGCGCGAAATTACTGAGCGTTCCGCTGAAATCGTGGCCATTAATTCCAGCGATTTCATCGAACGCTACATGCGGGGCAACGCTTACGTCGCCATTCGGTATATCAGCGGGGGTCGACAGAACCACGGCGTTCTTCTCAAGGCGGCGCACCTCATGGATGGTGAGGGCGGCGCTGAAGCTGGCCGTAAATGCCACGTCGCCTGGAAAGAGGAAAGTCCCGAGCAATCGGCGATGTTTCCGGGTGAGGTCCAAATCATGGAGGGCGCAGAGCAGTTGGTTCCCTCCCGGATGTGGCGTCAGGTTTTTGATGATGTCCTGATCGACTTGGGAAAGCCGCTTTATCTTTTTAAGCACCTCACTCTTAGGGTCGAGAAAGTCGGCCTCGGACTTCCAGATAGGGAAATACGTGCTCTTGGAATCCGGGAAGCGGTTGCGTGCGGCGAGTGCGCAAACAAGGAGATCCAAACTGCTGCGAAGACTGTGAATGATGAGGCCGGCCTCGACGTTGACGGCGGCATCGGGAGGTTTGATCTCGGCCACGCGGTAAAGCTTTTTGCCGGGTTCCGAATTTGTATCGATCGTTATGGAGCAAGGCTTCCCTTGTCGCCATTTGATGATCCGTTCTTGCAAACTTGGGAGTTGGGCCATGGCCCACTCGACAGCAGCTTTAGCGTCTAGGAGATCAGAACGCATGACCTCCTCCATCAGTGAACCACCTTCGGACGGCGGCGCCGCACTTTCGGCTGCTTCTCTTTCGCCACGACAGGCTTCGACTCGACCTTTGGGCGCAGACTGGTGGGCATTGGTAGTTTATGCCGCTCCTGCATGTCCTGACATGCGTACAGCAGGCTCATCAATTCATCGGAGTCCAGTTCGGCCTCGACCACGCTTGGTCGGCTGGGTCCAGAAAACGCGATTGTCAGTTGAAATTCTAATGGTTCCTCGGGATCGGAGAGTTTGACTATTTTGATCCCAGTAACTCCACACAGTGGCGCAGCCATGACATTCGCTCCTAGGCAGGTGGTACTACCTAGGATAGCGGAAGGAGGGGCGCGGAGTCCTCGCGATTGCGCGCCCCTCTATTCATCAGCGCTTCAGGAGATTCTTAGGCCCCCGGACCTACGCGGGTAACGATGAGATCGAACAGCCAAAGAAGCCCGTCAAGAAGAAGGGAAAGGCTAAATCCAAGTCTTAGTGACGTTGTTCGATCATGTAAGCGATTACGCCAAGAAGGATGACGATAAGCCATAATGAAAACCTGATAGATTCCATCAGCTTCTGACGCTGAAGCCCTTGGTCCAGCAGATCGGCTAGGTGCTGCCGGATACGCGCGAAGCTTCGCGACCTTACGCGCCACCTCTGTTGATCGAGAGGCGCTTCGCTCCGATCAATATTGTCGGCAAATTTATCGTCCTCCTCATCCTCACGTATCCGGTAGGGGCCGAACTGGTTTGGAATCTTCATGGCTCGTCCAGAATAAAGAAAAGAAGTTTTCGGAGTTTGCGATTACCCCAGCGAAGGGGCTTCGGGCCGCTCGTTAATCCGCCGATACGTCAGGCGCTTGCCGGACACGCCTGCGAGAGCATTCGTGGCGCGCTCGGTATCGTTTACGCCCAGCGCAGTACGGTTGTTAAAGCGGAAATCAAACTCAGCGAGGTAACGCTGCAAGTGCTGTTCGCCGCAATGCTGATACGTGCCCTTAAAGCCACGCTTGAACACGGAGAAGAAGCTTTCGACCGAATTAGTCGTGTGATCGCCCATGCCGTACTGGCCTTTGGAGTGGTTCACGACTTGATGCTTCGCGAACGACTTGCCCATCTTCACGTAGCGGAGCGCTTCGTCAGTGTTGAGCGTGCTTTCGGTCGAAGCGTTGGCGCGCATGATGCCGTCCAGCTTCGCAGCCGTGACCTTATCGACATGGAAAGAACGGGCTT
>CAIKZO010000172.1 GCA_903832005.1 Enhydrobacter aerosaccus | reverse complement strand
GCGCGCCACGCGGGTCACTTCGCCGGCGAAGCCGTTCAGCTGATCGACCATCACGTTGATGGTCTCCTTCAGGCGCAGGATTTCGCCCGAGGCATCGACGGTGATCTTCTTGGACAAGTCGCCGGTCGCGACGGCGGTGGTCACCTCGGCGATGTTGCGGACCTGGGTCGTGAGGTTTGCGGCCAACAGGTTCACGTTGTCGGTCAGGTCCTTCCAGACGCCGGCAACGCCCGGCACCTGCGCCTGGCCGCCCAGCTTGCCTTCGGTGCCGACTTCGCGCGCCACGCGGGTCACTTCGCCGGCGAAGCCGTTCAGCTGATCGACCATAACGTTGATGGTCTCCTTCAGCTGGAGAATCTCGCCACGCACGTCGACGGTGATCTTCTTCGACAAGTCGCCGGTCGCCACCGCGGTCGTCACTTCGGCAATGTTGCGCACCTGACCGGTGAGGTTGGTGGCCATCGAGTTGACGTTGTCGGTCAGGTCCTTCCACGTGCCGGCAACGCCGGGCACTTGCGCCTGGCCGCCCAGCTTGCCCTCGGTGCCTACTTCGCGCGCCACGCGGGTCACTTCCGAGGCGAAGCCGTTCAGCTGATCGACCATCGTGTTGATGGTCTCCTTCAGGCGCAGGATCTCGCCCGAGGCATCGACGGTGATCTTCTTGGAGAGATCGCCGCCCGCGACGGCGGTCGTCACGTCGGCGATGTTGCGGACCTGGGTCGTGAGGTTCGCGGCCAACAGGTTCACGTTGTCGGTCAGGTCCTTCCAGACGCCGGCGACGCCCGGCACCTGGGCCTGGCCGCCCAGCTTTCCTTCGGTGCCGACCTCGCGGGCCACGCGGGTCACTTCACCGGCGAAGCCGTTCAGCTGATCGACCATCACGTTGATGGTCTCTTTCAACTGAAGGATCTCGCCGCGCACGTCGACGGTGATCTTCTTCGACAAGTCGCCGGTCGCCACGGCCGTCGTCACTTCAGCGATGTTGCGGACCTGGCCTGTCAGATTGGTGGCCATGGAGTTGACGTTGTCGGTCAAGTCCTTCCAGGTACCGGCGACACCGGGCACCTGCGCCTGGCCGCCGAGTTTTCCTTCGGTGCCGACTTCGCGCGCGACGCGCGTCACTTCACCGGCGAAGCCGTTCAGCTGATCGACCATGGTGTTGATGGTCTCCTTCAGCTGCAGGATTTCGCCCGACACGTTCACGGTGATTTTCTTGGACAAGTCGCCGCGCGCCACGGCGGTGGTCACGTCGGCGATGTTGCGCACCTGGTCGGTGGGGTTGCCGCACATGGCGTTCACCGAGTCGGTCAAATCCTTCCAGGTGCCGGCGACGCCGGGCACGATCGCCTGGCCGCCCAGCTTGCCTTCGGTGCCGACCTCGCGCGCCACGCGCGTCACTTCCGACGCGAAGGAGCGTAGCTGGTCCACCATGGTGTTGATGGCTTCCTTCAGCTGCAGGATCTCGCCGCGCACGTCGACGGTGATCTTGCGGCTCAAGTCGCCATTGGCCACGGCGATGGTCACGTCGGAGATGTTGCGGACCTGCGCCGTCAGGTTGTTGGCCATCGAATTGACCGACTCGGTCAGCTCGCGCCACACGCCGGTCACTTCGCTCACCTTGGCCTGGCCGCCCAGCTTGCCGTCGGTGCCGACCTCGCGCGCCACGCGCGTCACTTCCGAGGTGAAGACCGACAGCTGCTTGATCATCGTGTTGACGATGTTGGCCGAGCGCAGGAATTCGCCCTTGAGGGGGCGGCCGTCGACATCGAGCTGCACGGTCTGCAGCAGGTCGCCCTGCGCCACGGCGGAGATCACGCGCGTTACTTCCGTTGTCGGCCAGACCAGGTCGTCGATCAGTCCATTGACCGAGGTCTCCATCTCGCCCCAGGCGGCGGTGGAAATGCCGAACTTTACCCTCTGGCGGGTGCGGCCCTGTTCACCCACCGTCTTGCCGATGCGCTCGAGCTGCTGGGCCATGTTCTGGTTGGCCGAGACGATCTCATTGAACAGGACGGCGATCTTGCCCAGCGTCCCTTCCGGCTCGCTCGACAGCCGGACGGAGAAGTCGCCGGCGCGCATCGCCTCCATGGCGTGCAACAAATCGAATAATTCGGGGTTATGAGTCGTGCCGTTGCGATGGGGCGCTGCCGTGTGCGCGCTAACCGTTGAACCGTGAGCAACGGATGTTCCAGTATCGGCAGCCATGCAAAACTCCCCCGCGGACGCATTGGAAACGCGGGGGATGCAGAAAGGTTGCGTGTCAAAATCGAGGGCGGGGACACTCCCGCCGCGAAGCCGCCCCTAGGTGAGGGGTGCGACCGACAGGCCCTTTACCTTGTGTTTCTCGATCAGTTTGGCCACCAGGCCTGACTTCTTTGCTTCCTCGACAAACGCTGTAAGGAATTCCGCGCCGGCCGTGTTCTTCTTGGGCGTGCCGACCGCTTGCTGGACGGCCGAAAACTGGCCGTCGAGGATTTTGGCGCCGGGAATCTTCTCGACATCCTTGATCAGGCCCGGCCGCAGGCCCGCCATGACGTCGAACTTGTCGTCGACGAACGCCTTCAAGGTGGCGTCCGCGCCGGTCACCTGGACCAGGGTCGCGTTCTTGATGTTGTTCTCGAGCCACAGGCAGTAGGCCGCGCGTGCCGCGACGACGATGCGCACACCTTTCTTGTCGACGTCGGCGATCGATTTGATCGGCGAGCCGGCCGGCACCATGTAGGTCGCCTCAATCTCGCAATAGGCGGCGGTGAAGGCGATCTGCTGGGCGCGCTGTGGCTCGGCGCCGATGTTGCCGATGTCCCAGACATTGTTGGTCGCCTGGTCGGCGAGTTCGCCCGGCGACTTGAAGGGGATCAGCTGCAGCGGCACGCCGAGCTTGTCGGCGATGGCGCGCGCCATGTCGGGCGAGACGCCTTCGGGATTGCCGTCGGCAGCGCGACCCGTCACCAGCAGGAAATTGGAAAGGTTGATACCGGCCCGCAGAACACCTGTCGGGGCCAATTCGGCTTTTGCTTTGTCGTTCATGTCGCCAGTCTATACTCCCGGCCGACGGGAGCAAACGCAGGTCTTTGCTCCGCCCGGCGGAAGTCGGTTTCGAAAGTCTGGGGAGGACCAAATGAAAATCACCGACGTCACGCTGACGCTCTTCGCCTGGGACGACATCCCGCCGACGCAATACGGCCAGCACAGCAAGTTCTCCGGCACCAGCTCGCTCGGCCTGCTGCGCATCGTTACCGACCAGGGGCTGGAGGGCCATGCCTTCCTGGGCTCGGCGTCCAACCCCGCCACGTCCGACGGCCAGGCGCTGATCACGCATCTCAAGCAGTTCCTGGTGGGCCGCGACCCGATGATGCGCGAGGCGATCGTGCAGGATCTCTGGCGCAAGCAGCGTCATGCCGGCGTGCGTGCGATTGGTGCTGCGGACGTGGCGTTGTGGGATCTCGTCGGCAAGGCGATGGGGCAGCCCATTCACCGGCTGCTCGGCACCTATCGGACCTCCGTTCCTGCCTATGCGAGTTCGGCGGTGCTGCCGTCGCCCGAGGCCTATGCCGAGCAGGCGCTCGAGTTCAAGCAATACGGCTGGGCCGCTTACAAGATCCATCCGCCGACGCAGTGGCAGAAGGACATCAAGGTGTGCGAGGCCGTGCGCCGTGCCGTCGGCGACTACACGATCATGCTCGATTCGACCTGGGCCTACGATTTCCCCGATGCACTGCGCGTCGGCAAGGCCGTCGAGGAAATGGGCTACTACTGGTACGAGGATCCCCTGCACGAGCAGGACATCTACAACTACGTGAAGCTGAAGCAGCATCTCGCGATTCCGATCATGGCGACGGAATATCCGATCACCGGCCTCGAATCCTACCAGCCGTGGATCATGGAGAAGGCGACGGATTATCTGCGCGGCGACGTCGCGGTGAAGGGCGGTATCACCACGCTGGTGAAGACCGCGCATCTCGCCGAGGCCTTCCGTATGAACTACGAGGTCCATCACGGCGGCAACTCGCTGAACAACGTCGCCAACCTGCATGTGATCGCTTCGATCAAGAACACCACGTTCTTCGAGGTGCTGCTGCCGGACGGTGCGCAGAAGTACGGGCTAGAGAAGGACATCGTCGTCGGCCGCGACGGCATGGTGCATGTGCCTAACGGGCCGGGCCTGGGCGCGGAGATCGACTTCAAGCTGATCGAGCGCAAGAAGATCGCGGTGCTGTCGTGAGCAAACCGTCCCATCCGCTGGCCACGGCGGCAGCGCCGGCCTGCGCCGGTCCTTACGCGGAGATGTCCAAGCCGTCGTGGAAGATGCCGGCCGGTGCCTGTGACACGCACGCCCATGTCGTGGGCGACGGCGTGAAGTATCCGTTCGTCGCCACGCGCGGCTTCACGCCGCCCGAAGCGACGGAAGCGCAGTACATCGCGATGCTGGACGGGCTGGGCTGCGATCGCGGCGTACTGATCCAGGTCTCGGTCCACGGCACCGACAACAGCCTGATGATCGAAGCGCTGAAGCACCATCCCAAGCGCCTGCGCGGCGTGGCGGTGTGCAGCCCCGACGTCTCCGACAAGGAGCTGAAGGCGTTACACGATGTCGGCGTGCGCGGCCTGCGCATCAACGTCTGGGTCGGCGGCGGCGTTGGCTTCGACGCGATGGACAAATTAGCCGAGCGGATCGGCCCGATGGGCTGGCACCTGCAGTTCCTGATCGATCCGCCCAACCTGCTGAAGGGCACGCCGCGTCTCGCCAAGATGAAGCTGCCGGTGGTGATCGACCATATCGCACAGATCCCGCACGCGGAGGGCACGCAGCATCCCGCATTCAAGGCGCTGCTCGAGCTGGTGAAAGACGGCAATACCTGGGTGAAGCTGTCGGGCGCCTATCGTGCGACCGACGACCTCGCGCATTATGCCAATACGCTGGAGATGCCGCAGGCGCTGATCGCCGAGGCACCCGATCGCATGGTGTGGGGCAGCGACTGGCCGCACGTCCACATCTATACGCCGATGATCAAGACCGGGCCGACACTCGATCTTCTGGGCAAGTGGGCGCCGGACGAGAAAATCCGCCACAAGATCCTGGTCGACAATCCGGCCCGTCTCTACGATTTCTGAGTGCCAATCGCGATCTACATCGATGCCGATGCCTGCCCGGTCAAGAACGAGATCTACCGGGTGGCCGAGCGCTATCAGCTCAAGGTCTATGTCGTCAGCAACTCGTACATGAACGTGCCGCGCGATCCACGGATCGAGCAGGTGGTGGTGAGCGACAGTTTCGACGCGGCCGACAACTGGATCGCCGAGAGGGTCGGGCCGAGCGACATCGTCATCACCGCCGACATCCCGCTGGCCGACCGCTCGATCAAGGCGGGCGCGTCGGTGATCGGCAACACCGGCGTGCCGTTCACCGCGGCCTCGATCGGCATGGCGATGGCCAATCGCGAGCTGATGTCGAACCTCCGCGCCATGGGCGAGATCACCGGCGGCCCCAAGCCGATGGCCCCGCGCGACAAATCACGTTTTTTGTCGGCGCTCGACGAGGCGATCCAGAGACTGAAGCGCGCGCAGAAATAACGTCGCGCCTTCCGCCTCTCCAATGGACGCCGCCTGTGGAGCGGGCCAATATCCTCCCAAGTAACAAAACTGTCACATTGGGGAGGAACCAATGAAATTCGTGCGTTTTCTGGCCACGGCCGCTGTGCTTTGGCTCTCGGGAATGGCGGTCGCCCAAGCCGCCGATCCGCTGAACGTCTACACCATCTGGCCCGAGAACTATGCCCGGCCGATGTTCCAGGAGTTCGAGAAGCAGACCGGCATCAAGGTGAATTTCCTGCGCTTCTCGTCGGGCGAGGCGCTGTCGCGCGTCATCGCCGAGAAGGGCAATCCGAGGGTCGACGTGTTGTTTGGCGGCCCCGTGGAGACCTTCGCGGCAGGCATCAAGGAAGGCATCTTCGAATCCTACAAGTCGCCGTCCTTTGCCAAGCTGCCGGCGCGCTTCAAGCAGGCAGACGGCCAGTGGACCGCGATCGCCGACGACCCGCTGGTGTTCATGACCAACGCGGCATTCCTCAAGACCAACAACCTGAAGCCGCCGGCCTCGTGGGACGACCTGCTGAACCCGGCCTACAAGAACATGCTGCAGATGGCCGATGCCCGGACGTCCGGCACGGCGGTGACGCGCATCTTCTCGGTGCTCGAAGTGAACAAGCGCGACGAGGAGAAGACCTTCGCCTACCTGAAGAAGCTGCGCCAGAACGTGCAGGTCTATACCAAGAGCGGTGGCGGCGGCACCTTGCCGGTCGGACTTGGCCAGGCCGGCGGCGGCATCTTCTTCATCGTCGACGCGCTCGAGACCAAGGCCAAGGGCTACGATGTCGTCGTCAGCTTCCCGAAGGAAGGCATCGGCAGCTCCGCCGAAGCGATCGCCCTGATCAAGGGCGCCAAGAATCCCGAGGCGGCCAAGAAGCTGATCGACTTTGCCACCAGTGCGGCGATGCAGTCCAAGCTCGCCGAGAACAAGGTGAACTTCGTGCCGGCCAATCCCGACGTAAAGACAGAGGCGTCGCTCGCCGAAGTGCTGAAGGGCGCCAACATCTTCCCGATCGACGATGACTATGCCGGCGCCAACCGCAAGCGCATCGTCGAACGCTGGGTCAAGGAAGTGCTGCCGGGCCAGTAACCGTGGCCGCTCCGTCGAGCGACTCGTGGCGCCGGGTCGCGCGTGACCCGGTGCTGCTCTCCGCCATTCTGGCGGTGTGGATCCTGCTCGCGCTGTTCGTCGTCTTCCCGCTGGTCGAGCTGCTGGCGCGCGCCTTCGTCGACGAGGGCAAGGTCACCTTGGGGCCGCTGCTCGAGATCGTGAGCAACGCCGGCCATCGGATCGCGCTTGCGAACAGCCTTTTCCTGGCGACGTCTGTCGGCCTCGCGGGCACGGCGCTGGGCTTCCTGTTCGCCTTCACGGCGGTGCGCAGCGGACTGGGACGGCACTGGCTGACGGCGCTCGATGCCGTCGTGCTCCTGCCGCTGGTCTCGCCGCCGTTCACGACGTCGATCTCGATCATCTTCTCGTTCGGACCGAAGGGCTTCATCAGCCACGATCTGCTGGGCCTGGGCAACGTCTCGCCCTACGGCTTCTGGAGCACTGCGCTCGCCGAGACCTTGACCTATTTCCCGATCGCGTATCTCACCCTGCGACCGATCCTGGCGGCGATCGATCCCAACCTGGAGGAGATGGCGTTCAGCCTGGGCGGCTCGCGCGGCCGGATCTTCCGCACCGTCACCGTGCCGCTCGCCGTGCCCGGCTTCGCCAACGCCTTCCTGTTGCTGTTCGCGGCGTCCCTGGCCGACTTTGCGACGCCGCTGATCCTGGGCGGCAACGGTTTCCCGGTCCTGCCGACCGAGGCCTACCTGCAGATCACCGGCCTGTTCGATTTCAAGGGCGGCGCGGCCCTGTCCCTGGTGCTGCTGGTGCCGGCGGCCTTCGTCTTCTTCCTGCAGCGTTATTGGGTGGGGCGTCGCACCTACGTCACCGTTACCGGCAAGGTAGGGCAGCGTTCGCGTACCCGCGCCCTGGCGCCTTGGGCCGGGGTGCTTCTGGTGGCCGGATGCTTCGCGGTGACGGCATTGATCGCCTATTTTTACGGCCTACTCGTCTACGCCTCTCTGGTCGTGGCGTTCGGCGCCAACAACAGTTTCACCCTCGCGCACTACCATGTGATCTTCACCGAGGGCCTGCCTGCGATCCGCGACACGCTGATCATCGCGGCCATCGGCATGCCGCTCGGCGGCTTCTACGGCGTGCTGGTGGGCTACCTGATCGCGCGCAAGAACTTCCCCGGCCGGCGCGCCATGGAGCTGGTCGCCATGATCAACTACGCCCTGCCGGGCACGATCGTGGGCATCGGCTACCTCATCGCCTTCAACGATCCACCCATCGCGCTGACCGGTGGCGCGATGATCATCGTGGCCTGCTACGTCTTTCGTTACAGCCCGACGGGCATACGCGCGACAGTGGCCCTGCTGCAGCAGATCGATCGCAGCCTGGAAGAAGCCTCATCGAGCCTGGGCGCCGGCAGCGGCGAGACTTTCCGGCGTGTGACCCTGCCGCTGATCGCGTCCGCGTTCTTCGCTGGTCTGGGCGTGGTCTTCATCCGCTCGATGACGGCGATCAGCGCCACGATCTTCCTGGTGTCGATCTCGTGGACGCTGATCACCGTGCGCATCCTGGAAAACATGACGGAGCTGGCGCTGGGCCCGGCAGCTGCCTTCTCGGTCTTCGTGATCGTGGTTGTCTTCATCGTCGTGGCCGCGTTGAGCGCCGTGCTGGCGCGCTTTCGGGCGCCCACGGCCGGCGGCGCGGCGCGCAGCTTTCTCGGGGGTTAGGGCATGGCAAAGGTCAGCATCCAGCTTTCGGGTATCTCCAAGCGCTTCGACCATACGGTGAAGGGCGAGGTCTATGCCGTGCGCGACGTCAATCTCGCCGTGGCCGAAGGTGAGCTGCTGACCTTGCTGGGGCCCTCGGGCTGCGGCAAGTCCACGACCTTGCGCATGATCGCGGGCTTCGAGGAGCCCGATGAGGGCACGATATCGATCGACGGCAAGGACGTGACGCATGTCCTGCCCAACCGCCGTGGCATCGGCTTCGTGTTCCAGAACTACGCGCTGTTCCCGCATCTGTCGGTGTACGAGAACGTGGCCTATGCGCTCCGTGTACAGGGCAAGGATGAAGCATCGATCAAGCGTGCGGTGACCGACGTGCTGGGCGTGGTCGGGCTCGCCAACTACGAGCGCCAGCAGCCTCACCAAATGTCGGGCGGCGAACAGCAGCGCGTGGCGCTGGCCCGTGCCGTGGTCTTCCAGCCCAAGGTGCTGTTGTTCGACGAGCCGCTGTCGAACCTCGACGCCAAGCTCCGGGTCGAGATGCGCGAGCAGATCCGTGCGTTGCAGAAGCGGATCGGCATCACCACGGTCTATGTGACACACGACCAGGAAGAGGCGATGGCGATCTCAGATCGCATCGCCGTCATGGAGCGCGGGCAGATCGTGCAGGACGGTACGGCGCCTGATCTTTACTACCGGCCGAACACGGAGTTCGTCGCGCGCTTCATCGGCCGCACGAACCTGCTCGACGGGCGCGTCGTGTCTGCGAACGAAGTCGAGATCGAGGACCAACGCGTGTCGCTGTCGACAAGGCGGCCGGTCGGGTCGACGGTGCGTCTGGTCGTGCGGCCGGAGATGATCGATCTTGCCGCTGCAGGGGAAGGCGAGGCCGGCACCGGACGCGTGTTGCAACGTACGTTCCTCGGCGAGAAGACCGACTACGATATCCAGTTCGGCAATACGAAGATCCAGGCCTGCCGCAGCGATGCCTTTAGGGGCGCCGCCTTCGAGATCGGCGCTTCAGTTCGGCTGAGCTTCGATCCCGCCAACATCCACCTTCTGGCATAGGAGCAAGACATGATCTCGACAAACCGCTGGCTAGCCGGCGTTGCCTTGGCGGCGCTGACGCTTTTCGCTGTGCCCGCAGCGGCGCAGGGCGTCGTCAACGTGTACTGCTCGGTACAGGTCGAATGGTGCACCCTTGCCGCCGCGGAATTCCAGAAAGCGTCCGGCATCAAGGTGTCGATGACCCAGAAGGGCTCCGGCGAGACGATCGCGCAGCTCAAGGCCGAGGCGCAGAATCCCAAGGGCGATGTCTGGTTCGGCGGCACCGGCGACCCGCATCTGCAAGCCGCCGAGGAAAACCTGACCGAGGCCTACAAATCGCCCAAGCTCGCGGAGCTGCATCCGTGGGCGGTGAAGCAGAACACCGATTCGGGCGGCAAGACGGTGGGTATCTATGCCGGGGCGCTGGGCTACGGTTACAACACCGAACTGCTCGCCAAGAAGGGTGTGAAGGCGCCGGCCTGCTGGGCCGACCTGCTGAAGCCCGAGTTCAAGGGCGAGATCCAGATCGCCAATCCCAATTCGTCCGGCACGGCCTATGTAGCGATCGCCACGCTGGTCCAGTTCATGGGCGAGGACAAGGCGTTCGACTACCTGAAGAAACTTCACGCCAACATCAACGCCTATGCGCGGTCCGGCACGGGGCCGATCAAGGCCGTGGCGCGCGGCGAGACCGGTGTCAGCATCAGCTTCATCCACGATGGCGTGACCGAGGCATTGGCGGGCTTTCCCGTGAAGGTGTCGACACCGTGCGAGGGCACCGGCTACGAGATCGGCTCGATGAGTATCGTCAAGGGCGCGCGCAACATGGCCAACGCCAAGAAGTTCTACGACTGGGCGCTGACGCCGGAGGCCCAGCAACTCGGCGCCAAGGCCAAGCAATTCCAGGTGCCGTCGAACAAGACAACGCCCGTGCCACCGGAAGCACCCAAATTCTCCGAGATCAAGCTGATCGACTACGATCAGGCGAAGTACGGCAAGTCCGCCGAGCGCAAGCGCCTCATCTCGCGCTGGGACAATGAGGTGGGAAGCCTGCCGAAGCCCTGATGTCGCGCGCGGCACTTTCCTGGTCCATCGCGGGCCTGCTCGCGGCCGTTCTCTTGCCCTGGTACGGACTCGAGGACGGACTGGGGTCGGGCGCGTGGATCGCCGGCCTGTGGTCTTCCGAAGATGCGGCCAGCGGCCTCGCGCAGTCGATCTTTTTTGGCAGATGGTGGCTGGCACCCACGCTTGCGGCCTCGCTCGGTTGTCTCGTGGTGTCGCTGTTGCCGCTTGCGCCGGCCCGGCGCGGGACGGGCCTGCTGATCGCGGGCGGCGGCGGTGTCGTCCTGTTCGCCGCCCAGGCCTTTGCCGTCGGCCTGCGCGGCTGGAATGCGGGCTGGCTGTTGTCGCTTCTGGGCGAGATGGAGCAGCGGCAGGTCGGCATTGGCGCCGGCGCCACGATCGTGTTGATCGCCTTGCTGTCGCTGGTCTCGATCGGGCTTGCCCTGCGCGGCGCGTTCGGTGGCGATGCCTTCGTGGCGGGGGCGATGACGACGGTGACGGCGTCGATCCTGCTTTTCACGGCGTGGCCGATCCTTCACATCCTGGCGCAGGCCTTCCAGGATCAGGACGGCGCGCTGCGGCCGTTGCTGATCGTCGATCGGTTGGCGGAATCGAAGATCTGGAGCCTGCGCTGTCTCGCCGGCTCGGGCGGCTGTGGCGTCGTCTGGAACACCTTGTTTCTGGCGTTGTGCTGCGGCGTCGGCTCGACGGTCCTCGGCCTCTCCTTTGCGCTGATCGCCACGCGCACCTCGTTCGGCTTCAAGAAGATCCTGCGCGTGCTAACGGTGCTACCGATCATCACGCCGCCCTTCGTCATCGGCCTGGCGCTGATCCTGCTCTTCGGCCGGTCCGGACTGGTCAACCAGCTCCTCGACTGGTCGTTCGGCGTCCAGCCCACGCGCTGGATCTACGGCTTCCCGGGTGTGCTGCTGGCGCAGCTCTTCGCCTTTACGCCGGTGGCGTTCCTCGTGTTGATCGGCGTCGTCGAAGGCGTGAGCCCGACGCTCGAGGAAGCGTCGCAAACGCTGCGGGCAAACCGCTGGGATACTTTCGTCACGATTTCCCTGCCGCTGATGCGGCCGGGACTCGCCAATGCCTTCCTGGTCGGCTTCATCGAAAGCATCGCGGACTTCGGCAATCCGATCGTGCTGGGCGGCAACTTCGGCGTGCTGTCGACGGAGATCTACTTTGCCGTCGTCGGTGCCCAGCTCGACTACGGTCGCGCCGCGGCGCTCGCCCTGCTGTTGCTGGTGCTGGCGCTCGGCGCCTTCTTCCTGCAGCGGCGCATCGTCGGCACCCGTTCCTACGCCACGATCTCGGGCAAGGGTGATTCGGGGCTTGCCACGCCGCTGCCCGATGCCGCGCGCCGCGTGGCGCACTGGATCGCCTTGCCCTGGGCCGGCTTCACCCTGCTGCTGTACGGCTTCATCCTGATGGGTGGACTGGTGAAGGTGTGGGGACGCGACTACACGCCCACGCTCGATCACTACGCCAAGGCATTTTCGATCGAGTTCTCCGAGGGCGGCGTGATCTGGTCGGGCGCCGCCTGGAATTCCTTCTGGACGACGGTCGAACTCGCCGCGATCGCCGCGCCGATCACGGCGGCGCTCGGCTTGCTCGCGGCCTGGCTGATGGTGCGTCAGCGCTTTGCCGGCCGCGGAGCGCTCGAATTCGCCACCATGTTGTCCTTCGCGGTTCCGGGTACCGTGATCGGCGTGGCGTACGTCTTCGCCTTCAACGTGCCGCCGCTCGAGATCACCGGGACGGCGTTGATCATCGTGCTCTGCTTCGTGTTCCGGAACATGACCGTTGGCCTGCGCGCCGGCGTGGCGGCGATGAGCCAGATCGACCGTAGCCTCGACGAAGCGTCGGCCACCTTGCGCGGTCGCGCGCCACAGACGCTGTTCTATGTCGTGATGCCGCTGCTGCGGCCGGCAATCGTGGGCGCCTTGGTCTACGGCTTCGTGCGCGCCGTCACGACGGTGAGCGCCGTCGTTTTCCTGGTGACGGCGGAGTACGACCTCGCCACCACTTACATCATCCTGCGCGTGATCAACGGCGATTATGGCCTCGCCATTGCCTATAGCTGCGCGCTGATCGTGCTGATGCTGGCGGTGATTCTGTTGATCCAGTTCCTGGTCGGCGACCGCCGGCTCGGTCGACGTGCGTTGCCAGTACAGGGGGTACGCGCATGAGCGTTCAATTCACCAACATCGTGAAGCGCTACGGCACGACGACGGCGGTCTGCGGCATCAGCTTCAAGGTCGACTCGGGAACGCTGGTCACGCTGCTCGGTCCTTCGGGCTGCGGCAAGACCACGACCCTGCGCATGATCGCGGGCCTCGAGCTGCCGAGCGAAGGGCGGATCGAGATCGCGGGCCGCGACGTTACGCACCTGTCGGCCACGCAGCGCGATGTCAGCATGGTGTTCCAGTCCTACGCACTCTTTCCCCACATGAGCGTGCTGGAGAATGTCGCCTACGGCCTGCGCCGCTCGGGGATCGCGAAAGAGGAAGCGACGCGGCAGGCGCTGGAGGGGCTGGCCCAGGTCGGGCTCGAGGGCTACGGCCAGCGCCAGCCGTCGGAACTGTCGGGCGGCCAGCAGCAGCGCGTCGCCGTGGCACGCGCGCTGGTGCTGAAGCCGTCGGTGCTGCTGTTCGACGAGCCGCTCAGCAATCTAGATGCGCGCTTGCGTCGGCAGATGCGCGAGGAGATCCGCGAACTGCAGCAGCGGCTTCGCCTCACCGTGGTCTATGTCACGCACGACCAGCAGGAGGCGATGGCGGTGTCCGACCGCATCATCGTGATGAACGCGGGCCGGATCGAACAGGAGGGCAGCCCGCGCGATCTCTACGAGCGGCCGGCCACACCGTTCCTGGCGCGCTTCATGGGCGAGTCCAATCCGGCCAAGGGACAGGTCCGCCGACTCGATGCGGCGCGCGTGTGCGTGCGGCTTGGATCGACCGAGATCGAGGTGGCCGACTCATCGGCACGGGAGGGCGCCGCCACGGTCGCGGTGCGGCCCGAGGCCATCAAGGTCGAGACGGCCCCAGGATCCGCGAACGCGCTGCCGGGCACGATTGCCAAGGCGAGCTATCTCGGCACGCACATGGAATATTCGATCGACACCGCAGCGGGCACTTTGTTTGCGACCTGCCCGCGGGTCGAGCGGCCCCTGACGACAGGCACCCAGGTCGCGCTCGTCCTGGCGCCGCGCGGCGTGATCGTGGTGCGCGACTAGCAGCTACTCTGCGGTGATCTTGGCTGCCTCGATGACCTTCTTCCATCGGGCGCGATCGGCCTGGATCTTCTGCTTCATCTCTTCGGCCGTGCCGCCGATCGGCTGGAAGCCCAGCGACACCAGCTTATCGACGAAGGTCTTGTCCTTCAGGATCTTGTTCACCTCGGCGTTCAGCCGGTCGGCGATCGGCTGGGGCAGGCCTGCAGGGGCGCCGAGACCGAACCAGTTGTCGGCGCTGTAACCCGGCAGCGAGGCCTCGACGGTCGGCACGCCGGGCAGGAGCGGCGAGGGCGGCACGCTGGTGAAGGCGATCGGCCGCACCGAGCCCGCGCGGACGTAGGAAATGATCTCGGCCAGGTTGCCGAACATCATGTCGACCCGGCCGGCGATGATCTCGGCGATCGCGGGCGGGCCGCCGCGGAACGGCACGTGCAGCATGTCGATGCCGGCCATGTAGACGAACTCGGCGCCCCACAGGTGATAGGAGCCGCCGATGCCCGACGAGGCATAGGTGAGCTTGCCGGGATTCTTCTTGGCGTAGTCGATGATGTCGGGGACGGTCTTGAACGGCAGCTTCGGGTTCACATAGATCAGGTTGTCGAGGCCCGCGATGTTGACGATCGGCAGCAGCTCCTTGTCCGGGTCGTAGCCGAGTTTCGCGTTCGGCATGACCACGGAGCTTGCGCCCATGTTCATCGTGTATTCGAGCAAGGTGTAGCCGTCGGGCGCCGCGGTCGCGACCGACTGCGCGGCGATCAGGCCGGTGGCGCCGGTGCGGTTGTCGACGATCACCTGCTGGCCCAGCGCTTCGGTGAGACGTTCGGCCACGAGGCGGGCCAGGATGTCGGCGCCGCCGCCCGCGGGATAGCCGTTGACCAGCTTGATCGGCTTGTTGGGCCAGGCCCCCTGGTTGGTATTCTGCGCCGTCGCCGGGACAATGCCGGTGGCTGCCGCCAGCAGCAGTGCTGCGGCCGTGAACAGAAAGCGCATGACGTTTCCTCTATTTCCGGGTGTCGGCCAGGAGTCTCAGTGCAGCGTCCCGCGTACCATGGACGAGGTCGCGTGCGAGGCGTTCCGCCGCCGCGGGCTTGCGGCCGATCAACGCGTCGACCAGCTCGCGCCACAGGACGTAGGACTGCTTGCGTCGCTCGGCGGTCGCGAGGCTCACCTTCGTATAGCGAGCCGTCTGACGTCCGAAGGAGAGCACCATGTCCGCCAGCCGTTTGCTGCCGGCGTTGCGGACGCAGAATTCGCTGATCGCGAGGCTCGCGCGCGCATAGGCCTCGCCGTCGTCGCGCGAGGTTCGCAGTGCCTTGAGCAGCTCTTCCAATCGCTTGGCGAGCTCGGGCGTGATCGCGCCGGCGAGACGCTGGCATGCCAGGCCCATCAGCTGGGCGCGGATCTCGAAGACGTCGCGTACTTCTTCCGCCGTCAGCGCCGTCACCTGGGCGCCGCGCTGCGGCAGGATGGTGACCAGCCCTTCGCTCTCGACCAGCCGCAGCGCCTCGCGCACCGAGGCACGGCTCACGCCAAACGACTGGGCCAGGTCGACCTCGCGCAGTTTCTGGCCGGGCTTGAACTCGCCATCGACGATGGCGCGGCCGATCCGCACCGCGATCTGGGCCGGCAAGGTGGCGTAGAGCTCGAACGTGGCGGCAGTGTCGGCCATCTCCGCTTGCTTAGCGGCATTGGCGAAGCTGTTCCAGCTTGTTTGTCTGAATGTCGACATTTTATACTGGGACAAATTCAAGGACGGAGGACGCTATGGATGGCATGCAAATCGAGCCGGTCGTGACCCGGGCAGGCTGGCGCGGGCAGGACATCCAGAAGGGCGACGAGTGGCTCTATCGCCTGAGTGCCGAGGAGCTTGGCGAGATCGATGCCGCACTCGTCCATTTGAAGGCGACGGGACGACAGATCCCGGACATCGCCAGGGAGCATTTCCCGCTGAAGCGCTTCGCGCGCACCCTGCGGTTGCTCCAGACCGAGATCGAAAGCGGCCTGGGCATCATGCTGATCCGCGGCCTGCCGCGTGATCGCTATACGGTCGAAGAGATCGGCCTGATCTATTGGGGCATCGGCGCGCACTTCGGTCGCGCGGTGGCGCAGAACGCGCAAGGCGATGTCCTTGGCCACGTGCGCGACATGGGCCGCGACCAGTACAAGGACGTGCATGCGCGCGGCTACCAGACGGCCAACCGCCTGCCGTTCCACAACGACTCCTGCGACATCGTCGGCCTGTGCTGCCTGGAGACCGCCAAGGACGGCGGCCTGAGCGCCGTTGCAAGCTCGGTCGCCGTTCACAACGAGCTGGCCACGACGCGGCCCGATCTCGTGAAGGTGTTGAGCGAGCCGTTCTATGCCGACCGGCGCGGCGAGGAATCGCCCGGCCAGAAACCGTACTACGTGACGCCGACCTTCATCTGGCACCGCGGCCGCATGTTCAACCGCTACAACCGGACCTTCATCAACTCCGCGCAGCGCTTCAACGAAGTGCCGCGTCTTACGCCGCTGCAGGTCGAGGCGCTCGATGCCGTCGATCGGCTGTGCAACGACCCGGCGCTGCGCCTCGACATGAAGCTCGAGCGCGGCGACATGCAGTTCGTGAACAACTATGTGGTGCTGCACTCGCGCACGGCCTACGAGGATCATGCGGAGGAGGCGCGCAAGCGTCACTTGCTGCGCCTGTGGCTGCGCACGCCGTCCTTCGTCGATTATCCCGACGCGCTGCGTGACCGTTACGAGGACATGGACAAGTGGCGCTCGAGCCCGCGGCCGCCGTCCTATCATTTCGTCGAGATGAGCGAAGTGACGACGCACTGATCCCAAGAAAAGACAAAGAACAAGACTAGGTCTTCAGGAGGAAACGATGGACGGAACGAGGCGGGCGATCATCGCCGGCGCCCTGGCATTGCTGTCGGGCGGCGGCGGTGCGCGGGCGGCCGGCTATCCGGACCGGCCGATCCGGTTCGTCGTGCCGTTTCCGCCGGGCGGTCCGACCGACGTGGTGGGCCGCATCGTGGCGGCGCAGTTGTCGGAAGTGATCGGCCAGACGGTGGTCGTCGAAAACAAGGCGGGTGCCGGCGGCAATGTCGGGACTGCTGTGGTCGCCCAATCGAAGCCCGACGGCTACACGCTGCTGCTCGGCACCGCGGCGACGCACGGCATCAACGTCTCGCTGTACCAGCATCTCGAATACGATCCGGTGAAGGATTTCGCGCCGATTGCGCTGACCGGCCAGAACCCGATGGTCCTGCTCGTGCCGCCCGACATGCCGCACACGGTCAAGGAGTTGGTCGCGAAGCTGAAGGCCGAGCCCGGCAAATGGAGCTACGCTTCCTCGGGCAACGGCACGACCAACCATCTGGCCGGCGAGCTGTTCAAGAAGCGCACCGGCATCGACGCGATGCACGTGCCCTATCGCGGCTCGGGCCCCGCATTGCAGGACCTGCTCGCCGGCCGTATCGCCTTCATGTTCGATTCGTTCGGCACCAGCAGCGAATATATCAAGACCGGCAAGTTGCAGGCGCTGGGCGTGATGGCCGAGAAGCGCAGCGCTGCCGACCCCAACGTCCCGACCATGGCCGAGGTCGGTATGCCCGACTTCATCGGCGCAACTTGGAATGTCGTGGTTGCCCCCGCCGGCACGCCGCAGCCGATCGTCGACCAGCTGAACGCCGCGGTGAACAAGGCGCTGAAGGATCCGGCGACGGCCAAGCGCATGGTCCAGGCCGGGATCGACACGGTCGACGATTCGACACCGGCCAGCACGGCGACCTTCATCAAGGCGGAGATCGCAAAGTGGGCCGAGCTGGTGAAGCTCGCCGACGCCAAAGTCGATTGAGATGCACCGTCGCACGCTTCTTGCGGCGCTATTCGTTCTCGGGGCGGTGCCGGCCCGGGCGACGGGTTATCCTGACCATCCGATCCGCCTGATTGTGCCGTTCCCGCCCGGCGGCCCGACCGATATCTTCGCGCGCCTGATCGCGCAGGCGCTGACGATGCGTCTCGGCCAGCAGGTGATCGTCGACAACAAGGGCGGGGCGGGCGGCAATCTCGGCACCGAGGTCGTCGCCAAGTCGAAGCCCGACGGCTACACGCTGCTGTTCGGCACGGCAGCCACGCACGGCATCAACGTCTCGCTCTACCGGTCGCTGCCCTACGATCCGGTCAAGGACTTCGAGGCGATCGCGCTGGTCGGCGTCGTGCCGCAGGTCCTGCTGGGCGCGGCCAACCAGCCCGACACCGTGAAAGGCCTGATCTCGAAGCTCAGAGCCGAGCCCGGCAAATGGAGCTACGGCTCGGCCGGCAACGGCACGACCAATCATCTCTCGGGCGAGCTGTTCAAGAAGCTGGCCGGCGTCGACGTGACCCACGTGCCCTATCGCGGCACGGGACCCGCGATGCAGGACCTGCTGGCCGGTCGGCTTGCCTTCATGTTCGGGTCCTTCGGACCGGCGGCCGAGTACGTCAAGGCGGGCCAGATGCATGCGCTCGCGGTCTGCGCACCCGTGCGCAGCGCGATCGCGCCGGATGTGCCGACACTTGCCGAGGCGGGCCTGCCCGGCCTCGAATCGGGCACCTGGAATGTCGTGGTGGCGCCGGCCGGCACGCCGCAGGACATTGTCGTTCGGTTGAACCGGGCGGTGAACGGCGCGCTCAAGACGCCGGAGATGGCCGGGCGCCTGCGTCAGCTCAACATGGAACCGGCGGACGATCTCTCGCCCGCCGATACCAGGGCCTTCATCGAGGCCGAGATCAGGAAGTGGCGCGCCGTCGTCGAACTGGCCGGCGCCCGCATCGACTGACGGTCGTTACTTGTCCAACCAGACGTCTTCGAAGCGGAAGCCGTTGTAGACGCTGTTCACCTGCGGCACGTATCCCTTCACGTAGGACTGCATGCAGGTCGCGGCGCGGTTCCACATGATGATCGGCCGCGCGCCGTCCTCGAGCAATTTCTTGTCGATGTCCCAGACCAGCTTCTTGCGCTTCTCGATGTCCTTCTCCTGGCTCTGGGCGTCGAACAGCTTCTCGATCGCGGGGTTGCAGTAGCCGGTGTAGTTGCGGTCCGACTTGCAGGCGAAGTTCTCGTAGAAATTCTGGTCGGGATCGTCGACGCCGTTGCCGGTCGTGTTGAGGCCGACCGAGTAATCCTTGCGGCCGATCTTGGGATACCACTGCGCCGTGTCGATGATGTCGACATCGGCGTCGATCCAGATCTCCTTGAGCTGTCCCGCCAGGATCACCGCCGGGTCCTTGTAGAGCGAGATGCCGCGCGTCGAGATCTTGAGCTTGAGATGCTTGTCGGGCCCGTAGCCCGCCTTCTTCATCAGCTCGCGCGCCTGTTCGCGTTTCTTGACGACGTCCGGGCCGTATTCCGGGATCGAGCGGTACATCTCCTCCGGCATGCCCCAGACGCCGTCCTTCAGCGGCTGCATGACGCCACCTTCCTGCGCATCGCCCTGGTTGATGATGTCGATGAAGGACTTGCGGTCGATCGCGAGCTGCAGGGCACGGCGCATGTCGGCATTGTCGAACGGCGGCGCGTCGCGGTTCAGGATCAGGTTGGTGCTATTGTTCATCGAAGTGACGACGCAGTTGGCGTCAGGCTTCTGCTGCTTCATGTCCTTGAGCAACGGAATCGTCACCTCCCACGGGTAGACGACGTCGAACCGGCCGGACTGGAAGCTCAGCATCGCCGTGCCGCGATTGGGCACGATGGTGAATTCGATGCCGTCGAGATAGGGCTTACCCTTCTTCCAGTAGTCGGTGTTCTTGGTGAGCTTGATGCCCTCGTTCTGCTTGAACGAGACGAACTTGAACGGGCCGGTACCGATCGGCTTGGTGCGCATTTCCGCCGCCGAGACGTGGCAGGCGTAGACCGGCGAATAGCCCGAGGCCAGCATGGTGAGCAGCGAGGGCTGCGGGCGCTTCAGGTGCACCGTCGCCTGCAGCTCGCTGTCGGCCGTCACGTTGTCGACGTTGTGATACCAGTAAATGCGGGGGTTGCGGCGCAGCTTGTTCTCGCCCTTGCCCATCAGCATGTCGAAGGTGCAGACGACGTCCTTGGCGGTGAACGGCTTGCCGTCGTGCCACTTCACGCCTTCCTGGAGCTTGAAGGTCAGGTCCTTGCCGTCGGCGCTCCAGCTCCATGACTTGGCGAGATCGGGTACGATATCGTCGGGGCTGTTCTGCGGCTTGCTCTGGTCGAAGATCACCAGGTTGTTCATCACCGCCATGAACGGGATGACGGTCGAGTTGGTCGCCTCCTCGTGGATCGAGGCGCTCGGCGGATTGTCGCGATGATACATCTTCATGATGCCGCCGGGCTTCTGCGCGAAGGCCGTGCCAGCCGAGACGATAAGCGACGCCACCACGGCGCCCGCGAGGACGATGGACCGCATTTATTCCTCCCTGTGCGCGCCGCGATCGATGTCGCGACGTCGTTCGGGGGATAGTCTACAGTGCCGCCGCCAAACCGGGAGAAGAATTTCATGAAGACGTCGAGGCTGCGCTGGCTCATGACGCTGGCGTCACTGGTTTGCGTGATGGGCGCGGCGGGCGCCGCCCAGGCGCAGAAGAAGCTGGTGGTCTATTCGGCCAACGACAGCACCTTGAACGACCTCGTGTTCGCGGCCTTCGCCAAGGAGACCGGCATCGCCGTCGAGCCGGTCGCGGCGGGCTCGGGCGTGCTGATGCGCCGGCTGCAGTCGGAGAAGGCGCGACCGCAGGCCGACATCGTCTGGGGCGTGAGCCGCTCGCTGCTCGAGACCAACAAGTCGGTGTTCGAGGCCTATGCGTCCAAGAACAAGGACGTGACGCCGGCGGAATATCGCGATCCCAACGACCTTTGGATTGGCAACAACCTCCACCTGCTGGTCTTCCTGCAGAACACCAAGCTGGTGCCGGACGGTGAGGGGCCCAAGAGCTGGGCCGACCTGCTCGACCCCAAGTGGAAGGGCAAGATCGCCTTCACCGATCCCGCCAACTCCGGCTCGGCCTATGCCACGGTCACCATGCTGGTCGACCTGTGGGGCGGCGGCGATGCCGGGTGGAAGAAGGTGGGCCAGCTGTTCAAGAACATGAAGGTGCTGAACCGTTCGTCGCTGGTGTTCCAGGGCGTCGGCAACGGCGAATATCCGCTCGGCATCTCGCTGGAATATGCGGGACCTCTATGGGCCTCCAACGGCGCGCCGGTGAAGGTGGTCTATCCGTCGGACGGCACGACCGCCTCGATGGAAGGCGTCGCCGTCATCAAGGGCGGGCCGAACACCGAGAACGCCAAGGTCTATGTCGACTACATCAACCGCAAGGACGTGCGCGAGATGATCCTGAAGGCGACCTTCCGCCGCCCGACGCGCAGCGACCTCGATCTCTCGAAGCTGCCGGGAAACCTGCCGCCGCTGTCGTCGGTCAAGCTGCTGAACTACGACGAGGACAAGTGGACGGCCGCACGCACCAAGACGATGGAGCAGATCAAGGACGTTCTGCAGGACTCCCACTGAGTGAGAGGGCACTGACGTGAGCGGCATCGTCATTGCGGGCGTCAGCCGGATCTTCGGCACCGTCCGCGCGGTCGACAATATCGACCTCACCGTTGCGCCGGGTGAGTTCTTCACCCTGCTGGGGCCGTCGGGCTGCGGCAAGACCACCCTGCTGCGCATGATCGCGGGCTTCAGCGAGCTCGACAGCGGCGAGATTCGCTTCGGTGACTCCCGCATCGACAAACTCTCCGCCCATCGCCGCGACATCGGCATGGTGTTCCAGAACTACGCGGTGTTCCCCAACCTGTCGGTCGCCGGCAACGTCGCTTACGGCCTGAAGGCACGGCGGGTGCCGGCGGCGGAGGTCGCGACGCGGGTCGAGGAGGCGCTGGCCCTGGTCCAACTCGCGGGCTACGGCGAGCGCCTGCCGCATCAATTGTCGGGCGGCCAGCTCCAGAGGGTGGCAATCGCGCGAGCGTTGGTGATCCGCCCGCAGGTCCTACTGTTCGACGAGCCGCTCAGCAACCTCGATGCGCGGCTGCGGGTCAGCATGCGGAGCGAGATCCGCGCGCTGCAGAAGTCGCTCGGTATCACCGCGATCTATGTCACGCACGACCAGGAGGAGGCGATGTCCGTCTCCGACCGGATCGCGCTGATGAACGCGGGCCGCCTCGAACAGGTGGGCGTGCCGGCCGAGATCTATCGCACGCCCGCGACGCGCTTCGCGGCGGAGTTCATGGGCACGACCAACCTGGTCGCCGCCCAAGTGCTGGGGCTCGCCGCGCCGGTGACGGTGTCGCTGCGACCCGAGGCACTGCGCTTCGCCGAGGACGCCCCCGCTGACTGGCCGCGCCTGCCGGGCATCGTCGCTGCCATCGAGATGCTGGGCCCGATCACGCGCCTCGACCTGCGCCTGGCCAACGGCGAGATCCTGCGCATGGCGACGCTCGATACGCCGCAGCGCACGGTGCAGGTGGGGCAAGCCGCGACGCTCGCCTACGATCCTGCGCGCCTGACGGTGATTCCTTGACGCTTGCCTTTTCTGGGGCGATTCCGTACCGGCAGCGCCTGCCGCTCGGCATCGCGGCGCTGGCCTTTCTGTTCCTGGGCGTGTTCCTGCTCTATCCGCTGGTCCAGATCTTCAGCGCGAGCTTTCTCGACTCCGAAGGCACGGCTTTCACCCTCGCGAACTACACCAAGATGCTGGGCCGGCCGTTCTATCGCACGGCTATCGCCAACACCTTGCAGATCGGCGTTGCCGCGACCCTGGTCACGACCGTGCTCGCCGTGCCGTTTGCCTTCGCGCTCGCGCGCCTGCCGATCCCGGGCAAGTCGATGATCCTGGCGATGGCGTCGCTACCCTTGATCCTGCCGTCGTTCGTCAGCGCCTACGCGCTGGTCCTGCTGCTCGGCCGCTCCGGCGTCGTGACGCAGTGGCTGCAGGCGCATGGTATCGGCTTCACCTCGATCTACGGCATGGGCGGCATCGTCACGGTCTATGTGCTGACGCTCTATCCCTACGTGCTGCTGCCCACGATCGCGGCCTTCAAGGCGGTCGACGTATCGATGGAGGAGGCGGCCCAGAACCTCGGCTCCTCGCCCGCGCGCACCGTCTGGACGGTGACCTTGCCCATCGTCATGCCCGCGATCCTGGCCGGCGGCTTGCTGGTCCTGATCGAGACGCTGGAGAATTTCGGCGTGCCGTTCGTGCTGGCTGAGGACATGCCGATCTTCTCCGTCGAGGCCTTCAAGCTCTTCATCGGCGAGACTGCGCCCAATCCCTCGTCGGCCGGCGTGCTGGGCGTATTGCTGATCGTGACGACGGCGCTGGTGCTGCTGGTCCAGCGCCGCTTCCTGGGCGCACGCCGCTTCGCCACGAACGCGCGCCAGGCCGCGCCCCTGCTCAAGGCCGGCCCCGGCCTGCAGCTTGCCGCGACCGCCTATTGCTGGACCATCGTGATCCTGGCGCTGATCCCTTTCTTCTCGATCGTGGTCCTGTCGTTCCTCGAGTTCCGCGGCCCGGTGCTGCACTTGCATTTCAGCCTGGAGAATTTCGGCGTGCTGTTCAGCCGGCATCTGCGGCCGCTGTCCAACACGCTGATCTTCGCCACCGCCGCCTCCTTCTGCGTCACCCTGATCGGCGTGCCGATCGGCTATGTCGTGACGCGCTATCGTTCGGGTCTCGCCAGCCTGCTCGACGTCATGGCGACCTTGCCATTTGCCGTGGCCGGCACGGTGCTGGCGATCGGTTTCATCGTCTCGTTCAACGCCGGCGCGATCGTGCTGACCGGCGGGCCGCTGATTCTCGTGCTGGCCTATACGGTGCGCAAGCTGCCATTCGCCGTGCGGTCCGCCAGCGCCATCGTCCACCAGATCGACGCCTCGCTCGAGGAAGCCTCGATCAGCCTCGGCCGCTCGCCGCTCGAGACGTTCCTGCGCATCGTTGTGCCGCTGATGCTGGGCGGCATCCTGAGCGGCATGGTGTTGAGCTGGGTCACTGTGGCCTCGGAACTTTCGGCCACCGTCGTGCTTTATAGCGGGTCGTGGAGTACGTTGACCGTGGTGATGTTTCAGGCGCTCGAAAGCGGTGGCGCGGGCATCGCCACGGCCGCGGCCTCCTTCCTCATTGTGGTGAGCCTGGTGCCGATCGCTCTTCTCTACAGGCTGGTGCGTCGCTACGAACTTTCCTGAAGGCGTCATGACACGTAAACGCTGGGTCGAGATCGGGCTGATCGGGGTCGCGGTGCTGGGCGGCATCGTGGCCTTGTTGTCGAGCGTCCCCGGCCTGGTCGATGTCGAGGCCTACAAGCCCGGCCTGATCCAGGCGGTGCGCGATGCCACGGGCCGCGAGCTGGTGATCGACGGGCCGATGCGGCTGCGCATGTTTCCGGTGCCCGGCGTTGGCGCAGGCACGGTGCGTTTCGCCAACGCTGTGGGGGCCAAGGGCGCGCAGATGATCGACGTGCGCTGGGTCGCCGTCCGCCCATCCTGGAGCGCGCTTCTGCACGGAAGGGTCGAAGTCGGCAGCCTCACGCTCTACCAGCCCACGATCGTGCTCGAGACCGACGCCGAAGGTCGGCCCAACTGGGAGATCGCGCCGGGCGAAAACGCCACGCAGGCTGCGGGGGCGGCGAGCGGCGGCTTTCATCTCGCGATCGGCCGGCTGGAGATCGTGCGCGGCACCATCACCTACACCGACCCGACCAACAAGAAGACCTTCACGGCGGAGAACGTGAACGCAGGCGCGACGGTGCGCTCGTTCGACGGGCCGTTCGAAATCGACGGCAGCGCCACGGTGAACGACGTGCCGCTGAAGCTCGCGGTGGCGGTGGGGGGCGACTCTCCAAGCGGTCATCCGGCGCGGCTCAACCTGCAGGTCTCCAGCGGCGAGCTCGACTTCAAGGGCGGGATTGCCCGTCTCGGCCTCGACAGCAAGCTCTCGGGCCATCTCAGCGTGAAGACCGGCCTGCTCAGCGACTTCGTGTCGTCGGTCTTCGGCGCGCTAGGCGCCGTGAAGCCTGCCTTCGACACGTCCGGCGCCGGCCGCTTCGCCTTCGAAGGCGATATCGAGATCGCCCCCGATCATGTCGCCGTGCGCGACTGCGACGTGTCGATGGGCAAGGACGATGCGAAGGGCACGGTGTCGCTCACTTACAAGCCGGTGCCGACGATCGAGGGCACTGTCTCGCTGACGCGCCTTGACATCGGCAAGTGGCTCGACATCCTCGCCCGCCCGATCGATTTCGCGCCGGAGCCGGTGAAGGCCGCGGCTGCTGCTGCGGCGGGCCCGTCGCCCTGGGCGAAGATCGATGCAAGACTCACCGTCGACATCGCGCAGGCGCTTTATCGCGACGACTCGGTCCGCGATCTCTCGGCGACGTTCGAGATGAACAAGGGCGTGGCCCTGGTGCCGCGCCTCAAGGCCTCGGGACCGGGCGGCTTCTCGGTCGATCTCGACGCGGGCAAGGGCACGCTGCATGCGTCGGCCAGCCGCTGGCGCGACACCTTGCAATGGCTCGGCCTCGAGACCTCGGGCATTCCCATCGGCAAGCTCGAGACCGTGACGCTCGATTCAAAACTCGCGGCGAAGGAGAACGCGCTGGTGCTGAGCGACGGCACGTTCAAGCTCGACGGCGCGCCAGGGACCGTGGCGGGCACCGTGTCGCTCAAGACGCCGCTCACCGCGGCCCTCAGTGTCGGCATGCCGAGCTTCGACCTCGATGCCTATATGCCCAAGCCCGCCGTGACGCCGCAGCCCGAGGCGCCGCCACCGCCCGCGCCGCCGACCAAGCCCGCGGCCGCCAAGACGCCGGCCGACGCGCCGAGCTTCGGCGTGAAGCTCGATATCGCCAAGCTCGCCTATCGCGCTCAGACGCTGGGGGGCGTGAGCGGAGGCATCACCCTGATCGGCAATGTCATCAAGCTCGACGACATAAAGGTGGCCGACCTGGTGGGCGCGAAGGCGGGCCTGCGCGGACAGGTGAGTGACTTCGGCTCGGTGCCGCGCTTCGATCTCGCCTTCAACGTGGCCACTTCCGACACCGACCGGCTGCTCGACTATGCCGGCCTGCCGAAATTCATGAATGGGAAGATCGGCGCCGCCACGGCCACCGGAAATGTCGCGGGCACGCGCGAGGCGGTGACGGTGCGGGACGTGGCAGTACACTTTCTCGACGCCGATGCGCGCGCCTCGGGCAAGCTCGCCTTCACCTCGCCCCCGACCTTCGATTTCTCCAGCTTCAGCCTGCAGGCGGCCGAGGTGGGCAAGCTGGTCTCTGTCGCGAGCGGACATGCGACGGGAAATCTCGGCCCGATCACCGCGACCGGCCAGTTGAAAGGCTCGCCCGACCGCGCGGCCTTCACCGGCGATCTCGTGGTGCGCGGCAGCGACATGAACGGCACGCTCGACGCGACCCTGGGCAAGCGACCGAAGCTCGCGGCCAACCTCAAGGTGCCCAAGACGCTCGACATCGACAGCCTGCTGGGCATCGAGGATGCGTCCGCGCCCGCGCCGCTGTCGCCTGACGAGGCGCCGTCGGTGCAGCGCCACGCAAGGCCGGCGCGCAAGGCGACCGCCACGCCGATCAACCTCACGGCGTTGCGCTCGTTCGATGCCAGCCTCATCGTCTCGGCCAAGGCGATGTCGATGGCGGCGCTTACCGTCGACTATGCCGATCTCGACGCCACGCTCACCAACGGCGTGTTCAAGATCAACAAGCTCACCGGCCAGTTCTTCAAGGGTGCGGTCGATTTCACCGGCACGATCGATGCCTCGGGCCAGGCACTCGGCATCGACGCCAGCGGCACCTTGCTCGGCATCCATCTTGACGAGCTGCTGCTGGGCACGGTGGGGGCCAATGCTTTCGGCTCGTATCGCGTCACGGTCGACGGCAAGCTCGATGCGCGCGGCATCCGGCTCACCGGCAAGGGGACCTCGGCGACCGAGCTGCGCGAGAGCCTGTCCACGGCGACGACGGTGAGCGGCACCGTGCGCGCCAGCATGGATGGCGGCACGCAGTCCTTTGCCCAGTTCGCAACCGGCATCGGCAGCCTGTTCAGCGATACGCTCGCCTTCGATCGGGCGATCCTGTCGGGCTTCATGAACCACGAGAACGCGGTGTCGGGCGGCGTGGTGCTGGGCGGCGGCATGCTCACGCTGCAGGACCAGACGGTGCGCGGCAACGGCGCCACCGCCGTGATCTCGGGCCGCAACCATTTCGCCGACGGCACGACCGACACCACGGTCAGCGTGGCCAACGGCAGCCGTCAGTATGTCGCGCGGATCACGGGCAAGCTCTCGTCGCCGGATATAGCGGCGGCCTCTAAATAACCGTCGTCCCGACCGGAGCGAAGCGGAGTAGAGGGACCTCTCATGGCATTGGCGCCAGAAGACAGGTCCCTCGGCTTCGCTCGGGACGACGGCTTTAGTTAAGCCGCCTGGCTCTTCAGCACGTTCCAGGCGTGGCTGAAGGCCTTGGCCATCTCCTCGGCGGGCTGGGCGCCGGAGAACAGGACATGGCCGTTCATGGCGAAGCTCGGCACGCCCTGGATACCGGCGTTGCGCGCCATCTGGTCGCCGGCCAGCACTTCGCGACGGCCTTCGTCGCTCTTCAGCATCTTGAACACCGCGTCGGGATCGAGCCCCCCGGTGCCGCCGATACCGGCCAGGATCTCGGCGTCGCCGATGTCGGCACCTTCGCAGAAGTAGCCCTTGAACAGCGCCTCGACGACGGCGTCCTGCACGCCCTGCTGCGCGGCGTACCGGATCAGCCGGTGGGCATTCACGGTGTTGGGCGTGCGCGTGAGCTTTTCGAGATGGAACTCGAGGCCCACGGTCGCGGCGGCCTCGGTGATGCGCTCGTCGATCGCCTTGGCTTTCTCGGGGCCGCCGAACTTCTTCTCGCGGTAGCTCTGGCGGTCGACGCCTTCGGCCGGCATGTCGGGATTGAGCTGGAAGGGATGCCACATCACGCTGAAGTGAAGCCCTTCCGGCGCCAGGATCGGCAGCGCGCGCTCGAACTGGCGCTTGCCGATGTAGCACCACGGGCAGATGGCGTCGGAAATCACGTCGATACGGGCGACGGGTGCGATCTGATCCATGGCATTTCCTTTCCCGGTGGTTGCTCTAGTTTACACGCCCAAACCCACCCGAACAACGAGGCCGCCCCGATGGACAAGCCCAAATACACCTCCGCTCTGATCGTGGGCACCGGCCCCGGCCTCAGTGCGTCGCTCGCCCGCCTGTTCGCCAAGAACGGCCTCAAGGTCGCGATCGCCGCGCGCCAGACCGACAAGCTCGGGACGCTCGCCAAGGAGACAGGCGCCGCCGTTCACCAGTGCAACGCCGCCGATCCCAAGGATGTTGCCGCCCTCTTCGACGCAGTTGAGGCCAAGGGAGGCGTGCCCGACGTCGTGGTCTACAACGCGAGCTCGCGCGTGCGCGGCTCGATCGTCGACCTGCCGCCGGACGACGTGAAACGCGCGATCGAGATCAGCGCCTTCGGTGCCTTCCTGGTGTCGCAGCAGGCCGCCAAGCGCATGGTGCCCAAGGGCCACGGCGCGATCCTGCTCTCGGGCGCCACAGCGGGCGTGAAGGGCTTCGCGCTGTCGGCCACCTTCGCCATGGGCAAGTTTGCGCTGCGCGGCCTCGCGCAATCGATGGCGCGCGAGATCAGCCCCAAGGGCGTGCATGTCGCGCACTTCGTCATCGACGGCGGAATCCGAAGCGCCGCGCGCCCCGTGCCGGCCGAGGCGCCCGACAGCCTGCTCGATCCCGACGCCATCGCCGAGGTCTACTGGAGCACCATGATGCAGCACCGCAGCGCCTGGAGCTGGGAAGTGGAAGTCCGGCCGTGGGTCGAAAAGTTCTAAGTACGAGCTAGGGCCGGGGCGTTCCGTTTCAAGCCGGTCAGCGTTTCAACGGATATAACGACCATAAGTCGGGATTTTGAGAAACGCGCGTAGAAAAGGATCTCCAATAAGGAGGCCTTCATGGGCATTTTCTCGTCTCTCAACCGGGGCACGCCCCACGTGCCGCTCGCCGACTCGGGTGCGGCGCAAACCCTGCTGACCGGAGCTGTGGGGTGTCGACGCAGGTCTTCTTCTGGAAAATCAATCAATCACCGATTGTATTCAGAGAAATACTTCCATTGTTCGGAATCGACGGTGCGGCGATTGTTGATGCGGCTGCCAACACGGAATGTAGGGTGAATGCTTTGCGCACTCATTTGCGACTTTGCTTCGGAATCGGATTGCTGCTGATCGTATCAAGCGGCGCACTCTATGCGTTGCGGCCGATTCTGGGACTCGCAATTGGCTTGGTCTATCCGGGTTACTTTTGCGACACGCGGAGCTTGGGATCGGTCTTGAACGTGGCCGGGTATGATTTCGAGGTCAGCGAAACGGCATGTGACGTGCTGGCCAAGGATGACGCGATCACGATCTTTGTGTCCGAAACCGGCAAGAAAGAGAAGACTGCGGTCTTCAAGTACGATCCGGGCGCCGAGGCATTTCCGAAAATAGTCGCTGCCGATGCGCACACGGCCCGCATATCGCTGGAGTCGATATCGTCGATTTTCTTTCGCGAGGATCGGGTTGGAAGCCTTTCGATCTCCTACGACATCGGCCGCATCTACTATCCGAGCGTGCCGGCGACGAAGACCGATGAACGCTAGACCCGGAGAAAGTCCCGCATCGGCCTCTTTCCCATTATTTTTCCATTTATTTAATGGGAGCGGCATGGGCATGAATGCAGTGCGTTCACCGGAATGCACCGGCTCGCGAGCCGCTCGCGAGGCCTCGCGAGGAATCGGGTGAAATGCCGACAGGCTGGCATTTGAGGCCAATCCTCGCGAGCGATCGAAAATTCCTAGCGCAGGTGCTCGCGCAGCAGCCGCTCGACCGAGGCCATGTCTGGCGCGATGTACAGGCACTTGGCGCGCACCTCGTCGGTCGGCTGCAGGAGGTCGGGCACCATGATAGCCATGGTGCCGGCGGCATGGGCGGCAGTGAGGCCGGGATTGGAATCCTCGAAGGCGAGGCAGTTCCCGGGCGGCACGTCCAGGCGGCGGGCGGCTTCGAGGTAGATGTCGGGGAAGGGCTTGGCCCGCTCGACGTCGTCGCGCGCCACCAGCGTGGCGAAGTGCTTCCGCAGGCCGGCGCGGCCGAGGTGGCTTTCGGCCACGTCGCGCAAGGCCGAGGTGGCGACGCCGCAGGGGATGCCGCGCTCGGCCAGCAGGGCCAGCACTTCCACGACGCCCGCCTTGACCGGCACGCGCTCCGCCATCGCCTCCTGGACGTTGGCGGAATACACGCCGCGGAATTCCTCGAGGTCGAAGCCCTCGCCGTAGAGTTCCTGCAGCATGACGTTGCATTCGACCCGGGGGATGCCGACCATCGAATGGCAGAAGTCGAGGGTCATCTCGCGCTTGAAGTGGCGGGCGGCGGCCTGCATGGCCACGATGTACACGGCCTCGCTGTCGATCAGCAGGCCATCCATGTCGAAAAGGGCGGCTTTGACGGGTTTCCTGAACATGGTTTCGTTCTAGTGTGTTCCGAGGAAACGTGAAAGCCGGGAGAAAAATTCATGCGCATCCATAACCTATATGTCGACGATAAAGGCGAAACTCACTTCCGTGACATCGACGTCGAATGGAAGAACGAGGGGCCGGGCGGCAAGACGTCGGAGACCTTCAAGGCGACCGGCATCATCTTCCGTGAGACGCCCGGCACCTATGACTATGCGTGGCATCCCGCGCCGCGCCGGCAATACATCATCAACCTCGACGGCGCGGTCGAGATCACCGCAAGCGACGGCGAGAAGCGCGTAATCGGGCCAGGCGAGGTCTTCCTGGTCGAAGACACCAGCGGCAAGGGTCATTTTTCCAAGGCGGTCGAAGGCAAGATGCGCCGCTCAATTTTCGTTCCTATCGAGTAGTCGGGGGAGCGCGCCACTCCAGTGGCGCTCATGGTTGAACGCAAGATGCG
>CAIKZO010000171.1 GCA_903832005.1 Enhydrobacter aerosaccus | reverse complement strand
GCGCGCCACTCCAGTGGCGCGCTCCGATGAACAGCCTCTAGGGCAGCTTGATGCCGAACGCTTTCAGCCCGTTCTCGTAGGAAATCGCCTTCCTTGTCTTCTCATCGAAGCCGGAGAGGGCCGCGACGTTTTCTTCGGGCACGGCCCAGGTCGTGCTGTCGAGCGCGTCCTCGGCGACGTGCGGGCGGAAGAACGGATGATCCGTGCCGAACATGATCTTGGCCGGATCGGCGAAGGCGGTGAGGGCGGCCACGGCGGGCGGGTGATAGACGATCGAATCGTACCAGCACTGCTGCAGGTAGTGGCTGGGCGGCTTGGGCAGGCCGAAGTCCTTGGAGATGTCGTTCTTCACGCACGAGTCGAGGCGGCCGGCGAGATAGGGCAGCGTGCCGCCGCCATGCGCGATCAGCAGCTTGAGGCCCGGGTTGCGCGCCATTGCGCCGCGCAGGATCAGGCGCGCGACCGCGATCGAGGTCTCGAAAGTGAAACCCATCGCCAGCAGCATGGCGTGGCCAGTGTCGGGAAACAGTTCGTGGCCAATGCCGTAGTGCGGGTGGATGAAGATGAAAAGGCCGAGGTCGGCGGCTTCCTTCCAGATCGGCTCGAAGTCGGGATCGTCGAGGCCTTGGCCGCGTCCGGCCGAGCCGATGATGACGCCGCGCATGTGCGGCAGGCTGGCGATGCGCTTCAACTCGGCGGCGCAGGTTTCCGGCCGCTGCAAGGGCAGCACGCCGAAGCCGTAGAGCCGGCCATTGGAAGCCGCGCACATTGCCTCGAGATCGTTGTTGAGGTCGGCGGCAAGCTTGGGCGCGGCGTCGGGTTCGACGAAGTCGATCCACGGGTTGGCCGAGCTGACGACCGAGACGGCGATGTTGTGCTGGTCCATGAAGGCGAGCTTGCGCGTCACCTCGTAGAACTCGCTGCCGATCGGACGGCCGGCGGAGGTCGAGGTGTCGGCGTCTTCATCCGGCAGGATGATCAGCCGGTCGCCTTTTTCGCGGCTGACGATGCGGGGGATCTGTTTGCGCTCGCGCAGCAGGGCGACGTAGCGCGGCAGATACATATGCGTGTGGACGTCGATCAACGGCAGCGGCACGAGCGTTTCCTCAAAAAGTTCGGGGCTTGCTTGTGCGCCGACAAGCAAGCCCCGAGCCAATATTCGCGCCAATACTCCGGCCGATGTCTGAGCCGACTACTCCGCGGCTTGCTTGCCCAGGCCCTTCGGGATCTGGGCGGCGGCGGCGGCGACACGCGGGTTGGTCGTGACCTTCAGCGCCTCGGCCGCGTCTGCGTTCTCCATGATCTTGGCCATGATCGCCTGGCCCGCACGATCGAACACTGCGCGATTTTCCTGCAGGTACTTCTCCGACTGGCGGAGCTTGGTCACGTAGCCGTTGATCTCGGGGACGACGTAGCGCGCGACGAGGTCCCAGCTGCGGAACGTGTTCTCGATGTTGGCCCAGTCGTGCACGAAGCCCACGCAGTGGCCGAAGCCGCCGCTCTGGTCGATCACGCCCTTGATCATCTTCACCAAATCATCCGGCGTGCCGATAACGGCGGCCGAACCGGGACCAGAGAATTCCTCGATGGCGGCATCCGGCGAGGCGAAGGCCTTGGAGCCCGGGCGCTGCAACGTGCCGTGGACGTACTGGTTGTGCCAGCGCATCAGACCGTGCTTGGCCTCCTCGCGGGCTTTCTCGCGGGTCTCGGCGATGTGCCAGTTGAGCAGCACGCGCCAGTTCTTGCGGTCGACGGTGGTGCCGGCCTTCTTCGCGGCCGACTCGGCGAAGCCCCACTGCGTCGGCAGTGCGGTCAGGCCCTCGGTCGACATCGAGCCCAGCGAGATGATGCCGATGCCGTACTTGCCGGCGAGCGTCATGCCCGACGGGCTGATCTGCGAGGCGACGGCAAACGGCATGTCTTCCTGCAGCGGCAGGAGCTGCAGGGCGGCGTCCTGGAGATTGTACCACTCGCTCTTTTGCGTCACGCGTTCGCCCCGGAACAGGCGGCGGATGATGTCGATCGCCTCGTCCTGGCGGTCGCGCTGGGTCATCGGGTCGATGCCGAGCGTATAGGCGTCGGACGGCAGGGCGCCGGGGCCCGATCCGAAGATCGCGCGGCCGCCGCACATCCAGTCGAGCTGCACCATGCGCTGCGCGACATTGTAGGGATTGTGGTAGGGCAGCGAGATCACGCCGGTCGCGAGCTTGATGCGCTTGGTGTGCTCGGCGGCCGCCGCGAGGAACATCTCGGGCGAGGCGATCATCTCCCAGCCCGACGAGTGATGCTCGCCGCACCAGAACTCGTCGAAGCCCAGCTCGTCGAGGTGCTGCACGAACTTGATGTCGCGCCGGAACTGCAGAAGTGGATTCTCGCCGATCGGATGATGGGGTGCGAGGAATGCGCCGAAACCGAGCCGCGCCATGCGGGCCTCCCTGAAGTCGTTGTGTGCGACCATGGTAAACTGTTGTTCAGCGGGTGGGAAACTGCGAAAGCATCGACAATTTGCAGGCTCGTATCGCCTGTCGCGGTGTATCGTCGAAGGTATTTTGTGCAACATACAGAGCGCGTTGCTTAGAGTGGGGGCGTTATGTTGAGGAACCGGCTGGCGTTTGCGCTGCTGGCGATGGCGTTTTGCACGGCGGGCGGGGCAGCCCAGGCGCAGTCGACCTGTCAGATCGAGGAGGCGCAACGCCTCTTCGGCATGAAGCCGCGGCCGGTTGCCGCCATCAGCGACATGCTCGACGCATGCGACGCCGCCCATTCGACGGACTTCCGTGTGCCGCTTTTCCGCGGTGTGATGGAGCGCGACGCGGGACATCAGCCGGAGGCGGCTCAACTTCTCGAGCAGTCGCGTCAGCTGGCACCGAAGGAAGCCGTCCCGGCACTCGAACTCGCATTCACCCTCGAGAAGTCCGAGCCGAAAAAAGCCCGAGCGCTCTATGTCGAGGTTCTCGCGGCAGACCCCAACTCGCGGCCAGCTCTTCTTGGATTGGCGCGTTTGATCCGAAGCGAAGGCGATGTCGATCACGCGCAGCAGATTTACCAGCGCCTCCTGGCGAGCAACCCGAAGGATATCGATGCCCTCAACGGTATGGCCTGGGTGGAGATGTCCGAAGGACGCCGCGACGGTGCGCGTGCGATGCTCGATCAGGCATTGGTCCTGGAGCCGAACAACGCCGACGCCTTGATCGGTCTCACCCAGGTCAGTCAGATCTACCGATATGAGCTGGAAGTCGGCGGCGGCTTTGTCAGTACGGGCTCGGGCAGCTCGGCCAGCATGGGTGCCAACCTGCGGGCGATTCTGGATGGGCGCAGCTCGATCGAGATCGGCGGCGGTCACTATACCAATGAGCTGCCGACGGTGACCGTTGCCGGTCGAAGCGTATTGCCGTCCTACAATGCGCGGGTCGGGTACACCTACCAGAACCCGAAGAGCTTCAACGTCGGCTTGTCGTATGAATTCCGCGCACATAGCGACGCGCCGGGCGAGCATTGGGTGGAACCGTCCGCCAGCGTCTATCTGACGGATTTCCTTCAAGCCTTCGCGTCGTATCGGCAGGGCTTTGGCGCGCCGCAGTGGGACAACTGGCTGGGCAGGACAGGGCTTGCCGCGTCCATCACCGAAAATTGGCAGATCGTCGGGACGGCGTACGTGGCGGGTCAGCACGACTACAACAACTACCAGCCGCTCGCGAGTTGGAGCGTGGACGTCAATTACTTCGGCTCGCGCGGGGGGGGCTCTCTACAGTGCGGGCTACGGCTACACGCCGACACTGAACAACGTCGATCTGCATGCACGGGCGATCGTTCCGGTCACCGACCAATTTGCGTTGGTCCTCGGCGTCTCGCATTTCTCTCTGAATGACGACACGCGTGGAACCCTGGGAGTACGGGTGCGGTGGTAGCGGTCGGACGCGCCAAGCGCCGGCTGAGGGTTGTCGGCGACCCGCCCGACGAGTTGCCGGGTGTGCTGCTTCTCGAACCCGATGCCGCTTCACCGGCCCAGCGCTGGTTGAAGGAACGCGACGGCAAGGGGCTGGTGCTCCGGAGCGTCCAGGACATTCCCGCACTCTTGCAACTGGACGATGTCGGGGATTTCGACCTGCTGGCCATCGATCTGGCGCTGCCGGGCGCCTTCGACGCGCATCGTGGATTAGCGATGCGCAATCCCTGGATGGCGACGCTGCTCGTCACCGCGAGCCGTGAACCGGCCTTCCTCGAGGCCGCGGTGCGCGCGCGCCTGGACGGGTTGCTGTTCAAGCCGGTGCCCAAGGCGGGCTTCGTCGGTACCGTCGTCGACCTGGCGGGCGAAGCGCGCCGCCGACGCCTCAAGCGCCAGAAGCGTGTGCTCGCGATCGGGGCGCATCCTGACGATATCGAACTCGGTTGCGGTGGGGCGCTGGCCAAGCATCGCGCGCAGGGCGACGCGCTGATGATCCTGACCTTGAGCCGTGGCGCCAACGGTGGGGACACCAACCTGCGCACGCGCGAGGCGCACCGTGCGGCCGAGCTGCTGGGCGCGCAGCTCGAGTTCGGCGAGCTGCCCGACAGCCAGATCGGCGAGGGCATCGAGACGATCGAGCTGGTACAGCAGGCGATCCGCCGCTTTCGGCCCACGCACATCTATACGCATTCGGCGCAGGACACGCATCAGGACCATCGCAATGCCCATCTCGCTACTCTCGTGGCGGCGCGAGAAGTGCCGAACGTCTTCTGCTACCAGTCGCCATCGGCCACGGTCGACTTCCGGCCGACCTTCTTCATCGACATCTCCGGCCAGATCGACGCCAAGGTCGAGGCGATCGAGGCCTACAAGAGCCAGATAGAGCGGCGTGCCAGCTTCGGTGGCGAATCGGCTGTCGCCGCGGCGCGCTATTGGGGCCGCTTTGCCGGTTACGTGATGGCCGAACCGATGATCGTGATCCGTCAGCGCGACAGCTGGTGAGCGCCGAGCTCGATCGTCTCGCAATTGGCCATCGGGTTGCCGGTTTCGTTGAGCCGGTAGTGCGCCATCCAGGCGCTGCCGGTGCCGTAGCCGGTATCGATGCCGAGCAGGAAAGCGCGGAAGAATTGGCCGTGTCCCACGACAACGACGAGTTCGCCATCGAGAGCGGACAGACGCTCTCCGAAGGAGCGCAGGCGATGCACGAAGCTTGCGAAGGATTCCGCGTCGGGACCGTCCTGATAGTCGGGATCGAGCCGCCGCCAATAGTCTTCGATCATCGGCGCACGCGTGACAGCGGTCGTGCCGCGGCAGCGTGCGGGACTGAGGTAGGTCAGCTCCTGGATCGGCCAGGTTTCCGTCCTGGTCGCGGGCCAGCGTCGCAGAATCTCGTCGCCTGTCGCGCGCGCCCGGGCAAAGGGCGAGACGATCAGGAGGTCGGGCTGGCGATCGATGCGCGCGGCCAGGGCTTTCGATTGCGCGACGCCGAGCTCTGTCAGGGGCACCTCGGCATTGCCGTTGGCGGGGAGTCCGGCATTGGACGCGCTCTGCCCATGCCGCACCAGCCACGTCGTCAGCGGGGGCACAACGCGCTCCATTCGGAGGGATCGAAGTAATGCTCGGTCCAATAGCGCACGACCATAACTTCCTCGAACGGCATCAGCGATGCCGGCAGCGGCTTGCCGCACAGGTCGTCGACCAGGAGCTTCGGGATGTCGACGCCGGCGCGGGCGGTGAGCGGCAGCGTGCCGGGAAAGCGCGCGTTGACTTCGAGCAGCTTGAATTGTCCGTCAGCCGCGCGCCGGAACTGGACGTTGGCGACGTAGCGTACGCCGATCTCCCTGGCCACGCGCAGGGCCGCCTCGATCAGCTCCGGTTGCTTCACCGTACGGGCCGTGACCGCAACGCCCGAATCGGTTTTGATGCGCTCGCGCGGCACCGCGGCGATCGGCTGCCCGGCGCCGCTCACGTAAACATCGACCGAGAATTCTTCGCCCGGAAGATATTCCTGCAACAGATGCGATCCATCCTGGGGCAACGCATCGAGATCGCTTCGCTTTGCGATCAGCACGGCATTGCGCGAGCCCGCGCCCGCACGCGGTTTGACGAACAGGGGGAAGTCCTTGGCCGCCGCCGCGGTCTCCGGCGTGAGAGGCGCGCTCGACGGTATCGGAACCACGCCATCGAGACGCGACAGCAGGGCATGCTTGTCGCGGCAGAGAGCGAGGCACGACGGCGGCGAGAGGGCGACGGCCACGCCCATCTTCTCGAACCGGTCGCTGGCCTCGGCGATGGCCGCGAATTCAAAGTCGACGGTCGGGATCAGGATCTCGATCCGCCGCGCACGGCAGGCTTCCAGCAGGACCGGCGCCAGCGTCGGGTCGGTGCCGCGCGGCAGGATCAGCCGGCGGTCGGGCGGGACGAGATAGAGTCCCGCGGCGGCGGGATCCATGTCCGCCATATGGATTTCGTGGTCGGCGGCCAGGCTCTTCCAGACGCTGATCGCGGAAGGACCGCCTGCGCCGGTCAGCAGAATACGCATGTGAGGTACCAGTTGAAACGCCACACCATAAAGGCCGTCACGACGACCAGCACCGCGACTTCGCACCACGGCAAGCGCCGCTCCGCCTTCTTGTCGGACTGTAGGAGACGATCGAAGTCACTCATCGTGCCATCCGTGCCTTGCCTGTCTTGACCGTCTTGTCCCATCGCGTGTCCGCGTGTCGCCATTCGGCGACGATTGCCGCAAAGCTGACGGCGGACATCAGGGGACCATAGCCCACCAGCACCAGCAGGACGTCTCGCAGCCAGTTGGGCGCGCCCAGTCGCTCCATACGATAGACCAGCCACGCCGCTGGGATCGACAGGCCGACCCACGACAGGATGAACAATGTGGCGACCGGACTCGCCGCCAGCCAATGCTGGGCGCCGGTCTGTGGCGGCAGGATGAAGAGCGACATGATCAGCAGGGAAATGAGTCCCGGAAACAGGAAGGCTTCGCGCCATGTTCGCCGGGCCATCTGCGGATCGATCGCGAGCGCGAAGAGCGTCATGAACAGGTAGACGGCGAGATTGACGCCCCACAGGCCGCTGAACCCGAGCCACGCCCATTGCGGGTGCGTGAAATAGAGACCGATGGCGCCCACTGCCGAAAGGATCAGGCAGAGCGGCATCAGGACGATGCTGAACCACAGAAGACCGAAGGCGAAGCCTCCCAGCTTGGGGTGGCGGGACGGGCGAAACCAGAGGTCGGTGAAGGCCCGGCTGATCTGCAGGTTGCCACGCGCCCAGCGCAGGCGCTGCTTCCAGAACATGCCGAGACTGTCCGGCTCTTCCGCCCAGACTACGGCATTGCCATCGAACAGCGTTTGCCGTCCGCCGAGTTGGGTGTTGAAGGTCGTGAACGTGTCTTCGGCGAGCGATTGCGTATCGATCTTCCCGCCCAGCGCCTCGATGTTGGTGCGGGTGTGGATCTGCGCGCCACCGGCCATGCAGGCAAGTGCTCCCAGGACGTTCTGCGCGCGCCGGGCCGCCGCCTGTCCGGTGATGTACTCGAAGCCGATGAATCGGGTGATCAGATTGCCGGGGTAGCTGCCTTCCTTCACGTAGGCGGTCACGGCACCGACGGCCGGATCGGCGAGATGGCGCGTCATCCGGCGCAAGGTCAGCGGCTCGAACAGCACGTCGGCGTCCATGATCATGACGGCCTCGGCCCAGTCATCCGCCAGCACTGTGGCAAGCCCATGGTTGAGCGTGTGCGACTTGCCCTGGCCGCCGGCGTCGCGGCGCAGGTGGAAGACCGAGCCCGGGTATTGCGCCATCTTCTCACGCATCACGGCGGGCGTTTCATCCGTACTGGCATCGTCGACGATATAGATGCGCCAGGCGCCGGCGGGGTAATCAAGACGCATCAGCTCGTCGATGGTGGTGCCGATCACCGCCCCTTCGTTCCAGGCCGGAAGAATGAAAGCGACGCGCGGCGTGAAGTCGACGCAGTGTGCGTAGTGGTTACGGATTCCATGCCAGCCGACCAGCAGGAACTGCCCGAGAGACCCGAGCGTCGGTATCGTCCCCACAAACACCAGAAACAGGCAAAGCGCGGCGAGTGCTTCGATCATCTTGTGATAGGTGCACTTGAACGAAACCGCGCCATGCGGAGCTTTTCGGGAGGCTTGGACATCTTTCGATATGGTAGACCCTTGTTCGAATTTTAGGGAGCCTGGAATGAACGATTTGGCAGGGCGCATAGCTCTCGTGACAGGCGGTTCGCGCGGTATTGGCGCCGCTGTGGCTGTTTCACTGGCAGAGGCAGGCGCCGCCGTGGCGGTGAACTACCGCGAGAAAAAAGCCGAGGCGGAGGCCGTCGCCAAGGCGATCCGCGACAGGGGCGGAAAGGCGATGGTGGTGCAGGCCGATGTCTCACGGACGCCGGATGTCGCGCGGATGATTGCCGCCGTGGAGGACGAGCTGGGATCGGTCGACGTGCTGGTGAACAATGCCGGTATCGGCATCATCCGCGGCATCGACGATCTCACCGAGGAAGATTTCGACGTCACCATCGCGGTCAACCTCAAGTCGGCCTTCCTCTGCACGCAGGCCGTCATCCCCGGCATGCGGGCGCGCACGTGGGGCCGGATCATCAACATCTCCTCCGGCGCAGCGCGCGGCGGCGGCGGCATCGGCCCGCACTACAACGCCTCGAAGGCCGGCATGGAGGGGCTGACGCGCGGCTACGCGGCGCGGCTGGTGAAGGAGGGCATCACGGTGAACGCCGTGGCGCCGTCGCTGATCGAGACCGACATGGTGAAGCAGGGCCTGGCCTCGTCGCCCGCCCGCATCCCGCTCGGCCGCTTCGGCACGTCGGAGGAATGCGCGCAGGTCGTGATGATGCTGGTGCGCACCGAATACATGACCGGCCAGACCGTGGCGCTGAGCGGCGGGATGTCGTTCCTCTGATGGTGCGGGTTCTCGGCAAGGCGACGTCGATCAACGTCCGCAAGGTCCTGTGGGCCTGCGAGGAGATCGGCATTGCTTACGAGCGCGCCGATGGTGGCCCGGAGCTGGCCCGCAATCCCAACGCCCTCGTGCCGGTGATCGTCGACGGCGACTTCGTGCTGTGGGAGAGCAACACGATCATCCGCTATCTCGCCAACAAGTGGGCGGCGCGCGAGCTGATGCCGCTCGATCCTCGCCGGCGCGCCGAGGTCGACAAGTGGATCGACTGGCAGGCGACGGAGTTCAACAACGCCTGGCGCTACGCTTTTTCGGCGATCGCGCGCAAGAACCCGGCGTTCGGGGATACGGCAGAGATCGACGCCTCGAAGAAACAGTGGGCCGCGATGCTCGCCATCCTCGACGCGCAGCTTGCGAAGACCGGCGGTTACGTGGCGGCGGCGCCCTTCACCCTGGCCGACATTCCGATCGGATTGTCGGTCAACCGCTGGTTCATGACGCCGATGGAGCGACCGTCGTTCCCGGCGGTCGCCGCCTACTACGAGAGGCTGAGCCTCCGGCCGGCCTTCCTGAGGCACGGCCGCAATGGCATCGATTGAGGCCGGATCAGAGCTGGCCGGCGACCGCGGGATCCGCCAGCAACTGCTGCATCTTCTGCCCGAACGACGTAACCGGCGCGGTGTCCATGTTGGTCATGCCCCTTCCCAGATCGTCCTCTCCCTCGACCCGGCTATCGCCCAGGGATCGGCCGCTGGGATCGATGACGAAGGCACGAACATTGAAGCCCAGCTTGGTCCGCATGTATTTGTCGCTCTTCCATTCGACCAGTTCGACGAGCAATCCCTTGCCGCCCGGTGTCGCCAGCCTGGCCATGGCGTCAGCGTCGCTCGTCGACGGCGGCAGCGTGACGATGTTCACGGTGGCACCCTTTTCGCGCAACGAGGCCGCGAGTGCATTGGCCATGTCGCTTGCCAAAGGCTGGCCCGACTTGGTGTTGACGTCGAATGGGTTGCCGAACCCGCCGCGAGACAGACCGGTGAAAGTCTCGTTCTTGTCGTGGTTGACCACGTAGGAACGGTGGTCGAGCACGGCGACGTTGATCGTCTTGCTGGTCGTGCTGACATCGACTCGCGCAGAGCCGAATTCCTGCTTGCGGCCCACCGCGCATCCCGCGACGAGGCTCGCCATGATCACAATCAATACAATCCGGCTCAAGACTTTCTCCCCATTGCTTGGTTTGGGGAAAGTCTAGCTCACTTCACACCCTGAGTCGCGGCCGCGGCTGCGATGATCACCGCGGCATCGTCGGGCAGCAGGAAGCCCTGGGCTTCGAGTTCGCGCGCGGCGATGCGGACGCGGTTCACGTAATCGTCGCGGTTCTTGTAGCGCTCGGCGATCTTGGCGTCGGAGAAGGGCAGCAGCGCGCCCGCCAGCGAGCAGCCGAAGGTCGTCGGATCCTGCTGCGCGGCATGGGTGCCGAGCGGCACCGCGACGTCGGGCAGGCGCACGCCGCCCACCACGTTGCCGTCGGCGTCGCGCCTGGGCCGCTCGATCACCGCCTTGGGCGAGGTCTTGGGCGCGGCCAGCACTTCGGGATCGCCGGTGGCAGGTTCGAGCGGCATCAGCCGGTTGGCGGGCGGCGCCACGTTGGCCGACACCCACCTGTCGAGATGCAGCAGGGTCGCGCGCGACACCGGGCTCCAGTCGAGCCGCTCGCGCGGCAGCTTGCAGTCGGACTTCAGCAGCACGGCATGCGAGGCGCCCGCGATCTCATACATGCGCACGTTGTCGGGGATCGGCTGCTCGGCCGTGCCGTCGTTGCCGGTGCGGCCCATCGAGGCGCGCAGCGACAGGAAGTCGGAGGTGCTGCTGATCATCACGATCCGGGGCGGCGTCTCCTTGCGTGCCGTCACTTTGGCCAGGATCTCACCGATGGTGAATGGGCCTTCGTGCACGCCCTTGAAATCCGGGTCCTGGAAGCTTGGCGCTTCATCGCCGCTCGACTTCGGGCCAGGCGAGGAGCGAAGGATCGGCAGCAGGCCCGAACCGGAGACGAAGATGTGCATGCCGTCGAACACGCGATGGCCGTGCGTTTGGTTGAAACCGTTCAGCAGCAGGGTCTTGAGGAAGCGGCCGCTCTGCGACTTGCCGCTGGCCAAGGTGTGCTTGATCGCGCCTTTCAGCGGATTGTCGCCCTGCGCATGGGCGAAGTAGTCACCCGCGTCGCGCAGGATCGCGAAGCCTGCGCCTTCGACATACTGCGTCTTGCCGGCGGCATCGACGAAGGTCGGCAGGGCAGCGCCCTTGCCCAGCTCCCAGCCCACTTCGGCCAGCGCAAAGCCGCGGTCCTCGAGGAAGCCCGTGCCCTGCGCCAGGGTGCCGGACTCGAAAGGTTCGTCGTGCGGGCTGTTGTAGAGCGCGATGCCATAGACGCGGCCGCGATTGGGGACGTCGACGATCAGCGTGCCGTTGCCCTTGGACGGCGTGGCCGGCATCAGCAGCGTGATGTCGGACGTATACTCGACCATGCCACGCGCGTTGGTCTTGACCTTGTCGATGTCGGGGATCGCTTCCTTGGGCGAGAGCTCGCCGTGCAGCTTGCCCTTCCACAGCACGTACTCGCCGGGCCGGAAGGTGCCGTAGGACTCCTTGCTGGTGATCTCGAGCCGCGTGACGTCGGCCAAGGCAGGAAGTGCGGCGGCGAGGCTCAGGGCCATGCCAGCGAAACAACCGAGAATGAGACGCTGCACGGGTTTCCTCCGGGATTTATGATTTGTGCTAGCGCAAACGTAGCGCAGATCGGCGAGGGAGGCCGGGTTAAATGATCGTGATCGGACGGCGTCTCGCGCTTGCGCTCGCACTGCAGTGTTTCGCGGCATCGGCCTTTGCGGCCGACTATCCGAACAAGCCGATCCGGTTGGTCGTGCCCTACGCGCCGGGCGGCGGCGCCGACTCGGTCGCGCGGATCGTGGCCAAGCGGGTGAGCGAGCAGATGGGCCAGCCGATCGTCATCGACAACAAGGGCGGCGCGGGCTCGATCCTGGGCACCGACATCGTGGCCAAGGCGGAGCCCGACGGCTACACGCTGCTGCTCGGCCAGTCCGGCCCGATCTCGATCAATCCAGCGATCTACAAGAGCCTGCCGTACGACCCGGTGAAGGACTTCGCGCCGGTCGCCATGACGACGGCCTATCCCTACATCCTCGTGGTCAACGCGGACCTGCCGGTGAAGACGCTGCAGGAGTTCGTGGCGCTGGCCAAGAGCAAGCCCGGCGCGATGAACTACGGCTCGACCGGCGTGGGGGCGGCCAATCACCTCGTGTCGGAGCTGTTCAATTCGAAGGCCGGTCTCAAGATGACCCACGTGCCCTATCGTGGCACGGCGCTCGCGGTCGGCGATCTGCTGGGCGGCCAGCTCACCATGGTGTTCGGCGATCCGATCAGCGTGCTGTCGCAGATCAAGGCGGGCAAGCTGCGGGCGCTGGCCGTGACCAGCCTCGAACGTTCACCGGTTGCGCCCGATGTGCCGACGGTGGCGGAGAGCGGCTATCCGGGCTTCGAGGCGCTTGCCTGGCACGGCATCCTCGCGCCCGCGAAGACGCCGCCCGCGATCGTGAAGAAACTGAACGAGGAGATCGTGAAGGCCCTGGCCGATCCGACGACCAAGAAGCTGCTCGAGGATCAGGCGATGCAGACCGTCGGCGGCACGCCCGATGCTTTCGCGGCCTTCATCGCCAAGGATCTCGCGATCTGGAAGGCGGTCGCGACCTCCGCCAACGTCACCGTGGAGTAGTCAGCGCCGCGAGGGTCGAAGCGTCGGTGCTCTTGTCGAGCGACCAGACGGCGTCGATCAATGGCTGGATGTCGTGTTTGGCGTTCCAGCTCCGGGCCTCGTCGCGCAGCTTCCGTTCGATCTCGGAATCCTTGAGCGGGTTCGCGGCACTGCCCTTGGCGGCCTGGGTCGACATCTTCTGCGTTGTGCCGTCGGCCGTCGTGAATTCCATCTCGACGGCGATGGTCGAGATCGCCGGATTGCTCGCGACCGCGATTCGCTTGCGCATCGCGCTCACCTTCGGATCGTTGACGCAGGCGTCGGTGAACTGCTCGAGGCCGGCCTTGCCCAGCACGAGCGCGGCGGCCACGGCGTGCTGGAGGCTCACCTGGCTCTCTCGGCCGGTGGCGACGTCGGCCCGGTCGGTGCGCTGGACCAGCAACGGATTGCCACGCGCGAAGAGCTTCTCGACGACGGCGTTCGGGTTCTGCTGGCGCCACTCTAGCGCGAGGTCGAGCAGCGGATGGATCACGAAACCCGCGGGATAGGGCTTGATCGAATTGTTGGCGACTTCCCATGTCTTGCCCAAGCCATCGAGCAATGCGCTCCAGTTGGGCGGCTCGCCCATGGCGGCGAGGAAGCCCTGGGCACCCGCGATCGGCTCGGGCGGGCCCTCGAAGCCCTTGTCGGCCAGCAGCGCGGAGAAGAGCCCGTTGCGCGCGGCATTGCCGACCGAGACGCTCTTCGCCGGCCAGCCGAGACATTCGCAGAGGCCGGCCGATTGGGTCGAGGCATTGCCCAGCGCCCAGACGATCTGCGCCTCGCTCAATTTCAGCAGCTTGGCGGCGCCGGCCGCGGCGCCGAACACGCCGCAGGTCGAGGTGATGTGCCATCCCTTGGGATAGTGTCCGGGCGAGATCGCGCCACCCACGCGGCACTCGATCTCGAAGCCCAGGATGAAGGCCAGCAGCAGCTCGGGGCCCGTGACCTTACGCAGCTCGGTCATCGCCAGCACCGCGGGCGCCAACGGCGAGGTCGGATGCACGACGGTCGGCAGGTGCGTGTCGCAATAGTCGAAGACGTTGGCACCGGCGGCATTCAGGAACGCAGCACTGAGCGCATCGATCCGCTCGGCGCGGCCTACGATCGTGGCCTGCTTGCCGCCGGAGAACTCAGCGAGCTGCTGCAACGCCAGCTCGATCGGCGTGGTGCGGCAGCCGGCGATCGCCACGGCGAAGAAGTTGAGCAGCGCGCGCTTGGCTTCGTGGCGCACGGTCTCGGGGATGTCTTCCCATTTGGTCTCGGCGACGAAACGGGCGAGGGCGGGGGTGACCCCTTGTCTGGGCAATTGATTGGGCAGCATGGAGGGAGAGTACGGCTAGCGCTGCATGTCCATCAATCGGTCCATCGGCATCATGTTCGCATTGAGATTGGACATGATCAGCATCGAGCCGAAGACGACGAGCCCGACGACGAAGAGGCCGAAGGCCAGCGCCAGGAAATTGTTGGTATCGTCCGGCCCGCTCGAGATGTGGAAGAAGAAGACCACGTGTACGCCCATCTGGCCGATCGCCAGCGCCGCCAGCAAGACCGGCACGGCGGGCTGCCAGACGTAATGCGTGTCGGCCGCCCAGAACGAGGCAAGTGTGAGGACGACGGCGAAGACGAGCCCGGCGAGGTACATCAGGACGCCGCCGCGGCGCTTGCCGCCGCCTGGCGCCTTGTCGCCCGATTGGAGGGGCAGGGCCATCAGTGGGCTCCCAGGTAGACGATGGTGAAGACGCCGATCCAGACGATGTCGAGCGCGTGCCAGAACAGGCTGAAGCAGAGCAGCCGCCGCACGACCATCGGCTGGAATCCCAGAGTCGCGACCTGCGCCATCATGGTGAGCAACCAGCCGAGGCCAAAGGTGACGTGCAGCCCGTGCGTGCCGACCAGAGTGAAGAAGGCCGACAGGAACGCGCTGCGCGTCGGTCCGGCGCCCTGGGCGATCATGCGCGTGAACTCGGTGAGCTCGAACGCGAGGAAGGCCGCGCCAAGCGCGAAAGTGACGGCGGCCCAGAGATAAGCCCCCGGCTTGTTGCGCGCCTCGATGGAGAGAGTGAAGAGGCCGCAGGTGAAGCTCGAGGCCAGCAGGCAGCCGGTCTCGATCAGCACGTTCATCCGGTCGAACAGCTGCGGTCCCGCGGGGCCACCGGCGGTCTGGCCCGAGAGCACGGCATAGGCCGCGAACAGGGCCGAGAACATCACGATGTCGCTCAGCAGGAACAGCCAGAAGCCGAAGGCGACCACGATCTCGACCGGCGCGGGGCCGCGTTCGGAGATCGGCGTCTTGTCCGTGTCGTGATCGGTTTCCGTGAGCGCGTCGACCAGGCTCATGTCGTGGCCCTCCGGCGGGCGCGCTCGGTCTCGGCGATTGTCTCGGCGTCGATTTCTTCCTCATGCTCGGTGCGCCAGCCGTGGGCGATGCCGGTACCGATCAGGCCGATGCCGCCCACGATGGCCATCCACCAGATGTGCCAGATCAGCGCAAAGCCTGCGACGACAGCGAAGAAGGCCAGCACCACGCCGACCGACGTGCGGCGCGGCAGATGGATCTCCTCCCACTCGGCATCTGCCGGCGCATCTCGGCTCTCGCGGCCGGCCTGCTTCATGCCCCAGTAGGCGTCGGCGCCTTCGACCCGCGGCAGCACCGAATAATTCCAGGCCGGCGGCGGCGAGGCCGTCGACCATTCGAGCGTGCGGCCCTGCCAGGGATCTCCGGTGAGGTCGCGCCGGCGGTCGCGCGTGCGGATGCTGACCATGAGCTGCAGCACGGTGAAGAAGATGCCGAGCGCAATCAGCAGCGCGCCCGCCAGCGCGGCGATCATCAACGGCTGCCAGCCCGGCACGTCGTAATGCTGCATGCGGCGCGTGGCGCCCATGAGGCCCAGCAGGTAGAGCGGCATGAAGGCGAGGTAAAAGCCCACCAGCCAGCACCAGAAGCTTGCCTTGCCCAGCCGCTCGTCGAGGGTGAAGCCGAAGGCCTTTGGGAACCAGTAGGTGTACCCGGCGAAGGCGCCGAACAGCACGCCGCCGATGATGACGTTGTGGAAGTGCGCCACCAGGAACAGGCTGTTGTGCAACACGAAGTCGGCCGGCGGGATCGCCATCAGCACGCCGGTCATGCCGCCGATCACGAAGGTGCAGATGAAGCCAAGCGACCACAGCATCGGCGTCGTGAAGCGCACGCGCCCGCCGAACAAGGTGAAGATCCAGTTGAACACCTTCACGCCGGTCGGCACGGCAATGATCATCGTCATGATGCCGAAGAAGGCGTTGACGTCGGCGCCGGCGCCCATGGTGAAGAAGTGGTGCAGCCAGACCATGAAGGAGAGCATGCAGATCGCCAAGGTCGCCACGATCATCGAGCGATAGCCGAACAGCGGCTTGCCGGAGAAGGTGGCGATCACCTCGGAGAACACGCCGAACGCCGGCAAGATCAGGATGTAGACCTCGGGATGGCCCCACGCCCAGATCAGGTTGACGTACATCATCGCGTTGCCGCCGGCCTCGTTGGTGAAGAAGTGGAAGCCGAGGTAACGGTCGAGCAGCAACATCGCGTAGGTCGCGGTCAGGATCGGGAAAGCCGCGACGATCAGCAGGTTCGAGGCGAGCGCCGTCCAGCAGAAGATCGGCATGCGGTCGTAGCCCATGCCGGGCGCGCGCAGCTTCAGGATCGTGGTCGTGAAGTTGATTCCCGTCAGCAGCGAGCCGACGCCGGAGATCTGCAGCGACCACAGGTAATAGTCGACACCGACGCCCGGAGAGAAAGCGAGTTCGGAGAGCGGCGGGTAGGCCAGCCACCCGGTCTTGGCGAACTCGCCGACCAGCAGGGACACGTTGACCAGCAGCACGCCCGCTGCGCTCAGCCACAGGCTGACCGAGTTCAGCGTGGGAAAGGCCACGTCGCGCACGCCGAGCTGTAGCGGCACGGCGAAGTTCATCAGCCCGATCATGAAGGGCATGGCTACGAAAAAGATCATGATCGTGCCGTGGGCCGAGAATATCTGATTGTAGTGGTCGGGCGGCAGGTAGCCCGGCGCGCCGTCGGCGGCCAGCGCGAGCTGCGAACGCATCATCAGCGCGTCGATGAAGCCGCGCACCATCATCACCAGCGCCAGCAGCACATACATCACGCCGATGCGCTTGTGATCGACCGAGGTGATCCACTCGCGCCAGAGGTACGGAAACCAGCCGCGCCGCAGAACGATGTAAGCGACACCCGCCAGGACAACGAGCACCAGCGCCGAGGCGATCAGAGGGATCGGCTGGTCGAAGGGGATCGCGTTCCAGGTGAGCTTGCCCAACATCAGTTCTTGCCCGCGGCGATCGTTTCGAAGAGATGCGGCGCCACGCTCTTGAAGCTGCCGGGCGGCGCGGTGCCGGGTTGGCTGAGCGTCGCGTAGCCTTGCGCATCGAGCGGCTCTTTCGCCGTGCGCGCTTCGGCAACCCAGGCCGAGAACTTGTCGGCCGGCAAGGCTTCGAGGGTGAAGCGCATGTCGGAGAAGCCGTCGCCGCTGAACTGGGCGCTGAGGCCTGGATACTTGCCCGGCTTGCCGGCCTGCAAGACGAGCTGCGTGGTCATGCCGGCCATGGTGTAGATCTGGCTGCCGAGCTGCGGGACGAAGAAGCTGTTCATCACCGTGGCCGAGGTCAGCCGGAAGTGGAGCGGCGTGCCAGCCGGGACGACCAGGCGGTTGACGCTCGCCACGCCCTCGGCGGGATAGAGGAACAGCCACTTCCAATCGAGCGACACGACGTCGATCTCGATCGGCTTGACCTGCGAAGCGATCGGCGCGCGCGGGTCCAGCGCGTGGCTGCCGATCCAGCAGATGCCGCTCAGGAAGAGCACGACCAGTGCCGGTATGGACCACACGACCAGCTCGATATGACCCGAGTAGGACCAGTCGGGGAGATACTTTGCCCGCGTGTTGCCGGCGCGGAACCACCAGGCGATACCAAGCGTCAGCACGATCACCGGCACGACCACGGCCAGCATGATCGAGGTCGCGTTGAACAAGATGATCCGCTCGGCAGCGCCGATGGGCCCTTGTGGATCGAGCACGCCGCTGTGCCAGGGCCAATCTATCTGCACTGAAGTCAGTCCTCAGGGGTGGTCGCCGAAGGAACGCTTTAGCGCTATCTTTGTTCCATGGCCTTCCGTCTCACTGTCTACGCGCCCGACCGTCTCGTGATCGGCATCGCCACCGACACGCTCACCGTGGCCGATCTCGTGGACTTCATGCGCCAGCTCACCGAAGGCGAGCTACACCGCTTCCGCAAGATCATCGACATCACCGGCGCCCGGCCCGACATCAGCACCGAGGAACTCGACAAATTCAGCCAGGGCCTGCGCGAGGCGCTGAAGGACACGCCGCGCGGTGCCATGGCGATCGTGGCGCACGAGAAGATGGGAGATCTCGCGCGCCTGTTCAGCGCCGTCACTGGCGACGGACGCCCCGTGGAGGTGTTCCGCAGCATCCACGATGCGCGGCAGTGGCTGAACACCAACATCTTCCCGCGCTGATTATCCCAGCACTTCCTTCTCGGTGAACTCGACACCGCGCGTCACCTCGGGCGCCGAGCCTTCGTACTCGACCTTGCGCAGCTGGTTGCGCCGGATCTTGCCCGAGATCGTCTTGGGCAGCTCCTTCACGAACTCCAGCCGGCGGATGCGCTTGAACGGCGCCAGCTTCTGGTTGGTGAAGGTCAGGATCGACGCTGCCGTCTCCTTGGTCGGCGGCGTCGCCGCCGTCAGCAGGATGAAGGCCTTGGGCACCGACAGGCGAATGTCGTCGGGCGAGGGCACGATCGCGGCTTCCGCCACCGCATCGTGCTCGATCAGCACGCTTTCCAGCTCGAACGGGCTGATGCGGTAGTCCGACGACTTGAACACGTCGTCGGAGCGGCCGACGAAGGTGAGGTAGCCCTCGTCGTCGATGTTGGCCACGTCGCCGGTGCGATAGACCGTATCGTTGACGCCGCCCAGCTTGCCGGTCTCGTCGGCATAGCCCTGCATCAGGCCGGCGGGACGCTCGTCGTTCAGGTCGAGGCAGATCTCGCCTTCCTTGGCCGGCATGTTGTCGACGTCGAGCAACAGGATGCGGTAGCCGGGCAGGGGACGGCCCATCGCGCCCGACTTCACCTTCTGGCCGGGCGTGTTGGCGATCTGCGCCGTGGTCTCGGTCTGGCCGTAGCCGTCGCGAATGGTGAGGCCCCACGCTTCCTGCACTTGGTTGATGACCTCGGGATTGAGCGGCTCACCCGCGCCGCAGACCTCGCGCAAGGAGAGCTTGGGCGCCTTGAGGTCTTCCTGGATCAGCAGACGCCACACGGTGGGCGGTGCGCAGAAGGTCGTGACCTTGCAGCGCTCGAGCACGCCCAGCAGCGCCTTGGCGCTGAACGGCGCCTGGTTGATCATCAGCACGGTGGCGCCTGCGTTCCACGGCGCGAAGAAGGTGCTCCAGGCGTGCTTGGCCCAGCCCGGCGAGGAAATGTTCACGTGCACGTCGCCGGGCTTCAGCCCCAGCCAGTACATCGTCGACAGCGCGCCCACCGGATAGGAACGGTGGCTGTGGCGCACCAGCTTGGGCTTGGCCGTGGTGCCCGAGGTGAAATAGAGCAGCAGCGGATCGTCGGCGCCGGTCGGCACGTCGACTTTGAAATCGGTCGGGCACTTGTAGGCATCGGCCAGCGGCTTCCAGCCTTCTATCTTCGACGTGCTGGTTGTCACGAAGGTGACGCCGGCATGCGGCAGGTCCTTGCACTTCGCGACCTGGTGCTCGTCGGCGATGATCACCTTGGCGCCGCCGCGCTCGACCCGGTCGGCCAGTTCGTCGGCGGTCAGCAAGGTCGTGGCCGGGATCACCACGACGCCCAGCTTCATCGCCGCCAGCATGATCTCCCACAGCGGTGCCACGTTGTTCAGCACCAGCAGCAGGTGATCGCCGCGCCCCAGGCCGAGCCCGCGCAGGTAGTTGGCGACCTGGTTCGAGCGCGTGCTCAGCTCCGCGAAGGTGAGCTTGGTCTCCTCGCCCAAAGCGACATCGACGATCCAGAGGCCGCAGCGATCCTTGCTCTCCGGCGCGCGCGCCAACTCGGCGTCGAACCAGTCGAGCGCCCAGTTGAACGGCATCGGCTCGGGCCATTGGAAACCCTTGAGCGCCGCGGCGTAGTCGCTGCGATTGGCCAGCAGAAATTCACGTGCCTGTTGGAACGTCGGCATTTTGTTTCCTTCCCTCGTCGCACTCTATTCCTGAACTCTATTCCTGGACTGGCGGCCCTTCGAGCGACAGCGCGGCATCGGCGGCCGGCCGCGTCTTGACGTCGAGCCGCGCGCAGCCGGCGTTGAGCCCGTCGCCCGGTGTCTTATCGGTCGGCGCCACGAACAGCGCCGCCACCTTGATGTCGCCCACCTTGAGCTTTGCCTCGCTCAGCCAGCGCGTCGCGCGCACCGAGGCGCCGGCCTTGTCCATCGCCAGCCAGCCACAGAGCAGCGCGCTCTCGCCCGAATTGTCGATGCGGACGAAAGCGGTATCGCGGCCGTTGAACAGGCCGGCGCGGCTCGCGACATGCCATTCGAACGGCACGGGGCGATATTGCTTGGCGTCCTCGGCCGACACGTCGATCGTGCCGATATAATCGGACTTGGTGAGCTTCGGATCGCGCAGCCAGGCCTCGCCGAGAATACTGCCCAGCACCACGACACCGACGCCGAGCACCGGCAACAGCAGCCGGGGATTTCTGAATACCCTCTTCATGGTCACGCCCGGATCCCTAGGCCAGGATCGTTGTCAGCCCGCCATCGACCACCAGCGTGTGGCCGGTGATGTAGGCGCCGGCGTCCGACGCGAGCAACAGCAGCGCGCCGCGCAGGTCGTGCGGCGTGCCCCAGCGGCTGGCCGCGGTGCGCTGCGCCAGCATGGCCCCGAACTCCTTGTTCTTCTGCAGGGGCACGTTCAGCTCGGTGCGGATGTAGCCCGGCGCGATCGCATTGGCGGTGACGTGCGGGCCGAATTCGGCGGCGAGGTTCTTGGTGAGGCCGACCAGCCCGTGCTTGGCCGAGACATAGCCCGCGACCGAGGCGCGGCCGAGCACCGCCATCACCGAGGAGATGTTGACGATGCGGCCGTATTCGCGCGCCAGCATGTGGCGGCCGACTTCGCGCGACACCACGAACTGCCCGATCAGGTCGGTCTCGATCACCTTGCGGAAGTCCGCCGTCGCGGTGTCGACGATGTTCTCGCGATGGATGACGCCCGCGTTGTTCACCAGCACGTCGATGCGCCTGTGCTTGCGGATCACGGCGCGGATCTGCGCCTTGGTCGTCTCCTCATTGGTGATGTCGAGCGGCACGACGAAGGCCTTGCCCTTCTTCTTCACGATCGCTTTCGCGGTCGCTTCGAGGTCCTTCACGCTGCGGCCGGCGCACAGCACCGTGGCACCTGCTTCCGCAAGGCAAACCGCCATGTCGCGGCCGAGGCCGCGGGAAGCGCCGGTAACCAGCGCGATCTTGTTCTTGAGCGAAAACAGGTCTGCCATGGGGCGCTATCCTAGCCTATGAAAGGCGGGACAACCTACCGGGAGAAGACAATGGCCAAGGTGGCAATCGTGACGGGATCGGCGACGGGCCTCGGGGCTGCGTGCGCGATCGATCTCGCGGGGCGCGGCTGGAACGTCGCCATCAACTACACCAAGAGCAAGAAGGAAGCCGACGAAACCTACGCCGCGGTCAAGGCCAAGGGCGTCGACGCGATCCTGGTCCAGGCCGACATGGGCCAGGATGCCGATTGCCGGAAGCTGGCGGCAGAGACGCTGAAGAAGTGGGGCCGCATCGACGGGCTGATCAACAACGCCGGCACCACCAAGTTCCAGAGTCAGGGCGATCTCGAGGGCGTTTCGGCGGAAGACTTCGACCGCATCCTGAGGGTCAACGTGACCGGCCCCTACATGATGAGCCGCGCCGTGTATCCCACGATGAAGAAGCAGTGGGACGACGCGCAGGAACGCGGCTCGATCGTCAACATCTCCTCGATCGCGGGCGTGATGGGCGTGGGCACGTCGATCCCCTATGCCGCGTCGAAGGGCGCGCTGAACACGCTGACGCTCTCGCTGGCGCGCTGGTTCGGTCCGGCCGTCCGCGTGAACACGGTATGCCCGGGCTTCATCCAGACGCGCTGGCTGCTGGGCGCGCTCGGCCAGGAGAACTACGAGAAACTGCGCGATGCGCAGGAGCAGAACACGCCGCTGCGCCAGGCCGGCACGCCCGAGCAGATGGCCGAGGCGGTGATCTTCTTCCTCACCAGCGCCAGCAACATCACCGGCGAGTTCCTGATCGTCGATGCCGGCACCCATCTCGGCGGCCTGCCGATGAAGGGCCGCTAGAGTCCGGCCTCGCCGACGATGGACTACATTATCGTCTACGATCTGGCGCAGGCGGGGATCGACTGGAGTATTCCCGCCATAGGATGCGTACTGTTTGCGGTCGGATTGCTGATCATTTGGTTGCCGGCCGCGCTTCGGAGGCTGATTCCGTTCGGCCTTGCAGACCGCATTCAGCGTGGCTTCGGATTTTTTCCACTGCTCGCATCCTTCATCGCTATAGGCGTCTCTCTCCAATCGATCGACGAGTATTTCGCGCTGAAGAAGCTGGAAGAGAGAGGCCAGTTCAAAACCATCGAAGGCACGGTGCAAAATTTTCGACCGATGCCGGCTGCAGGCCATAGCCTGGAAAGCTTTGACGTTAGAGGAATTCGCTTTGGGTACTCCGACTTTGTCCTCAAGCCTGGCTTTAAAAACACTGCCGCGTATGGCGGACCGATCCGGGAAGGCTTGCCAGTTCGGATCGCTTACTCCGACGGCACGATCCTGAGATTGGCGATAAGGGGAGATAGCGTTCCATCTCCGTCGGAGCTTTCCGCTTATGCGGATCGGCAACGCTCGCAATTGGAGAAATCCAGAAAGGAAAGCGCGCCACTTCTGGGTTTCCTTGCCGCGGCCGCCATCGTCACCTTGCGTCTGAACTTCAATTGGCAGCGCTACGCTCAAATCTGGCGAAAGCCTCCTTACACAAAGGCGTGGGAGCACCTCTTTCGAGGCTGCTTTCTTGTCAGTTTCTTGGGCGTAGTCGTGCAACTCGGCGACGTTTTGCTGAGCTCTGATTTGGCTCGTCGGAACTACTTGGAAGACGCGTTGGTCTTTGGCGTCATGATCTGCTTTTTTGCGATTTTCGACGGCGTGCTGTGGTGGAAGTCGCGGCGCGCAAAGCCCACCTGAGCAATGAAGAAGCGAAGTTAGTGGACCGCCGGTAAGGGAGTGACGAATCGTGGCCGCGTATCTCTTCGTCCAGATAAAGATGACCTCAGGCAAGGGCTGGCCCGAGTACCGCGCGGCGGTGGACTCGCTCGCCGAGAAATTCGGCGGGCGATATCTCGTGCGCGGCGCCGTCGAGATCGAAGTCCTGGAGGGCGCGCACGACGGCCGACGGCTCGTGGTCTTCGAGTTTCCGTCGATGGAAGCGATCCACGCCTTCTGGCAGTCGCCGCAATACGTCGCCGCCAAGAAGCTGCGCGAGGGTGCTGCCGACCTCGACGTCTGGGCCGTGCCGGGCGCCTGAGCCAGGCCGCCTCCCATTAAATAAATGGGAAAAAAATGGGAGAGCCTCCCGGCAGAATTTTTCGGCAATTCCAGAAATCCTTCTGCGCCAATCACTTAACTTGCTCTTCCCGCAGTTTCGGCAATTCCTGAAATGCTTTTCAGCGGACCGCGCGCTTCCAGCGCGCTCATGACTTCAGGCGCGCGATCCGTCTGAAAGCGTCAAAGTGAATATGGCGCATTACGCAATATTTTTCAATGCTGTAATCGCAATTAAGTCGTCGACTCAATTCCGTTCCGGCCGACCGTCCAGAAATCTTGTCACCAACACCGCCATTCCAGCACCGACACACTGAGCGACGATGAACGCCGGCGCATCCACCGGCGCAATCCCGGCGAATGTGTCGGAGAGCGCGCGCGCGATCGTCACGGCGGGGTTGGCGAACGACGTCGATGCGGTGAACCAGTAGGCGCTGACGATATAGACCGCGACGGCCGCCGGCAGGGACGGCGTCTCGCGTCGAGCGCCCAGCAGGATCAGGAGCACGAGGCCGAACGTCGCCACGACTTCGGCGGACCATTGGCCGATCCCGCTGCGCACCTTGGTGGAGGCCTGCAGGATCGGCAGCGCGAACATCAGGTGGGCCAGCCACACGCCGGCGATCGCGCCGGGTATCTGAGCCGCGAGGTACACCGCGATGTCCCGGCGCGGAAGCATGCCGCGCGAGGCCAGCGCAAGCGTCACCACGGGATTGAAGTGGGCGCCGGAGATCGGACCGAAGGCGACGATGAGGGCGAACAGGACGCCGCCCGTTGCAACGGCATTGGCGAGGAGCGCCAGCCCGGCGTTTCCGCCCGAAAGACGCTCGGCCATGATGCCGGAACCGACGACGCCCGCGAGCAACAGCGCCGTGCCGATGGCTTCCGAAGCGACGCGGCGTCCGAGCGTCGGGGTAGGCAGCGTCACGCCTCAGGCCGCCGCGGCGGAGGACGGCGTCTGGTCGAGGAAGAGCTTGATCCGGCTCTCCAGCGCCGCGAAGGCGTGCTGGAACGCCGCGCGCCGCTCGGCTTCCGTGCCTTGAACGGCAGCGGGATCGGGAAGGCCCCAATGCGCTTTCATCGGCTGGCCCGGCCAAATGGGACAGACTTCGCCCGCCGCGTTGTCACAGACGGTCACGATGAAATCCATCGACGGCGCGCCGGCGACGGCAAACTCGTCCCAGGATTTCGAGCGAAGGCCGTCGATCGGCAGATGCAGGCTCGCGAGAAGATCGAGCGCGTAAGGATGCACCTCGCCCTTGGGCTGGCTGCCGGCACTGAACCCGTTGAAGCGACCCTTGCCGAGGTGATTGACGATCGACTCGGCCAGGATGCTGCGCGCGGAATTGCCGGTGCACAGAAACAGCATGTTGTAGGGGCGCTCGCTCATGACGTTCCTCAGGAGCAGCAGGACGACTTGGCCTCGTCCTTCGATGCGGTGGTGGCGCTCGGACCGCAGCAGGCTCCGCCGCGCGGGGGCAGGGGCGCGCTCTTGCCGTAGATGGTGCTTTCGCCTGTCGTCAGGAAAGTTTCCCAGGACACGCCTTGCGGATCGGCGATCCAGCTCTTCTCCGACTGTGCGTAGCAGCACGTCGTCTGGCCTTCCTCGAGAACCGGCGCCTCTGCTTTTTCGAGGCGTCCGTAGACCTCCTGCAACTCAGTGCCATCCTCGACCTGAATACCGAGGTGATCGAGGCCCGGCGCCTTGCCGCTGTGCGTCGAGATCGCGAAGTTGACCCGCGGATCTTCGAGCATCCACTTCGCGTAGTCGGGCTTCACGACGGTTGGCTCGGCCGCGAACATGGTAGAGTAGAAGCGGATGGACTGGCCGAGATCCTCGACGGCCATGTGAACATGCATGCGCTTCATCGTCTGGCTCCTTTGACGGCAGGCTTGGCGGGGGCGGAAGGCGACACGCGGCAGGATTGTCCGCCGCAGCAGTTCTCGGTGAGGAAGCCCATCAGCACGTTCATGCCGTCGTAGTTGGCGGCATAGATCAGCGAACGGCCCTCGCGCCGCTGATGGATCAGTCCGGCATGACGCAGCTGGGCGAGATGAAAGGACAATGTCGGCGCGGCGAGCTTCAGCCGTTCGGCGATCTCGCCGGCGGGCAATCCGTCGGGACCCGCCTGCACGAGCAGGCGAAACGCATCGAGGCGGTTTTCCTGGGCCAGCGCCGAGAGCGCGCCGACGGCATCTGATGATTTCATATTTCCAAAAATATGGAAATACGGGCCGAGCGTCAAGTCGGGCGTTTTTCGCCGGCGATCAGTCGGCGGCCTGGTCCGTCGCTGGATGTGCCTTGGCAAAGGCCGCCGCCGCATTGTGGACGTGGCGGGTGGCGAGCAGGGCAGCCAGTTCCTCGTCGCCGGAGATCACGGCGGCCAGGATGCCGGCATGCTCCTGCCAGTCGTCGCGCGCGCGCGGCCGGCTGTTCAGCGCAAAAGCCAAGCTGGTGCGTTCGCGCAACGAGCGCATCGTGTCGGCCAGCACGGAATTGCGGCTGGCCTCGGTGAGACGTTCGTGGAACTCGGCGTTGAGGCGGCTGAGCTCCTCGGACGTTCCATCCTTCGACGCGGCATTGCCGCGGTCCAAGGTGTCGCGCAGCAGCGCCACGATCTCGGGATCGTGGCGGCGCGCGGCGAGGCGGGCGTTCAGCCCTTCGAGCAGCGCGCGCACCTCGACCAGCTCGTCGACGATCCGCGGCGTGACTTCGGCCACCGACGCGCCACGTCGCGGTTCGAGCCGCACCAGCCCTTCGCGCGCAAGACCAAGCAGCGCCTCGCGCACCGGCACGCGCGACACGCCCAGCTCCGCCGACAATTTGTCTTCGACCAGCCGCTCGCCGGGCTTCAGCGTGCCATCGAGGATCTGGCCGCGGATGCGGTCGCTCGCGACCTTCGTGAGGGAGTCCTTGTCGCTCACTTGTTCAAGGTCGCCATGAAGGCGGCGATCCCGGCCTCGCAGCAGGCGATGTCCTGCTCGCCATTGCCGCCCGACGCGCCGATGCCGCCCACGACCTGGCCGTCGACCACGATCGGGAAGCCGCCCACGAACACGGTGAAGCGGCCGCCGTGCTGCGTCCAGATTCCGAACGCCTCTTCGCCGGGGAGCGAGTTCTTGTAGTTGTCGGTGCGCTTGCGATGGCCGGCAGCGGTGAAGGCCTTGTTCATCGCGATCTGCACGCTCGTCACCTTGCCGCCGTCGAGACGGCGCAGCGCGATCGGATATCCCGCATTGTCGGCCACGCAGAGAACCTCGGGCACGCCGATCTCCTCGGCCTTCTTCTGCGCCGCGTCGAGGATGAGGTGCGCTTCGGCGAGAGAGAGAGTCTTGAAAGTGATCACTGTATTCTCCAACCGTCGTCCCGAGCGTAGTCGAGGGACCTCTCTTGTGTCGGACGAAGAGAGGCCCCT
>CAIKZO010000170.1 GCA_903832005.1 Enhydrobacter aerosaccus | reverse complement strand
CGACCTGGGTGTAGATGTTCAGCGACGCACCCGGCACGTTCATCGTCGACAGCACGCTGATGAAGATCAGCGCGCCGGCGATCGACATCGGCACCGAGAACAGGATGATCAGCGGATCGCGGAAGCTCTCGAACAGGGCCGCGAGCGACAGGAAGATGATGATCAGCGCGAAGCCGAAGGTGAGGATGAAGCCGCCCGACTCCTGCACGTACTGGCGCATCGCGCCGCCGTAGTCGATCGAGTAGCCCGCCGGCAGCGTGCGCTTGGCGAGATCGCGGAGATACTCCAGCGCCTCGGCCTGCGAGACGCCGGGGAAGGTCACACCCTGGATGGTGGCGCTGTTGAGCTGCTGGAAGTGGTTCAGCGACTCCGGCACCACGCTGGTCGTGATCTTCGCGACCGTCGACAGCGGTATCGGCGTGCCGTCGGCGGCCTTGAGGTAGTAGTTCAGCAACTGGTCGGTGTTGAGGCGCGAGGACTGCTGGACCTGCGGGATGACGCGGTACGACCGGCCGTCGAGCCCGAAGTAGTTGACGTAGCCGCCGCCCAGCATCGAGGCCATCGCCGAGCCGATGTCGCTCATCTTGAGGCCAAGTTGCGCGGCCTTGTCGCGGTCGATCACGACAGTCGATTGCGGTTGGTCGATCTTGAGGTCGGTGTTCACGAAGATGAACATGCCGCTCGCATTGGCTTGCTTCAGGAACTCCTGCGCCACCTCGTTCAGGGGACCTAACGGGCCGGTGGTGTTGATGATGAACTGGACCGGCAGGCCGACCGAGCCCGGCAGCGGCGGCGGCTGGAACGCCACAACCTGTGCACCCGAGACCTTCTGGGCGACTTCCGCCTGGATGGCCGGCTGGATCTGGTTCGACGTGAGCTTGCGCTGGTCCCACGGCTTCAAGACCATGCCGGCGATCGACTGGCCGGGCACGTCGATCTGGAAGACGTGGTCTGTTTCCGGATGGCCCGAGAAGATGCCGAAGACCTGCTTGGAATACATCAGGCGCTGGTCGATCGTCGAGTTCGGTGCCGAGGTGGCGAGCGTGATGATGACGCCCTGGTCTTCCTGCGGCGCGAGTTCGCTCTTGCTCGTGGTGTAGAGGAAATAGATGCTGCACAGCACGACCACCGCGAACACCGCCGTCACCGGCAGGTAGTTCAGGCTGCCGTGCAGGCCGCGGGCATAGCGATGGCGCGTGCCGTCCATGACGTAGTCGATGGCGCGCACGAAGCGCGGAAATACGCCGTTGCCCTCGCTCTGGCCGGGCTTCAGCAGCCGCGAGCACATCATGGCGACAAAGTGAGCGCGATCACCGCCGACACCGTCACGGCGCCGACCAAGGTGAAGGCGAACTCGGTGAACAGCGCGCCGGTCAGGCCCTTCTGGAAGCCGATCGGCACGTAGACGGCGATCAGCACGACCGTCATCGCGATGATCGGGCCGCCCAGCTCCTGCGCGGCGGCGAGCGCTGCGGGAATAGGCTTCTCGCCGTTGTCGAGATGGCGATTGACGTTCTCGACCACGATGATCGCGTCGTCGACCACCAGGCCGATCGCCAGCACCAGCGCCAGCAGCGTCAGCAGATTGATGGAGAAGCCGAACGCCGCCATCATCGTGAAGGTGCCGATCAGCGACAGCGGGATGGCGATGACGGGGATCAGCACGGAGCGCGGCGAGCCCAGGAACAGGAACACCACCGCCGTCACGATCAGGAGGGCCTCGACCAGGGTACGGACCACCCCGTCGATCGAGCTGTTCACGAAGGTCGTCGAATCGTAGACGATCTCGCCCTTCATGCCCTCGGGCATTTGGGCCTGGATTTCGGGGAAAATCGCGCGCACGCCCTTGATGACATCGAGCAGGTTGGCGGCGGGCGCCACCTGGATGCCGATGTAGACCGCCTTCTGGCCGTCGAACCCGACCTGGCTCTCGTAGTCGTCGGAGCCCAGGGTGACCTTCGCGACATCCTCGAGATGGATGATTGCCCCGTTGGCACCCTGCTTGATCACGAGCTTGCGGAACTCATCGAGCGTATGGAGCGCCGTCGACGCGACCAGGGTGACCTGCACCATCTGGCCTTTGGTCGTGCCGAGGCCCGCGATGTAGTCGTTGGCGGAGAGCGCGGCGCTGACGTCGGCACCCGTCATCCCGTACGCCGCGAGCTTCTGCGGATCGAGCCAGGCGCGCAGCGCGAAGTTCTTCGCGCCCAACAGCTCGGCCGTCTGCACACCTTCGACCGCCTGCACCTTGGGCTGCACGACGCGCACGATGTAGTCGGTGATCTGGTTGGAGGCGAGCACGTCGCTCGAGAAGCCGATGTACATCGCGTCGATGGTCTGGCCGACCTTGACCGTCAGGACGGGCTGCTGCGAGCCGGTCGGAAGCTGGTTCAGCACCGAGTTCACCTTGGTCGTGATCTCGACGAGTGCCTTGTCCGACGGATAGTTCAGGCGAAGGTTGACGGTGATCATGCTGACGCCGCTCAGGCTGGTCGACGTCATGTAGTCGATGCCGTTGGCCTGGGCGATCGCCAGCTCGAGCGGTGTGGTGATGAAGCCCGCGATAACGTCGGGATCGGCGCCGAAATAGGTGGTCGTCACGGTGACGATGGCATTCTCGGTGCGGGGATACTGCAGCACCGGCAACGAGAACACGGCGCGCAGGCCGAGCACGAGGATCATCAGGCTGACCACGCTCGCCAGCACGGGCCTGCGGATGAAGATGTCCGTGAAACTCTTCTTCATGGCTACTGCCTCTGCTTCTTCTTGTGCTTCTTCCGGTGCCGCTTAGTTGTCGACCGGCTTCGGATTCGCGTCGTTGGTCGGCGTGACCGTATTGTTGACCACGATCGACACGCCGTTGCGGAGCTTCATCTGGCCGGCGACGACGACTTCGTCGCCTTCCTTGACGCCCTTCAGCACGGCGACCTGGTCGCCGCGCGTGGCGCCGGTGGTGACGAAGGTCTGGCGCACCGTGAGCTGCGGCTTGCCGTCGGGACCGTTGCCCTTGTTGTCGACGATGTAGACCAGATTTCCGTAGGGATTGTAGGCAATGGCCGTCTGCGGAAGCGTGACCAGCTTCTGCGGCGCGCCGGAATTGATCGACACCGTGGCGAACATGCCGGGCAGCAGCTTGTGCGCCGAATTGTCGAGCGTGGCGCGGACCTGGACGTTGCGGCTCGCCGCGTCGACCCGGGAGTTGATCGACGAGATCTTGGCGGTGAACGTTGTGTCGCCGAAAGTGTCGACCTTGACCTGCATCTCCTGGCCGATCTGGATCTGGGCGAGCGCTTTCTGCGGCAACAGGAAATCGCAGTAGATCGGCGTCAGTGCCTGCAGGGTGACGATCGTGGTACCCGCGGCAAGATACTGGCCAAGATCGACCTGGCGGATGCCGAGATGGCCGGCGAACGGCGCTTTCAGCGTCTTCTTGACGACCAACTCGCGCTGCTGCTCGACCTGGGCGCGCAGGTTGCGAAGGTTGGCTTCGTCGTTGTCGACGATGGCCTGGGCGACGACCTTGGCGTTGAGCTGCCTCATGTCGCGGTCGTAGGTGATCTTCGCGAGATCGGCCTGCGCTTCGAGCGACTTCAGCTTGGCGACATCGTCGAAGTCGCGCAGCTTGAGCAACTCCTTGCCCGTCTCCACGTCGTCGCCCGACTGGAAGTTGAGCGTCTCGACGACGCCGGCGACCTCGATCGAAAGGTCCGCGCCATTCACGGCGCGCAGGCTTCCGACCGCCTCGATCACCGACTGCCAGTCCGACGGCACGGCCTTCGCCGTCGACACCGTCTGTGCCTGGTGACCCGGGCCGGCGGGGCCGGTCATGAACTCCTTGATCTTGCCGTTCACGAAGTTCTTGAAGCCAAAGATGCCTCCCAGAACCACGGCGACCAGCACCAACATGATGAGCATTCGCTTGATCATCGATCTCTCCGAGACTCTAGTGGCCGGCGCGCGGCAAATGGATTTCGTCGAACGGTGGCAGCACGAACACGCCCGGCTTGCCCTTCGACTCGGGCCGGACGTCGCGACGGTTCCACCAGCCGCCACCCAGCGCCTGGAAGAGCGCCGCGGTGTCGCTGAAGCGCGCGGCCTGGGCTTTCACGCGGTTGATGACCGCGCTCTGGTAGGTCTGCTGCGCGTTGAGCAGCGACAGGTAGTTCACCGAACCGAGTTGGTATTCCTGCTGCACGAGGTTGAGGCTGGCCGCCGCGGTCTGTTCGGCGGCCAATGAGGCGCGCAGTCCCTCGGCGTCGGCCTGCAGCGAGCGCAGCGCATTGGCCACGTCCTGGAAGGCCGAGAGCACTGTGCTGCGGTACCTCGCAGCCGCGGCGTCGTAGGCCGCGACCGCCGCCTTCTTGGTGTGGTCGAGCTTGCCCGCGTCGAACAGCGTCTGCGCGATCGAGAGGCCAACGGTCCAGATCTGCGACCCCGGCACCAGCAGCGAGGCAAGGCCGGCCGAGGCATAGCCCAGCGAGCCGGTGATGCTGAATTGCGGCAACTGGTTGGACACCGCAACACCGATGTTGGCGCTCGCGGTGCGCAGTTGCGCCTCAGCCGAACGCACGTCAGGGCGTTGCTCGACGAGCTGCGACGGCAGGCTGAGCGGCAATTGCTCCGGCAGCTGCAGCGACGCCAGCGTGATGTTCTGGCCAGCATCGTCGGTCGGCGGATGGCCGAGCAGGGTCATGAGCTGGTTGCGCTGGATGGCGAGCTGCTTCTGCAGCGGCGGCAGCGTCGCTTCGGTCGCGCGCAAATTGGCCTGCTGCTGCAGCACGTCGATCTGCGACGCGCCACCCAGGTTGAACTGGGTTTGCACGAGAGTCACCGCGTCGCTCTCGAGCTTGATGATCTGCTGGGTTGCTTCGATCTGGCCGCGCAGCGAGGCGAGGTTGACCGCCGCGACGACGACATTCGAGGACAGCGTGAGATAGGTGGCCTCGAGCTGGAAGCGCTGGAACTCGACCTGCGCCTGCTGCGATTCGATCTGGCGGCGCACGCCGCCGAAGATGTCGGGCGAGTAGGAGACGTTAAGCGACGCAGTCGTGACGCCGAAGGTATACGGCGTTACGAGCGCGCCACCGCTGGCGCCGTTGGTCTTGGCCTGCTGGCCCTGGCCGTTGATGCCGAGCGTCGGGAACAGCCCAGCCTGCTGGGCATAAAGCGTCTCGTTGGCCTGGCGCAGCGTTGCCTGGGCTGCATCGAGATCGGGATTGGCACGCAGCGCTTCGTTGACGAGGCCGACGAGCTCCTGGGATCCGAACAGCGTCCACCAGTCGCCCGGAATGTCGCGTCCCTCGACGATGGTCTGCGCCGCGCCGCCGACGATGCCAGGCGCCGACGCAGTCTGCAGATTGAGCGGCTCGGGCGTGTAGCCCTGCTCCTTCGGCTTGTCGGGTTGCTTGTAGTCGGGCCCGGCCGTGCAGCCGGCGACGATAGCTACGCTGGCCAGCAACAGGGCCCGCGAGAAGGGAAAGCGGCGGTTGTTCATCAGTGGACTGACGCCTCGGACTGGAGGACCTGGAAGATCGCGAGCGTATGTTCGCGCACGAGGCCCTGGATGGCTTGCACGCGCTCGGGCGTGAGGCCGGGCTCATGCGCGCCCTTGTGGCAGAAGATCGTGACCTGGCCGAGCAGCGCCATCGTGCGCAGCTCGATCTGGTCGTCGTCGGGCGAGGCGCGCAGCATCCGCGCCACGAGTTCACGGCACGGCGTGAAGACATGGTGCTTGCCGCTCTCGTGCAGCAGCTCGAGACCGGGCGCATCCTCGACCTCGGAGCGCGCGAACAGCTGGCGCTTGGCCTCGACGTGCGGGCCGCCGGTGACCAGCGACACGAAGGCTTCGAGCATGGAGCAGAGCAACTCGAGCAGGGTGGCGTTCGGCACCGTCGGATCGGCCAGCGCCGCCTTCACCTCGACGGCCAGGGGCGCCATGTGGCTCTCGGTGCGCTCGATGATGCTCTCGATGACGGCGCGGAACAGGCCTTCCTTGCTGCCGAAGTAGTACTGGATCGCCGGCAGGTTCACGCCCGCGTGCTCGGCGAGCTGGCGCGTGCTTGCACCCTCGTAACCCTCGGTCGCGAAGACCTGGAGGGCCGTCTCGAGGATCCGGCGGCGGGTGTCTTCGCCCCGGCCTTGAGAAGGGGGGCGGTGGCGTGAAAAAAGGTGAACCATGATTCCGCTGTATGAGGCGGACGCATTTATATCGGCCGATAGACTATGTCAATCGACAGAGTAATTTTCGACTAAATTGTGCGGAGCGGTCCGGAGTTGGTGCGCTGAACGCTGTTCATCAAGGGGTATGGGAGAAATTAGCCCTTCTTCTTCCTGTTCACGAAGGCGCCCATGCGTTCGATATGCTCGCCCTCGCCCACCGACTGGGCGAAAGCGTCGATGCCAGCCTGGATCGCCTCGTCGATCGACAGCCGCTCCCAGCGCCGCATCAGCCGCTTCTGGCCGCGCACGGACTTGGGCGTGCCCTCGACGATCGAATGCACGCAGCGCTCGACCGCCTCCGTAAGCTTGGCAGCCGGCACCACCTGCTCGACGAAGCCCCAGCGATCGGCGGTCGCTGCGTCGATGTTTTCGGCGGTGAGCAGCATCCACGAGGTACGGCCCCAGCCGATCAGGCGGGGCAGAAGAGCGGCCTCGACCACCGAGGGGATGCCCACCTTCACTTCCGGCATGCCGAAATGCGCGGTGTCGGATGAGATCCGGATATCGCACGCCGCGGCGACCTCGACGCCCGCGCCCAGCGTGTAGCCTTCGAGCCGACAGATCACCGGCACCGGGCAATCGCGGATCGACTGGCAGAGCTTGTGAACCATGGTGATGAAGGCGCGGCCATCGTCGGGATGGCGCATCCCCGCCATGTGGTTGATGTCGGCACCGCCGATGAAGGCCCGGCCGCCCGCGCCGGAGAACACGACGACCCGCAGGTCGTCTTCCTTGGCCAGCGCCAGGAACGTGTCGGTCAGTTCCTTGAGTGCCGCCGGATTGAGCACGTTGAGGCGCCGCGCATAATCGTAGGTCACATGGGCCACCACGCCGCCCTCGCGCGTCTCGCGCCTCACCTCGATCTTATGCCCGTCCGACTTATGCTCGCCCGACATGTCGTTTGCTCCATGGTGAATTTCTTCTATTAGAGCATGGAATGCCCGATTCCATCGACCTTGCCCGGTACTCCGTCTTCGTGCCCTCCGATCCCTTCGAGGACCACACCGGTCCGTTCTATTTCAGGATTGCCGGCGATGCGCGCACCGCGGGCACCGTGCATTGCGTGCTGCCGACCTTGCCCCGCCAGGCGAACTATGCGGGCGGCGTGCATGGCGGCGCGATCCTGGCCTTTGCCGACTACGCGCTCTGCCTCGTGGCCGGCCGCGCCGCCGACAACGGCACCAACAGCTCTTTCGCGGTGACGGTGAGCATCGCCGTCGAATTCCTTTCGGCCGGCCGCATTGGCCCGCCGCTCGAATCGACGGGCGAGCCGTTGCAGGTGACCGGCCGCATGGCCTTCGCGCGCGGCAGCATCACCCAGGAAGGCAAGACCGTCGCCTTGTGGTCCGGAGTCGTGCGCCACGTCGCACGCGCCAAGGCGATGGCACGCAAGGAAGAGACCGCGCCCACCGTCAGCGCTGCGCCCGAACAGACGGTGCCGGCCGGTTTTGAGCTGCTGGCCGGCGCCAGCGTCTATTCGCGCCACATCGGCCCGTCCTATGCGCGCCCCGAGACGGACGGCGTGACCATGATCCAGCCCACCCTGCCCCACATGTGCAACTCCGGCGGCGCGCTGCATGGAGGGTTCATGATGAGCTTTGCCGATTCGGCGGTGACGCGCGCGGCGGGCATCGTCACCGGCATGGCGCCCAGTACCGTGTCGTTCGCCGCGGAGTTCCTGTCGGCCGGCAACGCCGCGACGCCGATCACCACGCGGGTCGAGACACCGCGCCACGGCCGGTCGCTCGCTTTCATGCGGGGATTGATCGAGCAGAACGAAAAGCCGCTGCTCTCCTACTCGGCGACGATCTTTCTTCGCCCCAAAGGCTAGCGGGGGAGCGGGCGCGCGGTCCCGCCCACCTGCAGGGCAACACGTTCGACCTCGTGGCTGAAATGCTCGTGCATGCGGCGCACGCTCGAGAGGTCGTTGGCCTTGGCGGCGCGCTCGACGGCCTCGGCAATGGTGCGCAGCGACGAAGCGCCGATCATGCCCGACGCGCCCTTGAGGCGATGGGCGGCGCGCGCGATCACCGTGACGTCGGAGGCGCCGATGATCTCGCGCTCGGCGACACGGGCGGTGTCGAGGAACTCGCGCTCAACCTCGGCCAGGGTGGTGGGATCGTCGCCGAACAGTTCGACGAGCTTGTCACGATCGTAAGCCTGTAGGGTCGCCTGGTTCATGCCGTGTGCTCCACCCGTGCGTCCTTCAGCCAGACATCGAGCGTCGCGCGCAACTGCTCGATGCCGACCGGCTTGGTGATGAGGCCGTCCATGCCGACCGCCAGACTCTTCTGCTCGTGGTCTTCCAGCGCGCTGGCAGTCACGGCGAGGATGGGGGTGCGGCCGCGCCGCTCGATCCGTTCGTTCTCGCGAATTCGGCGCGCCAGCTCGAAGCCATCCATCGACGGCATCTGCAGGTCGGCCAGCACCAGGTCGTAATTTCCCTTGAGCCACAGCTCGAGTGCCTCCTCGCCACCGGCGGCAGCATCGGTCGAGGCGCCGGCGAGCTCGAGTTGGCGGGCGAGGATCTTGCGGTTGACCGAATTGTCGTCGACCACCAGGACGCGGCCACCGATCCGGTCCGGCGTAGCAGAAGGCGTGCGCGCGACCCGCGCCAGTTCGGCCGGCCGGCCGGCGGCGCGCGCCACGGCGCGGATCAACACGTCGCGCCGCCACGGCCGCGGGACAGCGGCGGCAGGGTCGCCCGCCGCATTGCCGGAGGGACCGTCGAACATCGGGATATAGCGGTCGAGCCCGATCTGGATGCCGGTGAAGGCGGCGTTGACGGCGATGCTGGTCGCCGCTCCTGCGTCGCCGAGATAACGCGCGATCGCGCGGGCCTCGATGTCGTCGGGTAGCGCCACGACCAGCGACAGGCCGCGCAGCACCGCGGGGGTCGGCTGCACCGGTGCAGGTTCGGCGCGCACGGTGACGATGAAGGTCGAGCCGACACCGGGCACGCTGTCGACAGTGATGTCGCCCTGCATCGCCTCCGCGAGGCGTCGCACGATCGAGAGGCCGAGGCCGGTGCCGCCGAAGCGGCGCGTCATCGAATTGTCGGCCTGTACGAAGGGCTGGAACAGGCGCTCCTTCTGCTCTTCGGTCAGGCCGATGCCGGTATCGACGACTCGGATGCGCAGCCGGTTCTCGTCGGCATTCTCGATTGCCAGCCGGACCGAACCCTGCTCGGTGAATTTCAACGCGTTGCCCAGCAGGTTGAACAGGATCTGCTGCAGCCGCAGTGGATCGCCCATCACGCGCTCGGGCACGTCGGCATCGACATAGGCCGAAAGGCTGATGCCCTTGGCGGCGGCCTGCGGCGCCAGCGTCTCGGCGGCACCCTCGATCAGCTCGATGGTCGAGAGCTCGATGCATTCGAGGTCGAGCTTGCCCGCCTCGATCTTGGAGAAGTCGAGTATGTCGTCGATGATGCGCAGCAGCGAGGCCGCCGAATAGCGCACGGTCCCCAGCGCATCGCGCTGCTCGGCCGACAAAGGCGTGCGCTCCAGCACGTCGATCATACCCAGCACGCCGTTCATCGGCGTGCGGATCTCATGGCTCACGGTGGCAAGGAAGGTCGACTTGGCCTGGTTGGCGTTCTCGGCATCGCGCTGGGCATCGTTGGCGGCGGACCGCGCCAGGCGCTCCTCGTCGTAGGCGACCTGCAGGCGGCGGGCGAGTTCTTCCTTCTGGTAGGCGAGCGCGATGTTGTCGTACTGCCAGCTGTGGACGTCGCGTACATAGGCCATCAGATGGCCGACATAGGCGCCGCCGGCAATGCCGACCAACTGGTAGAACGGATCGACCGACGTCAGCAGAACGAAGAGCAGCGGCGCGGTGGTCGCCAGCGAGAAGGTATAGAACGTGGGCGGATGCGCCGAACGGATCGGCACTGCCGTCGTGATGGTGGCGAGCAGCACGAGGCCGAGCAGCATGCGCTGCAGCTCGTAATCCTTCGACGCCAACATGTAGCCCGCGACACCCCAGCAGGCGCCGGCGAGGAACGAGAGACCGGCGAACCACCAACCCCAGCGCACGACCTCATCGTCGGACGGATTGGCGCGCGCAAAATTGCGACGCAGGATGTCGAAGCCCACGGTGACCGCGAGATGCGCCACGAACGGCGGCACGAGCTCCATCATATTGACCTGGCGCCAGTAAATCGCGGCGATCACGGGCCACAACACAAAGGAGAAGTAGCGCGACTGGCGCGAGCCCTCGAACAGGCGGCGGATCAGCTCGGCGCGCACGAAGGCTTCCTGGCGCGCCGGGTTCTCGACCTGCAGCACGGCAGGCGACGGATCGACAGCAAGCGTCATGAATGTCCGCGATAACGGAGGACGGGAAGCAACATCTTGTAGGTCGGCGCCGTTTGACCCTATTACCGTATCAAAAACTTGAAGAAGACACTATAATTCTTTGAAAAAACTTGGTATTTTGCAGTCATTGAAACCTAATTTATTTCGGAACCAAGCCCATGCAACAGCCATCCATCTTGCTGGTCGAGGACGACGCCTTCCAACGCAAGGCCGCCGAAACCTATCTCGCCAATCATGATCTGAAGGTCACCGCCGTGGAGAACGGGGCGCAGATGCGCCGCCAGATCTCGCGCGCCATGCCCGACCTGGTCTTGCTCGACGTGCAGCTGCCCGGCCAGGACGACGGCTTCTCGCTCGCCCGCTGGTTGCGCGAAAGCAGCACCCGGGTCGGCATCATCATGCTGACGGCGGCCGGCGATTCGGTCGACAAGGTGCTGGGCCTCGAAAGCGGCGCCGACGACTATGTCGCCAAACCCTACGAGCCGCGCGAACTGCTGGCTCGGTGCAAGAGCGTGCTGCGCCGCTCGACCCACAAGGCCACCCCCTCGCTGCTCGAGCGCGTGCGCATGGGCCGCTTCACCCTCGACCTCGCCAAGCGCGAACTGCACGACGACGAAGGCAACGACGTCGCCGTTACGGCGGGCGAGTTCGACATCCTGAAGATCTTCGCCGAGAACCCGAACCGGCCGCTCAGCCGCGACTGGCTACTCGAGACCACCAGCCATCGCAGCCGCGATCCGTTCGACCGCGCGATCGACCTGCGGATCACCCGTATCCGCCGCAAGATCGAGCCCTCGCCCGAGAAGCCGACCGTGATCCGCACCGTCCGCGGCATCGGCTATATGTTCGTTCCCCCCGCCGAATAGGTGGGCTAAAAGCGGCTCCGGCGGGGGCCCGTAGTTCAGCGGTTAGAACGAGCCGCTCATAACGGTTATGTCGCAGGTTCGAATCCTGCCGGGCCTACCAACCACCCGTCGCCGCTAACACCGGCGACGGGCGGTTAGCCCAAAACCCCGCATAACACGCCTCTTCTTGGACCTGGAGTGACACCAGAGACCGATGCCTTTGGCTATGTTTCGGCCGATCGGGGCGTTTCCGGCCCAAAGTCTCCAGAGGCTTTGGACTGAGGTGTCACTCTGCGATCGTTCAATCGGGCAAAATTGGCGAGCCCGGAGCGACGGAATCAGAACCTGTAGACCTGCTGATTCCAATCGGCCGGTATGCCGCGGCGTAACCAACCCATTAGGGCACCCCGCACCTGCCGACGCCCGTCGAGGAGTTCACGCGTCAGACCAGGGGCCAGGAACGCCAGCGGCAGGATGGTCTGCACATAGCCCGACGCCACCCCGGCCTTATTGGCGATCGCGCGATAGGACATCGCCTCGCCCCGTTCGATCCACTCGCGCCATTCGTGCGCGCGACCCAACGCCCTCACCAACGCAGGATCAGGGCCAGCCGAACCGTCATCGAGGATCCTGGCCCGATTGCGATGCGCCAGTTTGGCTACCACTACGACTGTCCGAGTCGCTGGGGCTTCTGCTGGATCGTCCGAGGCGTCATCTGTCGCCGCTTTGACGATCTCAACACGGCCGGCGCGGACAATCACACGCTCGACCCGGATTCGCAGCGCCTCTTCAGGCGAACTTGCCTCTTCGCTGTCGGCTGATCCCACTGCCTTGAGCACTAGCTTCTCAATCTCCGCGGCTGGCACACGGGTGATTTATCCGGCTCGCTCCTTCTCGTTCTGCAGCAGGGCATGACTCACGTAGTAGGAATAGCGTCGACCACCGCGTCCAACCGTATAGGTCGGACTCATCGCATTGCCTTGGTCATCGAACAGCCGGCCAGCCAGCGGCCGACCGCCGGGAACGATCGGTCGGCGTTCCCGGGCCGAACTCTTCGTCGCCAGAAGTGCCTGAGCCTGTTCCCAAAGAGATCGGTCAACGATCGCCTGCTGCCGCCCTTCGTAGATCTGCCCCTTGTGAGTCACTTGACCGATGTAGACGGGATTACGGAGCAGCCAATAGAGCGAGCCTCGGTTGAAGTTCATCCCACCCCGGGTTCGACCCGTCGATGAAGTCCAGCGCTTGCTCACGATGCCGCGCCGCCGGAGATCGTCCTGCACCTCCGATACCGTGCCCGTCCGGACATAGGCCTCGAATATCTCCCGGACCGCTTTTGCCTCAGCCTCGTTCACGACCAACTCACGGTCCCGGACGTCGTATCCCAAAGGTATAGTGCCTCCCATCCACATGCCCTTCTGCCGGGATGCGGCGACCT
>CAIKZO010000169.1 GCA_903832005.1 Enhydrobacter aerosaccus | reverse complement strand
TCGTAGGTCAGGCCATGCGCGTGCAGTTTGGAGATACCGCGCTGGAAATCTTTCCCGAGCATGAAATGATCATCGGGTTCCTCTTGAACCACGTGACGCACCCCGACGAACTTCGGGTGCTTCGCCAGCCGAGCCAAGTCGACATCGACGCGCTCGGAGCGCAGATCGACCCAGCCGACGACGCCCTTCACAGTCGCGTGCTTATCGGCGAGCCCTAGCAGCCAGTCGGACTCCTCGATTACCTGGCGCGCCTGAACCGCGATGGAGCCGTCAAAGCCCAGCGGCTGTTGCAGTGCGGCGAGGTCTTCCGGCAGCCAGCTGCGGTGGAGCGCGGAACCCGGCGGGATCCACGGATATTGCGCCGCGTCGTATGACCAGAAGTGCTGGTGGGCGTCGAGGCGCATGCGGTCAGACGACGTCGACGATCGCCTTGATCACGCCTGATTCTGGCTTCAGCCAAGTCGGGAAGACCGCGATCATGTCATCGAACTTCGCGTGGTGCGTGATCCAAGGCTTGGTGTCGATCACGCCGTCCTCGATAAGCTTGATGATGCGTGCAAAGTCCTTCGTGTGTGCGTTACGGCTGGCCATGATGGTCAGCTCCCGACGATGCAGCAGTGGGGCGTGCGGGAAGGTGAGTTCTTGTTGCGTGATGCCCACATAGACTACGCGGGCGGCGAACGTCGCATAGGCGAAGCAGGCCACCATCGATTTGTTGCTGCCCGTCGCTTCAATGACGACATCGGCCAGCTGCCCGTTCGTCAGCGCGGCAAGGGCGGGGACTTCCGAGCCGTCTCCCTTCGCCTGAATCACCGCATCGACCTTCATGACATCGGTGCAGAACTTCAAGCGGTCGGCGTTCATGTCCATGACGACGCACTTCGCGCCGGAGACCTTGACGAACTCGACGGCCGAAAGGCCGATCGGGCCGGCGCCGATGACCAGGACGGTCTCACCCGGCTTGGGGGCGGCCCGGTCGACGGCGTGACAGCCGATGGCGAGAGTCTCGACCAGCGCGAGCTGGTCGTAGGAAAGCTTCGTGGAGGTGTGCAGCTTGCGAGCCGGGAGCAGGAATTTTTCCGCCATGCCGCCGTCGCACATCACGCCCAGCGTGAGATGCTTTTCGCAGCAGTTGGTGTAACCTCGGCGGCAACTGTAACACTGTTGGCAATTGATATACGGCTCGACCGAACAGCGGTCGCCGATTTTGACGTTCTGCACGCCCTCGCCAATGGCAATCACCTCGACACCCAGTTCGTGGCCGGGGATGCGCGGGTACGAATAGAAGGGCATTTTCCCGAGATAGCCTCCGTAGTCGGTGCCGCAGATACCGATGCGGTGGACGCGCACGACCGCCTCGCCCGGGCCAGGAGCGGGCGGCTCCGGAATATCGATGCGGACGAACTGCTGCGGCTGGTCGAGACGAATGGCTTTCATCGGCTTAGTTGTTCTCCTTGAGGCCTTCCAGGTGCCCGAGGTTCTTCACCGGGGCGAAAATCTGGAGCACTTCCGTGAGCAGCTGGCGATCGACCGGCTCCTCGGCCCACTTGGC
>CAIKZO010000168.1 GCA_903832005.1 Enhydrobacter aerosaccus | reverse complement strand
GAGCGCCACTGGAGTGGCGCGCTCCCATGAACCCTACGGATGCTTCGGGTTCAGCACCATCCACTTCACGCCGAACTTGTCGGAAAGTACGCCGAAGCGGTGGGCGAAGAAGGTCTCGCTCATCGGCATGGTCACGGTGCCGCCCTTGCCGAGGGCCGCGAACATCTTCTCGGCTTCCTCGATGCTCCCGGCATTGAGGGCGAGCGTGATGCCGGAGAAGGCCGGCGTGTTGTTGCAATCGCCGTCGGTGGCCATGAGCTGCGTGCTGCCGACACGGAAGGCGCAGTGCATCACCTTCTCTTTCATCTCGGGCGCGATCTGCGACTGCATCTCGGGCGGCGCGTCGTTGAAGTGCATGACCATGTCGACCGTGGCGCCGATTGCGCCCTTGTAGAAGTCGAGCGCTTCCAGGGTGCGGCCCTGGAAAGACAGATAGGCTTGGACGTCCATGACAGTCTCCTTTGTGATCAGTCGTTGATCGCGGCGTAGGCCGTGGTGAAGAAATCCGTGTTGATCCGGGACGGCACCGGCGATTCCATCGCGCGCTGCGTCAGCAGGACCCCGACCATGTCCTCGGCCGGATCGGCAAAGACCGTCGTGCCGAAGCCGCCGTCCCAGCCATAACGGCCGGGCGTACCCCACAGCTCGTCGCGCTTCGTCGTCACGGCCACGCCCATGCCCCAGCTCCGACTCTGGCCGAAGAAGATCTCGGTACCGATCTTCTGGTCCGCCGTGAGCTGGTCGGTGGTCATCAGCTCGATCGCGGCGCGCGAGAGCAAACGCTCGCGGCCCGGGCCCATGCCCTTGTTCAGCATCATGCGGAAGAAGGCGAGGACATCGTCGGCGGTCGAGACCAGCCCGCCGCCGCCGGAATGGAATGGCGCCGGGCGGCTGAACCGGCCATCGCGCGCATCGTCGGTCAGCACCAGCACGTTCTTTTCGGGATCGCGGCGATAGGCGCTGGCGAACCGTCCAAGCTCGGCGGCGGGCACCATGAAGCCCGTGTCCTTCATGCCGAGCGGCTCGAAGATACGTTCGCGCATGAAGTCGCCGAGCGACTTGCCCGTGGCGCGCGCGATCAACACGCCTAACAAGTCCGAGCCTGTATGGTAAAGCCAGCGCGTGCCGGGCTGGTAGATCAGCGGCACGCCGCCGACCTTGCTCATGTAGCTGTCGTTCGTGAGGTCGAGCGCCTTGGGTCCCGGCGCGAAGCCCGCCTCGGCAATCGCCTTCTGGATCGGATACTTCGGCGGAAACACCATCATAAAACCGGTGCCGAGACGGAACGTCAGAAGATCGCGCACGCTGATCGGCCGCTCTGCCGGCACTGTGTCGGTCACCTCGCTCTCGAGGCTCTTCAGCACCTTCGGGTTTGCGAGTTCCGGCAGGAAGCGATCGACCGGCTCATCGAGCCTGAACACGCACTCCTCGATCAGCATCAACGCCGCCACGGCCACCATCGGCTTGGTCATCGAGGCGATGCGGAAGATCGTGTCCCGCCGCATCGGCACCCCACCTTCCAGCGACTGCACGCCCAGCGCCTCGACATGCGTCTCGCCGCAGCGGCTGACCAGCGACACGAGGCCGGGCACCTCACCGCGCGTCACGTGGCCTTTGAGGACCTCGTGCATGCGCGCCAACCGCGTCGCGCAGAACTCGCCGCTCATGTTCCCTCTCCGCAAAAGGCCTCGAGCTTGTCCATCGTGGTCGTCCAGCCGCTGACATGCTCGTCGCGCACCGCCACGCCCTCGAACTCGGTGTGCCACAGGGTAAGGCGCGTGCCGCCCAGCACCTCGGTCAAGGTGATGCTCACCACGGTCTCGATATCCCGAGTACCGTTGCCGTAGTCGGTGCCATAGGTGAAGACCAGCCGCGCCGGCGGCTCAACTTCGCGATAGACACCGTACTTGGTGATCACGCTACCGCCCGCCACGCGCATGCTGCGATGCCACTTGCCGCCCGCGCGTACGTCCATCTCGCAGCTGACCAAGGTGCAGTGGCTTGGGCACCACCACTGTGCCGCCAGCGCCGGGTCGGTCCAGGCGGCGAACACCTTCTCGCGCGGCGCCTTGAGGTCGCGCGTGAGGATCAGTTCCCGGTCGGTGGGCTTCAGCAGACTGTCCATGATGTCCTCGCGGCGCCCCTACTTCTCGGCGAGCGCCTTCAGGTTGGCGAGGCCGACGGCAAAGTCGTCGCCGACCATCCGGTCCATGTTCATGAAGGTGCCCATGACCTTCATCATGTAAGGGCTCGGTCCGTACATCGCCCATGTGACAGTGGTGTTGTCGCCGGAGGGGACCATCGTGAACTCGGCGGTGTTGTGAGCTTCGAACGGCTTCAGGAAGTCGAGCTTGATCACCACCTTCGACGGCACGTTCGCCTCGATGATCTCCATGCGGCCGGCGCCGACATTCTTGTTGCCCTCCCATTCGTAGACCGCACCCTTGCCGCTCGGCGCGCCGCTCAGGGTGCGCTTCATGGCGGGGTCCTTCTTCTCGTAGGGCGACCAAGCCTGCCAGCCCTTCAAGTCGGCAATGAGGGCGTAGATTTTCTCGGGCGGCGCCTTGATCGCGAGGCTGCGCTGGACGCGAAAATCGTTGGGTTTGGTCGCGGCATGGATCAGGATGCCGGCAACCACGATGAGGACGACGATGACAATAATTCCAACGACCTTCAGCATCGTTTCGGCCTCTCCCTAAAACTTAACCATAACGTTAAGTATCCCTTTCCCGCCTGTCAACCCGACGGCAAACGACAGTAGAACTTCTCATGACAGACATACGTACCGGCCGTCCGGCCACCCTGGCGCCGAACGGCATGGTGACGTCGCCGCACAGTCTCGCGAGCGCGGCCGGCGTCGATGTGCTGCGCGCCGGCGGATCTGCGATCGATGCCGCCATCGCCACCAGCGCCGCGCTTTCGGTTCTCTATCCGCACATGACGGGCGTGGGCGGCGACGCCTTCTGGCTGATCAGCGATGCCCGCACGAAAAAAAGTGCGTTACCTCGACGGCGGCGGACGCGCCACGCAGGCCGGCACGATCGACGCCTTCACCAAACGCGGCCTCACCGAAGTGCCCTATCGCGGCGTGCTGCCGGGCACGCTCACCGTGCCGGGCGCCGTGGCGAGTTGGGCCGAAGCGCATGCCGCTTACGGACGGCTGCCGCTCAAGCGCTGCCTCGAGACCGCGATCGGCTACGCGCGCGACGGCTTTCCCGTCACCGCGCGCCTGGCCTATTGGCGCAGCCTCGCCGAGATCGAACTGAAGAAAAATCCCGAGGCGAGCGCGATCTTCCTCCAGCCCGGCGGAGTCCTGCGCAATCCAGATCTCGCCCGCACGCTCGAAGCGATCGGCCAGGACGGACGCAGCGGCTTCTACGACGGTGAGGTCGGCCGCGAACTCGTGCGCTGGTCCCAACGCAACGAGGGCTTCTTCACGCCCGAGGACCTGGCGAACCAGAGCGCGCGCTGGGGCGAGCCGCTGGTCGGCAGCTATCGCGGCGTGACGATCTACGAAACGCCCGCGCCGACGCAGGGCTTTGCCGTGCTCGAGATGCTGAACCTGCTCGAGCCGCTCGACCTGAAGGACAAGGAATTCCTCGGTCCCGACTATGTGCACCTGATGATCCAGGCCAAGCAGCTGGCCTATCACGACCGCGACCGGCACCTGGCCGACCCGCGCTTCGCCGACGTGCCGATGGACCGGCTGATCTCCAAGAAATATGCCGACGAACGCCGCGCTCTGATGGATCCGGCGCGCGCCATCCCGTGGGACAAGATCCCGTCCTATGGCAGCCTGTCGGGCGATACGACCTACATCGCCGTCGTCGACAAGGAAGGCAACGCCGTCTCGTTGATCCACTCGATCTACGGCGGCTTTGGCGCCGTCGTCGCCGGCCGGACCGGCGTGGTGCTGCAGAATCGCTCGGCCTATTTCTCGCTCGACCCGAACAATCCCAACCATGTCGAGCCCGGCAAGACGCCGCTGCACACGCTGATCGCCTCGCTGGCCTTCCGCGACGAAAAATTCTGGGCGGCCGTGGGCTGCATGGGCGCCGACGGCCAGCCGCAGATCCACATGCAGACCTATGTCGCGATGATCGACCACGGATGCGACATCCAGGAAGCACTCGAGACGCCGCGCTTCCTGTCCGGCCGCTTCGCCATCGGCGAGGATCGCGACACCTTGCACATGGAAGGCCGCTTCCCGGCGGCGACCGTCGCCGAGCTGAAGCGGCGCGGCCATCTCGTGAATCAGTGGGGCGACTGGAACGAACTGGCCGGCCACGCGCACGGCATTACCGTCGATCCCGAGAGCGGCCTCCGGATCGGCGGCGCCGATCCCCGAAGCGACGGCGCGGCGATCGGTTACTAGGAAGTGACCGTTTAAATAACGGGAATTAAACGGGAGCCCGCATAACGACGTCCAACTGGGCCGGAACATCGCGGGATCATACGCGCGTTGCTCCGAAGGCCCGATATACGGTCGTTACTGACGTCCTCAGTAGCCAGCGGCGCGGTCGACGACCTCTTTCAGGGGTTGCCCGTCGAGGAAGAGGGAAAGATTCTCGACGAACAGCTTGGCCACGAACCGGTCGCGCTGCGGGTGCGGGCCGCCGAGGTGCGGCAGTACGATGATGTTCTCGGCGGCGGTCCACAGCGGATCGCTCGCGGGCAGCGGCTCCTGGCGGAAGACGTCGAGCACGGCGCCCCCGATCGTCTTGCCCTTCGCCGCCGCGATCAGGTCGGCTTCGTTGACGATCGAGCCGCGGCCAAAGTTCAGCATCCAGGCCGTGGGCTTCATCCAGCCGAACCGCTCGGCGTTCATGAAATTCTCGGTCTGCGGCGTGCCGGGCAGGAGCAGCAGCACGAAGTCCGATTGTTCCAGCACCTGCTTGGTGCCCTCGGGCGGGAACATCTCGTCGACATTTGCCATCGCCGCCGGCCGGCGCTTGGTGCCGATCACCTTCATGCCGAAGGCCTTGGCCATGCGCGCGACTTCGCCGCCGATGGCGCCCAGGCCCAGGATGCCGAGCGTCTTGCCGGTGAGTGGCTGCGGCACGGTGTGCACCCACTTCGACTGCTTCTGGTTGGCGGCCGCGATCGGATAGGGCTTCGCGACATAGAACAGCCCGGCCATGATGTTCTCGGGCATCGATTCAGTGTGCGTGCCGCGCGCGCAGGTGAGCGTCAGGTCCGCGGGCAGGTCCGGCAGGGCGAACCAGCCGTCTACACCCGCGCTCATCGCCTGCGCCCAGCGCAGCTTCTTCATCGCGGGCAGCACGCCTGCCGGCACGGCGGTCGCCATCAACACCTCGGTGTTCTCGAACTGCTCGGCCGAGGGCTTCTCCTTGCGCGGCAGGGTCTCCAGCGCAATGCGGTCGGCGAGCCCGGCGGCCTTGATTCCCTCGACATAGGGGGCGGTGTTGTCGGTCCAGAGCAGGACATGGGCACGATTGGTGGTCATTCGGGGCACTCGCAGGCAAAAGGACGGGCGGACCCTATCCGACTTGCAGGAATCCTGCCATCGCGCGGGAAATCCAGCCTAGGTCTTGAAGCTCGCGAGAACGCGTTCGAGATTGTCGAGAGAAACGGGCTTGGTGAGGTGGTGATCGAACCCCGCTTCGGAGGCGAGCGTCTTGTCCCGGATCTGGCCCCAGCCCGTCTGCGCAATGATGGGCGTATCCTTCAATTGCGCGTCCTGGCGGAAGGCCCGGCACACCGCGTAGCCATCCATGACGGGCAGCCCGATGTCGAGGAGAACAACATTGGGCCGGTATTCCTTCGCCGCCTCGACCGCCAGCCGCCCGTCATGAACAAGCCGATAGTCGTGGCCGATCGCTTCGAGCATCCATCCGATGGTCTGCGCGACATCGAGATTGTCGTCGACGACGAGAACCTTCAGAGGCGCCGCCGGCGCCTGTTCGGCCGACACCTGCCCGGACTCGACGGCTTGCACCGAACCTGCGGCCAACGGAAGGCGCAGAGTGAATACGCTTCCCCTGCCGGCGCCCGCACTCTCCACTTCGATCGTGCCGCCATGCAGGACCGCGAGCTGCTTCACCAGGGCGAGGCCGATTCCCAGTCCGCCTTTTGCCCGGTCCAGATGATTCTCCACCTGGGCAAACAGCTGGAACACCTCGGACTGCTTGGCCGCAGGAATGCCGATGCCGTTATCGGAGACACGGATCACCGCGAAGTCGCCGTCCGCCCCTGCGGAGATTCGGATGTGGCCGCCGTTAGGCGTGTATTTGGCGGCATTGTTCAGGAGGTTGCCGACGACTTGCGCGAGGCGCGTGAAGTCTGCGTCGAGCCACAACGGCTCGGCGGGAACGTCGATCGCGAGGGAATGCCCGGCGGCATCGATGGCCAGTCGACTCGCCTCGACGGCGGCGGCGATGACGTCGGCCACCGCGATCGTCTCCTTGCGCAGGGTGATCTTGCCCTGGCTGACGCGCGAGACATCGAGCAGGTCGTCGATCAGCCGCACTAAGTGGACGAGTTGCCGGTCCATGGTGCCAAGGATTTCGGGGACGCCGCTTCCAGCGGGATCCCGGCGCAGGATGTCCAGCCCGTGCCGCAGCGGTGCGAGAGGATTGCGCAGCTCGTGCGCGAGTGTCGCGAGGAACTCGTCCTTGCGGCGGTCCGCCTCCTTGAGAGCCTCGGCCTGCGCCACCAGCTCGTCGCGCTGCAGCGCGATCTGCTGGCGCTGCCGGTAAAGATCGAAGAACACCGCAGCCTTGCCGCGCAGGACGTCGGGTTCGATCGGCTTCTGGATGAAGTCGACGGCGCCTGCTTCGTAGCCGCGAAAGCGATGTCGGCTGTCGGTCGTCCCCGCCGTCACGAAAATGATCGGAATGCGCCGCGTGCGCTCGTTGCCGCGCATCAGCTCGGCCAGCTCGAACCCGTTCAGCCCCGGCATCTGCACGTCGACCAGGGCCAGCGCCACATCATGCTGGAGGAGGAGCTCCAGCGCCTGGTCTCCCGTTCGTGCCTTCAACAGGACGAGGTCATCGCGACGCAGCAGCGCCTCGAGGGACAGAAGGTTCTCCTCGAGATCGTCGACCAGCAGGAAAGTGACGGGAGTCATGGACGGCCTGAGACTTTCTCCAGATACGCCGCGATTTCCTGCGGCGACAAGACCTGGGCACTGGGACACATCGCCTTGGCCGCTTCGGGCATCGCGGTGGCAAATGCACCTTCCGAACTCTGGACGATCGCCGTGCCGCCGGCGTCCGCGATGACCTTCAGGCCCGCGGCGCCATCCTGATTGGCGCCGCTCAGGACGATGGCGATCAACGCCGGCCCATAGGCATCGGCCGCGCTCTCGAAGAGCACATCGATTGAAGGACGGGAATACAAGATAGGCTCATCGCTGGAGAGCGAAAGATGCTTATTCGCTTCGACAAGAAGATGGTAGTCGGGCGGCGCAAAGTAGGCGGTGCCGCCGTTGACCGGTTCCTTGTCCTCGGCCTCGCGCACCGCAATGCGGCACTTGGCCTGAAAGAGCTCCGCCAGGATGCTCGACCTGTCGGGCGGCATGTGCACCACGATCATCAGGGGAAGCCTGAAGTTCGCAGGCAACGCCGGCAGGATGACGGACAGCGCCTCCAGCGCGCCGGCTGACGCGCCGATCACCACCGCTTCGGGCGCGATCGCGCTCATGCCGCCAGCCGCTGGTAGATCTTCTCTTCGCGCACGAAGTCGCTGAAAGCGGCCGCCTGATTGGAGAAGCGCAGGCTTTCCTTCGCGCCCAATCCCAGAAATCCCTTTCGCGCGAGCGAGTCCTTGAAGAGCCCCAACGCCCGATTCTGAAGGTCCCGGTCGAAATAGATCATGACGTTCCGGCACGAGATCAGGTGCATCTCGCCGAAGACCGCATCGGTCACGAGACTATGGTCGGAGAACAGCACGTTCTGCCGCAGCGTCTTGTCGAACGACGCCCGGCCGTAGGCCGCGCTGTAATAGTCCGACAACGACGACTTGCCGCCGGATTTGCGGTGGTTCTCGGTGAAGAGCTGGAGTCGGTCGAGGCCGAAGATTCCGGCTTCGGCCTGGGCCAGCGCCTCCTGGTTGATGTCGGTGGCGTAGAACAGCGTTCGCTGCTCGAGGCCTTCTTCGCGGAACAGGATCACCAGGGAATAGAGTTCCTCGCCGGCGCTGCAGCCGGCAACCCACACCTTGAGCGACGGATAAGTCCTGAGATGCGGCACGACTTTCTCGCGGATCGCGCGGAAATAGGCGGGATCGCGAAACATCTCGCTGACCTGCACGGTCAGATAGCCGAGCAGGCGGGGAAACATATTGGGATCGTGAAGCAGGCTTTCCTGCAGCGCCGACAGGGTCTCGAAGCCGAGCTGCTCGCGCGCCTGCCGCAGCCGACGCTTCACGGAGGCCATGGCGTAATTCCGGAAATCGTAGTGGTACCGCGAATACAGGGCTTCCAGCAGAAGCCTTATCTCGATGTCCTCGATCTTCTCTGGCATGTCGACGTCCGTCATCGCGGCATCCAGACGCGCACGAGCGACAGCAGCTTCTCGACATCCAGCGGCTTGGCCATGTAGTCGTTCGCGCCGGCCTCGATGCAGCGCTGCTGGTCGTCCGGCATCGCCTTGGCCGTCAGCGTGATGATCGGCAGCTTCTTCCAGCGGGGATTCCCGCGGATTTCCCGCGTCGCCGTCAGCCCATCCATGACCGGCATCATCACGTCCATGAGGACGAGATCGATCTTGCGACCCGGATCGGTTGCAGAGCGTTCAAGGATATCCAGCGCCTCGCGGCCGTTGCGCGCGATCTCGACGACAGCGCCGCGCGGCTCGAAGATGTTGGTGAGCGCGTAGACGTTGCGCACGTCGTCCTCGACGACAAGGATGCGGCGGCCTTCGAGCAGGGCGTCCCTGTTCCGGGCCTTGCGGATCATGCGCTGCTGCTCGTCCGGCAGCTCGGAGACCACCTGGTGCAGGAACAGCGCCACCTCGTCGAGCAGGCGCTCCGGCGACTTGGCGCCCTTGATGATGATCGACTTCGAATAGCGGCGCAGCCGCTGCTCGTCGTCCGCCGAAAGATCGCGGCCGGTGTAGACGATGACCGGCGGAAACGCATAAGCGCTTTCCTGGCTCAGCGTCTCGAGCAGCGAGTAGCCCGACGCATCCGGCAAGGACAGGTCGAGCACCATGCAATCGAACGTCTGTTCCTTGAGGCGCTCCAGGCATTCGGCGGCGGTGCCGGCTGTCACGGTCTCGACGTCGCGCGAGGTCAGGAGCTTCGCGACGGCCTCGCGCTGCACCTCGTTGTCCTCGACGATGAGGATGCGGTGCATGCGCTGGGAAAGCCGCGCCTCGAGCTTCTGCAGCGCTTCGACCAGTTGCTCGCGCTTGACCGGCTTGGCCATGTAGCCCACCGCGCCCAGCGCAAACGCCGTTTCGGTGTGGTCGCCGGCCGATACGATGTGGATTGGAATGTGCCGCGTCTGGACATCGCGCTTCAGCCGGTCGAGCACCGAGAGGCCGGACTGGTCGGGCAGTCCGACGTCGAGCAGAATGGCGCTCGGCATGAACTGCTTGGCCATGGCCATGGCTTCTTCCGCCGTGCCCGCCACAAGGGACTGGAAACCCCTCTCGCGCGACAGATCACGCAGAATGGTGGCAAAGGACTCGTCGTCCTCGATCACCATCAGGATTCGCTTGGTGTCGGACAGCTGCTCGCGATCGTCCGAAACCCGTCGGATCGCCCTTGGCCGGGGAGCTGCTGACGCCTCTTCCATGCCGGCGACGAACGGCGGGGCAGCGGCAGCAGTGTTGGCCGGTTCGCGCGGCAACACCTTCGCCGGATCGTACGACTGCGGAATAACCACGGTGAAAGTGCTGCCCTGACCCGGACGGCTCGTGAGCTGGAGAGTGCCGCCCAGAAGGCGCAGGAGTTCGCGCGAGATCGACAAGCCGAGGCCAGTGCCGCCGTACTTCCGGCTGATCGTTGCGTCGGCCTGATGGAACGCCTCAAAGACGCTTCTCTGCTGCTCCTCGGAGATGCCGATGCCGGTATCCGTCACCGCCAGGCTGACTTGGTCCTTTCTGTCGGAGCGGATCGCCAAGGTCACCTTTCCAACCTCGGTGAACTTGAAAGCATTGGAGAGGAGGTTCTTGAGGACCTGCTCGAGCCGCTGGGCATCGGTTTCGATGGCCGTCGGACCGTCCGCTGCGATCTCCACGATGAAGTCGAGCTTCTTGTCGGCGGCGATGGGCTGGAAGACCCGACGCAGGTTGTTGGCCAGACGCTCGATGGCAACCGGCTCCGGCTTGATGTCGACGTGTCCGGCTTCGATCTTCGACAGATCGAGGATGTCGTTGATCAGGTTCAGGAGATCGTTGCCGGACGACTGGATCGTCTTGGCATACTTGACCTGCTCGTCGGTCAGGTTCTCGTCGGTGTTATCGGCCAGGAGTTTGGCCAGGATCAGCGACGAATTGAGCGGCGTCCGCAGCTCGTGAGACATATTGGCGAGGAAGTCCGACTTGTAGCGGCTCGCCTGCTCCAGTTCCCGGGCCTTCAGCTGCACCGAGGCGGTGGTCCGCTCGAGATCGTCGCGTTGCGTCTCCAGTTGCAGCGCCTGCTCTTCCAGCTGCGAATTGGTCTGCTCCAGCTCCGCCTGCTGCTGCTCTAGCCGCGACTGGGATTCCTTCAGCGCCCGGCTCTGCTCCTCCAGCTCCTCGTTCGAGACGCGCAGTTCCTCGCCCTGGACCTGCAGCTCTTCCGATTGACGCTGCGTTTCCTCGAGAAGCGCCTGAAGGTCGCTGCGGTACTTGGCCGACCGCACTGCGATTGCGATCGAGGGCGATGCCTGTTCGAGGAGCGTGAGCACGCGCTCGTCGACCTGACGCAGGAAGCCCAGCTCCATCACCGCATTGACCGACCCGTCTGCGATACCGGGCGAAATCACCAGGTGCCGCGGCTTATCCCGCCCAAGAGCCGAACCGAAGGCCAGGTAACCGTCGGGCACGGCGTCGATCGTGACGGTACGGCTGTCGACCGCGACCTGGCCCAGCAGGCCTTCCTTCGGCATGAAGCGCTCGGGCACGTTGGCGTCGGCCGGAACGCCGTACGTTGCCGCCCGCACGAAGACGTCGTTACTGCTTCGCACGAAGATCGCGCCCGCGACGCCGCCGGCATAGCGCGCCAGGAACTCGAGGATGCTGTGGCCGAGTTGATCGACGTGCTGGTCGCCGCTCATGGCGACGCTCAATTCGACCTGGCCGGTCTGCAGCCATTCCTCACGCTGGCGGATGAGGGCCGCCCTGCGGATCAGAAACCCGATGACCAGCGTCAGCGCAATGCCGAGCACGGCGGAAACGATTCCGCTGACGAGCGCCGTCGCGTACGCGGCGTCCATCTCGGCGATCCGCTTCATGCGCAGGTCGGCTTCTTCCTGACCCATCGCCCCAAACAGGCTGCGGATCGCGTCCATCTCCGCCTTACCGCGGTCGGAGGTCACGACCGAGAGAGCAGCGTCGACGCTTTGCGAGCGTCGCAGCTCGATCGTCTGGGCAAGCTCGGCGAGCTTGGCCGCGACATGGGCCTTCAGTGGCGCGATCCTGGCCTGCTGCACGGGATTGTCGCTCGTCAATTGCGCAATCGTGTCGAGCTGCGAGGGGATCACCGCCAGGGCGGCGTTGTAGGGCTCCAGATACCGTTCGTTGTTCGTCAGCAGGAAGCCGCGCTGCCCGGTTTCCGCGTCCTGTGCGCTGGACAGCAATTCGTCGAGCGCGATGATCACTTCATGGGAGTGAACGATCTTCTGGTTGTTCTCACGCAACGTCCGGAGATTGAAGTAGGCCACGAGGCCGGTGACGACGAAGAAAATAAGGACGACGCCAAGGCTGAAGGCGACAGTCGGGTCCAGGCCCCGCCTTTGGTGCGAGGCGCCGGACGTGGAACTTTGCTTCATGAACTCTCTCGGACCGAAAGGCGACGATAAGAGACAGAAACGGCGAGAGTGTGAAAAGGTTCCCTGCGGATTTTTGCTATGCGGCCCCAGCCGGCGCCAACAGCCTGAGCGCCGCATACTGCAGGAGCATGATGGTCTTGCCGTCCTGGATCACGCCGGTTTCGATCATATTCAACGCCGCGTCGATGCGTACCTCGAGCACCTCGATATCCTCACCCTCGGCCTCGTTGCCCCCACCGTCACTCACCCGGTCGTCCTGCGTGTATGGGCCGACAAAGAAGTGGAGCTTCTCCGTCACCGAGCCCGGGCTCATGAAGGATTCGAAGATCTTGCGCACGTCGCGCACACGAAAACCCGTCTCCTCTTCGGCTTCGCTGCGGATCCGCTCCTCGGGCGTCGCGTGGTCGAGTAGGCCCGCAGGCGCCTCGACCAGCAGGTCGTCGTGCCCATTGACGAAAGCGGGATAGCGGAACTGGCGCGTCAGGATCACCGTCCGCTGCGCTGGATCGTAGAGCAGGATCGTGGCGCCGTTGCCACGGTCGTAGGTCTCGCGGCTCATCGTCTGCCAGATGCCGTCGGAGCGCCGGAACTGGAACGTGGTCTTCTTCAGCACGTACCAATCATTCGAAAGCACTTCGACATTCTGGACACGGATCCTGTCGGCCACGGTCATGGACGGCCCTCTTCGTTGCCATTTTCGGCTTCGACATTTCATGCAATTTCGTGCAGAGTCAAATAATATCGTGCAACGAGGTGTGCCGTGCTGACCCGGGAACGCAAGGCTTATCTGCTGAAAGTGCTGAAGCGCGACGGCCGGATCGTCGCCAAGGACGAGAGCGAAAAGCTCGACGTCTCCGAAGACACGATCCGCCGCGACCTGCGCGAGTTGGCGAGTGATGGTCGGCTGCAGCGCGTGCACGGCGGCGCCCTGCCCGCCTCGCCGGCGTTGGCCGACTTTGCCGGCCGGCAGAACGTCGCCTCTCAAGGCAAGGTCGCGATCGGCCGCGCCGCGGCGCGCCTGGTGCGGCCAGGCCAGGTGATCTTCCTCGATGGCGGCACCACCGCCGTGCAGGTCGCACGGCATCTGCCGCACGACCTCAAGGCTACCGTCGTCACCCATAGCGCCAGCACCGCCGTCGAGCTGGTGTCCCATCCCGGCGTCGAGGTCGAGCTGATCGGCGGCCGCCTGTTCAAGCACTCGGTGGTCTCAGTCGGCGCCGCCGCCGTCGAGGCGATCGCGCGCATACGCGCCGACGTCTATTTCATGGGCGTGACCGGCATCCATCCCGAGTCCGGCCTGACGACCGGCGATCCCGAGGAAGCCGCCGTGAAGCGCACGCTCGTCCGCTTCGCCGCCGAAACGATGGTCCTCGCCTCAAGGGAGAAATTCGGCGCCGCCTCGCCCTTCCTCGTGGCGCCGCTCAGCGAGGTCGGAACCTTCATCGTCGAAGACGATCTGCCCGAGCAGATCCTCAAGCCCTACCGCAAGGCCGGCATCGCCATCGTGAGCGAGCGCAGCCTCAAGGGCTGAGGGCGAAGCCCACGTAGTCGCCGGCGACCACCGCCTCACAGCGCTGGATGTAGGCGGGCAGGCCGCCGATGTAGGGCATGAAGACGCGCGGCTTGCCGGGGATGTTGGCGCCGACGTACCAGGAGCTACAGGTCGAGCGGAGCGTGATGTCGGCCACCGAGCCCACGTGGCTCACCCATTCCTCCTGCGCCTGCTCGACCGGTTCGATCACGTTCACGCCCTTGGCGCGCATCGCGTCGAGGCACTCAGTGATGAAGTCGACATGCTGCTCGATCGAGGGAAGCATGTTGGTCAGCACCGAGGGACTGCCCGGGCCGGTGATCATGAACAGGTTGGGGAAACCGACCACGGTGAGCCCGAGATAGGTCTTCGGCCCCTCGTTCCAGCGATCCTTCAGCGGCACGCCGCCCCGGCCGCGCAGATCGACCTTGAGCAGCGCCCCGGTCATGGCGTCGAAACCGGTAGCGAGCACGAGACAATCGAAGATGTAATCCTGGCCCTTGGCGTGCACGCCCGCGGTCGTGATGCGCTCGATCGGCTCGTCGCGGATATCGACCAGGGTGACGTTCGGCCGGTTGAAGGTGGCCCAGTAGCCCGAGTCCACGCAGAGCCGCTTGCAGCCGATGATGTTGCGCGGTGTCAGCACTTCGGCCGTCACCGGGTCCTTCACGATCTCGCGAATTTTCGCTTTGACGAAATCCGCGGCCGCCTTGTTCGAGTCGTCGTTCAACAGCAGATCGTTGAACGACGCCATGAAGCCCAGGCCCCCGTAGTCCCAGCGCTCCTGAAACTTGCGGGTGCGCTCTTCTTCCGGCGTCTCGATCGCCGAAGCCGTCGGTATTTCGAAGTCGATGCCGGCCGGCTTGGTCTTGGCGCGGCGACGCATCTCGGGATAGCTGGCCTTGATCGCCTTCACATAGTCCGCATCGAGCGGCCCGTTGTGCGCGGGGATCGTATAGTTGGCCGTGCGCTGGAATACGGTGAGGTGCTTGGCCTGCGCGGCGATCAACGGAATCGACTGGATGGCCGAAGAGCCGGTGCCGATCACGCCCACCGTCTTGCCAGTGAAGTCGACGCCGTCGTGTGGCCAGTTACCGGTGTGGTAGATCGGCCCCTTGAAATCTGCGAGCCCCTCGATCCGAGGCGTGTTGGGGGAAGAGAGGCAGCCCATCGCAGTGATGACGAAACGCGCGGTGAGCACGTCGCCTTTGCCCGCTTCAACCCGCCACAGGTTTTCCGTCTCGTCGAAAGTGGCCTTGGTCACCCGCGTCTCGAACCGGATGTCGCGACGCAGGTCGAAGCGGTCGGCGACATGGTTGGCGTAACGCAGGATCTCGGGCTGGGTGGCGTAGCGCTCGCTCCACTCCCAGTCCTGCTCGAGCTCTTTCGAGAACTGATAAGAGTACTGCACGCTCTCCACGTCGCAGCGCGCGCCGGGATAGCGGTTCCAGTACCAGGTGCCGCCGACGCCCGTGCCCGCCTCGAGCACCCGCGCCGAGAAGCCTTTGCCACGCAGGCGATGGAGCATGTACATGCCGCCGAAGCCCGCACCGATGATCACCGCATCGAAGTCAGTTGCCATGGGACTTGGATAAAACGACCCTCCGCACTGCGCAAGCCGGGCCTTGCCGCCGGCCCTGCCGCCAAGCGACATTGCCGGCATGAAAACCTCGAAGATCGGGGACTCGCCTCGACGCCGCGAGGATGTGCGCTTCGTCATCGGACAGGGCGCCTATCTCGACGACCTGAAAATGGCGGACGTCGCCCATGCCGTGGTGGTGCGCTCGCCGCACGCCCATGCGCGAATCCGGTCGATCGACAAGGATGCCGCACGGTGCGCGCCCGGTGTGCTGGCCGTGCTGACGGCGTCGGAAGCAGCCGTCGACGGGCTGACGCCGCTCAGGCCCTACGCCGAGGCCAACGTGCAGACCGGCGAGCCTTTCCGTTTCCAGCCGCAGCCGCTGCTGGCCACCGGCAAGACCCGCTTCGCGGGCGAGCCGGTGGCGCTGGTCGTGGCCGAGACACACGCGCAGGCGCTCGATGCCGCCGAGCTGGTGACGGTCGACTACGAGCCGCTGCCCGCCGTCACGACGACCGCCGCTTCGCTGGCGGCCGATGCGCCGCAGCTCTCCGTCGAGGTGCCGGGCAATTGCTGCTTCGACTGGCAGGCCGGCGACGCCGTGGGAGCTGAAGCGGGCTTCGCCGCGGCCCGCCATGTCGTCAGCCTCGCGCTCGACAATCATCGCATCACGACCAATCCGATGGAGCCCCGTGGCTGCATCGGCGCGTTCGAAGATGGCCGCTATACGCTCCACGTCTCGAGCCAGAACATCCACATCAACCGCAACCATGTCGCGCGCTGCCTTGGCGTCCCGTCGAAGGATGTGCGCTTCATCGCGCCCGACGTGGGCGGCGGCTTCGGCTCCAAGAATTTCGCCTACGCCGAGCATGCGCTGATCCTGTGGGCTGCGCGCCGCACCGGCCGCAAGGTGAAGTGGATCGCCAGCCGCAGCGAAGTCTTTCTCAGCGACCATCCCGCGCGCGACATGCAGGCGGAGGCGTCGCTGGCGCTCGACGCCGAGGGAAGATTCCTGGCCTTGAAAGTCGCGAGCATCGCCAATGTCGGCGCCTATCTCGCGGGCGCGGGCGGCGGCGTGCCGACCTATCAGTACATGCATCTGCAGGGCACGGTGTATCGCCTGCCCGCGATCGCGCTACATATCCGCATTGCACTCAGCAACACCACGCCGATCGGCGTGACGCGTGGACCGGGCTTCGCCGAGACGGTGAACATCCTGGAACGGCTGATCGACGCGGCGGCGCGGCAATGCGGCTTCGACCAGTTCGAGCTCAGGCGCCGCAACCTGGTGCCGGCCAGCGCCATGCCGATGACCAACGCGCTGGGCTTCCAGGTCGACAGCGGCGCCTTCGACGCGACCTTCGACCAGGCGCTGGTCCGCGCCGACGTCGCGGGCTTCGGCGCGCGCCGAAAGGAGAGCGAGGCGCGCGGGCTACTGCGCGGACTGGGGCTCGCCTATCACATCAAGGGCACCGGCGGGCCGCCCGAGGAGAATGTCGACATCCGCTTCGAGCCGGACGGCAGCGTGTCGCTGATAACGGGCACGCAGCATATCGGCCAGGGCCACGAGACGACCTTCCCGCAAATCGTGGCGACGCGGCTCGGCATTCCCGACAGCCAGATCCATCTTTGCCAGGGCGACACCGACCTGATCGCAATGGGCGGCGGCCACGGCAGCTCGCGCGCCACCTTCATGGCCGGCACCGCGATCTGGCGTGCCTCGGACGAGATCATCGCCAAGGGCACCGCGCTGGCGGCCGACCTGCTGGAAGCCGCCGAAGCCGACATCCGCTTCGAGGAAGGAAGATTCGTCGTCTCCGGCACCGATCGCGCAGTCGGCTTGCTGGAGGTGGCCGCGATCGGGCGCGAGAAGAACCGGCCGCTCGACACCTATCATCTGTGGAAGCGCGAGCACCTGACCTTCCCCAACGGCACGCACGTGGCCGAAGTCGAGATCGACCGCGACACCGGTGGCGTGCGGCTGGTGCGCTACAGCGGCGTCGACGACTACGGCGTGCTGGTGAACCCGATGGTCGCGACCGGCCAGGCGCACGGTGCGATGGCGCAGGGCGTGGGCCAGGCGCTGCTCGAACGCACGCATTACGACCCCGACAGCGGCCAGCTCCTCGCCGGCTCCTTCATGGACTATGCCTTGCCGCGTGCCGACGACCTTCCGTCGTTCGACTTGGGCTTCAATCCGACCCGCTGCACGACCAATCCACTGGGCGTCAAAGGCTGCGGCGAAGCGGGCGCGATCGCGGCCTTCCCCGCCATCGCCAATGCCATCCTCGACGCGCTGGCGCCGCTCGGCGTCACTCATTACGACGGCCCCGCAACACCTGCCTGTATCTGGCAAGCAATGGAGACGGCGCGATGAAACGTGAAGCCCCGGCCGTCGCTCGCAACCGCGACCCGATCCTCGACGTGCTGCGCCGCCATCTGCCGCAGACGGGTCTCGTGCTCGAATTCGCCAGTGGCACCGGTGAGCATGTCGTGCATTTTGCTGCCGCCCTTCCCGCGCTCTCGTTCCAGCCGAGCGATCCCAACGACAGCGCACGGGCCAGCATCGACGATTGGGCCAAGACGCGCGGACTGGCCAACGTGCGGCCGGCGCTGGCGCTCGACGCATCAGCGGGCAAGTGGCCGGTCGAGGGCGTGAGCGCGATCCTCTGCATCAACATGATTCATATCTCGCCATGGGCCGCGACCGTGGGCCTGATCGAGGGCGCGGGCGGGGCGTTGCCGCCGGGTGGCGTGCTCTATCTCTACGGTCCCTACCACCGCGCGGGCATCGACACGGCGCCCAGCAACCAGGCCTTCGACGCCGATCTCCGGTCACGCAACGCCGACTGGGGTCTCCGTCCGCTCGAAGAGGTCGAGGTGTTGGCCAACCGTCACGGTTTTACGGCTCCCGCGATCGTGGAAATGCCGGCCAACAATCTCTCGGTTGTCTTTCGAAAAGCATAGCAACGTCGACCTCCTTTCCTCGTTACTCGCGAGGAAAAGGAGAAACGTCCCTATGGTCGACACCGTTATCGTCGAGAACGAACCGGCACCAAGCTCGGCTGTATCCTGGTCAGCCATCCTGGCTGGCGCTGCGGTATCCGGGGGCCTGTCGCTGATCCTGCTGGCGATCGGCAGCGGCATTGGCTTCAGCGTCATGAACCCTTGGTCGAATGCTGCTGCCGCCACCACCACGAAGGCGGCCACCGTAGCCGGCATCTACATTACCGTGACCGCCGTCATGGCCTCCGCGATCGGCGGCTATCTCGCCGGCCGCCTGCGCCACCTGTGGCTCGGCACGCATCCACACGAAGCCTTCTTCCGCGACACCGCGCACGGTCTCGTGAGCTGGGCGGTCGCCACTGTCGGCGGCGCGATCCTGCTCGGTACGGTGACCACCAGCCTGACGGGGGCCGCCGTGCATGGCGCCAGCGCGGGCGCGAGCATGGAAGCGGTGCGTAATGGTGGTCCGACGGCGATCTTCACCGACCGCCTCTTTGCTTACGACTCCGTGGCTCCTTCAAAGGACCCTGGCATGGCGCGCGACTACAACGGCGACCGCGCCTTTGCTGGCCGCCTTGTGGGTCGCATCGGCGCGCCGGGACGCGAACTCACCGCCAACGAGCGCCAGAACCTCGCGGTCATCGTCGCGGCCCGTACCGGCCTCGCCCTGCCCGACGCCGAGACGCGCGTGGCCGATGTCGAGGCCGACGCCCGTGTTGCCGCCGACCAGGCGCGCCGCGTGGCCATGATGATGTCGTTCTGGCTGGCGGCCTCGCTTCTGGCCGGCGCGCTGGCCGCAAGCCTCGCGGCCTGGGAAGGCGGCGCCATTCGTGACGGCCGGATGCGTTACTAACCTTTTTGGAGAGAGGAGACTGACATGGGCTTCGGTAAAGGCATTCTTCTTTGGATGATCGGTATTCCCCTTCCGATCATCATCCTGCTAGCGCTGTTCTGGCGCTAGCGAGACCTCATGACGAAAAAGGCCCTGCACCTGAAAAGGTCGCGGGGCCTTTTTTTCTGATGAGAGGGGAGAGCTAACGAGGGCGACTCGCAAAGGCTCCTACCTTTCGTCTTTATCGACATTAACGAGATAAAGCGTGCCCGAACTGTTGCTGCATACGTTGCGACATGACCAACTGGACTGGCAACACGCCACAGTATCGTTTCCTGTGCCTTGAGCACGGCAGAAAGAGTGGCCATGGCCATCATCCTCATCGTCGAAGACGATATCTTCACTCGCGATATTGCGGAGATGATGATCCAAGACTGGGGTCATGAAACCTTGTTGGCGGGTGACCTCGCCGAAGCACTTGTTCTCGTGCGGTCGCCCCAGCCCATCGACGCCCTTTTCACCGACATCTACCTCAAGAAGGAGATGCTTGGCGGATGCGACTTGGCGCGCCAGGCTGTTGCGCTGCGGCCGGAACTGCGCGTGCTCTACACGACAGGCAACACGCCCTCGATCCAGATGAAAGCCATGTTCGTCGACGGGAAGCATTTTCTTCCCAAGCCGTACACTCCTGACCAGCTTCATGACTCCGTTATGGGCATGCTCGCCGCGTAATGCCGACTTCGCGCCGCACAAGAGGATTGCCCGCCATGCCCGACAAAGCGTCAGAAGAACGACGGAATGTGGTGGCGGAGATTGCCGCCGTCGAAATCGTCGAAACCATCCCTAGCGCGCTCATCATCCTCGACCGCAATCTCAATATCACCTCGGCCAATCGCGCTTTCTATCAGACGTTTCGTACCAGCCCCGATGAGACCGAGGGGTCTCACATCTACGAGCTTGGGAACCGGCAGTGGGACATCCCCGCCCTCCGCACATTGCTCGAGAGCGTGATCCCGCATCGCGCGTCGGTCGAAGGGTTCGAGGTCGAGCACGTTTTCCCGACGATCGGACTGCGCACGATGCTGGTCAATGCGAGAAAGATATTCAGCCCCGGCAACATAGACGGCTCCATCCTGCTTGCCATCGAGGACGTCAGCGAGGAGCGCGCGGCACGTGCAGAGAGCAAGCGCAACTGGCAGCTGACGCAAAGCATCGTCGACACGATCCGAGATCCGCTGGTTGTGCTCGAAAACAACATGACGATCGTGACCGCCAGCAAGGCGTTTCTCACCATCTTCGGAATCACCGAGGCGGAGACTCGCGGCAGGCGCGTTGCCGAGTTGGGCCAGCATCAATGGGATGTGCCCGCGCTTCGCCATCTGATGGAGAAGGTGCTGCCCGAGAACAAGCCGATCGAAAGCTTCGAGATCGAGGACGATTTTCCCGGGCTCGGCCGCCGCGTCTTCAACCTCAATGCCCGCAAGATCTCGCAGCCCGGCAACCATGCCCATCGCATGCTGCTCGTCTTCGAGGACATCACCGATCGCAAGCAGCGCGAACGCGACGCACTGACTTTGGCGAACGAAATCTCCCATCGCATCAAGAACAACCTGCAGGTCATCGTCGGCCTGATCGCCTATGAGACCAAATGGACGGCCGCTCCCTGCGTTCCGGGCTACAAGGCAATGCAGGCCCGCATTGGCGCGATCGCCCAGCTCTACGATCTGATTTCCCATTCGAGCCGGGGGCCGACCATCGCTGCGGATAGTTATCTCAAGGAAATAGCCAAGACCATGTCGGCCAGCCTGCTTGGAAACACCACGGGCATCACGATAGATGTAAGGGCCGAAGCGCTGGAGATCGATCCCGATCTCGCTGTTCCGTTCGGTCTGCTCGTCAATGAGCTGGCTACCAACGCCATCAAGCATGCCTTCCCCGGCGGAGCGGGAAGGATCGTGCTCAGCGTGGAGCGGGTGGGCGACCAGATCGAGCTGGCCGTCGCCGATGATGGCGTCGGCATGTTGGCAAAAGATCCAGCAAAGCCCGCCGAAAAGCGTGGCAGCGACTACGTCGCGATCTTCGTGCGCCAGCTTGGCGGCACCATCGTACCGTCCATCGCAAAGGAAGCCGGAACGACCGTGCGGATACGGCTTCCTCATCTTCTGGCGCCACCCGGGAATGTCGGCCTCGCGGCCTAGTCGCGCTGCTCCAGGATATTGCCAAGCCGCATCAGAGTCAGGTCGGGCCGGGGCCGACGATCTTGAAGACCGTGTCGGGCAGACGCGTCATGCCGAACGTGTCGAACAATTTGTCGTAGGTGCCGTCCGCCTTCATCGCGGTGATCGCGGCAGCAGCGGCCTCGGCCACCACCTTGTCGCGGAAGGCGAAGGTGATCGGTGTGCCGCTCAGGCCCTTCAGCAGGATCTTCACGCCGCCGCGCTTCTCCAGATCGGTCGCCGTCTCGTCGATGTTGACCGCCGCCTCGAGCTGGCCGGCGCGCAGCGCCGCCACGGTCTCGGTCGCCGTCTTGAAGGACCGGATGTCGGCCGGCTTGCCGCCCTTGGCGACCCAGGCGTCATTGGCTTCCTTTAGCTTCTTCTCGTTGTTGGTGGCGCTCTCGACGCCGACGACGTGGCCGGCAAGGTCCTCCAGTTTCTCGATCTTCAGCGTGCTGCCCGTCGGCACGAAGACGCTGAGCGCCTGCTGAGCATGCGGCACGAGATACATCATCTTGCTGCGCTCGTCGGTGAAGAACAGGCCGGTATCGATGGCGTCGAAGCGGTTGGCCTTCATCGCCGGGATCATCGCCGGGAAGTCCATGCGCAGGAAGACCGGTTCGAGACAGAGACGCTTGGCGATATCCTTGCCCATCTCGACGTTGAGGCCCTGCAACTCGCCCTTTTCATTGACGAACTGCTGCGGCGGCAGGGTCGGGTTCACCGACATCATCAGCTTGCCGGCCTCGACCAGGTGGGAAGCGTCGATCTTGGGCGCGCAGGTTTGCGCGAAGGCCGGGAAAGCGATCAGCGAAAGCAGGCCGATCGGCAGGGCGAGAAGTCTCCGTCTCATGTCTTGTCTCCATTCAGGGCGCATCGTCGCCCCCCTAGGACGCAAGAACCACGCCACCTTTGCGGTGGGCGATCGCCTCGGCCACGCTGGGGAACAGGTGATCCCTGCCCAGCAGCTCCAGCACGCCGAACCGGTCGAGTGCATGGCGGGCCCTTACGGACTGCAGGCGCGCGATGGCGAACTCGATCTTGCGCGTCTGGCAATCCTCGATCACCTCGCGCATCGCCTGGGCCGCCGTATAGTCGACATCGGCGATGCCGCCGCCTTCCAGCACCACCAGGGACGGCGCGTCGGCACCCTGCGCGTCGATCGCGGCCATCATCCCGCGCTTGAACGTCTCGGCGTTTGCGAACAGCAGTGGCGCCGGGAATCCCAACACCCGCACGCCGGCCACACTCTGGCCGCGCGCATCGGCATGCTCGGGCCACCAGACGGTCGTACCGGGCAGATTCAGGAATTCGTTCACCCGTGTGTGCGTCGTGATCCAGACGCCATAGATCAGCGACAGGCCGATGCCGATCGCCACGCCAGTCGGGATCGGCAACGCCACCACGGCTACGGTCGTGAGCAGGATCAGGCCGAATTCGTTCGGCGCCTGGCGTGCCACCGTCACGATCACGCCACCGCGGACGATGCGAATGGCCACGAACAGCAGCACGCCCGCGAGCGCTGCCTGCGGCACATGCCGCAGCAAGGCGCCGCCGCCCAACGCCAAGGCCAAAACGAGCACGGCAGCGGCCAGCACGCCCACTTGCGACGTGCCGCCCGCCTCGCGCATCACCGCGGTGCGCGGCGGGCTGGCGTTCACCGGGAAACTGCCGAGGAGCGCTGCACCAAGATTGGCGACACCCACACCGATATAGTCGCGATTGACGTCGATCGGCGATCCCGGCTCCGCGAACGAGCGGCTCACTGTCGCCGTCTGCATCATCACGACCAGCGCGATGATCATGGCCAGCGGCACGAGTTCGCGCAGGCTCTCGAAGCTCCACGACGGCAGCGTGGGCGTCGGTAGGCCGCTCGGCAGCACGCCCAGCACCGCGACACCACGGCCTTCCAGACCGAACACCAAGACAACGAGAGTCGCCATCAACACGCCGATCAGGGCGCCTGGCACGCGCGGATTGAGCCACTCCGTCAGCAGCGACAGCGCCAGCACGCCGCCGCCGAGCGCCACCGACCATGGATTGGTCTGCGCGATGCCGGCCGCGATCCCCGCCGTCTGATTGAAGATGTTGCCGTGCCGCGGCTCGATGCCCAGCACATCGGGCAACTGCGACGCCATGATGTGCAGCGCAATGCCCGCGAGAAAGCCGGTGAGGATCGGAGTCGACAAGAGATCGGCGATCCAGCCCAGCTTCAGAAGGCCGCCTACGACCAGCATCGCAGCGACCAGCAAGGCCAAAGTCACGGCGACTGCTGTCTTCCATTCCAATATCGAAGAAGGCTGAGCACGATGACATGGCTGCCGCTTGCTCATTCCTTGCCACGCGGCTCGCCCCCGGCTCTTTCGAACATCTAGAAGTGCTTCGCAGTGCAGCTGGGCCAGAGTTGTTGGCTTGGTACGCATTATTCGCGACCCTACAAGCTCCAAAAGAAATCTTGTCACTGCAAGGCGGCCTTGGTTTTCGAATCCTTCGAGACGTACTTCGCTTTGAAAATAAGCTGTCTCCGCCCACAGGTGACATCGCGTTCACGGAACTAAAGATTCTAGGCAGGGTGGGCGTGGAGACGATTTCTTCGAAATTGGGGCACGCAGGCGAACTTCAAGTCGAGCTAATTCCATATGTAACCTCGACCTTCACATTCCAGCTCAGAAACCGGAATCGCTGGAATGAAGGTCAGCACTCATTAGATCTGGAGCCAGCGGCGGAAGCCTATATCTCCCTCCGTGATCGAATTGCGAGGCTTGCAGCAGAACTCGGCCAAGCAGCCCGCGAGATACCCGACTATCCGCCTGATTACACGTCATCTTCCAAAAGAGCGCGGCGAAAGCAGAGCTAACTAACTTGCCCACGCGATCGATGGCGCTGTTCCAATCAATGGCGAATAGTGTCGTTTGGGTCAGGCCGTCCGCCGGACTGAGATAACGCGAGGCCAGTTCTTGAGGGATTTTGGCCTGCGGCGGGCCACCTGCCGCGCCTTACCTATGCTCCTACCCGCGACGTCATGCACCGAAGACTACAAGGGCCTCCCGGGTACGCGGGCAATCAAGGCGCCCTTACGCTACTTCAATACGCGGCATGAAACTCGCAAAGCTTTTCAGCTAAGGCCACCGAAAAAACTACGAAGCGCGAACCTTCGGCGTGATAACTGACTGCTATCACCCTCGATAGCGGACATGCCTTACTAAGTTAAGTCCTCGTGCTTCGTTATCGCGACGGGCTATGGTACAAATACACACTGTACTCCCTAACAGCCCATGACCAACGCCAGCCCATCTCCCGCCGCAGAACGCATGCGCCGCCACCGTGAGCGTCGCCGCGATGGCATGCGCTGCCTCCGAGTCGAGCTGCGCGATACCGAGATCGGCGCACTGGTGCGCAAGGGACTGCTGAAGCCGGAGACACGTCACGATCCGAACGCGATCGCCGACGCACTGTACGATTACCTTGAGCGCACACTGGACCCGCTGCCGTGACGCATAACCGGCTGACGGTCGAGAAGCTCGCAAGCGACGTGATCGATGTGCGCGAGCTCCACCGTGCCGGGATTCTGGCGGACGGCTGGATCACGCTCCAACCGTCACTACGGTGGCCCAGCATCGTGACGATGCGTGCGGCTCGGTACCGGATCCTGCTCGAGCTCCGCAACCAGTCGGCGCGACAGTCCATCAGGGTGTCATGGACACCATGCCACTTCGGCGGTGACCGGCCTTGGCTGCACTGCCCGCACTGCGATCGGCGGGTGGCGAGACTGTTCAAGGGGTTTGGCGGCTATTGCTGCCGACCCTGCTGCGGAAGCCCGATCTATGAGAGCCAACGCCGGAGCGCCAAGGCGCGGGCCTACCTGCAGGCCTACAGGCTCCGGCAGCGGCTGGACGGCTCTCGCCCGGTGGTGGATGCCCTGCCGCCGCGACCGCCCGGCATGGGGCAGAAGACCTACGCGAGGCTCTGCGCGCGGGTAGCCCGGCTGGAAAAGCCACTGATCGGCAGCCGTGTGCTGCGTTACGCGTCACCTTGGATCGCGCCGCTGGCGTACTATTGATTTAGGTGGATTTTCCATCGTCGCTCTGACTCATCAGCGGTAGCGGCGCCCTAGGCGCCGGGGCACTGCCGAGGGGATGGCTCTGCTAGCGCTCGCCTGCGCCTCCTTGCTGACGAAAAACGATGCCAGCGGCTTGTGGGTACTTTTGTGGGGGACGACGCCGTGCCACCACACAATTATCAATAATAACAATGACTTAATTGATATTAATGGCGTCCCCGAGAGGATTCGAACCTCCGACCTCCGGTTTAGGAAACCGCTGCTCTATCCGGCTGAGCTACGGGGACGTGGGCCGGGGCATAGCAAGAAACGCCCCGCCTGTCAGCG
>CAIKZO010000167.1 GCA_903832005.1 Enhydrobacter aerosaccus | reverse complement strand
GGTCACGCGGGCAGAGCCCTTGGTCTTGTACGAGCCAGCGGCCTGCTTGATCGTGTTCAGAGCCTGGGCCGAGAGGTTCGAGCGGTCCCAATCGAAGAACACCATGAACGACGGAGCGGCCGGAGCCGGCGGCGGCGGCGGCGCGGCAACGGCCGGAGCCGACGGGCCAAACTTGTACTGCAGGCCCAGCATCACGCTGAAGCTGTTGTTCGTCCAGCCCACGCCGTTGATCGTCGGGTTCGAGGTGCCGTAGTAGCGGCCATCGAGGTTCAAGCGGAAGTTCTGGTCGATGTTCCAGCCCACGCCCACGATGCCCTGATAGGCGAACACGGTGCTGTTCAGCGAGGACGTGCCATCGACGAAGCCGATGCCGGCGCCAGCGCCGACGTACGGGGTGATGGTCGCACCCGGCATGAAGTCATACAGCAAGTTCGCCAAGATACCGAGCTGGCCGACCTGGTTGCCGATCGTGCCGAAGTTGCCGAAGTTGTTGCCCGACAGGTTGGTCTGGTTCTGGCGATAGACGCCTTCGAGCTCGATGCGCGGCCCGATGAAGTCGTAGCCGATCACGCCACCGGCAGCCCAGCCGGTCTGCGGCGACACGCCGACCTGAACCTGCTGACCGCCGCCGTTGATGGCGTTGCCGGTGATGTTGGTGTTGAGCAGCCAGTTCAGGCCGCCCTCGGCGCCGATGTAGACACCGGACGTCGGGGTCTGAGCGTAAGCAGCGATCGGAAGGGTTGCCAGAACCGCTGCAACCGCCAAAGTCTTCTTCATGGATAGAACTCCTCAAAATATCTGCCGCCGACACATCCGCAGCGTACGCGCTCTATATGCCAGCGGAAGACCGGGTTGTAACGTATCAAAAACACACTGGAAGTCATGCATTTGCCCACTGTGACTTTCGGATCACAGTTCCCGCCTAGCGGGGCAAAGTACTGCTTCCCATCAGGCTTTCATCGATCGAGCGGGCGCACTGGCGCCCCTCCCGAATGGCCCAGACCACCAGCGACTGGCCTCGACGCATGTCCCCCGCTGCAAATAGTCTGGGGACAGAAGTCCGGTAGTCCCTGACCCCGGCGGCCACATTGCCCCGCGAATCGAGCGTTACCCCTGCCTCTTCCAGCATTCCGGCCTTGCGCGGCCCGAGGAAACCCATCGCCAGCAGCACCAAATCGGCCTTGAGCGTAAAGGCGCTTCCTGGAATTTCGGCCATCGCCATCCGGCCGTCGCTTCCCTTGACCCGGTCGATCCGAACGCACTCCAGCCCCTCGACCTTGCCGCCCCGGCCGGTGCAGCGCTTGGTCAGCACGGCAAAATCCCGCGAAGCGCCTTCCTCATGCGACGACGAAGTGCGCATCTTGAGCGGCCAATCCGGCCAGGTGAGCGCTTTGTTCTCCTTTTCAGGCGGCTGCGGCATCACCTCGAGCTGGGTGACGGAGGCCGCTCCGTGCCGGTTCGAGGTGCCGACACAGTCCGAGCCGGTATCGCCGCCGCCGATCACGATGACATGCTTGCCCTTGGCGCTGATCGTGCCCTTGGGCGCGGCGCGGGCTTCGTCATCGCCCGCGACCCGCTTGTTCTGGGGCACGAGGAAATCCATCGCGAAATGAACGCCCGAGAGCTCACGGCCCGGCACTTCGAGATCGCGTGGCCACTCCGCGCCGCCGGTCAGGACCACGGCGTCATAGCCTTCGAGCAGCGACTTGATCGACAGCGTGGCGCCGACCTCGACACCGGTGCGGAAGTCGACGCCTTCGGCCGCCATCTGGCGCACGCGCCGATCGATCAGCCGTTTCTCCATCTTGAAGTCCGGAATGCCGTACCGCAGCAACCCGCCGATGCGATCAGCCTTCTCGAACAGCGTCACCGCATGGCCGGCGCGCGCGAGCTGCTGGGCGGCGGCCATGCCGGCCGGGCCCGAACCCACGACGGCAACGCGCTTGCCGGTCTTCTTCGCCGGCACGAGCGGCTGGATCCAGCCCTCTTCCCACCCGCGATCGACGATGGCGCATTCGATCGATTTGATGGTCACCGGATTGTCGTCGATGTTCAGCGTGCACGAGGCCTCGCACGGCGCGGGGCAAATGCGGCCGGTGAACTCCGGAAAGTTGTTGGTCGAGTGCAGCACCTCGAGCGCATCGCGCCAGCGGTCGCGGCGCACCAGCTCGTTCCACTCGGGGATGATGTTGTTGACGGGGCAGCCGTTGTGACAGAACGGAATGCCGCAATCCATGCAGCGCGCGCCCTGCTTGCTCACTTCGGCCGGCGGCAGCGGATGCACGAACTCTGTCCAGGTCTTGAGGCGCGCCTCGACCTTCTCGTAGGGACGATCCTTGCGCTCGATCTCGAGGAATCCGGTGGGCAGACCCATGACTCTTTACTCCGCCGCCACGGCTTTCGCCGCGGCCCGATCGCGCGCCTGCAGGAGCGCACGCTTGTAATCCGTCGGCATGACCTTGACGAAACTCCTGAGCGCGGCATCCCAGTTCTCGAGCAACTCGCGCGCCCGGGCACTGCCGGTGTGCAGATGATGACGCTCGACCAGGATGCGCAGCCGCTCGGCGTCGAACCGCAGCACATCACCCATGCCGTTGTCCTCGACATCGACGCTGCGCTGGCGCGGTCTCCCTGGATCGTCCAAAGGCTCGCTCGACAGCCCGCCGACCTTCTCCATCTCGACCATCGCCGGATTGCACAGGTCCTTGAAGCGTGCCTTGGGATCGTAGACGTAGGCCACGCCACCCGACATGCCGGCCGCGAAGTTGCGGCCGGTGTCGCCCAGCACGACGACCACGCCGCCAGTCATGTACTCGCAGCCATGGTCGCCGGTGCCTTCGACGACGCAGACCGCGCCGGAGTTGCGCACCGCGAAGCGCTCGCCGGCCACACCCTCGAAATAGGCTTCACCGGCGATAGCGCCGTAGAGCACCGTGTTGCCGACAATGATGTTGTGCAGCGGGTCGCGCTTGCTGCCGAGCGGCTGGCGCACGGTCACACGGCCGCCGGACAGGCCCTTGCCGACATAATCATTGGCGTCGCCAGACAGTTCGAGCGACACGCCATGCGCCAGGAAGGCGCCGAAGCTCTGACCGGCAGTCCCGGTGAGGCGGATCGAAATCGTGTCCTCGGGCAGGCCGGGGTGGCCGTATTTCTTCGCCACCTCGCCTGACAGCATGGCGCCGACGGTGCGATTGACGTTGCTCACCGGCAGTTCGACCTGCACCGGCTGGCCCTTGTCGAGCGCCGGTTGGGCCGCCGCGATCAGCCTGTGGTCGAGCGCGTGTTCGAGACCGTGATCCTGGCGCTCGCTGTTCCAGATCGCCACGCCCGGCTTGGCCGGCATCTGGTGCAGCACCTTCGACAGGTCGACACCGCCGGCCTTCCAGTGATCAACCGCCTTCTTCATGTCGAGCCGGTCGACGCGCCCGGTCATCTCGGTGAGCGTCCGGAAGCCCAGCCGCGCCATGATCTCGCGCAGCTCCTCGGCCACGAAGAAGAAGTAGTTGATTACGTGCTCGGGCTGACCGGTGAAGCGCTTGCGCAGCACCGGGTCCTGCGTCGCCACACCGACCGGGCAGGTATTGAGGTGGCACTTGCGCATCATGATGCAGCCCGCCGCGATCAGCGGCGCCGTCGCGAAGCCGAACTCGTCGGCGCCAAGCAGCGCGCCGATCGCAACATCGCGGCCGGTGCGCAGGCCACCGTCGACCTGCACGGCAATCCGGCCGCGCAGACCGTTCAGCACCAGCGTCTGCTGGGTCTCGGCGAGGCCGATCTCCCACGGCGAGCCCGCGTGTGTCAGTGAGGTGAGTGGCGAGGCACCCGTGCCGCCTTCGAAGCCCGAGATCGTCACATGGTCGGCGCGCGCTTTGCTGACGCCCGCCGCAACCGTGCCGACGCCGACTTCGGAGACGAGCTTCACCGACACGCGCGCCTTCGGGTTCGCGTTCTTGAGATCGTGGATGAGCTGCGCCAAATCCTCGATCGAATAGATATCGTGATGCGGCGGTGGCGAGATCAGGCCGACGCCGGCCGTCGAGCGGCGCACCTTGGCGATGTTCTCGTCGACCTTGTGGCCCGGTAGCTGGCCGCCCTCACCCGGCTTGGCGCCCTGCGCCATCTTGATCTGGATGTCGTCGGCATTGACCAGGTACTCGGTCGTGACGCCGAAGCGGCCCGACGCGACCTGCTTGATCGCCGAGCGCATCGAATCGCCGTTGGCCAGCGGCTTGAAACGGTCGGCTTCCTCGCCGCCCTCGCCGGTGTTCGACTTGCCGCCTATCCGGTTCATGGCGATGGCGAGCGTCGTGTGCGCCTCGCGGCTGATCGAGCCGAAGCTCATCGCACCGGTGGCGAAGCGCTTCACGATGTCCGCCGCAGGCTCGACTTCCTCGATCGGCACCGGCGTGTCGGCCCACTTCAGCTCCATCAGGCCGCGGATGGTGAGCAGGCGCTCGTTCTGCTGGTTGATCGTCTCGGCGAAGGCCTTGTAGTCGGCCGAATTGTTGCCGCGCACGGCGTGCTGCAGCCTGGCCACGCTGTCCGGCGTCCAGGCATGATCCTCGCCGCGCAGCCGAAAGGCATAGTCGCCGCCGGGATCGAGCATGTTGCGATAGATCGGATTGTCACCGTAGGCGTCGCGATGGCGCCGCACCGTTTCCTCGGCGATCTCGTTCCAGCCCGCGCCTTCGATGGTCGTGGCGGTGCCGGTGAAATACTTCTCGATGAAGCCAGAGTGAAGGCCGACGGCGTCGAAGATCTGCGCGCCGCAGTACGACTGGTAAGTCGAGATGCCCATCTTGGACATCACCTTCAGCAGGCCCTTGCCGACACCCTTGATGTAGTTCTTCTGCACTTCGTACGGCTTGAGGGCGAGCCCGTTCTGCACACGCAGCGCTTCCAGCGTCTCGAAGGCGAGATAGGGGTTGATTGCCTCCGCGCCGTAGCCCGCCAGGCAGCAAAAATGATGAACCTCGCGCACCTCGCCCGACTCGACCACGAGGCCGGTCTGGGTGCGCAAGCCGCGGCGGATCAAGTGGTGATGCACCGCCGCCGTCGCCAGGAGCGCCGGGATCGGAATGCGCTCGGCCGACACCTGGCGGTCGGACAGGATCAGGATGTTGCGATCCTGCAGCACGCAGTCGGTCGCCTCGGAGCAAACGCGGTCGAGCGCCTTCTCCAGCCCCGCCGCGCCCTCGGACGCGGGCCAAGTGCAATCGATCGTGGCCGTGCGGAACGAGCCGTCGAGCAGATCCTCGATCGAGCGGATCTTCTCCAGCTCGGCATTGGTCAGCACCGGCTGGCTCACTTCGAGCCGCTTGTGCGTGCCGGCGTGACGGCCCAGCAGATTGGGGCGCGGACCGATCATCGAGACCAGCGACATCACCAGCTCCTCGCGGATCGGATCGATCGGCGGATTGGTGACCTGCGCGAAGTTCTGCTTGAAGTAGTTGTAGAGCAGCTTGGGCTTCTTCGAGAGCACGGCGATCGGCGTGTCGGTGCCCATCGAGCCGATCGGATCGTCGGGAGCCGACGCCATCGGTTCCAGGAAGAACTGTATGTCTTCCTGCGTGTAGCCGAAGGCCTGCTGGCGATCGAGCAATGTCGACGGATCGTTCGAGGCGGCGGCGGGCGGCGCCTCGGGAAGCTCCGACAACTCTTCGAGCTTGTGCTGCGTCTCGCGCAGCCACTCGTCGTAGGGCTCGGCCTCGGCCAAGGTCCGCTTCAGTTCGTCATCCTCGACGATGCGACCTTCCTCCAGGTCGATCAGCAGCATCTTGCCGGGCTGCAGGCGCCACTTGCGGGCGATCTTTTCCTCGGGGATCGGCAGCACGCCGGACTCCGACGCCATCACGACCTTGTCGTCGGTCGTCACCAGGAAGCGCGCCGGGCGCAGGCCGTTGCGATCGAGCGTGGCACCGATCTGGCGCCCGTCGGTGAAGGCGATCGATGCCGGACCGTCCCACGGCTCCATCAGGGCCGCGTGATACTCGTAGAAAGCCTTGCGCTTGTTATCCATCAGCGGATTGCCGGCCCAGGCCTCCGGAATCAGCATCATCATCGCGTGACTGAGCGAGTAGCCGCCGGCGATCAACAGTTCGAGCGCGTTGTCGAGGCAGGCCGTGTCCGACTGGCCGTGCGGGATGATCGGCCACATCTTGTCGAGATCGGCACCGATCAGATCGGACTCCATCATGCGCCGGCGTGCGTACATCCAGTTGACGTTGCCGCGTACGGTGTTGATCTCGCCGTTGTGGGCGATGAAGCGGTACGGATGCGCCAGCCGCCACGACGGGAAGGTGTTGGTCGAGAAGCGCTGATGCACGAGGCAGAGCGCGGACTCGCACAGTGGGTTCTTCAGGTCGGTGTAGAAGCTGTCGACCTGATGCGCGAGCAGCAAACCCTTGTAGACCACGGTGCGCGTCGAGAAGGACGGCATGTAGAGCTGCGACAGGCCGGGCAGCTTGTGCTTCTTCTCGAGGTCGACGAGCGGATTCTGGGTCTGCTTGCGGATCGTCAGGATCTTGCGCTCGAAAGCGTCCTGGTCGGTGATCTTGGCGCCGCGGCCCACGATCGCCATCCGGATCACCGGCATGCGCTCGATCACGCCGGCGCCGAGGCCGGTCACGTCGGTAGGCACGTCGCGCCAGCCGATCAGCCTCTGCTTCTCGACCTTGATGAAATGCTCGAGCCGCTTGACCGCAAAGTCGCGCGCCTTGTCGTTCTGCGGCAGGAAGCACATGGCCACCGCGTAGTGGCCAGGCGGCGGCAGGTCGACGCCGGCCGTTTTTGCCCAGTCGCGCAGCAGGGCATCGGGCGTTTGGATCATCGCGCCCGCGCCGTCGCCGACCAGCGGATCGGCGCCTACGGCGCCGCGATGGTCGAGGTTGACCAGAATGCGCAGGCCCTGCCGGACGATATCGTGCGACTTGCGGCCCTTGATGTCGGCCACGAAGCCGACGCCGCACGAATCATGTTCGTTACGCGGATCGTAAAGTCCCTGTTTCTCCGGCAAATCCGTCACATGCGTCATGCCGCCCCAAAGGCGCGACACCCCCCCTTATTGATCTCTTTATCGCGTCCTTTTAGCCCGGCTTCCGGGCCGGAGCAAAAGGCGATTGTTGTAGATCAAGCAGCCCTGTACCCTGAAGCCACTACGCTTATGAAGGTGGAGTTCATGCCGGTTCGATCGATCTTTCGGGTCTCGCCCCTGGTCCTGTTTGCGGGCCTTTCGCTCGGCGCCTGCGCCACCGACGTGGAGAAAGCCTATTCGGGCCCCGGCTGGTATCTCGAACGGCCACGCCAGATCGGCATGGCGTATCCGGCCTATCTCGCCGGCCCCTTCACCTACGAGGCGTGCGAGATCGAGCGCCTGAAGCAGGGATACGCGGAGAACCTGCTCTGCACCCAGTGGCGGGCCAAGCCGTCCGAAACTTAGCCAATCGCCATCAGACTGGCATTGCCGCCGGCCGCCGCCGTGTTGATGCTGAGCGATACTTCACTGCGCAAGAATTCTACAGGATAGGGCGCGAGATAGACCGGCACGATCGGTCCCTCGCGATCCGCCATGCGCCGACACAGAGCCTGCAACTCCTCTGACGGACCGGCAAACAAAGCCGCTACGATGTGGCCCTCTTCCTCGTCGGTGGTCGCGCGATTGCCCGAAAGGCGAACCGCCTCGAACTGCGCCTGCAGGGCCGACGGATCGGACGCGGCGCAGAGGACTGTGCCCTTCTCCCGCAATTCATAGGTATTGCGTTCGCCGACCGGTCCGGGGAACTCGACATCCTCGGCCAAGGCCGACGCCGGCCGCTGCGACAGCAGCCGCAGAAGATAAAGAGGGCCGCCCGCCTTCGGGCCTGTGCCCGACAGTCCGTGCCCGCCGAACGGCTGCACACCCACCACCGCGCCGATCATGTTGCGGTTGACGTACTGGTTGCCGGCCGCGCTCGCCGCGGTCGCGCGCTCGATCGTTTCGTCGATCCGGCTGTGCACGCCGAAGGTGAGGCCAAAGCCGGTAGCGTTGACCTGACGGATCACCTCTTCCAGGTGCTCGCGCGCATAGCGCAGCACATGCAGCACCGGCCCGAAGACTTCGTGCTTCAGCTCGGCGACCGACGACACTTCGATCAGGGTCGGCGGCACGAACAGGCCCGACTGCGTCTCAGGCGGCAGGAACGCCTGGTCGACGGTATGCCCCGACGCGCTCATGCGCTCGACATGATCGAACAGGCGCTGCTGGGCCTCGGTCGAAATCACCGGCCCGACATCGGTCGACAGGCGATCGGGATTACCGATGGCCAGTTCCTCCATCGCGCCGCGCAGCATCGGCAGTACCGTGTCGGCGATATCCTCCTGCAGGCAGAGCACGCGCAGCGCCGAGCAGCGCTGGCCCGCCGAATCGAAGGCCGAGACGATGACGTCGTTCACCAATTGCTCAGGCAGCGCCGAAGAGTCGGCGACCATCGCATTCTGCCCACCGGTCTCGGCGATCAGCGGGATCGGCTTGCCGTCGCGGCCGAGCCGCTCGCTGAGACTCTTCTGGATCGAGCGCGCCGCCTCGGTCGAGCCGGTGAAGACCACGCCGGCAATCGCCGCATTGGCGACCAGATGCGCGCCCACCTTGCCGTCGCCGGGCACGAGCTGCAGTGCGCCCGGCGGCAGGCCCGCCCCCAGGAAGAGCTTCACGGCCTGGGCCGCGATCAGCGGCGTCTCCTCGGCCGGCTTGGCGATCACGGCGTTGCCCGCCGCCAGGGCTCCCGCGACCTGGCCGGTGAAGATCGAGAGCGGGAAGTTCCACGGGCTGATGCAGGCCACGATGCCCAGTGGCTTATGCGTGTCGTTCGACCAGCTGCGAATCTCCGACGCGTAGTAGCGCAGGAAGTCGACCGCCTCGCGCACTTCGCCCACCGCGTTGGCGAAGGTCTTGCCCGCCTCGCGCACGATCAGGCCGATCAGGTGCGGCATGCGCGCTTCCATGCGCTCGGCGACCCGATCGAGACAGTCGGCGCGCGCCTGCGCCGTGGCGTGCCACGGCTCGGCATAGGCACAGGCGGCATCGACGATCTCGGGCGAGGCCTCGACCACGCTGCCGACAATATCGGTGAGGTCGGCCGGATTGCGCAGGTCGCGCGCGTCGCCATTGCGCGGCCCGCTCGCGAGCAATGGCTGCGCCCGCCAAACCTCGGCGAGGTCGCCGGTAATCGTCACGGCGAGCGACGCGATCGCCTGCTCGTCGCTGAGGTCGAGGCCGGCCGAATTGGCGCGCACCGCGCCGAACAGATCGCGCGGCAAAGCGATCTTGGGATGCGGCATGCCGACCGGCGTCATCGATGCCGCGCGCGCCATCGGATCGCCGAGCAGGCGACCGATCGGCACTTCCTTGTCGGCGATCTGATTTACGAAAGACGTGTTGGCACCGTTCTCCAGCAGGCGGCGCACAAGATAGGCCAGCAACGTCTCGTGCGTGCCGACCGGCGCGTAGATGCGGCAGGGTCGGTCGAGCTTGCGCGGGCCGACCACCTCTTCATAGAGCGTCTCACCCATGCCGTGCAGGCATTGGAACTCGTACTGGCCCGGCGTCCAGTCGGAGCCGGCCATCGCGTGGATCGTGGCCAGCGTGAGGGCGTTGTGCGTGGCGAACTGCGGATACACCGACTCGGTCGCCGCCAGCAGCTTCTTCGCGCAGGCGATATAGGAGACGTCGGTATGGATCTTGCGCGTGAAGACCGGATAGCCCTCCAGCCCGTCGAGCTGGGCGCGCTTGATCTCGCCATCCCAATAGGCGCCCTTCACCAGCCGCACCATCAGCCGGTGGCCGCTGCGCTTGGCGAGATCGATCAGCCAGTCGATCACGAAGGGGCAACGCTTCTGGTAAGCCTGCACGACGAAGCCGATGCCGTGCCAGCCCGCGAGCTCGGGTTCGAAGCAGAGCCGCTCCAGCAGGTCGAGCGAGATTTCGAGGCGATCGGCTTCCTCGGCATCGATGTTGAGACCGATGTCGAACGACCGCGCCAGCACGGCCAATGTCTTGAGGCGCGGATAGAGTTCCGCCTGCACACGCTCCAACTGGGCGCGGGTATAGCGCGGGTGCAGCGCCGAGAGCTTCACCGAGATGCCGGGTCCGTCCTGCACGCCGCGGCCGGCCGAGGCCTGGCCAATGGCGCGGATCGCCTGCTCATAGTCGGTCATGTAGCGCGCGGCCTGTTCGGCGGTGACCGCGGCCTCGCCCAGCATGTCGTAGGAATAGCGGAAGCCCTTGGCTTCGTAGGGCCGGCCGTTGGCCAGCGCCTCGTCGATCGTCTGCCCCGAGACGAACTGCTCACCCATCAGGCGCATCGCCATATTGACGCCGTGGCGGATCAACGGCTCGCCGCCCCGGGCGACAAGACGTGTCAGCGCCGCCGAAAGGCCGCCCTCGCTGTGTGTCGACGCAAGCTTGCCGGTCAGCAGCAGGCCCCAGGTCGCGGCGTTCACAAAGACCGACGGGCTGTGTCCGAGATGGGCCTGCCAGTTGCCGCCCCCGATCTTGTCGCGGATCAACGCATCGCGCGTCTCGTCGTCGGGGATGCGCAGCAACGCCTCGGCGAGGCACATCAGCGCCACACCTTCCTGGCTCGACAACGCGTATTCGTGGATCAACCCCTCGACGCCGCCGCCCGGTCCCTTGGCCCGCAGCGTCTCGACCAGCCGGCGGGCCAGGGCCTGCGCCGCTTGCTGCGTCGCCGCGGGCAAGGTCGCCGCCGCGATCAGCGGCGGAACACATTGGATTTCGGGCTGCCGGTAGGCGGACGTGATGGCGTCGCGCAGCGGACTTTGCCGCCGGAGCTGCTCGGAAAAAACTTTGAACGGCGTTGAAGGCATGTCCCGCATCGGTTGTTGAGGCTAACATATGGTGATGAAAAGTCTTTTGCGCCTCGTCTTTTGGTCGCTGCTGCTCCTGTCGGTCCCTATCGTCGCATTGCCCGCCCTCGTCACACACGCCTGGGCCGACGGACCGTGGCCGCAGAAGCCGGTGCGCATCGTCGTGCCCTTCCCCGGTGGCGGATCGGCCGACGCGCTCTGCCGCATCGTCGGCGAGAAGCTCTCCGAGACGTGGAAGCAGCCGGTGATCGTCGACAACCGCCCGGGCGCTGGGGGCAACGTGGGCGCCGAGATCGTGTTCCATGCACCGGGTGACGGTTACACCCTGCTGTGCAGCCCGCCGGGCCCTCTCACCATCAACCAGTATCTCTACAAGTCCCTGCCCTACGAGGCGGCCAAGTTCGCACCGATCACCGTGCTGGCGCTGGTGCCCAACGTGCTCACCGCGCGCAAGGACCTGCCGGCCAACACCGCCCAGGAGCTGGTCGCCTATGCCAAGGCCAATCCGGGCAAAGTGACCTATGCGAGCCAGGGCAACGGCTCGACCTCGCACCTGTCGGCACAGATGTTCGCCACCATGGCCGGCGTCGAGATGGTGCACGTGCCCTACAAAGGCGAAGGCCCGGCGCTGGTCGACATCACGGCGAGCCGGGTCGACATCTTTATCGGCAACATCGCCGCCGCGCTCCGCTTCGAGAAGGCGAAGGAAGTGAAGTTCCTCGGCCTGGCCGCAAGGAACCGCAGCCCCGTGGCGCCAAACGTGCCGGATGCCGCCGAGATCGGCATGCCCAACCTGATCGCCAGCGCCTGGTTCGCACTCGCCGCCCCGCCGGGCACGCCCGACACGATCGTGCAGAAGGTCAACGCCGACGCCGCTGCCGCGCTGAAGCTCGCCGACGTGCGCGAGAAGTTCCTGGCGCAGGGCGCTGAGCCGGTCGGCCAGAGCACCGCCGCCACGGCCGCCTTCTTCAAGGAAGAAGAGACGCGCTGGAGTGCCGTCATCAAGACCGCGAACGTCACCCTGGAGTGAACGCCATGGATATTCGCCACACCGAGAGCATCTGGCCTGACGATTCCGTCACCCGCGTACCCTACTGGGTCTACCAGGACCCGGCCAACTACACGCGCGAGCTCAGCCGCCTTTTCGAGGGCCCGACCTGGAACTACGTCTGCCTCGAGGCCGACATCCCGAACAAGGGCGACTACCGCACCAACTTCGTGGGCGCGCTGCCGGTGATCGTGGTGCGTGACGCCGACGGCACCATCAACTGCTTCGAGAACCGCTGCGCCCACCGCGGCGCGCTGATCGCGCTCGACGACGGCGGCAACGTCGAGAACAACTTCAAGTGCATCTACCACGCCTGGAGTTACGACCTCTGCGGCAACCTGCGCGGCATCGCCTTCGAGCGCGGCATCAATGGCGTGGGCGGCATGCCCAAGGACTTCAAGCGCGACGAGTTCAGCCCGCGCAAGCTGCGCACCACCACCTTGTGCGGCCTGGTGTTCGCGACCCTGTCCGACGAGACACCGTCGATCGAAGAGTATCTCGGCGAGGAAATCCTGGGCCGCATCAAGCGGGTGCTCAACCGGCCGATCAAGGTGATGGGCCGCTTCACGCAGGCGCTGCCCAACAACTGGAAACTCTACGTCGAGAACGTCAAGGACACCTATCACGCGAGCTTGCTGCATCTCTTCTTCGGCACCTTCCGCATCACGCGATTGACGCAGGGCGGCGGTGTGCTGGTGAGCCCCGACGGCGGCCACCACGCGAGCTACACGATCGACAAAGCTGACGACCGCCAGAGCACCGCCTATCGCGACCAGGGCATCCGCTCGGAGAACAAGGACTACAAGCTGGCCGATCCGTCACTGCTCGACACGGTCAAGGAGTTCAACGACGACATTCAGCTGCAGATACTCTCGGTCTTCCCGGGCTTCATCCTGCAGCAGATCCACAATTGCTTGGCCGTGCGCCAGGTCGTGCCGCGCGGCACCGACAAGATGGAG
>CAIKZO010000166.1 GCA_903832005.1 Enhydrobacter aerosaccus | reverse complement strand
CCGCGGATCCGACGCTGGCGCTGGTGAAGAAGCGCGGGCAACTCCTGTGCGGGATCAACGGCCAGTTGCCGGGCTTTTCGGCGATGAACGACCAGAAGCAATGGGCCGGCTTCGAAATCGAGTTCTGCCGCTCGATCGCGGCCGCCACATTGGGCGATGCCGCCAAAGTGACGTTCGTGCCGTTGACCGCCAGCAACCGCTTCGACGCCCTGCGCAACGGCCAGATCGACGTGCTGGCGCGCAACTCCACGGCCACGCTGGAACGGACCTCGAAAACCGGTGTGCGCGATGCCGCCGTGATTTATATCGACGGCCAGGCGGTGGCGATGCCCAAGAAGCTCGGCCTCAGCATGCTCTATCAGCTTGCCGGCCACACGGTTTGCATCCTGAATGGCACGCCTTACGGACGAAACATTCAGGAGTGGTTCGAGTTCCGGAAACTCTCGTTCAAGCCGGTGACCTTCGATACCCAGAACGAGATGTACGAGGCGTTCTACGCCGGCAAGTGTGACGCCATCACCCAGGACATCTCCCCGCTCAGCACCACAATCCTGGCGAGCGGCAAGGCCGCGGACTACATGGTGCTGCCCGATATCATCGCCCGCGATCCGCTCGCTGCCTACGTGCGCGCGAACGACGAAGAATGGCTCGACGTCGTGCGCTGGACCTTCTTTGCCCTGCTCGAGGCGGAAGAACGCGGCATCACCAAAGCCAACGTGGACGGCCAGCGGCAAGGCGGTACACCGGCGGCCAAGCGCCTGCTGGGCGTCCCGTCGGGCGACGGCAAGCGCCTCGGGCTCGAGGACGATTGGGCGTTCAACATCGTCAAGCAAGTCGGCAACTACGCCGAAATTTACGAACGCAATCTCGGTCAGTACTCGACCTGGAAATTCCCGCGCGGCGTCAACGCGCTGTGGAGCAACGGCGGCGTGCTGCACGCCCTGCCCCTGCGTTAGGCCTTTATTTGGCGCGGCATTGGAGTCCTGAAGCGCCATCGATCCTCGTCGTCGGCGATGCGATGCTCGATGCCTATGTTCACGGGGCGGTGGAGCGCATGTCGCCGGAGGCGCCGGTCCCCATCGTTCGACAGATCGAGACCAGGGAGAGCATCGGCGGCGCGGCGAATGTCGCCGCCAATGTCGCGAGCTTGGGCGGAGCGAGCCATCTCGTTGCCTGTGTCGGCACCGATCCTGAAGCTCAACGACTGTCGGCACTGCTTGGGAATGCCGGGATCTCGTTCGACCTTGTTCCCGTCGATTCCAGACCAACGACCCTGAAGACACGCTTTTCGACGGGCCAACATCAACTGCTGAGGCTGGACCGGGAGAATACCCAACCTATCCCGGCACAGTGCGAGGCGGCCGTGATCGCCGCAATCGCCGCGCGCATCGATCGATGCCGCCTGATGATCTTATCCGACTACGGCAAGGGTGTGCTGACGGAACGAGTGCTTGCCGAAGCGATCGGTCTCGCACGGGCCAGGAACGTGCCTGTTCTGGTGGATCCGAAGCGGAAAGATTTCTCGGCCTATCGGGGTGCGACGATTGTCACACCCAATCGCGGCGAGCTCGAAGCGGCGACCGGTTCGCCTGCCAGAACCGATGCGGAAATCGAGCGGGCGGCCGCGGTGGCTATGACGATCACGGGCGCAAGCATCCTAGTGACACGGTCGGAGCAGGGCCTCTCTTTCGTGAGTCCCGACAGCCCGCCGGTGCATATGCCCACCCAGGCCCGCGAAGTCTTCGACGTGATCGGGGCGGGCGACACTGTCATTGCGGCCTTCGCGGTCGCCTTTGCCTTGGAGCGCTCCGTCGAGGAGGCCATGAGATTCGCCAACGCCGCGGGCGGCCTCGCCGTCTCCCGGCAAGGGACGGCCGTGATCAGTGCGGCGGAGCTGGAGGAAGTCGCCGGCGAAGATGAAATCGTTCACCTGCGCCAGGTCTGGAAGGCACAAGGGCTGTCGGTCGGCTTCACCAACGGCTGCTTCGACCTTCTTCACCCCGGTCATATGTCTCTATTGCGCGGAGCGGCGCAGGAATGTGACCGGCTAATCGTGGCGATCAACAGCGATGCGTCGGTTCGTCGCCTCAAGGGACCACAGCGCCCGGTCCAAACGGCGGAGGCACGTGCCGAAATTCTCGGCGCGATCGAACACGTCGATCTCGTCTTGATCTTCGACGAGGACACGCCGCGGCGCCTCATCGAAAGACTGCTGCCCGATGTGCTGATCAAGGGTGCCGACTATGCGGTCGAGTCCGTCGTCGGCGCCGATACGGTGATCGCCGCCGGTGGCCGCGTGGTCACGATCGCCCTCGTGCCCGGGCAGTCGACAACACGGCTGATTGATCGTGGCCGGCGTGGCCGGTGACTAGCGGAAAGTGCGACGACAAAAAACCGCCCTCTTTCGAGGACGGCTTTTTTGAATTGGTTGCGGGAGCTGGATTTGAACCAACGACCTTCAGGTTATGAGCCTGACGAGCTACCGGGCTGCTCCATCCCGCGGCAAATCCAAATTACATCGTTCGTCGGAAGTTCTTCGCGCTTGGAAGACTTGGCAGCGACCTACTCTCCCGTGCCTTGAGACACAGTACCATTGGCGCTGAAAGTTTTCACGGCCGAGTTCGGAATGGGATCGGGTGTGCACCTTTCGCTAGTGCCACCAAGTCGTCCAAACGCGAAGAATGTATGAGGTCTTAAGTCCGTGCTGGATAAGAGACCGAACAGCGGGGGTCGACCGCTGCACGGAACGAATGAAATCAAGCCGATCGAGCTATTAGTACCGCTAAGCTGAATACATCACTGTACTTGCACATGCGGCCTATCAACGTCGTGGTCTACGACGACTCTCAGCGAGACCTAGTTTTGAGGCGGGTTTCACGCTTAGATGCTTTCAGCGTTTATCCCTTCACTACATAGCTACCCGGCGCTACGGCTGGCGCCATAACCGGTACACCAGAGGTAAGTCCATCCCGGTCCTCTCGTACTAAGGACGGCTCCTCTCAAGTCTCGAACACCCACAGCAGATAGGGACCAAACTGTCTCACGACGTTTTGAACCCAACTCACGTACCACTTTAATCGGCGAACAGCCGAACCCTTGGGACCTGCTCCAGCCCCAGGATGTGATG
>CAIKZO010000165.1 GCA_903832005.1 Enhydrobacter aerosaccus | reverse complement strand
GGTCACGCGGGCAGAGCCCTTGGTCTTGTACGAGCCAGCGGCCTGCTTGATCGTGTTCAGAGCCTGGGCCGAGAGGTTCGAGCGGTCCCAATCGAAGAACACCATGAACGACGGAGCGGCCGGAGCCGGCGGCGGCGGCGGGGCAACAGCCGGAGCCGACGGGCCGAATTTGTACGTCAGACCCAGCATCAAGCTGAGGCTGTTGTTGGTCCAGCCCACGTTGTTAACCGCCGGGTTCGAGGTGCCGTAGTAGCGGCCATCGAGGTTGACGCGGAAATTCGTGTCGACGTTCCAACCGATACCGACAATGCCCTGATAAGCGAACACCGTGCTGCTCAGCGACGACGTACCGTCCACAAAACCCACACCGGCGCCAGCGCCGACATACGGCGTGATCGTCGCACCGGGTGAGAAATCATACAGCAGGTTGGCCAAAATGCCGAGCTGGCCGATCTGGGTGCCGACCGTGCCGAAGTTGGCGTTGAAGTTGTTGGTCGAGGTCAGGTTGGTCTGGTTCTGGCGATAGACACCTTCGAGTTCGACGCGAGGACCGACAAAGTCGTAGCCGATCACGCCACCAACAGCGAAGCCGATCTGCGGCGTGACGCCGGCAGAAACCTGGTTGCCCGAACCGTTGATCTGTTGGCCAGTGACGGTGGTGTTCAGCAGCCAGTTCAGACCGCCCTCCGCACCGATGTAGACACCGGATGTCGGAGTCTGCGCCTGGGCCATGACCGGCAGCGCGACGAGCGCAGCGGCGGCCATCAAAGCCTTCTTCATGAGTTCTTCCCCTCGTTATTAAAAAACCGACGAGCGTGGCGGGGTTGGGCAAGCACCAACTCCACTGCGAATATACACACCAGCATTAGTGCGGTGCAAGGTTGTGGGGTCTTTCCGAAGGTCTCTGTGGCCGGACAGCAACAGTACGGCCCGGCGGCGCCGCGGCGTGGATTTTACGCCCTAGTTGCTGGAACTAGATGTTGTGTCCGTCCCCGCCGCACTCCGCCCCGCCGGGAAGGGGATCCGGACCCCGACCAGCCCCTCCAGAACGCTGTTGTTTTGGCCCCCCTGATCGCCCCGTCCGTAGATTTGCGGCTTCTGGACCGGCTGGTCGCCCTCCACCTTGTCCGCAAGATTAGGGGTCTGCAGGGGCACATTCCGGTCCGCCGGATGGGGGTTCAGCAAATTACCCACAGCCGCCGCCCCGGACGGTTCGGAGGTCGCCGGCAGGCCCGGCGCCAACTTCGGATTCTGCTTTAAGTCCGCGGCATAAGTCGGAATCGAGACGAGCGTCGCCAGCGCGAGCGCGGCAAGTCGCGCGATCGTCCCTCTGGTGAAACTCGAAAACATGGCTCTCCAGCCCTCCCGGCTGCGGGGTGAAATTCTGCCTAACAATCAGATGGGATGTTTTCGCCCCATTTTGTGGCGGCATTTTGTATCGTCGGCGCGGGACGCCTGCGATAAATCGCGCCACAAGCAGCAAAAGCGAGGGAACCCCATGGGCCAGTACAGCAAAGTCGAAATCGACGGCCGCCTGATGATCGTCACCATCAACCGGCCGGAGGTCTATAACGCCTGCCATCCCATGGCGAACCAGGAGTTGGTCGAGGCCTTCGACGAGTTCCAGACCAATCCCGACCTCTGGGTGGGCATCATCACCGGCGCCGGCGACAAGGCCTTCTGCGCCGGCAACGACCTGAAGTACCACGCCGAGATCCAGGCCAAGACCGGCAAGCGCCCGGTCCATCCGGCCAAGGGCTTCGGCGGCCTCGCCAACCGCTTCGACCTCGACAAGCCGGTGATCGCCGCGGTGAACGGCCTCGCCATGGGCGGCGGCTTCGAGATCGCGCTGGCCTGCGACATCATCGTCGCCTCCGAGCAGGCCAAGTTCGCCCTCCCCGAGCCGCGGGTCGGCCTCGCCGCCGGCGCCGGCGGCATGCAGCGCCTGTCGCGCATGATCCCGCTCAAGAAGGCGATGGGCATGATGCTGACCGGCCGCCATGTGCCCGCCAAGGAAGGCTACGAGCTGGGCTTCGTCACCGAGGTGGTGCCGCACGCCGAGCTGATGGCGGCGGCGAAGAAGTGGGCGGGCCAAATCCTCGAATGCTCGCCGATGAGCGTGCGCGCCACCAAGCAGGTCGTGATGCGCTCGCTCGACGTGCCCTCGACCGAAATGTCGATGCGCAACATGACCTATCCCGCGTTCGTGGCGATGACGACGAGCGAGGACACGGTCGAAGGACCCAAGGCCTTCGCCGAGAAGCGAAAGCCCAACTGGAAGGGCCGATAGTCCCGGAGCGGAACCGGTCCCGTTTAATAAACGGGAATTAAACGGGAGCGGGATATTCAAGCTCAGCCCGTTGGGAAAAGATCGGCATGCACGCGCCCTAGTCTAAGCGCGTTCTGCCAAAACCCGTATTACGGTCGTTACTGGTGCCCCGCCGCCCGCAGCGCCTCGCTGGCGCGGGCGATGTTGGCCTCGTGGCTGTGCAGCATCTCGGCGAGGTCGCGATGCAGGGCGTCGTCGCGCACCTTGGGCATCATCTCGCCGAGCTTGCGCACCACCCAGCCCTGGCCGCGATTGAGGAAGGCGATGCGCTCGGGCAGCCCTTCGATCGCCATCGCCTTCTCCTCGAACGCGCCGACCTTCGTCGAGGCGGGCAGGCCCAGCGCCTTCAACTGGCGCAGCAGCATGGCGCACCAACGCGCCTCGTCATGATGCACGTCGCGCAGCAATTCGACGAACGGCGTGCCCGCCGCCCCCGCGGCGCTCTTCAGCGCCACGCCGGTACCGGCGCGCTCGGCTTCGAGCAACTCATTGAGGAACACCGCGATCTCGTCCCGCGTCGCGTAGCCCATGTAGCTGTCGTCCGCTTCGTGCGCGAAGCAGGCCGGCGAGCTCGGCTCAGGGGGCTTGGTCGGTTCGGACATACAGATGTTCCTCCACCCGTCATAGGAGCGCGCCACTCCAGTGGCGCTCATGATGCGCCACT
>CAIKZO010000164.1 GCA_903832005.1 Enhydrobacter aerosaccus | reverse complement strand
TGTCGCCGTATTCGATACGAGTTCGGGCATCGCTGCGTCTGTATCGCAGGTTTGGACGACGAGCGCTTATCTGGCACTCATCGCGGGATCGTTTGCCAACGTGACGGGCCTATACTTCGACAACGTGGAATATCCGGGTGGTCACGATAACGGCAATGCGAGCTTCCTGGCATCTATCACATCTTCCCTGAAGCGACTTTCGACCGTCATCACAATCTTGAATTCTGGCACCACGAACGTCCAGCCGCGTCTTGCGTTTCTTTCCGCAAGCAACGCAGCAGTAGATTTTACTCTACGCATCGGCCTGCCGCAGATCGAGCAGCTGTCTGGCGCGACCAGCCCGATCCTGACTAATAGTATCGCGGCCACCCGCGCTCAAGATCTGGCGACTCTGTCGCTCACATCCGTACCTGGTTGGAATGCCAGTAAGGGGGGCGTGCTGGTCGCCACTTACCGGATCAATTCGTCAATCAACACCGGCCAGTACATCGCGTCGATCGACAACGGCACGTTTCAAAATACCATCACGATCAAGTCCACGCAGGGCGGTGGGATTAGCCAGGGCCAAATGGTTACTGCCAATTTTACACAGTTCTCAATCAATGGAGGAAGCAGTCCCGTAGTAGGTGCCAGAGAGAAAGCCGCCATTGGCTGGAGTACGTTGAGCGGTCAGTTCGCGCGGAACGGCGGTCCGTCCATCACATCATCCGGATCATATGCATTGCCCTCCGCCGTCTTTCAATTGGGATTCGGTCCGGCAGGCGGAGGCTGTACCGGCACATTGGAGAGCGTCGCGTACTACGTCGGCGCCCGCTCCGATGCGTTTGTGCAGCAGGTCTCCCGATGAGCAAGCTCGATTGGTTGGGCGGACTGGCGCCCTATCTGCCGCCCGCTTTCGGCGCGCTGATCGGACTGCGCAATGCCGGCAGTCAGACGTCCACGCAGAGGGTGGTGTCGTTCTTCCTGGGCTTTGGCCTCGCCGTGTACATGGGGCCGGCGATTGCCGAGATCTTCAGCCTCGGTCCCAAGGCCACGATCGCGGCGGGCATCCTGACGGCGGTCGTGGGTATGGACGTGATCGGCGGGCTGATGGCGGTGGCCCAGCAGTTCCGGTCCGCACCGATCGCTACCGTCAAGGAATGGTGGGGCCTGTGGTGGAACAGGGGGGCCTCATGAGCACGCATGAATGGCAGGCGATCTGTCTCGTGTCGCTGTTGGCGGTCTATCTCGTGTTGCGCGAATGCGCGCGGCGGAAGGCGAGGAAGCCATGACTCAGAAGACCTCCGATGCTGGCCGCGCGTTCATCGAGGCGCACGAGGGCTGCCGGCTCACTGCTTATCGTGACGGCGCTGGCATATGGACGATCGGCTACGGCCATACCAACGGTGTCGTCCCGGGCATGGTGATCAACCAGGCCCAGGCCGACGCCTTCCTCGCCGCCGATCTCGGAGCAGTCGAGCGCTGCATCGCCGGTACTGTCCGCGTGCCGCTGGCGCAGGACCAGTTCGATGCACTCGCCTGCTTCATCTTCAACATCGGCGGCGGGGCTTTTGCCTCCTCGACGCTGCTGCGACTGCTCAACACGGGCGACGCGCCAGGCGCTGCCAACCAGTTTGGCCGCTGGATCCACGATGCCGCGGGCAGCGTGGAGCCTGGCCTTGTCACGCGCCGCGCCGACGAGCGGGCGCTTTTCACAGGAGAGAAGAATGATTGATCCAATTCAGACCGAAGGCCCCAAGATCATCGCCTGGCTCGCTCATCCCGTGCCGCTGTGGGCGGTGGGTGTGGCGTTCCTGGTGGGCGCTGTTGTAGATGCGCTCCGGGCACTCGCGTGACGAAGTATCTTGCCTTGGCGCTCGGCGTACTCGTCCTGCTGCTGGGCGGCGCCGGGTTGCTGCTGAAATGGTCCTACGAGGAGAACGGCGCGCTGAAGACCGACGTCGCCGACCGCGACGCCATCCTCAAGCAGAAGGCCGAGGATGCCGAACTGTCGGCCAACCTCATCGCCCAGCAGCAGACAGCTCTCGCCGCGCTCGACCAGAAGGCCGGCGCTGCCATTCAACAGGTGTATCATGAACCGATTTCGACGAGCTGCGCTCAGTCTCCTGCTATGCGCGATGCCACTCGCAGCCTGCACCAGCTATTCGGCAACGACGGTCAGCCGCCAACCGGACGCCAGCCTGCTGCTGCCCTGCATTGATCCGGAACTCGCGGCCGACGATGCCGCGGACAACGAGATAGCGGCCGAGCGCATTCGCGTCGCCGAAGCCTATCTGGTCTGCAAGCGACGGCAGTCCGATCTCGCGGCCTTCGTGCAGGGTGGATGACCGGAGGTCGCTGCAATTTGAATGTTGCCGCCGGTTCATTGCCTCATCTCCCCGGGGAGCGTTAAAAGGAACGCTCCCGTCGCGACGAGGAAGAGTGGATGCCGCTCACCTGGACGATCGATCATGAAACCAAGATGGCGATTACCGTCGTGACCGGCGACATCACGCGCGCCGACATGGACGCCATGTTGAGTGCGATGGAGCAGGCGGGGGCGGCGCCCTATCGCAAGCTCTTCGACGCCGGCCGTGGCACCAATGCGATGGCGCCGGACGACATGATGGCGCTCGGATGGCGTTTGCGCAGCACGCAGGGCGACGGGCCGATGGGTCCGCTGGCGCTGGTGTTTCCGCTCGCCATGATGGAAGCCGTGAGCCGCGTGATCGGCATGCTGGCCGTCGCGGAGCGTCCGATGAAGGTGTTTACAGACGCCAGCGAAGCGCGTCGTTGGCTCGAGAAGCAGGCAGTGCCCGACTAGGAACTTGTCCTTAAGGGCCCGTTGCTCGGAAGCGGCTGGCGGCAATGAAGCCCACGACCAGGAAGCCGAACAGCACGATTACCTGAGCCGCGATCAACGGCGGCTCGGTGCCCTTGGGCGCGTAGCGGTGCAGGACCTCGATGCGCTCGAAGGCCTGGGTAATGCCCATGAGGACGTTGAGGTAGAGGCCGGCGATGATGGTGAGTGCGTAGGTCCAGCGCCACAGGCCGCTCAGCCGCGTCGCGTAGAGCGCGAACAGGCCAAGCGCCAGCACCGCGAGCAGGATCCAGCAGACGTTGGTCGGCGGTCCGAAAGTGTTGGGCGGGAAGAGGAAGCCGGCTCCGGCGGTGACGATGGTGCTGACAAAGAACAGCGGGTTCCAGAAGCCCAGCGGCCGCATCTTGCGCATGTCGCGCACCACCATCATGCCGGAGAACATGGCGAACAGGCTGATGCAGACGTAGACCAGCTTGAAGGTGGCGATGGGCAGTCCGAGAACCATGACGGTTTATACCACCTTCTGGCGGAAGGCCGGCATGACTTGTTCACCGAACCGGCGCATCGAGGCGATATTCTGGGCGTGATTCATGGCGCCGAAGCCGGTCTGGCAGAGCAGGTGCTGGATCCCGGCGTCGGCAATCTCGGCCACCTGCTCGCGTACCCGCTTGGGCGAGCCGTAGATCGAGCCGGTCTCGAGCACGTAGGGCACCGCCACGTCGTCCTTCACTTTGGGGTCGGTCCAGGGATTAAGCGTCTCGGGGCCGGGCTGGAAGTCGGGTGGGTTGTAGGCCTCGCGGACATGCATCATGTGCTCGCGGGTCTCGATCAGCAACGTGGCCAACTCGTCCTCGGCCTGGGCGTCGGACTCGGCGACATAGACGTTGCGCCAGAGGGCGCTCTGCGCGAGCAACCGCGCGCGCGTCGCCTCGTCGTGACCGCCGGCTTTCAGCCCGGCGTCGTACAGGGCCCAGCGCTCCTTGAGTTTCGGCACGGCAAGGCGCGCTGTCAGGATCGGGATGCCGAGCTTGCCGCATTCGGTGAAGGAGCCGGGCGAGATCACGCTGCGCCACAGCGGCGGCGACGGCTGCACCGGCTTTGGCCTGAGCGCAGGGACCTTGAGCTTGTGGAACTTGCCGTCGAACTCGAACGGCTCGCCGCCCCAGGCGAGCTCGATCACCGCGACGGCTTCTTCCATGCGCTCGCGGCTGTCGTCGCTGCGCAGCCCATGACCCACGAATTCATACTCGTTGTAGACGGTGCCCTTGCCGACGCCGACGTCGATGCGGCCCTTGCTGAGATTGTCGAGCAGGGCGAGCTGCGTGGCCAGGCGCACGGGATGGTGGAACGGCGTCTGAACGACCGCGAAACCCAGCCGAATGCGGCTGGTCTTCATCGCCAGGGCAGCGGCAAACATCAGCGAATCGTTGTAGACGCTCTCACCGGTGAAATAATGCTCGGTCAGCCAGACATCGCTGAACCCCAGCGTCTCGGCGTAGCAGACCTGTTCGATCTGCTGCTCGATGCGGACCGCATCTTCCTCCGGCGATGGCGACAGACTGAGCGTCAGCCAGCCGAACTGCATCGAATACTCCCTCACGCCCCAACACCGCCGGACAGTAGCACTCGCATTCCGGAAAATCGATCAGGCGGGGAGTTCGTAGCCGATGGATTTCTCGACGTCGAGGGTTCGTTGAACGGCCGGCCGGGCCATCATCCGTGCATGCAATTTGTCGAGCCGCGGGAAGCCGCCGGCAGGGTTCGGCCGGTTGAGCATGCGCCAATAGAGCCGGAAAAGGTGGATATCGACGATCGAGTACTGGCCCAGGGCCCACTCGCCGTCGCCGAACTTCTTCTCGGCGATCGCCCATGCATTGGCGACGTATTCGCCGCCCAGCCGGGCCACGGGATGGATGCCGGAGGCGATGAACGACATCCACGAGATCGCCTGCGCCTCGGTCTCGGGATCGTTGGCCGGCAGCAGCTGGGCTTCGGGATAGCGCTTGGCGAGATAGAAGAGGCAGGCCGCCACCTGCGTGAGCGGCCGGCCGTCGATCTGCATCATCGGCACCGCACCCTCGGGATTGAGCGCGAGGTAGGCGGCGCTCTTCATGTCCTTCTTGTGGAACGACATGAGCTTCTTCTCGAACGGCACGCCAATCTCGTTCAGCGCGATATGCACGGCCATCGAGCTCGAGCCCGGCGCCATATGAAGAGCGAACTTGCTCACGCTAGCGCGCGATCTTGCTTTCGACGTCGATGGTCTTCTTCACCGCCGGCCGCGCCATCATGTACGCGTAGTGGCCATCGAGCCCCTTCAATCCGGTCGGCCGATCGCCCGGCGTGTTCACCATGCGCCAGTAAAGGCGGAAGAGGTGGATGTCGACGATCGAATAGCTGCCCAAGGTCCAGTCGCGGCCCTTCGAGTCCTCGCCGAATTTCTTCTCGGCAAGTGCCCAGGCTTCGGCGAGCGCGTCCATGCCCTTGGCGCGCGCCGGGTGGACGGTCGAGGCGAGGAACGACATCCACGATACCGCCCGCGCCTCGGTGAGCGGATCGTTGGCCGGCAGGAGCTTGGCCTCCGGATAGCGCTTGGCGAGATAAAAGAGTCCACCCGCCACTTCGGTGATCAGGGTACCGTCGACCACCAGCGCAGGCACCTTGCCGGCAGGATTGATCGCAAGATACTCGGGCGTGCGTGTGCCCTGGGCTAGCGTCCAGACCTTGGTCTCGAAGGGGACGCCGATCTCATGCAAAGCGATGTGCACCGCCATCGAGCTGGTGGCGGGGCTGAGATGAAGAGTGAGCATGATCAGGGCCTGCGCAGCAACTCGGCCTCAGGGACGCCGGCTTCGTAGTCGGCCACCATCTTGTCGGCGTCGAACAGCACGCCGATCGGGTTCTTGGCGAAGGGCTCGGTATGGAAGTAGGAGGCAGCGCCCGCCTTGTCGAAGGCATCGACCTGCAGCTCGACCTGATTGCCGTCGGGATCCTTGTAGTACATCGACACGGTCGGGCCGTGGTTGATGGTGCGCACCGGCACGATGCCGTCGGCCTTCAGCCGCTTGTAGGTCGAGAGCAGCTGGTGGAGATCGGCGAACGTGTAGGCGACATGCGCAAGGCCCCAGGCCTTGTCGGCGGCCTTCTCGAGGCCGTCGATCTGCACGAAGGCGACGCGATGATGCTCGTCGTCGTAGCTGATGAACGAGATGTACTCGTTCTCGAACACCTGTCGCGCGTTCAGCACCTTGAGGTACCAGTCGCGCAGCGGCGTACGGTTCGAGGTGCGCAGGACGAAGTGCGCGAACAGCGTGGGCGAGACCGGCTTGCTATCGAGAACGCGGCGCTTGTGGTCGACCTGAGAGTCCATGAAGCCCTCCCTTAATGGGCGTTCTTCGGCTCTCCCGGCAGACGGGGCAGGAGGGCCGTCAAGAAGCCCAAGCATAGCAGGTACGGGGTCACGTTGTAGACCGTCGTGATGCTGGTCCAGTCGGCGATCCGGCCGAGGCCGGCGGCGCCCAGGCCACCCAGGCCGAAGGAAAACCCGTAGAAGATGCCGGCCACCAGCCCGACCCGACCGGGCAGCAGTTCCTGGGCATAGACCAGGATCGCGGCGAAGGCCGAGGCGACGATGATCGCCACGGTCACCGCCAGCACGGCCGTCCAGAACAGGTTGGCGTGCGGTAGCATCAGCGCGAATGGCATCGCGCCCAGGATCGAGAACCAGATCACCGGGATGCGGCCGACCCGGTCGCCGACCAGGCCACCCAGTAGGGTGCCGATCACGATGCCGAACATGAAGGCGAACAGGAAATACTGCGCCGTCTGGATGGAGAGGCCGAACTTGTCCATCAGGTAGAAGGTGTAATAGGAGCCGAGGCTCGCCTGGTAGACGTTCTTGCTGAACAGCAGCACGACCAGGATGAACACGGCGAACCCGACGCGGCCCTTCGACAGGCCGTGAGGAGCGACAATTTTCTTGGCCTTCTTGGGGCCGGCGCTCGCACCCTCGGCGAGGCGCGCGCGATACCAGTGACCCATCTGGAACAGGATCACCATGGCCACGAGCGCGGCGGCGGAGAACCAGGCGAGGCTGCTCTGGCCACGCACGACGACGACGAAGGCGGCGAGCAGCGGGCCGCAGGCGGAGCCCATGTTGCCGCCGATCTGGAACAGCGACTGGGCAAGGCCGTAACGGCCGCCGGCGGCGAGGCGCGCCATGCGCGAGGCCTCGGGATGGAAGACCGACGAGCCCATGCCGATCATCGCGGCCGACAGCAGGATCACGGGATAGGAATGGGCGTGCGAGAGGCTGAGCAGGCCGACCAGGGTGAAGCCCATACCCGCGACCAGCGAGTAGGGCTTGGGGTGCTTGTCGGTGTAGAGGCCGACGACCGGCTGCAGCATCGAGGCGGTGAACTGGAAGGCGAGCGTAATGAACCCGACCTGGGTAAAGGAGAGCGCGTAGTTCTCCTTGAGGATCGGATAAAGCGCCGGCACCAGCGACTGCATCATGTCGTTCAGCAGGTGGCAGAACGACAGCGACAGGATGATCGCGAACGTCGCGCTGTCGACGGAGGAGCCCGAGGAGGCGGTCTTGGTTTGTGGGGCGGCCGTGGTGTGTGACGGGGCCGCCAAGGTGCTGTCGGTCATAAGCGTATAATAATGAAGGGAAATACCGGCCACCACCCGGTCCCGGCGCATGCCTCCTGCGCCGAGGCGGAACACCTTATAAAGAGTAACGTTATCGGGGCACCTGATGGCCAGTCCCAACACCCTGACAGACGTTCCGGCCCGGCTCGATCGGCTGCCGTGGAGCCGATTTCATCGGCTGGTCGTTGCGGCGCTGGGCATCACTTGGATCCTCGACGGGCTCGAAGTGACCCTGGCCGGCTCCGTCGCAGCGGCGCTGCAAACCAGTCCGCGCCTCCATCTCACGGCCGAACAGGTGGGGCTGACCGGAAGTGCCTATCTCATAGGCGCGGTATTGGGATCGCTCTTTTTCGGGCACCTCACGGATCGCCTGGGTCGCAAGAAGCTCTTCAACGTCACCTTAGGCGTCTATCTGGTGGCGACCGCGCTCACGGCCTTCTCGTGGAATATCGAGAGCTTCCTGTTCTTCCGCTTCCTCACGGGCGCGGGCATCGGCGGCGAATATTCCGCGATCAATTCGGCGATCCAGGAACTGATCCCGGCGCGGGTGCGTGGCCGCACGGATCTGGCCATCAACGGCAGCTTCTGGATCGGCGCCGCGGCGGGTGCGCTGGTCTCGGTGTGGTTGCTCGATCCGAACCTGTTCGGCGCCGATCTGGGCTGGCGTATCGCCTTCGGCAGCGGCGCGGTGCTCGGCCTCTTCATTCTCTACCTGCGCCAGTTCCTGCCCGAGAGCCCGCGCTGGCTGATGATCCATGGCCGCGATGGCGAGGCGCACGAGGTCGTGGCCGAAATCGAGGCGCGCGTGATCGCCAGCGAGCATGTCGAGCTCGAACCGGTGACCGCGACGTTGAAGTTGGGTGATCCGCACAAGCTCACGCTCGGCTCTGTCGCGCAGACTCTCTTGAAACATTATCCCGGCCGCACGGCGCTCGGCATCGTGCTGATGGCGAGCCAGGCCTTCATCTACAACGCGATCTTCTTCACCTACGCGCTGGTGCTCACCAAGTTCTACAATGTGGCGGCCGACAAGGTCGGGCTCTACATCCTGCCGTTCGCCCTGGGCAACTTCCTCGGCCCCGTGCTGCTCGGCAAACTGTTCGACACGCTCGGCCGCAAGACCATGATCGCGGCCACCTATGCGCTGGCGGGCATCCTGCTCGCCGCGACCGGCCAGCTTTTCCATATGGGCGTGCTTACTGCCACGACGCAGACGGTGATGTGGACGGCGGTGTTCTTCTTCGCCTCGGCGGCGGCGAGTGCGGCCTATCTCACGGTCGGCGAATGCTTTCCGCTCGAAGTCCGCGCGCTCACCATCGCTCTGTTCTACGCCTTCGGTACGTTGCTGGGCGGCGTGGGTGGACCCTGGCTGTTCGGCCGCCTGATCGGTGGCGGCGATCGCGGCAACGTGCTGATCGGCTACCTGATCGGCGCGGCGCTGATGATCGTGGCGGCCGTCGTCGAGCTCAGCTTGGGCGTGAAGGCAGAGGGCAAGTCGCTGGAAGACGTGGCGCCGCCGCTCTCGTCACTGCAGTAGGAGATTCCGACTAGGCGCCGAGATGGCCGAGCGGGAGCGGGGCACCGGCCTTCAATGTCTGAATGGCGATGTTGCTGCGCACCTCGCGCACGATCGGCAGCTCGAGAAGCTTGGTGACCATGAACTCCCGATAGCGCTCGAGATCGGGAACGACGACTTCAAGAAAGTAGTCGACCTCGCCAGAGACGAGATGGAAGGCAACGACTTCGGGCATGGCGGTCACCGCCTTCTCGAAGGCCAGCGCCCGATCGTTGGCATGGCTTTCGATCTTCACGCCGACGAAAACAGAGAAGCCGAGACCGACACGGTCGCGCTGAAGCACCGCGCGGTAGGCATCGATATATCCTTCGCGCTCCAGCCGCTTCACCCTCCGTAGACAGGGCGACGGGGACAGGCCCACGCGTTCGGCGAGATCGATGTTGCTTAATCGGCCGTCGGCCTGGAGGGCGGCCATGATTCGGCAGTCGATCGCGTCTAGGTCATTTTTTGGCATCAGAGCGCACCTTGTCGGCCAGAATTAGCATAACATTGCACTGGAACCCGAGTTATTAGCTCAACTCGCAAGGACGTGCCCGCGCTTTGTGGGGCACGTTCGCCGCCTTCAACCGTCGCTGAAGGGGATCCGATGACCAACGTTCAAACCATGCCGCAGGCCGTGCAGAAGTACTTCGACCTCATGTACGACGCGGATGTGTCCTCCTTCGATCGTGTCTTCCGGCCGACCGCCCAGCTGCATGGGCTACGCGACGGCAAGATGCGGATGCTCACGGCCGAGGCCTATCGGGATATTCTTGCCGGCAATCCCTCGCCAAAGTCGCAGGGCGCAAACCGCGAGGAAGAAATCCTGCTGCTGGACTTCACCTCTGCCGACCAGGCGCTGGCGAAGGTGCGTGTCAGGATCAACACCATCGTCTATGTCGACTACCTCAACTATCATCGTGTCGACGGCGAATGGCTCGTGAGCTCGAAGTCTTTTCACGTCGAAAGTAATTCGGCTGAAGCGAAGAGGTAGTGAGGATCCAATGAGCGCACTTCTGGAACGCACCCAGTCCTTCTGCTCCCGGTTTGGCCTGAGGGTTCCGATCCTCCTCGCGCCGATGGCGGGCGCCAGCGCGCCGTCCTTGTCGGCGGCGGTCGCCAACGCAGGCGGGCTTGCATCGTGCGGGGCGCTGCTCATGCAGCCGGCAGAGATCGCGAAGTGGGCCGCCGAGATCCGCGCCAACAGCAACGGTCCATTCCAGTTGAACCTCTGGATTCCCGATCCGGCGCCGTCCGCAATCCCGAGCACGAATCGTCCGTGCGCGACTTCCTCGCCGACTGGGGACCCGCCGTGGCAGCGGATGCGGGCGATGCCGCGCCAGTGGACTTCGACGCGCAGTGCGAGGCGTTGCTAGCGGCCGGTCCCAGCGCGGTCTCTTCCGTCATGGGGCTCTATCCGCCAGCCTTCGTGGCGAAGCTCAAGAAACAGGGGATCGCGTGGTTCGCGAACATCTCCACCGTCGCCGAAGCGCGCGCGGCGGAGGCAGCCGGCGCCGACGTGATCGTGGCCCAGGGCATGGAAGCCGGCGGCCATCGCGGCGCTTTCGAATCGCACATGGCCGAAGCGCGATTGGTCGGCTTGTTCGCGCTCCTCCCGGCGGTCGTCGATGCTGTCCGCGTGCCCGTGGTGGCAACGGGTGGCATTGCGGATGGCCGCGGTGTCGCGGCGGCATTGGCGCTAGGTGCCAGTGCGGCGCAGATCGGCTCGGCCTTCCTGCGCTGTCCCGAAGCAAAGATCAGCCCGGCGTGGGCGGAGGCCCTCGGCAAGATCGCGCCCGAGGATACGGTCATCACGCGCGCCTTCAGCGGGCGGGCAGGACGCAGCATCGTGACCGACTATGTGCGCGCCGCCATGGCCGAGGGTGCACCGAAGAGCGCGCCCTATCCGGTGCAACGCGGCCTGACCGGCGCGATGCGCGCGGCGGCGCAAAAGGACAACGACCTGCAGCGCATGCAGACATGGGCCGGTCAGTCGGCGGCCCTGGGTCGAGCCGAACCCGCGGCCGCGCTCGTGCAGCGCGTGTGGGAAGACGCGCAGGTGATATTGAAATGAGAAGGTTCGGCGACAGCTGAGGTCGCCGTCCTGCAACAAACTGCGCCTAGTCTGTGGCGCATGACCTACCGCATCGCCCAAATCTCCGACACCCATCTCAGCGAGACGAAGCCGTTCTTCGTCGACAACTTCCTGCGCACGGGCGCCGCGCTGCGCGAGAGCCGGCCCGACCTGGTGCTGAACTCGGGCGACATCACGCTCGACGGCGCCGACGAGGAAGCCGACCTGATCGCCGCGCGGGCCTTGCACGACGCGCTTGAGCTGCCGATGCGCTTCCTGCCGGGCAACCACGATCTCGGCGACTGCCAGGATGCGCCGAGCCACGGCGAGGCCCCGATCGATGCCGAACGCCGCGCGCGTTACGTGAAGCACTTCGGCCCCGACTGGTGGTGGTTCGACGTGCCGGGCTGGCGGGTGCTGGGCATCGACTCGCAGCTGCTGGGCAGCGACCTCGACGCCGCGAGCGAACAAGATGCCGCGATCGCCGATGCCGCCGCCGGCCTGGGCGACCGCCGTCTCGCGCTGTTCCTGCACAAGCCGCTGTTCGACCAGAGCGCTGATGAGGCAGCGATCACCGGCCGGTTCGTCAATCCACGGCCGCGCCGCGCGCTGTTCGCTTCCCTCGGCGATGCGGCACCGTCACTGATTGCTTGCGGCCACGTCCATCAGTATCGCGCCAGCATCACGGGCGCGACGCAACATGTCTGGGGCACGTCGACGGCTTTCGTGCTGCCCGACGTGCTGCAGCCGCGCTACGGCGTCAAGGAAGTGGGCTATGTCGAGCATCGCCTGATGCCCGACGGCTCGCACGACAGCCAGTTCGTGCGCGTGCCCGGCGTGCCGACCCTCGACATCGCCGATTTCCCGGGAGCTTACGGGCCGCTCTGATCCTTATCTATTCTGCGCGGTGTGGGCTCTCGCGCTTGATTACAAGCGCTGCCGCCCACCGCCTGTAAAAGCTACGCTTTTACAGGCCTAGCCCTCTGATTATAAAGCATCTTCCGGATGCGCTCCTGCTCTTCGGGCGGGAGCTTCTCGCGATCGACGGAGAAGTCGGCGCCGACGGCCATGCCCTTCTGGACGGCGGGACGGGCGCCCAGCTCCTCGAACCAGCGCTTGAAGTAGGGGAACTCCTCGATGTCCTGGCCCTGGAACTTCCAGTTCACGGTCCACGGGTAGCAGATCATGTCGGCGATCGTGTACTGGTCGCCCGCCAGGTACTTGTGCTTGTAGAGCCGGTTGTTGAGCACGCCGTAGAGGCGGTTCACTTCATCCGTAAAGCGGGTGATGGCGTATTTCTGGTCGCCTTCCTTGGCCTGGTCGACGCGGCGGAAGTGGCCGCACTCGCCGCTCTTGGGGCCCTGGTTGGCCATCTGCCAGATCAGCCACTCGTTCACTTCGTGCTTGGTCCGCAGGTCCTGCGGATAGAACTTGTTGCCGGCCTTCTCGGCGAGATAGAGCATGATCGCGCCCGATTCGAACACGGCGAAGGGCTTGCCGCCGTCGGCAGGCTGCGTGTCGACCATCACCGGCATGCGGTGATTGGGGTTCATTTCGAGGAAGGCGTCGGTGAACTGGTCGCCCTGGCCGATGTTCACCTGCACGACCTTGTAGGGCATGCCCAGCTCCTCGAGCAGGATGGAGACTTTCTTGCCGTTGGGCGTCGGCCAATAATGCAGCTCGATCATGGTTGATCCTCCGTTGGTTTGAGGCGAGCTTATCGACGCCATGCCAGAACTCGCACTAGAAAAGATAATTGGCTGATCAATTCGCCGCGTGGAGGACCTGCGTTTCCTCACGGGGCGCGGCCGCTACGTCGACGATATCGCAAGCCCCGGTTGCTTGTGGGGTCATGTCCTGCGCTCGCCACACGCCCACGCCCTCATCCGGCGTCTCGACGTCGGGGCGGCCAAGGCGATGTCGGGTGTGCGTGACGTCTATGTTGCAGCCGATCTTGCCGAGCTGGGGCCGATGCCCTGCATGGCCGCGGTCAAGCCGCTGATCGTGCCGCCGCGTCCGGCGCTGGCCAACGGACGGGTGCGCCATGTCGGCGATCCGGTGGCCTTCATCGTGGCCGAGAGTGAAGAGATCGCGCGCGCCGCGGCCGAACTGGTGGAGGCCGAGTACGACGCCCTGCCGTCCGTGGTCGACGGTCGCGCCGCGCTGGCCGATGGCGCGCCGGCGCTGTGGGACGAGGCGCCGGGCAACATGGCCTTCCATGTCGAGAAGGGCGATGCCGTCGCCGTCGCCGAGACGATGCGCAGAGCAGCCCACGTCGTCGAGATCGACGTGATGAACAACCGCGTGATCGTCTCGCCGCTCGAGCCGCGCGCCGGCATCGCGCGCTACGACACCGCGACCGACACGCTCGACCTCGAGCTGACCGGGCAGGGGCTGCACGGCATCCGCCGCCAGCTTGCCGAATTCGTCTTCAAGGTGGCGCCCGAGCGCATCCAGCTCAGCGCCCCCGACGTGGGCGGCGGTTTCGGCATGAAGAACTTCCTCTATCCCGAATGGATCCTGCTGCTGTGGGCGGCACGCAAGCTCGGCCAGCCGGTGCGCTGGACCGCCGACCGTGCGGAGGAGTTCGTGGCCGGTGCGCAGGGCCGCGACATCGCCGCAAAAGCGAAGCTCGCGCTCGATACGACTGGCAAGATCCTCGGCATGGAGATCGAGATGGTGGCCAACATGGGCGCCTATCTCTCGGGCAACGGGCCGGGCGCCTCGGCGGTGGCAGCCTCGACGGCGCACGGCGGCGTCTACGACATTCCGGCGATCCATGTCGACGTGCGCGGCGCCTTCACCAATACCGTGCCGGTCGATGCCTATCGCGGCGCCGGCAAGCCCGAGGCGAATTACATCATCGAGCGCGCCATCGAGGCGGCGGCGCGGCACATGCGGCGCAACCCGGCGGCACTGCGCCGGCAAAACCTGATCGCCTCCTTCCCGCACAAGACCGCGATGGGCATGGCGATCGATTCGGGCGGCTTCGTCGGCAACCTCGACCTCGCCGTGGCGCGTGCCAACATGGTGACCTTCGAGGCGCGCCGCGAAGAGGCGGCGGCGCGCGGCAAGCTGCGTGGCATCGGCGTCGGCTGCTTCCTCGAAACCTCGCGCGGGGCGCCCAACGAGGGTGCAGAAGTACGCTTCGATAACGACGGCACGGTGATGGTGGCCGTCGGCACCGAATCGAACGGGCAGGGCCACGAGACTGCCTTCGCGCAGATCGCCGCCGATCGGCTCGGCGTGCCGATGGACGCGATCCGCTACGTCCAGGCAGACACGCGGCAGGTGAAGAGCGGCGCGGGCCACGGCGGCGCGCGCTCGATGCACATGGGTGGCGCCGCGGTGGTGAAGGCACTCGACGCCGCGCTGGTGCTGGCGCGGACCTTGGCGGCCCGTCTCCTGCAAGCCGGTGAGGGCGAGCTGGTGTTCGCGGGCGGCGGTTTCTCGGTCGGCGGCAGCGCGCGCCGCATCGATCTCCTGTCGGTGGCGCGCGAGAGCGGAAATCCCTTCGGTACCCATGTAATGAACATGACCGACGTCTTCACCTTCCCGAGCGGCTGCCATGTCGCTGAAGTCGAGATCGATCCCGAGACGGGCGCGGCCGTGCTCGAGCGCTATACGGTGGTCGACGACTATGGTCGCCTGATCAATCCGCTGCTCACGGTGGGGCAGGTGCAGGGTGGCATCGCGCAAGGCATCGGCCAGGCGCTGGTCGAGCACACCGTCTATGATCCTCAGTCGGGCCAGCTGCTGAGCGGCTCGCTGATGGACTACACGATGCCGCGCGCCGAAGATTTCCCGAACTTCGACATCACTTTGGTCGAGCGTCCAACGGCGGCCAATCCGCTGGGCGTGAAGGGTTCCGGTCAGGCGGGCTGCATCTCCGCGCCGCAGACGATCATGGCCGCCATCCTCGACGCGCTGCGTCCGGCAGGCGTGCGCGAACTCGACATGCCGGCGACGCCATTGCGCGTCTGGCAGGCACTGCAAGAGGCTGGGCATTGAGCGACGCCGCGGCGTCGACCCGCCGGAGGATCGTTTCGGGCATCCTGTTCATGTGTGGCGCCGGCCTGCTGTTCCCGGTGATGAGCGGCTTCGCGAAATTCCTGGGACAGGACGGCTACGATTCGTTGCAGATCTCGTGGGCGCGCGCCTTCGGCCATATCGTCTACATGCTCGTGGTGTTCGTGCCGCGCTTTGGCGTCGGCATGCTGAAGACGCGGCGGCTCGGCACGCAGCTCTTGCGGTCGCTGATGCTGTTCATCTCCAACGCCTCGAGCTTTCTGTCGATCACCTTCATTCCGCTCGCCAAGGCCGCGTCGATCACGATGATGGCGCCTTTCTTCGTGTTGCCGATCGCCTGGCTGGCGCTGGGCGAGCGCACGACGCGCGGCCGGCTCGTGGCGATGTTCGTGGGCTTCCTGGGCGTGTTGCTGGTGATCCGGCCGGGCACCGAGCTGTTTCACTGGGCGTCGCTGCTCTCGCTGCTGAGCGGCCTCTGCTACGCGGTCTACCAGGTCCTGACGCGGATGATCTCGACGATCGACTCGCCCGAGACTTCCGGCATCTACAGCTCGGTCATCGGCGGCTTCGGCATGTTCGCGGTGTTGCCCTTCGTCTGGCGAACGCCGGAGACGGCGCGCGACATCTTCTACTTCTGCAGCCTCGGCGTGATCGGCGGGACGGGGCATTATTTCGTGGCCCGCGCGCTCAACAACGCGCCGGCCAACATCATCGCGCCGTTCCAGTACTTCCAGCTCCTGGGCTCGGTGGTGATCGGCTATCTCTTCTTCGGCGACTTCCCCGACTTCCTCGGCTGGATCGGCGCCGCCATCATCGTCGGCGGGGGCCTCTACATCGGTTGGTCGCAGACACGCAGGCCCGCGACTTAACAGAGATCGCGCTTGCTCCACATGGCCGGCGCCATGTCGAGAAGGCGCGTGCGGTCGCGCGGTGTCAGCCCGTCGAGGAACGATAGGCCAGCCCGGTCCTCGATGCTGCCTGCCTTGACCATGAATTGTTTCAGCGCCTCGATGGCGGTCTTGCCGTCCTTGTCGATGCTCCTGTTGGGCAGCACGAAGGCGATGATGCGCTTGCGCTCCGGATCGTAGAGGATTTTGTAGAAGGAGGTGGGGACGGCGACCTTGTCGTCGCCGACGGTCTTGTCCGCCTCCTCGTAGATCGGGCCGGAGATCGCGATCAGTTGCTCGTGCCCGCAGACCCATTGTCGCGTGAGCTTCTCGAGATCGGCCCAGATGCCACGGTTCATGCCGGGCCCGATCTGCGGCGCCATGTTCGAGAGATAAAAGCTCTGGATCATCGCCTCGCGGCTGAATTTCATGTCCGCGGCGGGAGCCATGTGCCCGCGGTCGTAACCGCTGGCGGCATAGTCCTTCAGTTCGGACCGTTCGCCGGCCTTGAGGTCGGGATCAGGCGCGAAGGGATTCCGGAGCGACGTCCGGTCGGCCGTTCCTTTGAAGCGTTCCGACGTCAGCACCTCGAGGACCCAGTCGGGCGTGAGGCGCTTCAGGTTGAACGACAACACGTAGCCCGCGCGGCAGAGGATCGCGTGGTCGGGCGCTTCGCTGCCCTTGTATTCGGGCGCGCCGGTGACGGCGAGCATGTCCTTGCAATCGTCGTCCGCCGCTGCAGCGGGCAGTGTCCAGGCGACGAGAAGGAGTGAGACGATCGACGCCAGCGCACGCATTCAGGCGTCCGGCTTCTTCGCCAGTGCCGAGATGGCCTTGGACAGCACGAAGCTGCCGCCGCTGATGCCGAGCAGGATGAGGACGCTGGTCGGAATCTCGACGAAGGCGCCGGCCTCGAGCGACAGGACCAGGAAGGTCCCGGCGATGACGAAGGTGAAGAGCAGAAATTGGAAACGCGACAGGCTCGTCTTCCCGGTGCCGTGCTCGTGCAGCAAGGTCGACAGATCGATCTTGTCCCTGTGGATCTTGTGCACCACGGCCGCGAACACGCCGATGAAGACGATGGCCAGAAACACCAGGAGGCCGAAGGACGTGTAGGTGACCATGAAGGTGGCCTTTCCGGATCAGGAGCGGAGGAACTTGCCGCCGAGGTAGAGCGCCTGGCTGGCTAACAGGGCGGCGACCATCCAGGGCTCGGCGGCGGGCAGGGCGCGCGGCACCGCACCGTTCATCAGAGCGGTTATGCAATGGATCAGATAGAGCGCAGGCAGGACGATGGCCATAGCGAGCGCGAGAAGACGCTCGGGCTCGATCTTTCCGGCCGCGCGCCCCGCCAGCAGCCCGCGCGGCGATAGGGTGCGGGCCAGCGTCTTCCCGGCGACGGCGGCGATCAGGCCGAACGTCGCGATACACAACGCTCCCTGCAGGGTCTCGACGACGAAATCGTATGACATGACGGCGACGCTATACGACAGTCGTCTGCATGGAAATCCCCGCCCTGATCGCCCTCGCGGCCGTCGCTTGCTTCGCCTACTACCTCTACCGCAAGGACATGAAGCGGTAGCGGTCAGGTCTGTTGCAGCGCCTGCAGCTTGGGCGGCGCGCCCTCGAAGATGAACGGATTGAGGAAGATGCGTTGCTGCAGCAGGCGGCGCTCGACCTCGCTCATCGCGGCTTCTTCCATCACCTCGTCCCACGCTGCGCGCAGGCTGCGGATCTGCTGCGCGATCATCTTCTCGGCGGTAGCGGCATCGAGCATGAAGGCGGGCGCAGCGTCGAGACAGGTGGCGAGGCGGCTCCTGCGATCCTCGCCCACGATCAGCATCGCCTGGCTCGCCTCGTTGCCCGAGCGATTCTGCGGGCAGATGTCGTAGGCGGGCGTGAGCGTAAGCCGCGCGCCGTCCCAGAAGGCGGCGTGGTTGCGCGCATGGTCGTCGGTGTTGCCGCAGAGGATGTTGAAGACGAGGCGGCCGAAGAGTTCGCGTAGCGTCTCGCGCGGCTCGGTGAAGCGGTGGCGGACGATCTCGGTCAGGTCGGCATAGCTCGCATAGCGCGCCATCATCTCGTCGAGGCCGAACAGGGTCAGCGCCGAGACCATCGCTTTGCGCTGCCAGATGCCGGTGTCGATGCGCGTGCGATCGAACCGCTCGACCAGCAGCACGTCCTTGCCGGCGACATGCTCGAGCCGCACCGGCGCCACGTCGAGACCGACCTTTTCAGCAAGCCGCATCGCCACGAACTCCGCCTTCACCACGTCATGCGTGTCGTTGGACGAGGAGAATTTGGCGATCAGCTTGTGCTCGCCGTCGTCGATGATCGCCTTGGGCCGCGCGCCGCCCAGCGAGCTGCCGTGGAACAGCGCCTGGTCGAGCTCGGGCAGCAGGGGCGTGCCGGCGTCGACTTTCTCGGCGGCGTGCAGCAGCTCCTGCAGCGGCGTCGCCCGTCCGCCGCGGCGCGTGTACTCGGTCGGCGAAATCTGGAAATCGAGCGCGCCGATGCGGTCCGATCCCGACTCGAGCAGGTAAGTGAGCTCGGGTAGCTCCTCGACGTTGGCGTCGCGCCCGCGCAGGCCGAGCGTCTTGTTCAGGATCACGCGGCGGCCCCACGCGTCGGGCGCGCCGTCGCGCAGGCAGCCCGCCATCGACAGGCCGGGCTCTGGCACGAGCGCGCCGCGTTGCAACGGCAGCTCGGGCAGGTAGATCGCCATCGCGTCGGTGCGGGCGAGATAGCTCTGGCCGTAGTTGAAGATCAGCCGGTCGCCCTCGCGCACGAGCCGGCCGGCGACGACGGGATCGGTCGTGCCCGGCAGCCAGATCCAGACGTAAGCGTCGTTACGTGAAGGGGGACGCGACCTAGAAGTCATCCTTCACCGCCTTGGTCCCGGCCCGCACCGCCTTGGGCAGAAGGCTGAGCGTGTCGCGGCTCATCGCGAGATGGCGGGTCAGGGTGGCGGGCTCTGCCTCGAACAGGCGAACGCCCACGATCGCCGCGACCTCGAAGGCCGCCCCGATCGAGCAACCCATGTCGCCCTTCTCGATGCGATGCACGAGCCCGCGCGACGTGCCCGCGCGCTCGGCCACATCGGCCACTGTCAGCGCCCGCTCGGTGCGCGCCGTGCGGATCATGTGGCCCAGCAGTTCGGCCGCCTCACGGGCGTAGCGGGAGTAGCTTCGGATGACGGGCTTGGCCATGACTCAGTCCATAAATGGATCGCGATAGCTATTTATGATCCATTTATAGATCATATCGTGAATGGCTAACACAGGGATTATAAGATGCTTCATTAAAAGAGCACGAGGGGGTTTAATGATCTATTTATGCTCCTAATTAGTCGGCCATCATATTCCATCAGATCATGAACTGATTTTTCTTCATAATAATCAGTCTATTGACTGATTTAATACTAATAAATACAGTCCGTGGACTGATATTAATAGCAGATTTATCCATGAAATCCGATACACGCCAACGCGCCCGCCAGCAGCTCGACAGCCGTCTTTCTTCTCTGAAGCCGGAGGCGCAATTCGCCGTGCCTCCCAGAGGATGGATTCGCGCCATCCGCGACGCGCTCGGGATGTCCGGTGTCCAGCTCGCTTCCCGCCTCGGCGTCAGGCCGCAAACCGTCGAGCTGATCGAAAAGTCGGAAGCGGGCAACACCATCCAGTTGAAGACCCTGCAACGCGCGGCCGCCGCTCTCGACTGCACGCTGGTCTATGCGCTCGTTCCCCGGACGTCGCTCGAGGATGCCGTCCATCGTCGCGCGCGTGCACTTGCGGCGCGGGCTCTCGAGCGCGTCGGCCACACCATGAAGCTGGAGGCCCAGGGCGTCGACGCCGCCAACCTGGACAAGCGCATCGACGACTACATCCGCGACGTGCTCAAGGATCGCGATATATGGAATGAGCCGTGACGGATCTCTTCCAGGAGGCCGATGGCGGAACGCCCCTGGCCCATGAGGAACGAGAAGGCCTCCTGCAGACATGGATCACCTACCGCCACGAACTGAATGAGGCCGAGCAGGCCAATATCCTGAAGGCTTCCGCCTGGGGACGCCGGCGCCGACAGGCGAGCGCGGTCGATCTCATGACCGAAGCCTTCGCGAAGTCCCTGCACAAGCGGATGCTCGGCGAGGTCTGGAGCTGGGCCGGTACTTATCGTCGGTCGAGCCGGAACATCGGCATCGAGGCCCATCGTATTCCCGTCGATGTGCCGATGATGTTCGACGATGTGCGATTCTGGATCGAGCATCGGCCTTACCCGCCGGACGAGATCGCCATCCGCCTGCATCATCGACTGGTCGCGATCCATCCCTTTCCCAACGGCAACGGACGTCACTCGCGGCTGATGGCGGATCTGCTCATCGAACGGCTGGGTGGCCAGGCCTTCGGCTGGGGTGGTGGCCTGCTCGTCGACGTGAGCGAGCTGCGTGCCCGTTACATCACAGCTCTCCGCCGCGCGGACGATCACGACCTCGCGCCGTTGCTCGCTTTCGCGCGGTCCTGACCGTCTATCCCACGGTCACCGGCGAAAAGTCGACGTACCAGCTCTTGGGATGGACGTAGCCCTTCACCTTGGATGAGATCGCGTTCGGCCAGACGTCGTGGACGACCCAGACGAACACGGCCTCGTCGACCATGCGCGTGTTGATCCTGGCCAGCACCTTGTCGAGTGCCGCCGGGTCGGAGGTCGAGCGGGCTTCCTTGGCGAGCGCGTCGAACTCGGGCTCCTGGATGTAGCCCCAGTTCGAGCCCTTGGGCGGGATTTGCTGGCTGTCGATGAAGCGCATGAAGGCGTTGTGCGGGTCCATCGTGTTCCAGCTCACGTTGATCGCGCCGAAGCCATTGGCCTCCGGCGCCTTGGCGCCCAGCCGCATGAAGTTCAGTAGCGCGTTCCAGTCCATCACCTGGAACTCCGCCTCGATGCCCACTTCCTTCCACTGCTGCTGGATCGCCTCGTTCATGATCAGCGGATACATCTGGCCGGAGCCCGAGGTCGAGATCGCGATCTTGATCTTCACCGGCTTGCCCGGCCCGTAGCCCGCTTCCTTCAGCAGCTTCTTCGCCTCCTCGGGATCGTACTTGATCTTGAACGACGGCGTGCCGAACCACGGATGATCGGGCGGCACGCAGCCGACGGCGGGTGCAGCGAGGCCACCCAGCACCTTCACGATGGCGTCGCGATCGATCGCGAGGTTCATCGCCTTGCGCACGCGGATGTCGGCGGTCGCCGCGCCCGGCAGCATGGAAAGTGTGTAAGGCCACATGTGCGGGATCGCGTTCGTCTCGATCTTGCAGCCGCCCGCCCGAAGGCGATCGAGCGAGTCCGGTGCCGGCGCTTCGATCCAGTCGACCTGGCCCGACAGCAGCGCCGCCGTGCGCGTCGAGACGTCGGGGATCGGCAGCAGGATCATGCGCTCGGACTTCGGAATGCGGTCCTTGTTCCAGTAGTCGGTGTTGCGCACCAGCTCGGCGCGCTCGCGCGGCGTCCACGCCTTCATCTTCCACGGTCCCGTGCCCGACGGCGACTTGCGATAGGCCTGCCAGTCCTTGCCGACCTTGTTGAAGTTATCGAGGCTGGCGATGGTGAAGCGGTTGAGCAGCGATGGCATGATCGTGTCGGTGCCGTTGGTCTGCATCATCACCGTGTGGTCGTCGATCTTCTTGTAGGAGATCAGCGGCCACACCGAGGCGATCAGCACGCCGCGCCCCAGACGATCGAAGGCGGGCGACTTGTCGTCGAGCGTGCGGTCGAGCGAGAAGATCACGTCATCGGCGGTGAAGGGCGCGCCGTGATGGAACGTCACGCCCTGGCGCAGCTCGAAGATCCACTTCGAGGGATCCGTCGGATCCTGGGTCCACTTGGTGGCGAGCCCGGGCACCAGCTTCGCGGGCTCGGTCGCCGACGACAGGTCCCACATCACCAGCGGGTCGTAGAGCGTGTAGCCCATGAACCGGATGCCCTCCGTCCCCTGATCCGGCGCGCCGTCGGTCACCGGGATGTCGGCCAGGGTCATGGCGATGCGGAGCGTCGAGGGTGCCTGGGCCTGAGCGCTGGGAACAAACGGCAGAGCAGCGCTGGCAAGAAGAGCGGAACGGCGCGTGAGCATGCGAAACCTCCGGTGTTCCGGAGGGCGAAGCATGAAGCGCGCCACTATTTGTCGTTCTGAGCGAAGCGAAGGACCTGACGCCAATCCCAAAGGGTACGTTGATCGCTCTGCGAGGTCCTTCGCTGCGCTCAGGACGACAGTGTAGACGCGGCACATTTCTTGCTGTTCGATGCGCGACCATGACCGCGCCCAACACGCTCACTGCCACCGAAATCGCGCGAGAGATCGACTCCGGGGGGCTGACAGCCGAGGCCGTGGTTCGGGCGCATCTCGATCGCATCGACCTGCGAGACAAAGACGTGCTCGCCTGGACGCATCTGGCGCGCGACGCTGCTCTCGAACAGGCCAAAGCGCTCGACCGGGGACCGCGCAAGGGGCTGCTGCACGGCGTGCCGATGGGCGTGAAGGACATCATCGACAGCTACGACCAGCCGACCGGCTACGGCTCGCCGATCTATGCCAAGCACCAGCCGCTGGCCGATGCGGCGACTGTGGCGCTGGCCAAGGACGCGGGCGCCATTCTGCTCGGCAAGACGGTCACGACCGAGTTCGCCAATCGCCATCCTGGGCCGACGCGCAACCCGCATAATCCCGCGCACACGCCGGGCGGCTCCTCGTCGGGCTCGGCGGCGGCGGTCGCCGACTTCCAGGTGACCTTGGCGACGGGCACGCAGACCGGCGGCTCGGTGATCCGGCCGGGCGCCTTCTGTGGCGTCGTGGCCTACAAACCCACTTTCGGCCACTTCCCGATCGCGGGCATGAAGGCCAACACCGAATGGCTCGACACGATCGGCGCCTATGCGCGCTCGGTCGAAGACATCGCGCTGTTTCGCGCCGCGCTGATGGCGCTCCCGTTCCGGCCGATCGAGACGCTCGCGTCGCCACCGCGCATCGCGATCTGCTACACGCCGCACAAGGACGAGCTGCAGGACGAGGCGTTGTCGGCGATCCAGCATGCGGCCGACGCCTTCCGGAAGGCGGGTGCGCAGGTGCGCGAGATGCCGTTGCCGCCCGAGGTCGACACAATGCGGGCGGGCCAGCATACGCTGTCGGCTTTCGACGGGCCCCGCGCCCATGCCGACGACGCGCGGCGTTCGTACGATCTCCTGAGCAAGAGCCTGCGCGAGGACAAGCTCGCCAAGGGCGCGACCATCGATTACGCGACCTGGGTGTCGGCGCGCCTGCTGGGCGAGCGCGGCCGCGCGGCGGTCGATGCGATGTTCGACGACATCGACGTGATCCTGACCGCGCCGGCCAAGGGCGAGGCGCCGCTCGGCCTCGAACGCACCGGCGACGCGACCTTCAACCTGCTGTGGACGTTCCTGTGGATGCCCTGCATCACCCTGCCGACCACGCGCGGCCCGACGGGATTGCCGGTCGGTATCCAGCTCGTCGGCCGCCAACATGAAGATTCCCGCCTGCTCGACATGGCAGCTTGGGCGAAGGCGGCGCTGACATGAAGCCGATAAGCGCGACAGAAGCCGTCGCCGCGATCGAGGCGGGCACGCTCACCTCGGAAGCGCTGGTGCGCTCGTGCCTCGAACGCATCGCCGAGCGCGATCCGGTGGTGAAGGCCTGGGTCTATCTCCATCCCGAGAACGCAGTGAAGCAGGCGAAGGCCGCGGATGCCGCCAAGGGCGGGCTGCTGCGCGGCGTGCCGATCGCGGTGAAGGACATCATCGACACCTACGACATGCCGACCGGGCACAACTCGCCGATCTTCGAGGGCAAGGTGCCGTTCGGAGATGCCGCCTGCGTGGCACTCTGCCGGACCGCCAATGCCGTCATCATGGGCAAGACGGTGACGACCGAGTTCGCCAACCGCCATGCCGGCCCGACCACGAACCCGCACAATCCCAGCCACTCGCCGGGCGGCTCGTCCTCGGGCTCGGCCGCCGCCGTCGCCGATGGACACGTGCCGCTGGGCTTCGGCACGCAGACCGGCGGTTCGGTGATCCGGCCCGCGGCCTATTGCGGCGTGATCGGCTACAAGCCGACCTACGGCGACTTCTCCCGCGTTGGCATCAAGATGCAGTGCCACTCGGTCGATACGCTCGGCCTCATGGCGCGCACCATGCCGGACATCGCGCTGTTCCGCGGCGCCGTGCTGAAGCTGCCGCCGGTGCCGATCAACCAGGACCTCGCCGCGCCGCGTATCGGCTTCTGCCGCACGCCGATCTGGGGCGACGCCTCGGCCGACACGCAGGCGCTGCTCGAGGCGACCGCGAAGAAACTGTCGGCCAAGGGCGCTTCGGTCGTCGACGTCGAGTTCGCGCCGGAATTTGCCGACATCCTCGCCGACCATGGCGCGATCACCGGCTTCGAGAGCTTCCGCAACTATGCCGACGAACGGCTGCGCAATCCGGGCAAGCTCAGCCCGGAGATCACCGCGGTGCTGAAGCGCGGTGGCGCCGTCACGCTCGAACGGTACGTCGCGGCGCAACGCAAGTCGGTGGCCTTCAAGGCCCATATCGATTCGATGTTCGACAACGTCGACGTGCTGCTGACGCCGAGCGCGCCCGGCGAAGCGCCGGAGGGTCTCCTGGAGACCGGCGATCCGCGCTTCAACTCGATCTGGACGCTCTCGGGCAATCCCTGCGTCACGCTGCCCGCCGGCACCGGCGCCAAAGGCCTGCCGCTCGGCGTGCAGCTCGTCGGCCTGCGCCACGACGACGAACGCATTCTGTCCATTGCTGCCTGGGTGGCGGCGCGGCTCTAGAGGACGACCCCAATGCCCAAGATCAACGGTGAACGACTTCTTGCCGACCTGCGGCGCATCGCCGATTTTGGCCGCTACGAGACCGGCGTGCATCGACCGCATCTGTCCAAGCAGGATGTCGAGAGTCGGCACTGGCTGATGGGGCGGATGAAGGAAGCGGGGCTGGTGCCCGAGATCGACGGTGTCGGCACGGTGATCGGCCGCAGCCCCAAGACCGGGCCGCGGCTGCTGATGGGCTCGCACTCCGACACGCAGCCGCGCGGCGGCTGGCTCGACGGCGTGATGGGCGTGATCTACGGGCTCGAGGTGGCGCGCGCGCTGGCCGAGGATCCTGACACCGCGCATCTCGCGGTCGACGTGGCGTCATGGGCCGACGAGGAAGGCCACTGGGGCCAGATGACCGGCAGCCGCTCCTTCATGGGCATGCTGTCGGAGGAAGACATCGACAAGTCGCGCCATCGCGACGAGGGCACGCCGATGCGCGAGGCGCTGAAGGCGGCTGGCCTCGAAGGCGTGCCGCGCGCGCATCTGGAAGAGGGACGCTATCGCGGCTACCTCGAGGCGCATATCGAGCAGGGCGGCCTGCTCGAAGCGAGCGACAAGCGGATCGGCGTGGTGACGGCGATCGTCGGCATCTACGTCTATCGCCTCACGTTCAAGGGCATCCAGAACCACGCGGGCACGACGCCGATGCCGATCCGCAAGGATGCGGGCGTGGCAATGATGAAGCTCTACAACGACGTGATGGAGAAGTTCCCGACCATCGCGGGGCCGCGCAGTGTCTGGACGGTCGGCAAGATGTCGGTCGAGCCGGGCGCGCCCGCGATCATTCCGGGCAAGGCCGAGATGATCCTGCAGTTCCGCGACGCCAGCAAAGCCGTGCTCGACGGTTTCGAGGCCGCCGTGCTGGAGATCGTGGCGGCGCACAACAAGAAAGGTCCGTGCACCGTCGAGTGCGTGAACCTGTCGAAGACCATGCCGACGGTGATGGACGAGCGCTTTCTGGAAGCGCTCGACGAATCGGCCGAGACGCACGCCAAGGACAAGCACGTGCGCATGCCGTCAGGCGCGGGCCACGATGCGCAGGTGATCGGCCTCAAGGTGCCGGCGGCGATGATGTTCGTGCCGTCGATCGGCGGCATCTCGCATCACTTCACCGAGAACACCGAAGACGCCGACATCGTGCTCGGCTGCCAGGTCTTCGCCGATGCCGCGGCGAAGATCCTGAAGAGCAACTAGATCGCGGTGCGCTATTAGAAAATCAGCAGATGCCGCGGGTGCCGGGTGAGGTACTCGGGGCCAGCGTCGGTCACCAGCACCATGTCGCCGATCGAGGCGGCGCCTTCGTTCTCCACGAAGATGTTGGGATGCAGTTCGAAAAGCATGCCGGGCTGCGCGCGCGCGGGGTTTGCCAGGGGCGCCGCCACGCCTTCGTAGGGCTGCGGGAACTCGGGCGTGCCGGCGGGGTCTTCGTAGCTGTGGCCGATTGCATGGCCGGAGCGGAACTGGAATAGGCCCGGACGCGGCGGCAGCGCACCCGCATTGCCGACAACCGACAGATCGGCGCCGGGCGTCAGGGCCTCGAACATCGCGCGGTGCAGATCGCTCACCTCCGCGAACAGCCGCTCGGCGGCCGGTGTCGCGTGGCCGATCGCGCCGGTGCGGATGGCGTGACCCCAATGGCCGTGCAGCATCAGCATGATGCCGAGCAGCGCCTGGTCGCCCTCGCGCGGCACGGTGCGGTTTTCCTCGCGGCCGAAACGGCAGCGATCGGGCACGGGCCCGACGGTGAGCCAGGTGCGGCAGAGCTCGGCGCCGCGCGAGCGTGCGAGATATTCCAGCTCGGCCTGGATCTCGTGCACCTGCTTGCCCGAGCGCAGCGCGGGCCCAAGCCGTTCGAACATCGCGTCGCAGATCCGGCCGGCATCGCGGTGATAGGCCAGCTCGACCTCGTCCTTGATCGCGCGGCGGCGCACCAGCTCGGGCGTGCAGTCGATCCAGTCGGCGGCGCCCGACTTGGCGAGCTCGCTCCAGAGTCCGTAGGGGATTTCGTCGCGCCCGACGATGCCGATGCGCTTGGCGCCCGACCGCAGCAGACCGAGGATTTCCTTCGCGAGCGCCGGTCCCTTGCCGAAGCGCACGTCGGCGAAACGGCGCTGCTCGCGCGCGAAGTCGCCGTAGAAGACGTTGCCGATCGCCAGCGACGGTGCGCCGTGGGCCGACAACACGAGGGCCGATTGCGCGAAGTCGGCATCCCAGTCGATCAGATAACGCAGGTTGCCATGGCTGCGGGTGGCCATCGCCAGCGCACTGCCGTTGCCGAACACGACGAGGGCGTCGATGCCTTGCTCGTTCATCCAGTCCTGTAGCGACGTCATCCGCGCCTCGAGCACGGCGGGCGGAACGGGAAGGCTTGTCGCGATGTCTTGTGATGTCATGTCGCGATCCTAGAGGCTTCGTGCGCGCGCGTCAGCGACGATGGCGTGGCATGCTCCTTGCGCAGCTGAGGGCTGCCCCAGCGTAAATTTACAGGGACCACTTTCATGACACGCAAGACCGATCGCCGGACTTTCCTCACGACTGCTGCGGCAACGATGGCGGTTGGCCTGTCCGGCATGGCGCGGGCCGACACGTATCCGACCAAGCCGATCCGCTTCGTGGTGCCGTTCCCGCCCGGCGCCGGCACCGATGCCACTGCGCGCATCGTGGCGGAGAAGCTGACGGAGATCCTCGGCCAGACCGTGGTCGTCGATAACGTCGCCGGCGGCAACGGCCTTGTCGGCACGCGCACCGTCGCGCGCGCCGCGCCCGATGGCTACACGCTCGAGATCGCGGTGCCAGGGCCGCTCGCCATCGCGCCGTTCCTGTTCCCGGACATGCAATATGACCCGGTGAAGGACTTCGCGCCGGTGATCAAGATCAACGAGGCCAAGATCGGCCTCGCCGTGTCGAGCAAGGTGCCGGCCAAGACGATGCCCGAGCTGCTGGCGCTGATGCGCGCGCAGCCGGGCAAGCTGAATGCGGGCAACGCGACTGTCGGCTCAGTGCATCACCTGATTGCCGAGACCATGCGCCTCAAGGAGAAGCTCGACTTCGTGCTGGTCAACTACAAGGGCGGCGCGGGCGCGATGAACGACCTGATGGCCGGCCACGTCGACTTCATGTTCGTGGGTGTCTCGACCATCGTGCCGCAGGTCAAGGAAGGCTCGATCCGTCCGCTGATGGTGGTGGGCGAGACGCGCAGTTCCTTCCTGCCGGACGTGCCGAGCAGCAAGGAACTCGGCATGGCGTATCTCGACGGCGCGCAGTGGCAAGGCATCGTCGTGCCGACGGGCACGCCGGCTGCGATCGTGGCGCGGCTGCACGATGCGACGGCCGAGGCGCTGAAGTCGCCCGACGTGATCGCCAAGCTCGGCCAAATCGGCACGGAAGTCTCGACCGGCTCGACCGCCGACTTCGCGCACTTCCTGCAAGACGAGCGCGATCGCTGGGGCCCCGTCATCAAGGCCGCCGACATCAAGGTCGAGTAGGCGTCAGGCGAAGAGACGCCGCAGTTCGTCCTTCGCCGCTTCGAGCGTGCGCTTGCGGCTGGCCGAGAGGTCCTTGCCGGCGCGGTTGATGTAGAAGGTCAGCATCGACATGGCCGAGCGCAGCGGCGCTGCCTTGCGCCGGTGACTGCGTTCGGCGGAGCGCTTAAGCGACAGCGCAATGTCGCGCGCGCTGCGCTTTGTGAAGACACCTTCCTGGAGGTCGAGCGCGTTGCTCTCGCGGGTAACCTTGCCTGACCATCTGTTGAGCTTGGCCCGCGAGGCCGCGCCGACGCGGCTTCTCGGGTTGGCTCTGGTTCTGGCTTTCATCCCGACTCAACGCCGTGTGACGCGGGATCGTTGCCCTCAGTGTGCGTTCAGACGCTCTAGTGCGTGAGCACGAAGCGGGCGAAGGGGGCGCGTTTTTCGGGCGGCAGCCGGGGCGGGGCGCCGTCGATCTTGAGGTCGATGTCGCAGGCGCGCAGCGACGGCAGCGAGGCGAAGCGGTTCAGCGCGTCGAGGTCGTCGCGGGTGAAGCCGGTCTGGCCCAGCATCTGGACGATCTCGGGTGGCGTCGCCATCGGCATCGGCTTGCCCTTGGTCGAGCGGCCGCTGCGGTAGGCGGCTTCCATCTTGACGATGTAGTCGTTGAACAGCGCGCGTCCCTCGGGCGAGAAGCGCTCGACCCGCTGGGCGGCGTTCATCGCGAAGTCGCGGCAGGTCTGGGGATCGTCCTTGCGCAACTGCGTCGCCAGCGCAAAGCGGGCGCCCATCACGGCGATGACGGAGGCGTCATCTGCCGCGGCCAGCATCGGGCGGATGTAATCGCGACTGACCGAACCGATGGCGTAAGTGGCGCGTGACGGCACGCCGGGGGCAACCGGCTGGCGCTGGTCGTCCGCCAGGGCCTGGCGGATCGCCTTTTCGGCGTCGGGATTGTCGGCGATGGCGAGCCCGACCAGCGGCGTCGCCTTGAAGTCGGCGACCGCGCGGTCGAGCGGTGAGAGCGGCACGATCTCGATCCTGATGCCGGTGGCGAAGATCGCCGAAATCACCAGCAGGACCGCGACGATCGCGATCAGGACGAGGTTGCGCTTGGGCTCTTGCAGGGCCGATACGGTGATAGTCACACTTTTGCCTCGGGGGCCCCACGCCCCCTGCCGAAACATAGCCATATCACGGGACTGTGCGCCATATGCCAGCGCGGCGCGGCTTGTCTCCCACAGACCATCCGCCGCATACTGACTGCGGGGCAGGAAGCAGGCAGGGCAAGTGCCGATACAAGTCGACGTGTTTCATTTCGATCGGCTCGTGGTCGCCATCGGTACGGGCGACGTCACGGCCCAGGAATATGCCAAGTTCGTTGGCGACCTGATCCAGAACGGCCAGATGCACTACCGCAAGATCATCGATGTCACACGCGCAGACTCGTCGGTGATCAATCCGCAGGTGCTGATGGCGTTCGACGCCCGGCTGCGAGAATACGGCAAGACCCGCCGCGGCCCGCTGGCCGTCGTCATCCCGCGCGATCGCGGCGAGGGCGCCTTCGAATTCAAGCTGCTGACGTCGGACGAGCGGCCGGTCGAAGTGTTCCGCAGCATCCACGACGCGCGCCCGTGGGTGATGAAGCAGCCCGTGGGCGAGGTCATCCCGGCAAAGCCGCCGACTGCTAAATAATCTTCAGATAATCGACTGAGAGAGAAGTGAGGCCGGCGTTGCGGGTCCCACACCCGCAACGCCGGTCACTGCCGGGCATCCCAAAAGCAGCCATTCCCCCGAACGCTGCACGCCCGATTCTCAAGTCTCGGATCGTGCATATACAGGAACCAAATATTGCGTTCAAGCCGCAATATGTGGACAGAGTGTCACAAATCCCCCTGTTTATGGGGTTATTTAGGCGTGTGCCTGGCGAGGAAAGCGTGCACCCGCTTGATCGATTCCTGCAGGTTCGTGGGCGCACGCCACTCCGTCTGGACCTCGATGTTGGGGGAGAGGGCCGCGATCTCGGTGCTGGTATGGGCAGGGTGCGGCTTGTCGGTGCCGGGCTGCAGGAAGAGCGGCGTCTTGCACGCCTTCACGAAGTCGCGCGTGACCGAGAAGACGAAATCCGTGGCGCCGAACATGTTGTGGCCGAACGAGCGGATGGTGGCCTCGCTGATCGCGGGATCGCGGCCGCGCACCGTCTCGACGTAGCCCTGGACCGCGGCGTCCCACGTGTCCTTGTTCTCCCACAGGCCGATCGGGTTCTGCAGCACGGCGGCGGCGATCCGTGACGGATCGTGCTCGATCGCCTCGAAGCAGTAGCTGCCGCCGATGCAGCCGCCCATGACGTGAAACTTGCCGAAGCCCAAATGGTCCATCAGCGCGAAATGATCGTCGGCGAACGTGTGCCAGCCATGGTCGGCTTTCACGTCGGCAACGGATTTGCCGGCGTTGCGCTGGTCCATGGCGACGACGGTGTACTTGTCGGTCAGCGCCGTGCGCGGATCCATCCAGGGAAAGCCGTTGGGATAGATCGTCGACTCGCCGCCCCACATGCCCATCTCCGATTTCAGGCCGCCCGGTGCGTAGAGCAGGATGGGGAAGCCCTTCCCGTGCACTTCGTAATGGATCTCCGCATCGGCGCGCTTGAACATCGGCATGGGTCTTCTCCAGTCAGTGGTCGATAACTTCTGCGGCTTGTACCCGATCGGACCGAGGGTTTCCTTGGGGAGGCCGCGCGCCGGAATTTGTATACAGGCGATCTTTCTCGCGGCATCATCGCCAGGATAAAATTGCAGTGCGTTGCCGACGAGATCGCGCGTTCTGCACTGTTGGCCGTGCGCTACAGAGCCGGGCGGGGGACGAGTTGGAAGTCGTAGTGTTGAGTACCCGCCGGGTTTCGGCGGTCGCGTCGCGTGCGTTTGGCTTTGGGCGATGGCTTGCGGTGGCGCTATTCCTCGCCGGGCCGGTTCAAGCCGCCAACTTCAACGTCGATAGCGACGCCACCCTGCGCAGTGCCATCACCGGCGCGACCTCCGGCGACACCATCACCTTCACCGGCAACATCACCCTGACTGCCGATTTGCCGGCGTTGCAGACCAACGTCACCATTGTCGGCAACAACAAGACCCTTTCCGGCAACAGCCAGTTCCGCGGCCTGCTGATCGGCGCCTGGACAGCGGGCGGCACCACGCAGACGGCAGTGACCGTCGCCATCCAGGATCTGACCATCACCGGCACCAAGGCGATGGGTGGAAGCGGCGGCGCGGGCGCCGGCGGCGGCGCTGGCCTCGGTGGCGCCCTGTTCGTGGCCAATCTGGCGACGGTCACGGTCAGCAACGTCAATCTCGACAACAACGCTGCGGTCGGCGGAGCCGGCGGTGGCGCCGGGACCGCGGCAGGCTTTGCCGGTAGCGGCGGCGGCGGCATGGGCGGCAACGGCGGCACGGGCGGTAACGGCAGCGGCGTCGCCGGTGGTGGTGGTGGCGGTCTCGGCTCGGGTGCCGCAGGTGGCACCGCGAGTAATGGCCAAGCCGGCATCGCGACCGGTGCGGCGGCGGGCGGCAACAGCGCCGCGGGTGGCGTCGGCGGTGCAGCCGGCGGCGGCGGTGGCGGCGGTCAGGCGATTCGCGGCAATGCCGGCGGCGGGGGTGGCATCGGCGGCGTGGCCGGCACAGCGGCTGGAGACGGGCGTACCGGAGGTGTCGGTGGATTCGGCGGCGGCGGCGGTGGCGGCGGTGGTGGTGGTGACGGTGGTGATGTTGATGGTGGTGGTGACGGTGGTGGT
>CAIKZO010000163.1 GCA_903832005.1 Enhydrobacter aerosaccus | reverse complement strand
CTTGGTGAAGGTCGGGCGGTCCTTCTCGAAGGCGTCCCAGTCCGCCGGGGAGATCAACTTCATCTCCGACAGCGGCACGGCGCCCGGAGGCGGCGGCACGTCTTCACGCGGCGAGTGCAGCGTGAGCGCATCGGCCAGCGCCTTCTGCCCGACCGGCGAGAGGAACCAGTCCATGAACAGCTGGCCGGCATTGGGGTGCGGTCCATCGGCCACGATGCCGTAGGTCTCGGGCACGGCCGGCACACCGGTCGCGGGGAAGACGAAGCCGATCGGGGCGCCCTTGGCCTTGAACTCGACAGCGCCGGAATATTGGGCGCCCATGATCACCTTGTCCTGGCCGTTGGTCAGGCGGTCGTACTGCTGGACGTAGGAATCGAAGGCACGCGGCTTCTGGGCGGCGAACTTCTTGAAGTAGTCTTCACCGAGCAGTGGCTTCAGCATGTAGTAGATGCCGTGCTGCAGGCCCGAGTTCGAGACCTTCACGTTGATCGCGTCGTTCCATTTCGGATCGAGCAGGTCTTCCCACTTCTTGGGCGCTTCGGCTTCCGGCGTGTTCTTGGTGTTGTAGGCGATGCCGCCCATGATCACCGAGCCCCAGGTCCAGAAGCCTTCCGGCGAGCTCTTGCGCTCGGGCTTGAACGCCGCCATCTCGGGCGAGACGTACTGGTAGAAGCCGTTCTTCCTCTGGAAGTCGAGGATCATGCCCATGTCGGAGAGCTGGATCACATCGACGAGATAGGACTTGGCCTGACGCTCCGAGAGGACCTTGGCGTAGAGCGCGCCGGCCTGCAGGCGGAAGTAATTCGCCTTGATCTTGGGGAAGGCGGCGTTGAACGCGGCGACCAGCTTCTGCTGGCCCGCCTCGGGATCGGTGGAGTAAAGCACGAAGGCGCCCTCGGCCTCGGCCTTCTCGACGTTGGCGCAGGTCTTGAAGCCCTGCATCTGCTTGGGGTTGTCGCAGACCTTGGCCTGGGCATTCGCCAGGCTGGTCCAGCCGAGCACGCAGGCAACCGCGCCTATGGCAGCGATGATCTTCATTGTTTCCTCCGATAACTCTTTGTTGTGGCAACAGTAGATCGTTTTGCAGAGGTTCGGCAATCAGAGGTAAGTTCACCACATGACGGAACGTAAAATTGTCGCGCTGGCCGGCGGTGTTGGCGGCGCAAAACTCGCCCTTGGATTGGCCAGCGTGCTGGCCGCGGAAGAGCTCACCGTCGCGGTCAACACCGCCGACGATTTCGAGCATCTCGGCCTCTACATCTGCCCCGACCTCGACACGGTGATGTACACCTTGGGCGGCCTCGCCAATCCGGAGACGGGCTGGGGCCGCCGTGACGAAACGTGGAACGTGCTGGACGCCATCGGCACGGTAGGCGGCGAAACCTGGTTCCGCCTCGGCGACAAGGATCTCGCCACGCACATCGAGCGCACGCGCCGCCTCAGGAGCGGCGAGCCGCTGAGCGCGATCATCGCCGACTTCGCGCAGCGTTTCGGGATCGCGCCCGCGATCGTGCCGATGTGCGACGAGCCGGTGCGCACCGTGGTGAAGACCGACGACGGCGATCTCGCCTTCCAGGACTGGTTCGTCCGCCTGCACTGCGAACCGGTGGTGCGCTCCGTCCGCTTCGCGGGCGTCGAGACGGCAAAGCCCCATCCGGCGTTGCGGTCTTTCGAGGGCTTGCGCGGCGTGATCTTCTGCCCCTCCAATCCCTTCGTCAGCGTGGCGCCGATCCTGGCCGTACCGGACGTGCGGGTGGCGCTGCAGCGGGCCAAAGTGCCGCGCATCGCGGTCACGCCGATCGTCGGGGGCCAGGCGATCAAGGGACCGGCCGCCAAGATGCTGGCGGAGCTGGGCCACGACGTATCGGCGCTGGGCGTGGCGAAATACTATCAGCGGCTGGTCGACGGCTTCGTGCTCGACTCCCAGGACAAGGCGCTGGCGCCCGAGATCGAGCGGCTGGGGCTCAAGGTGAAGGTCGCAGACACCATGATGCATGACGATTCGGATAAGAAACGCTTGGCCGCGACGGCACTCGAATTCGTGGACGAGATCGCTGCCGATGGGCGACACTGAGCCAGAATGTTGACCACCCCATGTTGACCGCTGTCGTCCCGATGAAATCGACCGAACTGGCCAAGAGCCGGCTCGCGCCCGTGCTCAAGGCGGCGGGACGCCGTGCGCTCGCCCAACAGATGCTCGACCATGTGCTGGGCATACTGCGCGGCGCGGGCCTGCCGGTGCGCGTGGCGGGCGACAACCAGGGCAAGGGCGACCTCAACGCCGACGTGACCGAGGCCGCGCGCCTTGTAGCGCACGAGGGGGCCACCCACCTTCTCCTGGTGATGGCCGACCTCCCCTATCTCTCCGCCGACGACATTGCGGCCATGATCGAGGCCGGTCACGACAACGCCGTGGTCATCGCCGAGGCCAAGGACGGCGGCACCAACGCCATGCTACTGAAGCCACCGACCGTGCTCGAGTTCGCCTTTGCCACGCATCGCCCCAGCGCCACTTTCCATGCCGAGAGCGCCCGACGCGCCGGCATCGAGCCGCTGATCCTGCGCCGCCCCGGTCTCGCGCGTGACATCGACACGCCAGCCGATCTCGCCGCCCTCGTCTCCGATCACCCCGCGTATCAGGTGTTCCGTCATGTCGCCTGAAGCGCAATCGCTGCTCACCACGGATCTCGACACGCTGATGAAGCGGGCCGCGGCGATCCGCGACGAGGCGTTCGGCAATCGCGTCACCTTCTCCAAGAAGGTGTTCATTCCGCTGACGCATCTCTGCCGCGACAACTGCGGCTACTGCACCTTCGTGCATCCGCCGAAGAAGGGCGAAGCCGCCTATCTCACGCCCGAGCAGGTGCTGGAGATCGCACGCGCTGGACAAGCCGCGGGCTGCGCGGAGGCGCTGTTTACCCTGGGCGACAAGCCCGAACTCAAATGGAAGCCCGCCGCCGAGGCGCTGGCGGCGATGGGCTATGCGACGACGCTCGAGTACCTCGCCGCTATGGGCGCGCTGGTCTTCAAGGAGACTGGCCTGCTGCCGCACTTCAATCCCGGCCTGATGGACGCGGCCGATCTCGCGGCCTTGCGCAAGTCGTCGGTGTCGATGGGAATCATGCTGGAGACGACCGCCGAGCGGCTGAGCGAGCGCGGCGGGCCGCATTTCGGCGCGCCTGACAAGGTCCCCGCCCTGCGGCTTGCGACCCTGAAGGCCGCCGGCCAGGCCAAGGTGCCCTTCACCTCGGGCATCCTGATCGGCATCGGCGAGACGCGCGAGGAGCGCATCGAGGCGTTGCTGGCGTTGCGCGACCTCCATCGCGCGCACGGTCACCTGCAGGAAGTCATCATCCAGAATTTCCGCGCCAAGGCCGACACGCGCATGGCCGACGCGCCCGAGCCGTCGTTCGACGAGTTGCTGTGGACGGTCGCCGTTGCGCGCCTGATCTTCGGCGACACGCTTTCCGTCCAGGCGCCGCCCAACCTGCAGGAGCCGGGATACGGTCGCTTGATCGAGGCCGGCATCGACGACTGGGGTGGCGTGTCGCCGGTGACGCCCGACCACGTCAACCCCGAGCGTCCGTGGCCGCAGCTCGACGCGCTGGCCGCCGAGAGCGCGAAATACGGCAAGGTGCTGACCGAGCGACTCGCGGTCTATCCGCGCTACGTCTTCGACAAGAACTGGATCGACAAGGACCTGCGCCCGCGCGTACTGGCGATGGCGTCGGCCAGTGGCCTGCGCCGCGACAACGAGTGGCGGCCGGGCCTCGTGATGGCCATGCCCGCGGACGATGTCGCAACGCTTGCGGCACCGTCGGTGCGTGCGAGCGCCAGCCTGGCGCCGGTCATCGATCGCGCGGTGCGCGGCGAGGATCTCCCAGAGAGCGATATCGTGCGGCTGTTCGAGGCGCGCGGTCCGGACTTCAAGGCGGTGACCGAAGCCGCCGATGCGCTGCGCCAGGAAGTCGTGGGCGACACGATCTCCTACGCCGTCGTGCGCAACATCAACTACACCAACATCTGCTATTTCAAGTGCGGCTTCTGCGCCTTCTCCAAGGGCAAGCTCGCCGCGAACCTGCGCGGCTCGCCCTACGACCTCACGGTGCAGGAGATCGTGCGCCGCGCTTCGGAAGCGTGGGATCGTGGCGCCACTGAAGTCTGCATGCAGGGCGGCATCCATCCCGACTACACCGGCCAGCATTATCTCGACGTCTGCACCGCCGTGCGCGAGGCGATCCCGGGCATGCATGTGCACGCCTTCTCGCCGCTCGAAGTCTGGCACGGCGCCACGACGCTCGGCCTCTCGCTGTCGGATTATCTCACGAAGCTGCGCGATGCCGGCCTCGGCAGCCTGCCCGGCACCGCGGCCGAAATCCTCGACGACGAAGTGCGCGACATCCTCTGCCCCGACAAGGTTTCGACCGACCAGTGGCTCGAGATCATGCGTGCCGCCCATGGAGTGGGCCTGCGCACCACAGCCACGATCATGTTCGGCCACGTCGATCAGCCCTATCACTGGGCACGCCACCTGCTGCGGCTGCGCGACCTGCAGAAGGACACGGGTGGATTTACGGAACTGGTGCCGCTGCCCTTCGTCGCCGCCGAAGCGCCGATCGCGCTGAAGGGCCAGGCGCGCATGGGCCCGACCTTCCGCGAAGCCGTGCTGATGCATGCGATCGGCCGCCTGGCGCTGCACCCGCACATCCCGAACATCCAGACCTCATGGGTGAAGATGGGCATCGAGGGCGCCAAGCATTGCCTCAACGCCGGAGCCAACGATCTCGGCGGCACCCTGATGAACGAGTCGATCACGCGCGCGGCCGGCGCCGAACATGGCGAGGAACTGCCGCCCGACGCGATGGAGAAGTTGATCGCCGATATCGGCCGCACCTCGCGCATCCGCACGACGCTTTACGAGAACGCCTCGACCGAGCGCTTCTACGCCGCGCACAACGCGGCGACCCTGGAGCCGATCAAGCTCGAAGTGGCCGAACGCTACACCGGCACGGCGACCGCGAGCGACAAGCGCCGCGTGTTGCCCAAGCCGCGCCAGCCGGCGCGGGTTCGCTGACGCGTTAGCCGTACTTCTTGCGAAGGCGCGGCATCACGTCCTTGGCGTAGAGGTCGAGGAAGCGCTTCTGGTCCGGTCCCGGCGCGTGGAAGACCAGATGGTTGAAGCCCAGCTCGATATAGGGCGCGATCTTCGCCACATGCTCTTCTGGATCGGTCGAGACGATCCAGCGGCTGGCGATGCGGTCGATCGGCAGCGCATCGGCGAGCCGCGCCATTTCCGTCGGATTGTGTGTCTGCACCTTCTCTTCGGCTGAGAGCGCGAGCGCCGACCAGAAGCGCGTGTCTTCCTTGGCCTTCGCCATGTCGGTGTCGAACGAGACCTTCATCTCGATCATGTGGTCGACCGCGCCGTCGGGCTTGTTGGCGGCAGCCATGCCTTCCTTCACCGCGGGGATCAGCTTGTCCTTGTAGAGCTCGGTGCCCTTGCCGCTGGTGCAGATGAAGCCGTCGCCGGCGCGGCCGGCATACTTGGCGACCTGCGGACCGCCGGCGGCGATGTAGATCGGGATCTGCTTCTCGGGACGATCGTAGATCGTGGCGTCCTGCGTCTTGTAGAACTCGCCCTCGAAGGAGACATGCTCCTCGCTCCAGAGCTTGCGCATCAGCACGACCGATTCGCGCATGCGCGCATAGCGCTCCTTGAACTCGGGCCAGGGCTGGCCGGTGGCCGGCACCTCGTTCAACGACTCGCCCGTGCCGATGCCCAGGATCACCCGGCCCGGGAACAGGCAGCCCAGGGTCGCGAAGGACTGCGCCACGATCGAGGGGTGATAGCGATAGATCGGCGTGAGCACCGACGTGCCCATGACGATCTTCCTGGTGCTGGCGCCGAGCGCGCCCATCCAGGTGATCGAATGCGGTGCGTGGCCGCCTTCGTGACGCCACGGCTGGAAGTGGTCGCTGACGAAGACCGAGTCGAAGCCGACCTTTTCGGCTTCGATCGAAAAGTCGAGGAGCTCCCGGGGAGCGAACTGTTCGGCGGATGCCTTGTAACCGAGCTTAAGCATCGTATAGGGATACTCCAGAACGGGGAGAAGATCGATTCAAGCCGAACGCCTCGAACTGATCGCGCCCGCGGGCCTGCCCCGCATCAAGCCGGACGACGATCTTGCCGCCCTGATCGCACCGGTCGGGCTGAAAGACCATGACGTCGTCGTGCTGGCGCAGAAGATCGTGTCCAAGGCCGAAGGCAGGCTGTTTCGCCTCTCGGACGTGACGCCGTCCGAGCGCGCCATCGAATACGGCCAGAAAGTCGACAAGGACCCGCGCCTGGTCGAGCTGATCCTGCGTGAATCGAAGGAAGTCGTGCGCGCCATCACCGGCGTGCTGATCGTCGAGCATCGGCTGGGCTTCGTCATGGCCAATGCCGGCATCGACGCGTCCAACATCGACGATCCGGACCAGGTGCTGCTGCTGCCGGCCGATCCCGACCGCTCGGCCCAGCGCCTGCGCGCCGACTTCAAGCGGATCGCCGGCGTCGACGTCGGCGTCGTGATCAACGATTCCTGGGGCCGCGCCTGGCGCATGGGCACGACCGGCGCCGCCATCGGAGCCGCTGGCGTTCCGGGCCTGATCGACATGCGCGGCCAGCCCGACCTCAACGGCCGCATCCTGCGGGTCACCGAGATCGGCCACGCCGACGAGATCGCAGCGGCGGCTTCGCTGCTGATGGGACAGGCGGCCGAAGGACGGCCCGTGGTGATCATGCGCGGCCTCGGTGCGCCGGCCCGCGACGGCAATGCGGCCGAGCTGGTGCGGCCGAAGCGAATGGATCTGTTCCGCTAGCCGCCAACCGCTTGAGACACACGCCGGGCGGCGCCGGTCACCAGGGGCGTCACACTCTGCAAGGTAAGGCCGGCCTCCAGATACTTCGGAAAGGCAACGCTGAGCGCCGCCAGCACACGGCCGTTGCGGTCGCGGATCGGCGCGCCGACCGACAGCACGCCGCGGATATTCTCCTCGGCCACGACGGCGAAGCCCTGCCGCCGCACCTTGGGCAACGAGGCGAGCAGGCTTCCGGGATCGGTGACGGTGTGTGGCGTGATCGCGGTCAGGCGGCCACTGCCCAGCAGCTTGCGCGCCTCGACGTCGGCCAGCGAGCCCAGCAGCACCTTGCCTGCGGCGGTACTGTGCAGCGGCATCTCGCTGCCTGGATCGACCTTGATCGCCACCGGCCCGTCGGCCTGCACCGCCAGCAGATAGACCGCGCGGCCGCCGTGTAGCACCGAGACGAAACCATTCAGGCGATGGTCGCGCGCCAGCTTCTCGAGTTCGCGCCGCGCGGTGACGATGTAGTCCGAACCATGCTCGCCGTTGGCGCCCAGCGCCATCGAGCGGTAGCCCAGCCGGTAGCGCGCGGTGTCGCTGTTCTTTTCCACATAGCCGCGGCGGGCGAGCGACGTCACCAGCCGCTGCACGATGGTCGGGCTGAGCTTCAGCCGTCGGCCGATCTCGCGCACGCCCACCTCGCCACCCTCGACGATCTCCAGCACGTCGAGCCCGCGCTCGAGTGACTGGGAACCGGGCGACTGCGCGCCGGGCGACGACGCCTTTGCGGGGAGCGCGCGCTTTGGCTTCAGGCTATTTCACCTGGACGACGTCGGCCACGGCGACCTTCTTGTTCAGCACCGTGTTCAGCACGACGTAGTGGCCGGCGGAATTGTGGTCGTCGAAGGTGACCGACTTGCCCATCAGATTGACGAAGGTCATCTTCTGGATGGCGTTCTTGATCTTCTCACCGTCGGTGCTGTTGGCATCCTTGATGCCCTGGAACAGCACGCGCATGCAGTCATAGCCCGCCCACGACTGCAGGTAGGGCTCCGACTTGTACTTGGCCATGATCTTCTCGGCGAAGACCTTGTTCTGGGGCGAATCGACCAGCGCGCTGTACTGCCAGGCGGTGATCGACTTCTCCATTCCGCCGGCCTCGATCATCGGCATGTTGCGGCCGCCCAGCTCGACGCGGCCGGTGTACGGGATATGCATGCCGAGCTGCAGCGCCTGGCGCAGGAAGTTCACCGAATCGCCACCGACCTGGAAGGTGGCGATGGCGTCGGGCCGGCGCTGCTGCAGGCGGGTCAGGATGCTGGTGAAGTCGGGCGTGTTCTGCGCGTGGAAGTCGGTCGAGACGACCTGCACGCCCGCTTGCTCCGCCACCTTCTTGAAGGCATCGGCGCCACCGCGGCCGAAGTCGGTGTCCTCGCCCACGATCGCGGCGGTCTTGAAGACCTTGCTCTTGGCCAGGTAGATGCCGAGCGCCTCCATCATCGACGAGTCAGAGGCGCTGATGCGGAAGGAATATTCGTTGCGGCCGGGGCCGGCGAGGTCGGAGATCTGCGGGTTGGAGGCGATGCCGGTGATCATCGGGATCTTCGCGTCGGCCTCGATCTTCATGCTCGCCAGATGCGCGGAGCTGCAGTGCGCGCCCTCGATCGCCACGACCTTGGCCTCGACCAGCTTGTTGGCGACGTTCACCGCCTCGGAGGGGTTGCATTTGTTGTCGAGCACCATCAGCTCGACCTTGCGGCCCAGCAGCCCACCCGCCGCATTGATCTCCTCGACGGCGAGATTGACGCCCCACATCTCCCACTCGGACGCGGTTGCCGCGGCACCGGTCTTGGGCGTCGAGACACCGATCACGATCGGACCCTGCTGCGCCATCGCCGGCACCACGCCCAGGACCGTCGCCACGGCAGCCGCCGCCAAGAAGGATTTCCGCATCGAACCCGCCCCCAAATGAACGTACCGAATATAGGTACAATGTTTCGATGGTTGAAGTTCGCAAGATACTCCTTTAGCTGTCAACGCATATTGGGAACGTGAAATAGAGGCGTCTCCGTCGTGACTTTCGCGCAGCATCGGATGGTCCGGTAATTGCAATGCCGCTCCCGCAATGACCATCGACGCGGTCTATCTCCTTCAGCTCACCCTGAACGGCATCACGCTCGGCCTGCTCTACGCGCTGATCGCGGTCGGCCTGTCGCTGATCTTCGGCGTCATGGAGATCATCAACTTCGCGCACGGCGAATTGCTGATGCTGGGCGCTTTCGCCATGGCCTTCGCCCTGCCGGTGACCGGCCTGCTCTACTGGCCGGCGATGGCGGCCGCGGTTCTGTGCACGATGGTCGCAGGTTTCGTGGTCTACGAAACGCTGCTGGTGCGTCTCAAGACTGATGAATTCGAACGCAGCATCCTGATCACTTTGGGGCTGTCGATCGTCCTGATCCACGTGATGCAATATTTCTTCACCGCGACGCCGCGCATCATCGACACGCAGTACGGCTTCGACGGCGTCGACATCGGCTCGATCCGCATCACCTGGACGCGCGTCATCGGCGCTGTGGCAGCGCTGGTGGCTTTCGCTGGCCTCTATCTCATCTTGCGCTTCACCCAGTTCGGCCGCGCCATGCGCGCGATCGCGCAGAACCGCGAGGCCGCCCTCATGGTCGGCATCCGTCCGCGGGTCGTGGCACGCAACGCCGTCGTGCTGGCGGCCGGCCTTTGCGGCCTCGCAGGCGCTGCGATCGCCCCGATCCAGCTGGTGACGCCCTACATGGGCCAGTTCCTGATCTTCAAGGCCTTCGCGTTGGTCATCATCGGCGGCCTGGGCAACATCCCGGGCGCGGTGATCGCCGCGATCGCGCTGGGACTGATCGAGAACTGGATCGGCGGCTTCTTCACCATTGCCTGGCAGGACGCGTCGGTCTTCGTGATCATGATCGTGGTGCTGTTCCTGCGGCCCGACGGGCTATTCAAGCGCGGGGGCATGCGGGTCGGATGAAGCTTGTCCTCGCCATCGCCGCAGCGCTCGCCTTCGCGGCGCTGCCGTTCCTCAGCGGCTCGAACTACATCGTGGGCGTCGGCACTTCGGCGCTGATCTTCACCGTGGCCGCCGCGGCGCTGAACCTGATCTACGGCTTCACAGGCCTGCTGTCGTTCGCGCAGCTGGGCTTCTGGGGCATCGGCGGCTATGCCACGGCCCTCACCGTGGTGACGTTCGGCGGCAATTTCTGGACGGGCGTGCTCGCGGCCGCCGCGATTAACGCGGTCGTGGCCTTGGTCGTCGGCTATCCGATGCTGCGCACCAGCCGGCACGCGTTCGTCATCTCGACTCTGACCTTTGCGCTGCTGGTGTCGCTGATCGCGCGCGACTGGGTCGATCTCACGCGCGGCCCGCTCGGTATCCCCGACCTGCCGCCGCCCCGCGCCTTCGGTCACGTCTTCAGCAGCACGCACCAGTTCTACGGCATCGCCTGGGCCTTCTCGGTGGCGATGCTGGCCTTCCTCTATGTTCTCTGCAGCTCGCGCATCGGCCGCACCCTGGTGGCGATCAAGCAGAACGAGCCGCTGGTCCGCGCGCAGGGCATATCGCCCATGCCCTACAAGCTTGCCGCCTTCTCGATCAGCGCCGCGATCACCGGCGCGGCGGGCGGCGTCTTCGTCTTCCATCTCGGCATCGTCGATCCGCTGATCCTCGATTTCTATTACATGCAGACCTTCTTGATCATCGTGATCATCGGCGGCACCGGCAGCTTCTGGGGCGTCGTCGTCTCGGGCGTCGCTTTGTCGGCCCTGCCCGAGGCGCTGCGCTTCTCCGACGATTTCCGCATGATCATCTATGGCGTGATCCTGGTGGTGGCGATGTTCGCCATGCCCTCCGGCGTCGCGGGCTGGCTGCGCGAGCGCGAACTCGCCCGTCTGCGGGCGTCATTGCGATGAGCGCCGTTCTTCAAGTCAGCGATCTGCGCAAGGCCTATGCCGGCGTGCATGCGCTGGACGGCGTCTCCTTCGAGGTCGAAGGCGGGAGCATCACCGGCCTGATCGGTCCGAACGGCTCGGGAAAGAGCACGACCATCGACTGCATCTCGGGCTTCCAGAAGCTCGACAGCGGCAAGGTCGTGCTGGCCGGCAACGACATCACCGGCAAGGTCTCGCACCTGATCGCGCGAGCCGGCATGATGCGCACCTTCCAGACTGTGCGCGTCTACGAGAAGCTCTCGTTGCGGGACAATCTTGCCATTGCCGCCCAGCAGTTCGATCCCGCCACCTGGGTCGATGAGTTCCTGCGCACCAGGCGCTATCGCGACGCCGTCACCGCCTCGGAGAAGCGCGCCCGCCAGCTGGTCGAGCTGATCGGCTTGCAGAAGTACTATGACATCGAGACCGGCATTCTTTCCTACGGCCAGAAGAAGCTGGTGGCGCTGGCCGCCGCGCTGATGCCGCACCCGAAGATCGTTGTGCTCGATGAGCCGGTGGCCGGCGTGAACCCGAGCCGCATCCGCGAGATCGAGGTGGCGCTGCAGCAGCTCAACCAGGCCGGCGAGACCTTCCTGATCGTCGAGCACAATGTCGAGTTCATCACCACGCTCTGCCACAAGGTGATCGTGCTCGATCAAGGGCTGAAGCTGGCCGAGGGCACCGCCGCCGAGATCCACGCCGACAGTCGCGTGCTCGAAGCCTATCTCGGCACGACGCCAGAGGTTGCCGAAGAAGAAATGAGAGCGTCCGCGTGACAACTGCGCCCGCCCTGGAACTCGTGACCGTCACCGCGGGCTATGGCGACAACCCGATCGTGCGCGAGTTCTCTGCGCGGCTGGCGCCCGGCAGCATCACGACCCTGATCGGCGGCAATGGCGCCGGCAAGTCGACCTTGCTGCGCGCGATCTACGGTACCAACCGTATGTTCGGCGGCCAGATCGTCTTCCAGGGCGAGACGATCGAGCGCCTGCCGCCGTGGGAGCGGCTGAAGCGCGGCATCGGCTTCGTGCCTCAGGGCCGTTGCAATTTCCCGGCGATGTCGGTCGCGGAAAACCTCAAGATGGGCTGTTACACCCTTCCCGCGGCAAAACATGCCGTCGCGATCGATCGGGTGATGGCTTCTTTTCCGATGTTGCGCGCCAAAGCGAAAATCGATGCCGGCAACCTGTCGGGCGGCGAGCAGCAAATCCTCGAGATGGCGATGGTGCTGCTGGTCGAGCCCAGCCTGCTGCTGCTCGACGAGCCCTCGCTCGGCCTCTCGCCCAAGATGCAGGGCGATGTGTTCGCCACGGTGCAGCGCATCGCGGCCCTGGGCGTCACGGTCCTTATCGTAGAGCAGAACGTGCGCGGTGCGCTCTTGATCTCCGACCGCGCATTGGTGATGGAACAGGGACGGCTTTTCATGGAAGGCCCGGCGAAGGAGGTGCGCACCGATCCGCGCATCCGTCAGGCCTATCTCGGCGGCAACATCCAGCAGACGGCGGCATAAAGATGAAACAAGCAAGATTGGCAGTCGACATCGGTGGCACGTTCACCGACCTCTGCCTCGACTGGAACGGCAAGCTCACCAGCGCCAAGGTGCTGACCACGCCGCGCGCGCCGGAGGAAGGCGTCATGACCGGCGTCGCCGACATCCTGAAGCTGTCGGGCGTGAAGCCCGCCGATCTCGGCCTGATCATCCACGGCACGACGCTTGCCACAAACGCCATCATCGAGCGCAAGGGCGCCAAGACCGCGCTGGTCGTCACCGAGGGCTTCCGCGATTCGATCGAGATGGCCTTCGAGCATCGCTTCGAGCAGTACGACATCTTCATGATGAAGCCGCCGCCGCTGGTCGCGCGCGAGCTGCGCTTCGGCATTCCCGAGCGTCTCGACGGGCGCGGCAACGTGCTGATGCCGCTCGACGAGGCCTCGGTGCGGGCATTGGCGCCCAAGCTCAAGGCCGCCGGCATCGAGGCGATCGCCATCGGCTTCATGCATGCCTATCTCGACGGCAAGCACGAGCGCCGCACGCGCGATATCCTGGCCGAAACGATGCCAGACGTATCGTACTCGCTGTCGAGCGAGGTCTCGCCCGAGATCCGTGAGTACGAGCGCTGGTCGACCGCCGCCGCCAATGCCTATGTGCAGCCGGTGATGGACCGCTATCTCGGCCGCCTCGACGCGGCCCTGAAGAAGCAGGGCTTCGCCTGCCCGCTGTTCATGATCACGTCGGGCGGCGGTCTCACCGCCCTCGACACGGCACGCAAATTCCCGATCCGGCTGGTCGAGTCCGGTCCAGCCGGCGGCGCCATCCTGGCCGCGGCGCTCGCGCGCCAGTGCGGCCTCGACAAGGTTCTGTCGTTCGACATGGGCGGTACGACGGCCAAGATCTGCCTGATCGACGACGGCGAGCCGCAGCACTCGCGCACCTTCGAGGTCGCGCGCCAGTATCGCTTCCTCAAGGGCAGCGGCCTGCCGCTGCGCATCCCCGTCATCGAGATGGTCGAGATCGGCGCCGGCGGCGGCTCGATCGCCCACGTCGATTCGCTCAGCAGGGTCAACGTCGGCCCCGAGAGTGCGGGTGCCGAACCGGGCCCCGCCGCCTACGACCGGGGCGGCACCCAGCCCACCGTCACCGACGCCGACGTCGTGCTGGGCCGTCTCGATCCGGGTTACTTTGCCGGTGGCTCGATCAAGCTCTCGCCCGAGAAGGCTGGCGTCGCCGTCGACAAGGCGGTCGGTGCCAAGCTCGAGTTGAAGCGCCTCGATGCCGCCTTCGGCGTGAGCGAGATCGTCGAGGAGAACATGGCCAATGCGGCCCGCGTCCACGCCGTCGAGCGGGGCAAGGAACTGCAGGACCGCACGATGATCGCCTTCGGCGGCGCCGCGCCCATCCATGCTGCGCGCCTGGCCGAAAAGCTTGGCATTGGCCGCGTGATGGTGCCGTCGGGCGCGGGCGTCGGCTCGGCCGTCGGCTTCCTGATGGCGCCGGTCGCCTACGAGGTCGTGCGCAGCCGCTACGTCCAACTCAACGACAAGTTCGATCCGGCCTACGTGAACAATCTGTTCGCCGACATGGAGCAGGAAGCGGGTGCCGTCGTGAAGGCGGGCGCACCCAATGCCAAGCTGGTCGTCGCCCGCACCGCCGACATGCGCTATCGCGGCCAGGGTCACGAGATCACCGTCGACATGCCGCCGGGCGACTTCACGGCGGCCTCGCGCCAGAAGCTCGTCGACCTCTACGAGAAGGGCTACGCCGCCACCTTCGGCCGCACCATCCCGGGCCTCGACGTCGAGATCATGAACTGGACCCTGCGGCTCGCCGCCGAGCAGCCGGCCGTGCCGAAAATCGCAACACAGCCCGCCGACATTCCGTCAAAACCTCGTGGCAGCAGGCTCGTTTACGACCCGGCCGATCAGGACATGAAGGACACGGCGGTCTATCATCGCAGCGATCTCACGATCGGCAGCTTCGTGCCGGGCCCGGCGGTCATCGCCGAGGACGAGACGACGACGATCGTGCCGAAGAGTTTCTCCGCTCGGATCACCCCGATCGGCGCCATCCTGTTGGAAAAGGTGGGAACATGAGCATCAACGATCCGCTGTCGCCCATTCGCCTGCAATTGATGTGGGACCGCCTGATCGCGGTCGTCGAGGAGCAGGCGCTGGCGCTGATGCGCACCGGCTTCTCCACGTCGACCCGCGAGGCGGGCGATCTTTCGGCCGGCGTCTTCGACCTCTCCGGCGCGATGCTGGCGCAGGCCGTGACCGGCACGCCGGGCCACATCAACTCGATGGCCCGCGCGGTCTATCACTTCCTCGAACGCTTCCCGGCGAAGACGATGAAGGAAGGCGACATTTACCTGACCAACGACCCGTGGAAAGGCACCGGCCATCTCCACGACTTCACCTTCGTCACGCCAACCTTCCGCCAGGGCAAGATGGTCGCCCTCTTTGCCTCCACGTGCCACGTCGTGGATATCGGCGGGCGCGGCATGGGCGCCGATGCGCGCCAGGTCTACGAGGAAGGCCTCTATATCCCGCTGATGCACTTCGCGCGCGAAGGCAAGGTCGACCAGACCCTGACCGACATCGTGGCCGCCAACGTGCGTGAGCCGATCCAGGTGGTGGGCGATCTCTACTCGCTGGCGACCTGCAACGAGATCGGCTGCCGCCGCCTGATCGAGATGATGGACGAGTTCGGCATCGACGATCTCGATCGCCTCGGCGCGCACATCCTCGCCAAGTCCAAGCAGGCCTCGCTCGAGGCGATCTCCAAGATCAAGCCGGGCGAATACAAGTTCTCGATGACGGTCGATGGCTACGACAAGCCGATCGACCTCGTGGCCACGATGAAGATCGGCCCGACCGGCATCGACGTCGACTTCACCGGCACGTCCGGCGTGTCGGCCTTCGGCATCAACGTGCCGCACTGCTACACCGAGGCCTACGCATCGTTTGGCGTGAAGTGCATCGTGTCGCCCAAGGTGCCGAACAACGAAGGCTCGCTCGAGGTGATCCGCATCAGCGCGCCCGACGGCTGCATCCTGAACGCCAAGCACCCCTCGCCCGTCGCGGCCCGCCACGTCACCGGCCAGATGCTGCCCGACGTGATGTTCGGCTGCCTCCACCAGGCCTTGCAGGGCGGCGTGCCGGCCGAAGGCGCCTCGTGCCTGTGGAACCTCTCGGCGACCGGCGGCCCCGGCAGGGTCGACGGCGATCCGTCCGAGACGGTCAACGCCATCGCCTTCAACATCATGAGCTTCCACGCTGGCGGCACCGGCGCGCGGCCGGGACGCGATGGCCTGTCGGCCACCGCCTTCCCGAGCGGCGTGCGCAACGTGCCGGCCGAGGTCAACGAGACGATCTCGCCGATCGTGATCTGGAAGAAGGAGTACCGCCAGGATTCGGGCGGCGCCGGCGAGTTCCGCGGCGGCCTCGGCCAGATCATGGAGGTCTCGACGCTCGACACCGCGCCGTTCGCGATCAGCGCCTACTACGATCGCGTCGATCATCCGCCGCGCGGCCGCGACGGCGGCCACAACGGCATGGCCGGCAAGGTCGAGCTCGACTCGGGCGTGAAGCTGCGCGGCATGGGCCAGCAGACGGTGCCGCGCAAGGACCGCCTAATCATCTCGATGCCGGGCGGCGGCGGTCTCGGTAATCCGCGCAAGCGGCCTGCGGCGGTCGTCGCGGAAGACGTGCGCCAGGGCTTCATCTCGTCCGACGCGGCACGCCGCGACTACGGCGTCGCCGTGAACGACGACTTCTCGGTGGACGAAGGCGAAACGACGAAGCTGCGCGCGCAAGCCGCCGAGTAGGAGCCATCGACATGCGCGTGAGTGCCGGCCTGCCGACCGGGATGGAAGGCTTGACCTATCCCATCCCGTTCTCCGATCCCGAGAACGTCATCAAGATCGCCCAGGCGGCCGAGAAGTTCGGCTACGACTCGGTCTGGGGCAACGACCATATGACGACCCAGAACTACGTGCGTGCCGAGTTCCCGGTGCCGCCGCGCTTCTGGGAGCCGCTGATCACCTACGCCTTCGTGCTGTCGGAGACGAAGAAGATCAAGGTCGGCACCGGCATCCTCGTGCTGCCGATGCGCCACGACATCGTCGTCGCGGCCAAGCAGATCGTGACCCTCGACCACTTCGGCAAGGGCCGCCTGGAACTCGGCATCGGCATCGGCGCCTATCGCGAGGAATTCAAGGCGCTGCAGCCCGACGCCACGATCGATAGAGGCGACATCGTCGACGAGGGCCTGCAGGCGCTGAACCTCCTGTTCAAGGATCGCGTCGCGAGCTTCGACGGCAAGTACTACAAGTTCAGGGACGTCGAGCTCTTCCCCAAGCCGTTCCAGAAGAAGCTGCCGATCTACGTGAGCGGCAATCACGCCAACAACATCGAGCGCACGGTGAAGTGGGCCGACGGCTGGCTCCCCGCCGGCATGCATGTCGATCGCATCCGCGCCGGCGTGAAGAGCCTGCGCGAGCAGGCCGAGAAGGCCGGCCGCGACTGGAAGCAGATCGAGGTCTGCCCGCAGTTCGTCGTCCATCTCGGCAAGACGCATGAGCAGGCGATCGAGAGTTTCCGCAAGAGCCAGATGAACAAGCACCTGGTCTCACTGTCGAAGTCCACGCTCAAGGGCCAGGGCGCCGCGACACACGAAGAGATCAACCTGATCGGCACGCCCGAGGAAGTGGTCGCCAAAGCGCTGGCCTTCAAGGAAGCCGGCGTCACCCACCTGCTCGGCCTCTACTTCGCCGCCAACTCCGTGCCGGAGCTGCTGGACCAGATGCAGCTCTTCGCCGAAGAGGTCATGCCGAAGGTCGTCTAGGCGAACGCCTTCGCGATCCTGCCCCAGTCCTCGATCGCCTTTTCCTGGCCGGGGACGATCTGGATGGTGAACTGGGTGTAGCCGGCATCGCGGATCGTGCCGATGCGCTGGATCAGCTCGGCCTCGGTCGCGGTCCACGACGTCATCTTGATCAGGTCCGCGGTCACGAATTGGCGCTCCTCCGGCTTCAGGAACATCAGGTGGCCGCGGTGGTTGGTGAGGTACGGCGCGTCCTTGGGCTCGAAAGTCTTGGCGAGTTCGAGATAGCCCTCGACCTCGGGACGCTGGCAGGCCGGCATCGCCGTGGTGCCGGGCTTGAAGCCCATCATCGCCTCGTCGGCGGCGCGGTGCAGCATCACGGCGGCGCGCGGGCCGGCCTGCGCCATCGCGCGCTCGGAGTCCGCCGGCTCACCGTCGGCCAGTACGCAGCCCAGCGCGAACGCGGTCGCCTGCAGGTCGCCCACGGCGTGGCCGGCCTTGGTCCAGGCCTCGCGCATGTCGGTCACTTCCTTCACGCCGTGCGCCACGTTGGAGACGAAGTCGATCCAGCCGGCCTTGAGCTTGGCCGTGAGGTCGCGCGTGCGCGGGCCGAAGGCCGAGAGATGAAGCGCGATCGGGTCCCTGGTGTTGAACAGCGGCAGTTCGGGATTGAGGAAGCGGATTTTCTTCTTCTGCCCCTCCATCTCGAACTCGACGGTCTCGCGCCGCAGCAGCCCGTAGACCTGCGCGATGTAGGTCTCCATATCCTTGACCTTCATCGCGCCGAAGCCCATCGCGCGGCGTGCCGTGAAGCCGGTGCCGACGCCGAAATCGATGCGGCCGGGCGCCAGCTGGTTGAGCGTCGCCAGTGCATTGGCCGCCACCGGCGCGATGCGGTTGGACGGCACCAGCACGCCGATGCCCAAGCGGATCTTCTTCGTGTTCACGGCGGCGGCGCCCATGGCCACGAAGCAATCGGCCGAGAGCATCTGCGTGTCGTAGAACCAGGCGTGGCTGAAGCCCAGCTCCTCGGCGCGTTGCGCCACTTTCCAGGAGTCGGCGGCCGTCGGAAGCGCGATACCGAAATCCATGCCGGTTCTCCTCAGGTATCGGCCAGCGCGGCCAGCATCGCGTCGCGCGCGGCGAAGTCGCCGTCGACATGGACCGGCTGCAGGCAGACATGCGTGGCGCCGGCGTCGAAGTGGGCACGCAGGCCCTTCTTCACCGTCGCCGCATCGCCCCATAGGCACATGGCGTCAATGAACTTGTCGCTGCCGCCGCCCGAGAGATCGGCCTCGCTGAAGCCCTGACGCAGCCAGTTGTTGCGATAATTCGGCAGCACCATGTAGCGCGAGAGTTCCTTGCGGCCGAGCGCCCGCGCCTTCACCGGATCGGTCTCGAGCGTGACCTTCTGTTCGACGGCGAGGATCTTGCGGTTGCCAAGCGTCTTGGCGGCCATCGCGGTGTGCCGGGGCGTGACGTTATAGGGCACCGCGCCCATCGACTTCTCGGCGCTGAGCTGCAGCATCTTCGGGCCAAGGGCCGCGACCACGACCGGCGCGTCGGCGCCCGTCGGCAGGTCCTTGTGCAGGGCCTCGAGATAGGCGCGCATGGTGGTGACCGGCTTGTCGTAATGGTGACCGCGCAGGCCCTCGACCATCGGGACGTGGCTGACACCCAGGCCCAGGATGAAGCGGTTGTCGTACAGCTCGTTCATCGACAGGAGAGCGCGGCGCGAGGTGTAGGGATCGCGGGCGTAGATGTTGGCGATCGAGCTGCCGATCACCAGCTTCTCGCTTTTCGACAGGAGATAGGTGCCGAGCGACATCGATTCGTAACCGCGCGACTCGGGGTACCAGAACGCCGAATAGCCGTTGTTTTCGACCGTCTTTGCCAGCTCGGCCAGCTGCTCTCCATCGAGCTTGTCCGTCGAGTACCAGACTCCCAAGCGTCCGAGCTTCATGGCAGTTCCCTCATGTGTCTTTGCAGGTTCACGTTAGCGGACGTATCGTCGTAAATCGATTGGTCGTAAAGCGCCGCCTGGAGGAACAACAATGGATGTAGGGGTTTTCTACTTCCCCGTGGACTACGGCATCAACATTGCCGAGCTCGCCACGGCGCTCGAGGACCGCGGCTTCGGCTCGCTCTACGTGCCTGAGCACACCCATATTCCGCTCAGCAGGAAGACGCCCTTCCCCGGCGGCGGCGAATTGCCCAAGCGCTATTCCCATACGCACGATCCGTTCGTGGCGCTGGCGTTCGCGGCGGCGGCCACCAAGAAGCTGAAGGTCGGCACCGGCATCTGCCTGGTGCCGCAGCACGAGCCGATCGAGACCGCCAAGGCGATCGCCAGCCTCGACCAGCTCTCGAACGGCCGCTTCGTGTTCGGCATCGGCGGCGGCTGGAACGTCGACGAGATGGAGAACCACGGCGTGCTGCACAAGGATCGCTTCAAGATCATGCGCGAGCATGTGCTGGCGATGAAGGCGCTGTGGACTGAGGAAGAAGCGTCCTTCAAGGGCGAGTTCGTGAACTTCGATCTGGTCTGGTCGTATCCCAAGCCGGCGCAGCGGCCGCATCCGCCGATCGTGCTGGGCGGCGAGAGCGACCACACGCTGAAGCGCGTCGTCGAATATTGCGACGGCTGGTTCCCGCGCACGCGCGCGGGCTTCGATCCGGTCGAAGCCAAGGCACGTCTCGCCAAGGCGGCCACCGAAAAGGGCCGCGATCCCAAGTCGCTCACGATCACCGTGTTCGGCGCGCCCAACAAGGCCGAGGTGCTGGAGAGCTACGCCAAGGCCGGCATCGAGGGCGCGTTGCTGGCGGTGCCCGACGGCACACGTGACGAGATCCTGGCCTTCCTCGACAAGCAGGCACCGCTGACCAAGGTCGCGGCGTGAGCGTCGCGCCATGACCATAGCAATCGGCCTCGGGCTGATGGACTTCCCGTTCAAGTCGGGAAGCGACTATTGGCGCTGGGTCGATCTCTGCGAGAAGGGCGGCGTCGATTCGCTGTGGCAGACGGACCGGCTGGTGAGCAAGCAGCCGATCCTCGAATGCATGACGACCATGGCGGCGCTGGCCGGCCGCACGCGCCGCCTGCGCTTCGGCATGAACGTCGTGTCGCTGGCGCTGCGCGATCCGGTGCTGCTGGCCAAACAGTGCGCCACCATCGACGTGCTGTCCGAAGGCCGCCTGCTGCCGGCCTTCGGCATCGGCAGTCCGTTGGGACCGGAATGGCAGGCACTCGACATCGACACCAAGACACGCGGCAAGCGCACGGACGAGAGTCTCGAGATCATCGCCCGCCTGTGGCGCGAGGATTCGGTCGACTTCGCCGGCAAGCACTATCGGCTGACCGGCGCGTCTATATCGCCCAAGCCAGTGCAGCCGGACCTGCCCATGTGGATCGGCGGTTCGTCCGACGCCGCAATCCGACGCACGGCGAAGTACGGCACCGGCTGGCAGGGCGGCGGCGAGACGCTGGAGGACGCGGGCCGCGTCGTGGCCGCGATCAAGAAGGCCGTCGTCGAGGCGGGCCGCTCGATCGACGAGGATCACTATGGCGCTGCTTTCCCCTTCTACTTCGGCAGCCCCTCCGACAGTCTCGTGACCGGCGCCATGGCCGCCTACGCCAAGCGCACGGGTCGCGATGCCAGCACGTATTTCGCCATCGGCGATGCGCAGCTGATCCGCGACCGCGTCGCGCAGTATGTCGCCGTCGGCATCGAGAAATTCATCCTGCGCCCCGTCGGCTCGGGTGACGAGGTGATCGCGCAAACGAAGCGGCTGATCGAGGAAGTCCTGCCGCACATATAGGGAGACGGGAATGCAGCTCGGCGCGGCGATGTTCTTTACCGACTATTCGATGACGCCGGGCGAGCTTGGCGTGGCGCTGGAAGAACGCGGCTTCGACTCGGTCTGGTCGCCCGAGCACTCGCACATTCCACTCAGCCGCGAGTCGGCCTTCCCGAGCGGCGGCGAGCTGCCGAAGAAATACTACGACGCCATGGACCCGTTCGTGGCGCTGATGGCCGCGGCCGCCGTCACCCGCACCCTGAAGGTCGGCACCGGCATCTGCCTGATCACCCAGCGCGACACGATCCAGACGGCCAAGCTCGTGGCCTCGATCGACCAGCTCTCGAAGGGACGCTTCCTGTTCGGCATCGGCAACGGCTGGAACAAGGACGAGATGGCCAACCACGGCACCGTCTTCGAGACCCGCGCCAAGCTCGCGCGCGAGAAGATCGAGGCGATGAAGCTGATCTGGACCAAGTCCAAGCCCGAGTATCACGGCGATATGGTCGACTTCGGCCCGATGATGACCTGGCCCAAGCCGATCCAGAAGCCGAACCCGCCGATCTGGGTCGGCGGCGCCTGGCCCTACGGCGCCCGCCGCGCGGTGCGCTACGGCGACGGCTGGATGCCGCATCGGGTGCGGCCGCAGTATGCCAACGTGCGCGACCTGATCCCGGAGTTCCGCAAGCTCGCCGCCGAGGCGGGCCGCGACGTCCCAGTCTCGATCTGGGGCGCCAAGGAAGACGAGGATATGCTGAAGGCCGATCGCGACGCGGGCGTCGTGCGCGTGATCGTCAGCCTCGAGTCCGCCGAGTCCGACGTGATCCTGCCGCAGCTCGATCGCTGGGCGAAGCTCTTACAGAAAGTGGCGTGAAATGAAGATGCAACTGGGTGCCAACCTCCCCTTCAGCGACATCGGAACCGGTCCCACCGTCATGCGGGACTATGCGCAGGCGGCCGAAGGGCTGGGCTTCGACTTCCTCGTCTGTCCCGACCACGTGCTTAACGCCGATCCGACCAAGGCTCCCGCCGGCTCGCGCTCGGGCAGCTACAGCTCGCCCTATCAGGATCCGTTCGTGCTCTTCGCCTATCTCTCGGGCCTGACCAAGACGATCGGCTTTGCCTCGGGCGTCGTCATCCTGGCGCAACGGCAGGCGGCGCTGGTCGCCAAGCAGGCCGCCTGCCTCGACGAGTTGAGCGGCGGCCGCTTCCGCCTCGGCGTCGGCGTCGGCTGGAACACGATCGAGTTCGAAGGCCTCGGCATGGACTTCCACACGCGCGGCAAGCGCTCGGAAGAGCAGGTCCAGTACATGCAGGCGCTGTGGGCCAACCCGTCGATCAACTTCAAGGGCAAGTACCACCAGCTTACCGACGGCGGCATCAATCCGCGGCCCAAGTCGGGCAAAGTGCCGGTGTGGTTCGGCGGCCATGCCGAACAGACGCTCGAGCGCGTGGCCAAATACGGCGACGGCTTCATCCCCAACCGCTGGCCGCCGGGCGACGAGGCGCTCGCCGTGCTCGACAAGCTGCGTGGCCTGATCAAGGCCGCCGGCCGCGACCCGAAGGACGTCGGCCTCGACGTCTGGACCTCCGTCGGCAAGGGCACCGAGGACGACTGGCGCAAGGAGATCGCCTTCTGGAAGAAGGCGGGCGTGACCCACATTACCGCCCACACGACGTTCAGCAGCGCCATCCACCAGCGCATCGCCGGCAAGACCTACGACGACCACCTGAAGGCGATCACGCGCTACAAGGACGCCGTCAAAGACCTGCTGTAACGCCGGAATCCCCAAATCAGGGGACGGCTAAAACGCCGTCCCGCATGAACTTAAGGCTATTTGTCCTCAAATCCGTCACCCCCTGATATCAATGATATCATTGATATCAGGTCGGCTGATCTCTACATCCGGCCCATGGCTTCCCTGCTGATCCGCGGACTCGACGACAAACTGAAACGCCAGTTGCGCGTCCGCGCCGCCGAGAACGGCCGATCGATGGAAGAAGAAGTGCGCCGGATCCTGCGCACCGCGCTCGGCGTGCCCTCGTCGGAAGACGAGCATGAGCGCAAGCTCGAGGAGATCGACGCGGCGGCGAGAACCCGGCTTCGATCTAAAGGCGAATGACTCTGCCTCTGGGCGCCCTAACTCATTTGGAATCGGTGCATATGCTCTGTCCTCTGCGTACCAAACGGGGGTTGGTGATGACGAAGCGCGCGATTTGGATTGCGTTTGCCATAGCCGTCATCGTATTGGCGCAAGGGGTTCAGAACGTCAGGGCACAGAGCACAGGAAAAGGTGACGCTCGCGAGGGCTTCGTTGAGATGAAGTGGCCCGTCGGTCCCGCAGACAAGCTTCGCGTCATCACGCTGCGCATCCCGAAGTCGTACATATGGAGCCCTTCGTCCTTCGTTAAGTCCGCAGTACCCATACCTAACGATTATCTCGGTGAGCAGAAATTTGAGCGCGTCTTTGTTCTCGAAGCGCTTCTGCCGGATTTTGCGGGACGGACAGCTGCCAACGAAAATGAATTCGAAAGAGGCATCAGCGAACGGACGATCACAATCCAGGTGACTCCGAATCTCGGTACCGGGGCCGGTTTGGATATCGAGGGAAAGCCCTTGATTGACGGCCTTTTCCGTTCCCAGCAGAAGATGCTGGTGACCGACTATGACCGCCGGACCAAGGGAATAACGCTCGCCACAAAACCTGATCGCTTCGGTCTCAAACACGAAGGCGCGATTGGGAATCTTGAGCAGTTTCGTTGTGGCATCGGAATGGCCGATGACATCTATTATCCTGAGGCAGACCCCAAAGACATGTTTGCTGTCTGCGGTGCAGAGGAGATTCGAGACGTAACTGAGGACGCACGATGGTGTGCCAAGCCCATCTGTACTCAATATTTCTACTCGTCCAAATTCGGGGCGGCCATTCAGTTGGCTTACCGGCGTACTTATCTCAAGAACTGGCGCGAACTACAGCAAAGAGCCGAGCGCTTACTCGAGTCGATAGATAAAATTCAATAAGACCTAAATCCGATCCGCGACGTCTGCGATCATGCCCGGCCCGTGGTGGATCTGCTCTCGCCGCCAGAGACCTAAGAAAGCGTCCCCGTCGACAGCGCATGCTCCACGCATCCCGCGAGATGCGCCACGAGGATGGACCTGGCGCGCACGGCGTCGCGCGCAAGGGCGCACTCCAGCAGCGCCTCGTGCTGATGCGACGGCTCTTCGCCGCGATAGTTCAGCACGACCATCTGGTAGCGGAAATATTTGTCGAACACGCCGGCATGCGTCTCCATCAGCGCCTGCGAGCCGCAGTTCGAGATCAGCGCGCGATGGAACTCGCTGTCGTAGCGCTTCCATTGCTCGGGATCGATCTGGCCGGCGCTCATCGAGCGCTCGGTCGCGGCGAGCTTGTGATGGGCTGACACCACGCGGCCTTCCCATTCCATGTCGGCCTGCGCGAAGGAGGTCTCCATCGCATGGCCTTCGAGCAGAAGACGAAGCTCGGCGAGTTCCTTGAGATCGCCGGAGGAGACCGCCGCGACCTCGAAGCCGCGGCGCCCCTCGGCGAAGACCAGCCCCTCCGAGGCCAGGCGGCTCAGGATCTCCCGCAGCGTGCTGACGCTGACGCCGTAGGTGTCCTTCAGGCTTTCGAGCCGGAGCCGCTGACCGGGCTGCAGGCGGGCGAAGATGATGTCGGCCCGGATGCGGCGATAGCCGTCGTCGCCAACGGTCTCGCTCTCCGCGAATCGCTCGACCTTCTCAATGACCGTCATGACAAATCCCGACTTGGAGGCTCAACTATTGCTCACTCTATGCACCATACAAAATTAACTTCCTCATATGAAATCAATTTCGTATTTTGACACTAATTCAATCATATGCCTAATTGCCGACAAGTGACGGCGAGAAGTCACGGGGAGGACTGCAATGACTGCGCGCTTGATGATCATCAACGGGCCGAATCTCAATCTGCTCGGCGTCCGGGAGCCGCACATCTATGGGTCGACGACCCTCGCCGCCATCGAGGCCAGCTGCCAGGCCTATGCCAAGTTCCTCGGCATCACGCTCGAGTGCCATCAGTCGAACATGGAAGGCGAACTGGTCGAGCTGATCCAGGCCGCCCGGACGACGGCGGACGCGATCATCATCAATCCGGCGGCGTATTCTTTTACGTCGGTGGCGCTGTTCGATGCCTTCAAGATCTTCGAGAAGCCGATTTTCGAGGTCCACATTTCCAACATCCATGCGCGCGACGAATTGCACCGTCACTCCAAGCTCTCCGCCGCATCCAAGGCGGTGATCTGCGGACTGGGGCCGTACGGCTACATCGTGGCCATGCAGGCGGCCGTCCAACTGGTCGGCAAACTGCCGGACACGCTGCCGGAGCCGGTGCGCGTGGGTCCCGTGTAAGGCCGCAATGAACTACAAGATCGACTTCACGCCGGTCATCGAGGGCTTTCCCAGCCTGCTGATGGGCTGCCTCGGCACGCTCGGCCTGGCGTTGGGCGGCATGGTGCTCGCGGTCATAGTCGGGATCGGCGGCGTGATGCTGCGCGATTCGCGCTCCCGGCCGCTGCGCTGGGGGGTGATCGGCTTCGTCGAGCTGATCCGCAACACGCCCTTCCTGGTGCAGATCTACTTCATCTTCTTTGCCCTTCCCCTCGCCGGCGTCCGGCTCGATCCCACGCCGACCGCGATCATCGCGCTCGGTATCAACGGTGGCGCCTATGCGATCGAGATCATTCGCGGCGGCGTGCAGTCGATCGGCAAGGGGCAGGTCGAAGCGGGATTGGCGCTAGGCCTGCGCAAGGGTCAGGTCTTCCGCCTGATCGTCCTGAAGCCGGCCTTGCGGGCGATTTTCCCGTCACTCGCCTCCCAGTTCATTCTGCTGACGTTGACGACCAGCATCGCGGCGGCCATCTCCGCCTACGAGTTGACCTCGGTCGCACAACGGATTGAAAGCGACACGTTCAAGAGCTTCGAGGTGTACGGAACGATCACCCTGCTCTACCTCGCGATGTCGTGGCTCCTGATGAACGCGTTCAACCTCATCCGCTCGCGCTATCTCAGCTATCCGGTGCGATGAGGCATTAGCGTGGGCACCGGCGAATATCTCTTTCTGTTCAGAGGCCTGCAGTGGACGCTCGCGCTGTCGGCCGTCGCCTTCGCCTGCGGCGCGCTCTCGGGGCTGCCGATCGCGCTGGCGCGCACGTCGCCCTGGCCTGTGCTGCAGCGACTGACGGCAGGCTACATCGCGCTGTTCCAGGGCACGCCGCTGCTGATGCAGTTGTTCGTGACCTACTATGGGCTGGCGTTGCTGGGTCTCAGTCTCGACGCCTGGGTCGCCGTGGCCATCGGCTTCACCTTGCACGCGAGCGCCTATCTGGGCGAGATCTGGCGCGGCGCGATCGAGGCCGTGCCCTCGGGACAGTCGGAAGCCGCAAAGGCGCTCAATCTCGGCTACGCCTCGCGAATGGTCGACGTTGTCCTGCCGCAGGCTCTGCGTATCTCCCTTCCGGCGACGATCGGCTTCCTCGTGCAGCTCATCAAAGGCACATCGCTCGCAGCCTTCGTCGGCTTCACCGAGCTGGCGCGGTCGGGAAGTCAATTATCGAACCAGATTTTCAAGCCGCTGCTCGTCTTCGGCATCGTCGGCGCGCTTTATTTCGCCATCTGCTGGCCGCTGTCGCTCTACGGCGCACGGCTCGAGCGTCGACTTGCCGGGACGGCCCGATGACCGAAGTTCAAGCCAAAATCACTGGAGGAGGAAACATCATGACCATCGCCAAACTGACCCGTCGAAGCGCCGTACTCGGCAGTGCTACTCTCATTGCCGCGATGAGCGCCGTGCCGGCGTTCGCCATCACGCCGGACGAGATCAAGAAGAAGGGCAAGGTCGTGATCGGCATCCAGGGCGACAACGCGCCCTGGGGCTTCGTCAATTCCAGCGGCAAGGTCGAGGGGATCGACGCCGATATCGGCGCGCTCTACGCCAAGGAGCTGGGGGTCACGGTCGAATTCCTGCCGCTGGAAGTGGCCAACCGCATTCCGGCCCTGACCGCGGGCCGCGCCGACGTGCTGTTCGCGACCATGGCGATGTCGCCGGAGCGCGCCAAGGCCGTGCAGTTCAGCAAGCCTTACGTGGCCAACACGATCAAACTGATCGCGCCCAAGACCACCGAGATCAAGACCAATGCCGACATGGGCAAGTACGTGATCGGCGTGGCGCGCGCGGCCATGCAGGACACCGACGTGACCAAGAACGCGCCTCCGGGCACCACCATTCGCCGCTTCGACGGCGATGCGGCCAGCATCCAGGCAATGCTCTCCGGCCAGGTCCAGGCCGTGGGCGGCAACATCTTCTACGCCAAGCGCCTCAACGAGGCGAAGCCGGACACGTACGAAGACAAGCTGTCGTTCAGCAAGATCTACAACGGCGCCTGCACCCGCCTGGGCGAGAAGGAGATCAACGCCTCGATCAACGCCTTCATCGACAAGATCAAGGCCAGCGGCGAGCTGGCGAAGATCCAGGCGAAGTGGATGGGATCGTCGATGACCGACTTTCCGGACAGCATCGAGGGCATTCCCTTCGTCGTTAAGTAAGTCATGGACCGCGTCGCCGCTCCTTCGCCAATGATCGTGCTCGAGCACGTTCAAAAGCACTTCGGCGCGTTCCAGGCCTTGTTCGACATCAACCTGTCGGTCCGCGCGGGCGAGAAGATCGTTTTGTGCGGACCGTCGGGGTCGGGAAAGTCGACCCTGATCCGCTGCATAAATTATCTGGAACAGTCGGAAGGCCGCATCATCGTCGGCAATGTCGAGCTGAGCGCCGGCTCGAAGGCGGTCAATGCCGTGCGCTCCGACATCGGCATGGTGTTCCAGCAGTTTAATCTCTTCCCGCATCTGACGGTGCTGCAGAATTGCACCTTGGCGCCCCGGCGTACGCGGCGCCTGTCGAAGGCCGATGCCGAAGCCAAGGCTCGCGAACTGCTGGCGCGGGTGAAGATCTTCGACCAAGCCGATAAATATCCGGCGCAGCTCTCGGGTGGGCAGCAGCAGCGGGTCGCCATTGCGCGGGCGCTCTGCCTGGAACCCAAGGTGATGCTGTTCGACGAGCCCACCTCCGCGCTCGATCCGGAGATGGTCAAAGAAGTCCTCGATACCATGGTCTCCCTCGCAGAGGACGGAATGACCATGATCTGCGTCACGCACGAGATGGGCTTCGCCCGAAGGATCGCCGACCGCGTGATCTTCATGGCGCAAGGCCGGATCGTCGAGGAAGGCCCCCCGGCCGAATTCTTCGGCAATCCCAAGCACGAGCGCACCCGGAAATTCCTCGGCGAGATCTTGCCCAGCAGCGGCACCCCTATCGTCCCGCCCACGACGCCCCTCAAATAGCCGGGGAAAACGGACGTTCGCTAAAATGCATATCTCGGCAACCTGATCTGCACAGGAGGCGTTAGTTCTATCAGTTGTTCTAAGCTTTGCTGCGAATGTCTCGCGGGGGTGAAAAAGACACCCTGGAGCAAAGCACGTGATATCCGTCCGTAATCGTTATGCGACCGCCAAGACGTCCGCTTATTGCGCGGCGGCCCTGCTGATCGGTTGTTTTCCCTTCGCCGATGCCTTTGCCGTCGATCCGACCCGGTCGAGGGTGGCGCCGACGCCGCCCGCAGCGGCCGCTCCGGCCACTCCTCCGGCCCTTGCCAACGCCTGCCTCACCGACCGCCTGCAGGTGAATCGCGCCACCGCCGAGCAGATGGTGAGGATCTGCTCCGATGCGCTTCAATCGCGCACCCTCACTCCCGTGCAGGTGGCGCTCGCCCGCCTCAACCGCGGCAGTGCGCGCATGCTGTTGGGCGACAAGATCATGGCCAACGTCGATTACGCCGAGGCGCTCAAGCATTACGACGCCGCAATCGATCCGCTCAATCCCGACGCGCTGGCCTACTTTCGCCGCGCCGCGGCGCTCGACGCGACCGGCGAGACCGATCGTGCGCTCACGGATTACGACGAGGCGGTCCGGCTCGGCCCCAAGGATCCGCTCGCCTTCCTTGGCCGTGGCATCCTGCTGACGACGCGCAAGCGCTTCTACGAGCGCGCCATCTCCGATTTCAGCAAGGTACTCGCGCTGTCGCCGGACCGGCTCGAGGCGCTGATGCGCCGGGGCGATGCCTATGGCCAGATGGGCAACTTCGGGCCGGCGCTCGCCGACCTCGACCGCGCGGTTGCGCTCGCGCCGGAGAATGCCGAGGTCCATGTCTATCGCGGGCTCGCCAACAGCCGCCGCGGCGACACGCCGAGCGCCCTGGCCGACTACACGGCAGCCTTGGCGCGCGATCCGCAGAATGTCGACGCCCTGGTCAATCGTGCGGCGATCTTCTCCACCGCTGGCGACCAGCCCTCGGCGATCCACGATCTCGACGCCGCGATCGCAGTCAAGACCAGCGACCCGCTCGCCTTCTACAATCGGGGCTACGCCCACTTCGCGAGCCACGAGTACGACCTTGCCCTCGCCGACTACAGCACCGCCATCGACCTTGATCCCAAGATGGGCGTCGCCTTCACCAACCGCTGCCTGACAGAGGCGATCCTGGGTCGCGACCTCGCGACGGCGATGGCCGATTGCGACGCGGCGCTGGTGCTGATGCCGAACAACGCCGACGCCCACGAGGCCCGCGGCTTCATCTTTCTCAAGAAAGGCGAACCCGAGTTCGCGATCACGGAATACAACACGGCGCTGGCGCTCGTGCCGAACCAGGCGCTGTCGCTGTACGGTCGCAGCCTGGCCCGCGCCCGAGGCGGTTACGCCAAGGAAGCCGCGGCCGACAAGGCCTCTGCACTGGCCCTCGATCCCAACGTCGCCCGCCAGTTCTCGATGTTCGGGCTGGAGTGATATGCGACCCTATCTCCTCTTCATCGCGATGCTGGCCGGCGCCTTCGCCGTCACGGCCATCCTTGGAACCGTGATGGACCAGCGCGTCCTCGATCAGGAGCAAAGACGCGAGCAGGGATATCAGTCCGACTGAACCGATATCGACGCACCCGGGGTACGTCCGCTTATCCGATTAAAGCTGAATGAAAAGCAGATTGGCCGCCATGTCGGAATTCGAATTGCATCGCCTCGCTGCGGCAGAGCAAGACGCGCTCCAGCGATACTCCCGCATTAAGAACAACTTCGCTCGGGAATCTGAAATCATCGAGCATGCGCGGCTCATTTGGACAGAGGCATCCGCGGCGTTGCTCAGCTACCGGGAAAGGCGCGGAGGCTAACCGCGCTAGCCGATCTGGTCGGTCCAGACCTTGAAGCTTACCAGCGTGTTCGGCCCGAACGTGTAGGCAATCGGCACGTCGGCGGCATCGCGGCCGCGGCCGATCAGGATGCGGCCGATGCGCGGCACGTGATTGCGCGCGTCGAACGTGTACCAGCGCCCGCCGAGATAGGCTTCGAACCAGCCGGCGAAATCCATCGGTGCGTCGACCGGCGGGATGCCGATGTCGCCGAGATAACCCGTGCAGTAGCGCGCCGGAATGTTCAGGCAGCGGCAGAAGGTGATCGCGAGATGGGCGAAGTCCCGGCAGACGCCTGTCTTCTCGGTGAAGGCGTCCCACGCCGTCTTGGTCGGACGCGCATGCTCGTAGCCGAAGATGATGTGCGCATGGACGAAGTCGATGACCGCCTGCACCCGCGCCCAGCCCGGCGGAATGTTGCCGAACAGCTGCCACGCCGCCTCGGTGAGCCGATCCGTCTCGCAGTAGCGGCTGCCCAACAGGAACGCCAGCGTCTCTCCGGGCAAATCCTCGACCGCGTGCTGAATGGCCGACGGCGCCACCGCATCGGGCAGTCCCGAATCGCGCACGACGCCGAGCGCCGAAATGCGTACGCGACCCGCCGGAGCGAGCATGCGGCTGCAGAGGTTGCCGAAACCGTCGCGATACGGGACGATCGGCGTGGCCGGCTCGGCGATCGGATAGTCCGGTGAAACGATATCCGCGGCGCGCGTGAAATGCGTGCCAAGCACCATGATCATTGGGGTCGGCTGCGGGAAGTCATAAACGAGTTCGTAGCCGACCTGGATCTTGATCAAGATATTCCTCTGCTTCTACGCGCTCCCCGGCGTGACGCTGACATGAACCTCCATGCCGAGCGGATCGGACGGACCTCCAATGAAGGTGCCGTGCAGGGGAAGCGCATCGTTCGGATCTCGTACGACGGCGACAGTGACCAAAGCGGTCTTGCCGACGCTGCCACACGTCGGATCGAAATCGACCCAGCCCGCTCCCGGCAGATAGACCTGTGCCCACGCATGGGTGGCGCCGTGGGGTCCTTCTTCCGACGGTGAAGGAACGGCTTTTTGTTCTGCGGGTTCCGCTGAGGGAGCGGCGAGGTAGCCTGATGCAAAGCGTGCCGCGAATCCCAGCGTGCGGGCGGCTTCGATCATCAGCAGAGCAAAGTCGCGACAGGTGCCGCGGCCAAGCCGCAGCGTCTCCAGCGGAGTCTGGATGCCCTTGGCCTCCCGGCGACGATAGACAAAGCCCTGCTGGATGCCGCGCGACAGGTTGGAGAGCAGTTCGAGCGTCCCGGTCGGACCTTCCTTCTCCAGAAATTGCCCGACCCAGCGGCCGATCTCGTTCTCCGGGTCGGGATGATGCGGCTGCAGGCAGTCGGCGAGTTCGGGCACCTCGATTCCCGTGTAATCGACCGGAACTGTCTGCGCGCTGTCTGCCAACTCGATGGCTGCCGGCTCCGCCGGCAGATGCTCCAGGCTGACGATGCTTTCGAAACTAAGCTCCGTCGCCTGTCCGTCAAAGCGGGCGATCGCCACGTGATTTCCGAAACTGTCTTCGATAAAGCGCAGGCTGCTGGGTTCCGGCGTGATGCCGAGGCTCGCCTCGACGATCTTCTGGTCGTGCTGCTCGCGCGGCCGGAGCATCAGGCGATGCTCGCCGAACGAAACAGGCTGCCGGTAACGGTAGGTCGTGACGTGCCGAATGGTCAGTGACGTCATGACATCTCCTGACCGTCACCAAGCACGTTTCAGGCCACCCGTATAGCGACATGACGATACCTACGCGATGAGGGCCTACTCGATCAGGTCATCGGCCTCGACCAGCACGCTCTGGGGGATCGTGGCGCCGATCGCGCGCGCGGTCTTGAGGTTGATCGTCAGCTCGAACTTGGTGGGCTGTTCGGCCGGCAGATCACGCGGAAGCGCGCCCGCCAGGATGCGTTTCACGAAATAGGCCGAGCGGCGGATCAGCGAATCGAGCGACGGGCCATAGCTCAGCAGGCCGCCGGCCTCGGTCTGCTCGCGGCCTGCACCGAGCACGGGAATCCGGCGTTCGAGGCAGATCTGGGCGATGCGGTCGCCCACCATGACCAGCATGGCGTCAAGCACCGCGATCACCGCGTCGGGCTGCGGTGCCGACGCCGGGCCGAGCGCCGCATCGATCGATGCCGGCGCGGTCACTTCGATGGCTTCGGCCTCGATCCCAAGGGTGCGGGCCGAGAGGCGAATGCTGTCGAAGATCGGCCGGTTGGTGGGATTGCCGGGATTGATTAAAACCGCGACCCGTCGCACCGTCGGCAAGGCCCTGTGCATCATGTCGACGAGCTTCGGTGCCGCCTGGTCGCTCATGGTTGCGACGCCGGTCGTATTGCCGCCCGGACGGGCCAGACTGTCGATCAGGCCGGCGCCCACCGGATCGTTGGTGCCGACGAAGACGATCGGAATGGTCTTGGTCGTCTGCTGGGCGGCGCGCACCGAGAGAATCGTCGTGACCAGCAGGACGGCCGGATGCGTCTCCATGGCTTTCTGGACGATTGAGGGAAAGCGTTGATAGTCGCCGTCCGCCGCGAAGGCTTCGAGGACATAGTCGCGTCCCTCGATCAGGCCGTTGTCCGCCAGTCCCTTTCGCATCGACCCAAGCCGCGGCACTCCGCTCGAGGCGATGCCGGGCTCGATCCAGGCGAGACGTACGGGAGACTGCGCCTGGGCGCGCGCACCGAGCACGAGGGCGGGAACCGCAAGGAGGGTCCGTCGCCTCATGCGATGACGGTCTTGGCGAACCACTCCACCTGATCCTCGAACTCGGCCATCGAGTCGGCGGGGATCATCAGGGCGCAGGCGTGGTCGACGCCGATCTTCTTCAGCCCCTCGACCTTCTCCTTGATGAGATCGGGCGAGCCCACGAGGTTGGCCACGATCTGCTTGGAGAGATCGCGGCCGGTGTAGGACAGCGACTTGCGGTGCGCGACGAGCCCCGAGGCCATGTAGCGCTTCTCGGCTTCCTCGGGCGTCTTTGCGATCGTCACCGAGAACTGTGGCGCGATCTCGATTTCCTTCGGGTCGCGGCCGAGTTCATGGGCGCGCGCCTTCAGGATCTTGATCCACTCTTCCAACTCGGGCCACGGCCGCCAACCGGGCAGCCAACCAGTGGCGTGACGCGCGGTGCGCTCGATGGTGGGCTTGTTGTGCCCGCCCAGCCACAGCGCGAAGGGATCGCGCTTGGGCTTGGGATACATCTCGATGTCCTTGACCGCGTAGTACTTTCCCTCGTGCGTGACGCGGCGCTCGGTGAAGAGGCGCTTCATCAGGTCGAGCCCCTCGTCCATCATCTCGCCGCGCTGCGCTGTGGGCGCGAGGCGCGGCGCCCAGGCCGCGAACTCCTCGCGATAGGCGCCGATGCCGAGCGCCAGGATCAGCCGGCCGCCGGAGAGCTGATCGATAGTGGCGGCGGTCTTGGCCAGCCAGAACGGGTCGCGCATCGGCTGGACGGCCAGCGCCGTGCCGACCTCGAGCGTGGTCGTGGCGGCGGCGCAGAACGACAGCACCGTCAGCAGTTCGTAGAAATTGGGCGGCGAGTCGGGATAGAGCTCGCGCACATAGTGCTGGCTCTGGATATGGTCGTTGCCCCACACTGAGTGATAGCCGAGCTTTTCCGCAAGCTTGGCCATGCGCACGAAGTCGGATGGATCGACGAAGGGCACGGGGTACATGACCCCTTCGAAGCCGGTCGGAAGCGAGATGCTGAATTTCATCGGTTGATCGCCTCCAGCGTATTCATGATCGATGCCGCATCGTCCAAACCACCGAGGACGATCTCATCGAGGCCGATCGAACGATACTCGTCGAGTTTGTCGCGCACCTGTTGCGGCGTGCCGCAGGCCGTATGGCGGCGAACGACGTCGTCATTCACCAGCCGGTCGACCTCGCTCCAGTTCTCCGACGCATAAGCGGCGGCAAGCGCCGCCTGATCGAGGTTCGTTCCACCCAGCCTCACGTTCTCGGCATGATGGGCTCCGCGCAGCACGAACCCGATGGGGCGACGAATCGGATCGAGTGAGCCCAGCTTGGTGTAGACAATGCAGGACTTGCGGCCGGCGCCCACTTGGTCGAGGCAAGTCTTCACGAAGGGCGGCGACGTCGCCGCGGAAATCAAAACGCCGTCACTCTCCTTGCCAGCCAGCTTCAGCATATTCGGTCGCGAGGCTGCGATGGTGATGGGAATGTGATGGCCACCATTCGCGAGTCGTCGACCCGCGACCCTGAACATCTGGCCCTCGAAGTCCGCCATCTCGCCGGCGAAGAGCTGACGACAGATCTTCACCGATTCGCGAATTGCGACCAACGGCTTGGGCGATTCTATCCCTGCAGCTTTGAGATCCGCAGGTGCTCCACTGCCGAGACAAAGGATGACGCGCCCGGCAAACTTCTCGTCGAGGCTGGCCGCCGCCATCGCGATATAGACGGGATGGATCGAGTAAGGACTCATCGCCATGAGGGCGACCTTGATCTTCTTCGTCGCCGCCAGCGCAAGGGCAGCCGTCGTCACCGGATCACGCAGGAAGAGATGGCAGGCAATCCAGAGCGTCGAGGCGCCACCCGCCTCGGCTGCCTGCGCTTGGGCCTCGATCTCGAACAGCGGCGCACGGCCGTCGATGGAAACGCCGATATCGGTCATGGCACAAACCCATACGCATTCTTGAGACCAACCAGCAGCTCGGGAAGACCGCCGGTCACCAGCGGCGGCTCGGGCAACGCCTGCTCGATCGGGCCCGGGTCCTTGAGGCCCGCCGCCGTCAGCCGTGCCACGCAGCGCTCGTGCGGCTTGATCGTGCCGTCGGCGCGCAGCCGCTCGATCGCGGCAAACGGCGCGGCCGACGAGGCCTCGGGCCAGATGCCTTCCTTGGCCGCCAGGGTGACGACCCAGCGGCGCAGGTCGTCGTCGCCGATGGTGACGGCGAGGCCCTTGGAGCGGCGCAGCACGTCGAGACCTTGCACGGTCGCCTGCGCCGCGCCGATCGAGGTGGCGATGGACGGCGCGTTGCGCTCGACGACCGGTGGCATCGGCTCGCCCGTGGCCATGCCTTGCGTCAGCGAGCCGGAGACTTCGGCCGCCACAAAGCGCGGCACCCGATCGATCCAGCCCAGCGCCTTCAGGTCCTCGAAGCCTTTCCACATGCCGTACAGCGCGTCGCCGTAGCACACCGGCAGGACGCACCAGTCGGGCGGCTGCCAGTCGAAGGCTTCGGCCACCTCGTAGGCGATCGTCTTGTAGCCTTCCATGCCGTAGGGATTGCTGCCGACGACGGGGCCGAAGAAGGGCGAGGTCGGATACCAGCCGAACTCCTGCACGCCGAGCGACTGCAGGCGCCAGCGGTCGGCCTTGTCGGTCACCTTCACCACCATGGCGCCATAGGCGCGCATCTGCAGCACCAGCGGCCCGGCCGAGCCCACGAAGGTGAAGACCACGCAGGGAATGCCGGCCTTGGCGGCATAGGCCGCGGCCGCGGCGCCGGCGTTGCCGGACGAGCTGGAGGCGATGACCTTGGCGCCGAATTTTTTGGCCATGGTGAGCGCGCCCGAGCCGAGGCGATCCTTGAACGACCAGGTGGGATTGCGCGACTCGTCCTTGATCCAGACGTCACCCAGGCCGAGCGCGGGCGCCGGCAGGAGTGGCGTGTTGCCCTCACCCAGGGTCACGGCGTCTTCCGCACGAGCGTGCAGGAAGGCATCCCAGCGCCACATCGAGCCGCGATTGCGCCTGATGTCGTCCCTGGACGCGCCGGCGCCGGGTGTACCGTTATAGGTAACAGTGAGGTTCGCGGGCGCACCTTTGGCGCGACAGGCAGGACAATCCTGGGCGTAGGAATCGACCGGAAAACGCGTGGCGCAACGAACGCAGGCCAGCGCACTGGGAGTAGGCATTGACCCCACGTTACCACTAGAGTGCCGCATCATGTCCACGGTCCTGATCACGCACCCCGCCTGCCTCGGCCACGAGCCCGGCGAGCATCATCCCGAGAGCCCGCAACGCCTGCGTGCGATCCTGGCCGCCCTCAAGGCCGACGAGTTCGCGGGCCTGCGCTGGCAGGAAGCTCCTGAGGCGTCGCGCGAAGAGCTGATGCGCGTCCATCCCGAGGAATATGTCGACGCGATCCTGCGCATCCGGCCCGAGGCCGACGAACTCGCAATGATCGACGGCGACACGTTGATGAGCGCGGGCAGTGCGGAGGCGGCACTACGGGCAGCGGGCGCGGTCGTGGCCGCGGTCGATGCCGTCGCCGACGGCCAGGCCTCGAACGCCTTCGCGGCGGTGCGGCCGCCCGGCCATCACGCGACGCCGACCGTTCCCGGCGGCTTCTGCCTGTTCAGCAACGTCGCCATCGGCGCGCGCCATGCCCAGGTCCGGCACGGCATCGAGAAGGTCGCGATCCTCGACTTCGACGTCCATCACGGCCAGGGCACGCAGGCCACGGTCGAGATCGATCCCCTGCTGTTCTACGGCTCGACGCACCAGTCGCCCTTCTATCCGGGCACCGGCTCGCCGCGCGAGCGCGGCATCGACGACAATGTGGTCAACGTGCCGCTGACGGCCAACAGCGGCAGCAAGGAGTTCCGAGCGGCCTGGGGCGACCGCATCCTGCCGCAGCTCGAGCGCTTTGCGCCGGACATGGTGATCGTCTCGGCGGGCTTCGACGCGCATCTGCGCGATCCGCTGGCCCAATTGCGCCTGACCACGGAGGATTTTACGTGGATCACCGGCGAGCTGATGACGATCGCCCGGCAGCAGGCCCGCGGCCGGCTGGTCTCGGCACTGGAGGGGGGATACGACCTCACGGCGCTCGCCGATTCAGTCGCTGCGCATGTCCGCGTCCTGATGGGTAATTAAACCGACACAAAAGTTGAATAAATGGCAGCGAAGTTGCGTAGACTCTTCGCGTGAATCGGAAGCCATAATGAAACGGACGGGATTTTGGGGATTGTGCGCGGGCACCGCCGTGCTGGCAGCGGCTGCGTTGCCCGCAGCGGCGGCCGATCCCGTGCAACCCGGCTCCGGCTTCTACCTCGGCGGCAATTGGGGCTATGGCTTCGGCAACGCGACCGCGACCTTGACCGACCAGGGCGGCGGATCTAGCGGCGGGACCAACCTGGCCGGCGGGATGATCGGCGGCCTGCAGGCAGGCTACGATTATTACCTCCCTTCGCGACTATTGCTGGGATTCGAGGTCGATGCCTCGTTCAACAGCTACATGGATCTCGCGCAGGTGATGTCCTACCGCACAACGGGAACGGGCGGCGCAGACGAGCAGCTCGAATATCTCGCCACCGCGCGCGCGCGCCTCGGTTACGGCATGGGCAGCTGGACGCCCTTCGTCACCGGCGGCTTTGCCTGGGCCAGCACGCGCATGTCGCGCACGGATTTCACCACCGGCTTCGAGGATGCAACATCGGGCCGGCTGCGCGCCGGCTATGTCGTTGGCGCTGGCGTCGATCATGCGCTCGACAAGAACTGGTCGGCGCGGCTCGAATATCTCTACACCAACCCCGGCACCAGCACGTTCCAGTTCAATTCGGGCGCGCGCTACGATTCGCAATACGACATGCATCGCATCCGGGCAGGCCTGAGCTACCGCTTCGGCCAATCGGGCGACTCAAAGGACGAGCCCGCCGACGACACCGGCCCCGGCAGTTACAAGATTCACGGCCAGACGACGTTCATCTACCAGGGCTATCCCGCCTTTGGCGCACCGTACGACGGGCCGCAGAGCCTGCCGTCGAACGGCCAGGCCCGCGAGACCTGGACCATGTCGCTGTTCCTCGGCGTGCGGCTCTGGCAGGGCGGCGAATTCTATTTCAATCCCGAACTGCTGCAGGGCTTCGGCGTCGCAAACACCACGGGCGCCGCCGGTTATCCCAATGGCGAGGCGCAGAAGTCGAACTTCCCCTACCCGCGCTTCAATCCGTCTCGCGTCTTCCTGCGCCAGGAGTTCGGCCTGGGCGGTGCCACGGAAAAAATCGACGACGACTACGGTCAGCTCGCCGGCACCAAGGACGTGTCGCGCATCACCTTGCAGGTCGGCAAGTTCGCCGTGCACGACGTGTTCGATACCAATGACTATGCTGGCGACCCGCGCCTCGACTTTCTCAACTGGTCGCTCTGGGCCGCGGGCGCATTCGACTATGCCGCCGACAAGGTCGGCCTGACCTATGGCGTCACCGCCGAGTTGAACCAGGCCGACTGGGCCGTGCGTGCGGGCTATTTCCTGCTGCCGAACATGTCCAACGGCAACGTCATGGACTGGAGCCTGGGCAACCGCGGCGAATATGTCGCCGAGGCCGAGCTGCGCTTCAAGCCGTTCGGCAAGCAAGGCACGCTGAAAGGCGGCATCTTCCTGAACAGCGGCTTCGCCGGCTCGTACAACGATGCGGTGGCACTCGCGGCGAGCACCGGCACCGACATCAACGACGCCATCGTCGCGACCCGGCAGACCCGCAGCAAGTACGGCTACTACTTCAATCTCCAGCAGGAGATCACCGACGACATCGGCGTCTTCGGCCGCTGGAGCTGGAACGACGGCCAGACCGAGATCATGGCCTTCACCGACATCGATGCGAGCCTGTCGCTCGGCACCCAGATCAAGGGAACGTCGTGGGGCCGTCCCGACGACCGCGTGGGCGTAGCCGGCGGGCTCAACATGCTGTCGCAGGCGCACATCAACTTCTTCGCGGCTGGCGGCCTCGGCCCGCTGGTCGGCGACGGACAACTGCCGCACTACGCGCCGGAGAAGGTGATCGAGACCTACTATGCGGTGCAGCTCTGGAAAGGCTTCGTCGCCAGCGCCGATTACCAGCTGATCGTCGCCCCCGCCTACAACGCCGATCGCGGGCCGGCACACGTCTTTAGCGGACGCCTGCGCGCCAGCTTCTAGGCGTTACCACCGCACCGCACAAGACAAGCGTCACGGAACTGCAACGCCGCGGTCATGAGCTCTCCCTAGCGTGATCACTCCTTGTGAAGTGAGGGAGTCTTCCATGCAATTGCGCCGCCGCACGCTGCTCGCCGTCTCCGGAGCGTCCGCCGCAGGTCTGATCCTGCCCCGTATCTCGCTCGCCCAGGCCGATCGGCGGCCGAGCATCACCATCGCCGTGCAGCAGATCTCCAACAGCGCCTCGCTGGAGCCCCTGCGCGAACAGTCGAACGTCGGCACCCGCACCTTCTCCTTCATGTTCGAGACGCTGATCGCGCAGAACCTGCTGGGCCAGCTCGAGGCCCAGCCCGGCCTCGCCAAGAGCTGGAAGCGCCTCGACGAACGCACCGTCGAGATGTCCCTGCGCAAGGGCGTGAAATTCCACAATGGCGACGAGATGACCGCCGACGACGTGGTCTTCACCTTCAGCCGCGAGCACATGTTCGGGCCGGACTATGACATCACCAATTCCAAGACGCTCTTCACCTCGGTGCTGGTGCGCGACTCGGACAAGGGCAAGACGCTGCCGCCGGAAGTGCCGGCCGTCGCCAAGCGCCTGTTCCCCGCGCTCGAGAAGGTCGAAGCGATCGACAAGTACACCGTGCGCTTCGTCAACCGCACGCCCGATGTCACGCTCGAGGGCCGCCTCGGCTCCTCGGGCAGCAACATCATCTCGCGCCGCGCCTTCGACGAGGCCAAGAGCTATCTCGACTGGGTGCGCGCACCGGTCGCCACCGGCCCCTACAAGGTCCGCGAGTACTTGGTCGACCAGTCGCTGACGCTCGACGCGCACGAGGATTATTGGGGCGGCCAGCCGCCGCTCAAGAGCATCAAGATCGTGGTCGTGCCGGAAGTGGCCTCGCGCATCAACGGCCTGCTGTCCGGCCAGTTCGACTTCGCCTGCGACATGCCGCCGGACCAGATCCCCGGCATCGAGAAGAACCCGAAGTTCGAGGTGCTGGGCAGCACCATCGTCAATCACCGCATCACGGTGTTCGACAAGCATCATCCGCAGCTGGTCGACCCGCGGGTCCGCCAGGCGTTCACGCATTCGATCGACCGCCAGGCCATCGTCGAGAGCCTGTGGTCGGGCCGCACCCGCGTGCCGGCGGGACTGCAGTGGGAGTTCTACGGACCGATGTTCGTCTCGGACTGGAAGGTGCCGGAGTTCGATCTCGCCAAGGCCAAGGCGCTGCTGAAGGAAGCCAACTACAAAGGCGATCCGATCCCGTACCGCCTGCTCAGCAACTACTACACCAACCAGGTCGCGACCGGGCAGGTGCTGGTCGAGATGTGGCGCCAGGCCGGCCTCAACGTGCAGATCGAGATGAAGGAGAACTGGCAGCAGGTCTTCGAGACCAACACCCAGCGCGGCGTGCGCGACTGGTCGAACAGCGCGGGCTTCAACGACCCGATCTCGTCGATCGTTGCCCAGCACGGCCCGCAGGGTCAGCAGCAGCAGGTCGGCGAGTGGAGCAACGACGAGATGAACCAGCTCTCGGGCGCGCTCGAAGTCGAGACCGACATGCAGAAGCGCAAGGCGATGTTCCGGCGCATGCTCGAGATCTGCGAGCGCATCGATCCCGCCTATACGGTGCTGCACCAGAACGCGACCTTCACGGCCAAGCGCAAGGACATCCGCTGGAAGGCCTCGCCTTCCTTCGCCATGGAATTCCGGGCGACCAACTTCTCGATCTCGTAGAGCAGGAGCTACTCGACTCCGAGGTAGATGCGCTGGACGTCGGAGTTGCCGGCCATGGTCTTGGCCGGCCCTTCCAGCACGGTGCGGCCGACCTGCAGCACATAGGCGTGGTCGGCGGCCTCGAGCGCGAGGTCGACCGACTGTTCGGCCAGCAGGATGGTCTGGCCTTCCTTGTGAAGGGCGGCAAAGCAGTCGTACATCGTGTCGACGATCGCGGGCGCGAGACCCAGGCTCGGCTCGTCGAGCAGCAGGAGCTGCGGCGCACTCATCAACGCCCGTCCCACCGCCAGCATCTGGCGCTCACCACCCGACATGGTGCCGGCGCGCTGGGCGCGGCGTTCGGCCAGGCGCGGGAACACCGTATAGACGTGATCGATCAACCGCGGGATCTGCTTGCGGTCGGCCAGCGGCGTGGCGCCCAGCATCAGGTTGCTCTCGACGCTCTGCTGGGCAAACAGCCGCCAGCCCTCGGGCGACAGCGCGATGCCCTTGCGCACGATCGCATAGGCGGGCTGCCCCGCGAGGTTCTCCCCCGCGAAGGTCACCTTGCCGGCCGAGACGCGCGCGATGCCGGCAATGGCATTGAGCGTCGTCGTCTTGCCCGCGCCGTTGGAGCCCAGCAGCGCCACCACCGAGCCCTTGGGCACCTCGAGAGAGACATCGGCAACGCCAATGAGGTCGCCGTACTTCACCTCGAGATGCTCGATCTTCAGCAGAGGTTCGCTCACGTGCCCTCCGCATGTTTGACGTGGCGGCGGCCGAGATAGGCCTCGATCACGCGGGGATTGCTGGTGACCTCGCGCGGCGTACCGCGGGCAATCTCGCGGCCCTGGTGGAACACCACGACCCTGCGCGTGAGCGAGGTGATCACTTCCATGATGTGCTCGACGATCACGATGGTGATGCCGTCGCCATGGATGCGCCGCACCAGCTCGATCGCTTCGCGCACCTCGGTGGGCGTGAGCCCCGCCATCGCCTCGTCGAGCAACAGCACCTTGGGCTCGGACGCCAGCGCGCGCGCGATCTCCAGCCGCTTGCGGCCGGGCGTGCCGAGGCTGCGGGCCGGCGTGTCGGCGAGCCGCCCCAGGCCAACCCTATCGAGCACGGTCCGGGCCTTGGCGCGCGCTTCCTTCGCCTTGGGATAGCGCAGGAGGGCGCCGATGGTGACGTTGTCGAGCACCGACATCGATTCGAAAGTGAGCGGCACCTGGAAGCTGCGCGCCAGCCCCAGCCGCGCCCGAGCCTCGGCCGGCGCGCGCGTGACGTCGACGCCCGCGAAATGCACCGTGCCCGCGGTCGGCGACGTATCGCCGGTCAGGCAGTTGAAGAAGGTCGACTTGCCGGCACCATTGGGGCCGATCAGCCCCAGCATGTCGCCCTCCTCGACCGACACCGAAGCGTCATCGACAGCCTTGAAGGCGCCGAATGCCTTGGTGATGTTCCGCGCCTCAATCAGCATGGCCGCTCGCAGGATTTGCAGGCTTGGCTGCCTCAGGTTGGGCCACCACCGGCTTGCGCTCGAACAGCGACAGCAGCCCGCTCGGCAAGAAGCGCGCGATGATCACGATGATGGCGCCGTACACGACATAGGTGATGCCGGCACCCTGGCCACCGAGATAGGAATTCGACAGTTCTTCGAGCGGCACCAGGATCAGCGCGCCGACCAGCGGCCCGAAGAGCTGGCCCGCGCCGCCAAGGGCCGCCATCACCACCATCTTCACCGAGATCAGGATGCCGAAGCCCGATTCGGGATCGATGAAGCCGAACATGCAGAGATAGAGCGAGCCTGCGACCGACGTGAAGGCGCCGCTCAGCATGTAGGCATAGAGCTTGTAGCGGCCGGCCGACACGCCCAGCGACCGCGCCGCGCGCTCGCTGTCCTTGATAGCGCGCAGGTAAAAGCCCATGCGACCGCGCTCGATCCACCAGGTGAGTCCCAGGATCCCCGCCAGCACGACCAGGAAGATGTAGTAGTACGGCATCGCGCTCAGGAACGAGAGATCGAGCACCGTGCGCGGCATCGGCGGCCCGCCCAGCCCCTGTGCGCCGCCCAGGAAGTCCGAGGTCGAGGCCAGCACGCGCACCAGCTCGCCGACGGCGATGGTCGCCATGCTGAAGTAATGGCCCGACAGGCGCAGCGTCGGCACGCCGATCAGCGCCGCGAGGCCAACGCTGATCGCCATGCCGAGCGGCGCGCCCGCGATCGGCGGCAAGCCGAGATGGACGAAGGCCACGACCGACGAATAGGCGCCAATCCCGAAGAATACCGCATGGCCGACCGAGACCTGGCCCGCATAACCGCCGACGATGTTCCAGGCCGAGGCGCCGATCGCAGCGAGCAGCACCAGCGCGCCCATGCGCTGATAGACCGCCGACTCCATCGTCAGCACGGGATAGATCAACGCCAGCACGAGCAGCGCCAGCGGAACGATGCGGCGCGCGCTCATGCCTTGCCCATCAGGCCCTGCGGCCGGAACCACAGCACCAGCACGAACAGCGTATAGACGATCACTTCCTTGTAGATCGGGCCGACCAGATAGGCCGTGAGCGATTCGACCACGCCGATCAGCAGGCCCGCCACCAGCGCGCCGGTCACGCTGCCGAAGCCGCCCAACGACACGGTCACGAAGGCCACGATCGCCAGCGTTTCGCCGGCCGTGGGCGAGATCGGCAAGAAGAGTGCGATCAGCGCGCCCGCGATGCCCGTGGCGGCCCCCGCCATCGCCCAGGCGAGCGCTTGCATGCGCTGCGGCCGGATGCCCATGAGCTGCGCGGCGGTCGCATTTTCGGAGACGGCAAGCATGCGGCTGCCGATCTGGGTGCGCGTCAGGATGAGGTGCAGCGCGAAGGTGACGCCAAGGCCAACGACGGCGGCCAGCACGCGCGAGCCTTCGAAGCGGATGCCGCCCAGCACGAAGGAATGGCCGACCAGATTGTCCGGAAGGCTCTTGAAGTTGGCGCCGAACGCCCAGAGCGCGCCGTAGCGCAGGAACAGCGCGAGGCCAAAGGTGCCCAGGATCTGGGCCAGCATCGGCCCCTTCATGATGTGGCGAACCAGGAAGAAGTAGCTGATCACACCCAGGGTCGCGATCACGATCGCGGCCGCCGGCACCGACGCCCACGGACCGCCCCCCAGCGACGTCCAGATCACCACGGCGGTGTACATGCCCAGCATGACGAAGTCACCGTGAGCGAAGTTCACGACGTTCATCATGCCCCAGATCAGGGTCAGCCCCGACGAGAAGAGCGCATACACCGCGCCGAGAAGCAGGCCGCCAATCACGACCTGCACCAGGGTCATCGACATACGGCGAATCCGTTCGCCGGCAAGGTCATGCCTGCCCGCACTACCAGCCCTTATAGGGCAGGACGAGCGGATCGGTGGCGCGCGACTTCGGCCACACCGCGACGTAGTTGCTGTTCTTCAGCTGCGTCACCAGGGTGGAGGCCAGCGTATTCTGGCCCTTGTCGTCGAACTTCACGCCGTCATAGCCCGCGACGCATTCTTCGGCCTTGATGTTGGTGGCCTTGATCGCGGCCTGGACCTTGGCGGGCTCGGTCGAGCCCGCGCGGTTGATCGCATCGGCCAGCACGAAGAAGGCCTGCAGCGCGCGCGCCGAGACGTCGTCGAGCCCGTCGCCGCCCGTCTTCTTCTTGTAGATCTCGTCCATGATCGCGGCCACGCTGCCCGGCTTGCCCTGGGCGAAGACCGAGCGGCTGATCAGCCCTTCGGTGACCGGCCCCATCTGCTTAGTGAAGGCCGGATCGTTGAAGCCGCCGTCGTCGGCAATCAGGATCGGCGGCTTCCAGTTCAGCTCCTTCATGGTCTTGGCATAAAGGATCGCGTCCTGGGTGTAGGAGATGAAGATCACGACGTCGGGATTCTTCTCCTTGAGCTGCAGCACCTGCGGCTGCACGTCCGGACCGTTGGCGGCATAGGGGATCTTCATCGTGACGTTGAGGCCGCCCTTGGCGAAGGCGTCGGCGATCACACTCGAGACCGAGTTACCGTACTCGGTGTTCTCATGGACGATGGCGATCGAATCGGTTTTGAGGCCGGCCGCCTTCTGCTCCTTGAGGAAGGTGAGATAGGCCGTGGCGAAATCGGCGGCCACCGGCGTGGTGCGGAAGAACCACTTGAAGCCGCGCTCGGTGAGGTTGGCCGCGACCGACTCGCCATTGATCATCGGCACGCCGTATTTCTCGGCGACGGCGCTGGCCGTCACGGTGATGGCCGACTGGTAGCAGCAGACGAGACCCGCGACCTTTTCCTCGGTGATCAGACGCAGGGTCTGGTTCGCGCCGGCCTGAGGCGTGCCCTGGTTGTCGGCGATGACGAGCTGGAGCTTCGCGCCCTTGAGACCCGGCAGTCCGCCGCCCTTGGCGAGCGGGAAGACCTTGGCGAGATCGGCATTGCCGTTGTTGATCAGGTCGACGCCCATCTCGAACGCCATCTTGGCGTAGTTGCCCGTGCTGGCCGAGTTGCCCGACAGCGGATAGACCGCGCCGATCTTCACGACCTGCTGCGCCAGGACCGGCGTCGCGCCGGCCAGGGCCAGCAGTGCCGCGCCGGCCAGTAATGTTGTCTTGATCATTTCATTCCCTCCCGAATTTGGACTTGTTCTTACTGAGACCAGCCCTTGTAGGGCAGCACGATGTCGGCGGTCGCCTTGGCCTTGGGCCACACCGGCACATACTTGCCGCCGCGCATCTGGATGACGAGGCTGGAGCCCAGCGTGTTCTGGCCTTTGGCGTCGTACTTCACGCCGTTGTAGCCCGCGACCATCTGGTCGGACGGCATGTCGGTGGCGATCAGCGCCTCGCGGATCTTGTTCGGATCGGTCGAGCCCGCGCGGTTGATCGCATCGGCCAACGCCAGGAAGCCCTGTATGGCGCGCGCCGAGCCGTCATCGAGCCCGTCGCCGCCGCTCTTCTTCTTGTAGAGCGCGTCGACGATCGCGGCGATGCTGCCGGGCTTGCCGTCGGCGAAGGCCGAGCGGCTCACAAGACCCTCAACCTGGGCACCCATCGCCTTCACGAAGGCGGGATCGTTGAAGCCCGCATCGTCGGCCATCAGGATGGTCGGCTTCCAGTTCAGCTCCTTCATCGTCTTGGCGTAGAGGATCGCGTCGGCAGTGTAGGAGATGAAGATCACGACGCTGGGATTCTTCTCCTTGAGCTGTAGCACCTGCGGCTGCACATCCGGACCGTTGGCGGCGTAGGGCAGCTTCATCGCAACATTGAAGCCTTCCTTGCCGAACAGGTCGGCGATCGCGGCGGCAGTGCCGGTGCCGTATTCCGTGTTCTCATAGACGATCGCGATCGAGTCGATCTTTTGGCCGGCCGCCTTCTGCTCCTTCAGGAACGAGGCATAGGCCTGCGCGAAATTCACGGAGACCGGCGTGGTGCGGAAGAACCACTTGAGGCCACGCTCGGTAAGGTCGGCCGCGGTCGATTCCGGCGCTACGAACGGGATGCTGTACTTCTCGGCAACCGCGCTCTCGGTCTGGGTGATGCCCGACTGGTAGGAGCCGACCAGCGCCGCCACCTTTTCTTGGGTGATCAGGCGCAGCGCCTGGTTCGCGCCGGCCTGGGGCGTGCCCTGGTTGTCGGCGGAAAGGATCTGGATCTTGGCGCCTTTGAGGCCCGACAGGCCGCCGCCCTTGGCGATCGGCATCAGCTTGGCGAGCTCGGGATCGCCGTTGTTGATGATGTCGGCGGCAAGCTCGGCCGCCATCTTGGCGTGATTTCCGGCGCTCGCGGCATTGCCGGTCAGCGGATAGATCACCCCGATCTTCACGGCATCCTGGGCACTGGCGCCGAACGCCAGCGAGCAGGCAATGAGAGCGGAGCCGGCGGCGAGCGCCCGGCGAACGACCTTGTACATACGCTAAATCCCCCAGAACGACGTGCTTTGCGTCCCCGCAAGGATGTTGCCACGCGGCCGACCCGTCAGCAAACCCGGTAGCGCTCTAGGGTCGCAGGGTCGAGCTCGATGCCAAGCCCCGGGCCTTCCGGCAAGAGCACATGACCTGCCTCCAATTTGAGCGGAGTCTTCAGGAGCTGGGTGCGCAGCACATTGTCGCTCATGTCGTATTCCAGCATCAGCGGATGCGGCGGGTGATCGACGTGAGGCGAGTTGGGCAGAGCCGCAATGAAGTGGCAGGCCGTTGCCAGGCCCACCGCGCCACCCCAGACATGCGGCGCCACCCGGAGGTTCGAGGCCTGCGCCAGGCTGGTGATGCGCTTGGCCTCGGTGATGCCGCCGACGCCCGGGATCGAGGGCTGCACGATGTCGATGCAGCGGCCTTCGATCAGTGCCTTGAAATCGCGCATCGTGTGGTGGGCTTCGCCCGCCGCCAGCGGGATTGGCGAGCGGGCGCGCAGCTCGGCATATCCCTTGAGATCGCCGGGCGGCAGCGGCTCCTCGATCCAGTGGATGCCGAACGGCTCGATGGCGCGGGCGCACTCCAGCGCCACGTCGGGCGTGTAGGCGCCGTTGATGTCGACCAGCAGGAGCTTGTCCGGGCCGATCGTCTCGCGCGCCTGGCGCACCCGGGCCACGTCGCTGGCGATGCCACGGCCGATCTTGATCTTGGTGCCGGCATAGGGGTGCGCGGCCACCTCTTCCATCATGTGGCTGAGCTGGCGATCGGGATCGGCCGAAAAGAAGCCGGTCGAGGCGTAAGCAGGAATGCGCGTGCGGGCGCAGCCACCGATCAGGTCGCAGACCCGCACGCCGAAGCCGCGCGCGATGGCGTCAAACAGCGCCACGTTGATGGCCGCCAGGCACGAGGTGAGCTGGTTGCCGACGCCCAGGTGATAGAGCGCGTTGCGCAGGCGGGCCTCGACTTGGTCGAAGTCGAACACGCTCTTGCCTGCGAAGAACGGCTCGATCATGCGGAAATACTCGCGCGTGATGAAAGGATTGCCGAAGGCTTCGCCGATCCCCTTCACGCCCTCGTCGGTCTCGATCTCGACCAGCCCGCCCTGGCGCTTGGAGCCGCCGCCGCGCGACATGCCGTAGGCCTTCTCTGGGGCGAAGGTATATTCAAGTCCGATGAACGAAAGACGCCGGATTGTCGGCATGGCAGCTCCTGCAGGTTGCGCGCTATGGTGGGCCTCAAAATCATCCGGAGGCAACCGCTCATGAGCATCCCCAAATCCCACCGCCGCGTCGTATTGGTCCGCCGTCCGCCGGGCGAGCCGGTCGAGTCAGACTTCCGCGTCGAAGAGACGCCGATGCCCGAGCCCAAGCACGGCCAGGTGCTGGTGAAGGTGGCCTACCTCTCGCTCGATCCCTACCAGCGCGGCCGCATGCGTGAGGCGGCGGGCTACGCCGCCAACGTCGGCCTGGGCGAGGTGATGACCGGCGGCGTGGTGGGCGAAGTCGTGAAGTCGCTGCACCCGATCTTCAAGGAAGGCGACATCGTCGAAGAAAGCCTCGGCTGGCAGGAATATGCGATCGGCGGCGGCCCGCGCATGCGCAAGGTCGATGCCTCACTGGCGCCGATCTCGACCGCCAACGGTGTGCTGGGCATGCCGGGCATGACCGCCTACTTCGGCCTGCTCGAATGCGGCCAGCCCAAGCCCGGCGAAACCATCGTCGTGTCGGCGGCCTCGGGCGCGGTCGGCCAGATCGTGGGCCAGATCGGCAAGCTCATGGGCTGCCGCGTGATCGGCATCGCCGGCGGCGCCAAGAAGTGCGCCTTCGTGAAGGACGAGTTGGGCTTCGACGCCTGCCTCGACTACAAGGCCGAGAAGGATCTCGACAAGGCGCTGCTGGCGGTCTGCCCCAAAGGCATCGACGTCTACTTCGACAATGTCGGCGGCGAGATCTCCGACGCCGTGCTGCGCAACATCAACTTCCACGGACGGGTCGCGCTGTGCGGCTCGATCTCGCAATACAATGCGACCAGCCCGCCAATGGGCCCGCGTCTGCTCGGCACTTTCGTCGGAAAGCGCGTCACCTTGCGTGGCTTCATCGTGTTCGACTTCGTCGAACGCTATCCGGTGGCGATGCGCCAGATGGGCGAGTGGATCAAGGCGGGCAAGATCAAGTACCGCGAAGACATCGTCGACGGCATCGACAAGGCGCCGCGCGCCTTCATCGGCATGCTGCGCGGCGAGAACTTCGGCAAGATGCTGGTGAAGATGTGACGATCACCCTTCTCACCCCCTCTCAATATCGCGCCATCCCGTGGAAGAACGGCGGCGGTGTCGCAACCGACATCGCCGCGGTCAGCGCGGCCGACGGCGAAGTCTGGCGCTTCGGGCGCACGGCGATCCCCGTGCCCGGTCCCTTCTCCGACTACACCGGCTACGACCGCGTGCAGGTGGTGATCAGAGGCAGCGGCCTGGTGCTCGACGGACCGGCGGGCGAGATCGACCTGCGCGCGCCCTTCAAGATCGTGCGCTATCGCGGCGAGCTAAAGCTGACGAGCCGCCTCGAAGCCGGTGCCGTCGAGGTCGTGAACCTGATCGGCCGACGCGCCGACGTTGCCGTCGACATGCAGATCCTCCACGCCGGCAAGTCGCTGCAATTAGGCAAAGGGTTGCACTTCGCCTACGCACCGACTGAAGCGTCCACGATCGGCGAGCATACGCTGGCGGTCGATCACTGCTTGCGTATCGAGGCCGCCGGCCCGACGATGCTCGCTTGCGGAAGCGGCCGCGTCCTGGTGGCCAGCATTAGCTAGAGGTCGAGCCTTACATGCGGATCGCGGTTGTCGGCGCCGGTGGCGTCGGAGGAGGATATGGCGCGGCGCTGGCACAGGCCGGCGCCGACGTGACCTTCATCGCCCGCGGCGCCCATCTCGCGGCCATGAAAAGCCAGGGCCTCAAGGTCGAGAGCGCGCGCGGCAACATCCATCTCGTGCCGACCCAGGCGACCGACGATCCTGCCACCGTGGGCCCCGTCGATTTCGTGCTGTTCTGCGTCAAGCTGTGGGACGTCGAGAGCGCCGGCGCGCACATCAAGCCGATGGTCGGGCCGAACACGGCGGTGATCCCGCTGCAGAACGGCATCGATGCCTCGGAGCGGCTGATCCCGATCCTGGGCAAACAGGCCGTGATGGGCGGCGTCGCCAACATCAGCGCCACGATCGGCGCGCCTGGCGTGATCCGCCAGACCGGTACCGTGCTGCGCATGCCGTTCGGCGAGCTCGACGGCAGCAAGAGTGCGCGCGCCGAGGCGTTCGCTGCGATGTGCAAGAAGGCCGGCATCGACGGCGTGCTCAGCCCCAACATCCTGACCGACCTCTGGATGAAGTTCATCCTGCTCGCCTCCAACGCCAGCATGATGGCGGTGACACGGCTGCCGATCGGCAAGCTGCGCGACGATCCCGACATCGCACCGCTGTTCCCGCTGGCCTACCGGGAAGTCTTCGACGTCGGTCGCGCGCGCGGCATCGTGCTGCCCGACAATGCCGTCGAGCTGACGCTCAACTTCAACCGCAACGCCCCTGCCGAGCTGATGGCCTCGATGGCCGTCGACCTGGTGCGCGGCAACCGCATCGAGCTGCCCTGGCTCTCGGGCAAGGTGGTCGAACTCGGCCGCCAGCTCGGCGTGCCGACGCCCGTGCACAGGCTGCTGTACGCCGCCCTCAAGCCCTATATTCTCGGCGCACCCACATGATCCGCTTTCTCCTCGCCTCTCTTTTCATACTCGTTGCCGGCACAGCGTCCGCCGACGAGATCAAGGTCCTCGCCGCCGTCGGCTACAAGCCGATGCTGCAGGACCTGGCGCCGTCCTACGAGAAGCAGAGCGGCCACAAGGTCGCTGTCGAATACGATTCGCCCAGCGCCATCACGCGGCGCCTTCTCGGCAACGAGAAGTTCGACGTGCTGATCACGACGCAGGACGCGATCGAGAAGCTGACCGGCGAGAACAAGGTGATCGACGATTCGCTCACCCTCCTGGCGAAGGTGGGCGTGGGCGTCGCCACGCGCCTCTCCGATCCGTGGCCGCAGGTCGGCAGCCTGGAAGTGCTGCGCCAAACCCTGTTGTCGGCGCACGCGATCGCCTATGCGAGCCCGAGCGCGGGAGGCTCCTTCTATCCGCAGCTCTTCCAGCGGCTGGGCGTGTGGAACGAAGTCCAGCGCAAGAGCGTGACCGTGGTCGGAGCCCTCGCCGCTCAAAGGGTTGCCAGCAACCAGGCCGACGTGGCGCTGGCGCTGTCGAGCGAGATTGTCTCGGTGCCGGGCGTGCGCTTTGCCGGCGCGATCCCCGCATCGCTGCAGAGCTACATCGTCTACGCCGCCGTGATGGGCCCGCGCGCCGGCAACTCCGATGCCGTCATGGGCCTGATCGCCTGGATGTCCAACGTCGAGCTCGATCCGCTGCTGCGCGCCAAGGGTATGGAGATGCCGTAAGAGGTCAGGCGAAGAGCCCGACTTTCTTCGGCGTGAAATTCGGGAAGCTGGACGCTACGGCAGTGGGCGTCTGCAACGGACCATTCATCAGTTCGGCCAAGATGCTGCGGATGTCGGTTGTCATCGCCAGGTCCACCGCATTGTCGAGCTGATCTGACGCCAGCCCCGGCCATGCACCATGCAGGCGGCCGCCCAGGATCTTCGGCGCCGACACGATCGTGAGGCCGGCATGGCCATGGTCGGTGCCGTTGCTCTTGTTGGAGCGCAGGCGCCGGCCGAACTCGCTCATCACCACGACGACGACATTGCCGAGTTGCGCATGCAAATCCTCGTGGAACGAGCCCAGCGCGCGCGACAGTTGGCCGACCAAGATGGCGAGCCTTGGCGGCTGGTTCTCGTGCGTGTCCCAGCCGCCGATATCGACGGTGAAGGCGCGGATGCCGAGGTCCATGCGGATCACCCGCGCCACCGTCATCAGGCTGCGGCCGGCCTCGGTGTCCTCGTAGGTGGCATTGCCCGTTGGCTTGTAGACCGCAACCTTGCCGTCGGGCTCACGCAGGCGTCCATCGATCAGGTTGATGCCGCGCAAGGTCCGCCGCCCCGCCTGCTCGAAGGCGCCGTTGCCTTCGCGGTAGAGATGGCCCAGCACGGTCGCGGCCTGCTTGCCGCCCGGCACGCTCATGCCGCCGCGCAGGTCGCCCGCGGCAATCGCATCGGCATGCGTCGCCAGCTCCTCCGGCACACCCGCCGCCGCGACAAAGGCCGGCCGCTTGGCGTCGCCCGAGGCGGCGAGCCAGCGCGCCATCCAGCCGCCGCCCACGTGCGTGGTGTCGTCGGGATTGGCGAGGCCGCGCTCGATCAGCTCCTGCGCGCCGAAGTGGCTGCGCGTGCCGTTGGCCAGGCCCGAGGCATGAATCAGCGCGATGCGCTCGGACTGATAGAGATCGCGCAGCGCGCCCATCTCGGGATGCAGGCGGAAGTCGAGGCCGGCCGGCGCCTTGTCGAGGCGGAGCGCCGGCTTGTCGCCGTCGGCCAGCAGCCGCATCTCGGGTGGGCGGTCGGCGGTGTAGTTGCGGTCGTCGACCGGCGCCACGACGCCCAGCGAATCCATGCCGCCGCGCAGGAAGACCGTGACCAGCACCGGTCCCGGCTCCGGCGCGGGTGCCGCGAAGGCGCGGACCGACGGGGCGAGCGAAAGCGCCGTGGTGCCGGCGAGAAGATGACGACGTGTCAGCATGATCTCACCTCGTCTGGAACGCAGGCGTCATGGCGCAGTAGGCGAGCATTCGCTTGGCCACCGGGACCGTATCCTTGCGCGCCTCGAGGGAAATGCCGGGACGCAGGCCCATGCCAGTCAGGATCGCGGCGGTGACCTGCGGCGGCGGCTCGCTTCCCAGCAGCCTCTGGTGCGCGGCCGCCACGGCCGCCTCCGGCGTGGGGCGGCTGGCGATCGCGGGCACGACGGCGGCAACGCCCGCCTTCCAGTAATCCTCGACCAGGCCCAGCATCAGGGTCCAGCGCGCGCGTATCATGCTGGACGACAGCCAGTAGTCGTTCTCATCGGGATGACCGGTCGGCGGTCCCCAGCCGAACAGGCGCTGGCCGCTGCCGTCGAGCGTGCCGATCAGGGCGAGCGTCGGCACGAGATCGACGCCAGCGCCGCGCGCGAACGAGACAAAGAGCTCGAGCGGCCGCTTGATCTTGGCGCCGGCGGAGCGGCGGAAGGAGTCGGAGCGCACGATCGCCTCAACCACGCGCGCGATCTGGTCGGGCTTGCGGCGCTGCTCGGTCCACACCTTGACCGCCGCCGCGACGAGCGCCTTGTCCGGCGTATCCGAAACCAGCCGCGTGCAGAGCTTGCCGCAGACATATTGCGCCGTCGCCGGATGATCGGCCACGAGGTCGAGCACCTTGTTGCCGTCGGACATCGGCGGCTGGTACGGGTCGAACTCGGTCGCCAGCAGCCGCTTCTGGTAATTGTCGTGGAAGGTCTCGACGTAGGTGAACTTGCCCGTGAGGGGCAGCTTCCGGCCGGCGCCGATGCCCGCGCCGTCCTCGATGGTCCAGCCGGTGAAGGCGCGCGCCGCTTCGTAGACGTCCTGGTCGATGTAGCCCTGTGGATGGCCCTGTAGCGCGCCCGGCACGTCGCGCCACTTGTTGTAGAGTGCGTTGAGATAGGCCGGGCGCCCGAGCGTGTGCAGCTCGAACAGCTCGCGCGCATAGTTCTCGTTGGCCGCGCCGCCGCGCGAGGAGCGGTTGTTGAGATAGACCTGCATGGCGGCGCTCTTGGCGACGGCCTCGAGCATCTCGCGGAAGTTTCCGAGTGCATGGGCGCGGATCACGTCGCGGTCGTAGGCCGGCAGCGCCACCGCGACCGTGGAATCGCCCGCGGCATTGACGTTGAAATGGTTGTGCCAGAAGTCGACCAGCACCTCGCGCAACTGCCAGCGGCTGTGCACGGCGCGGATCAGCGTGGCGCCTACGACGGCGTTGCGCAGGAACACCCGCTCGTTGTTGGCGACAGACTTGTCGAGGAGCTTCCAGTGTTCCTCGATCGGCTGGTCGATCACGCCGAGCGAGCGATCCTCGTCGACTTCGGCATCGGGATTCTTGCTCGTGTACTTGAGATGGATCTTCGCGGCCTTGATGCGCTCGGCGCAGTCGTCGCCCGCGTCGGGCTTGAGCTGGCGCGCCAGCCAGGCCTCGGCGCCCGACTTGCGCATCTCTCCCAGCTCGGCGTCGGTCGGACCGAACGCCAGCTTGTTCAACACCATGCGGGGATCGAGATCGAATGCCATACGTGCTTATACGACTCGGTCTTTGGCCAGATTACGGCTTACAGCCACCTGACATTGCCCCGACAGACAGAAGGCCGTTCTCCGTGGCGAAAGTTGGAGCGCGCAAGGCGCGGGCGTACACTCTTCGCAATGTATGAATCGTTGAAGCGCCGCACCTTGCTCATGGGACTGGCCGGATCGATCGTCGCCACGCGCGCCGCGTCGGCGGCGGCCTATCCGGTCGATCTCGTGCGCTTCATCGTGGGCTTCCCGCCGGGCGGCGGCACCGACGTGCTGGCGCGACTGGTGGCCGACGGGCTGCACGAGCAATTGGGTGTCACGCTCATCGTCGACAACAAGGGCGGCGCCAGCGGCACCATCGGTGCCGCGATCGGCGCCAAGGCCAAGCCCGATGGCGCGACGCTCACCCTCGGCAGCTCCGGCGCGATCCTGACCGCGCCCAGCCTCTATCCCACGCTCGCCTACGATCCGCGCACCGACTTCGATCCGGTCGGCACGATCGGCAGCTATCCCAACATCCTGTTTGTGCCGGGCACCTCGTCCGCCCGCTCGCTGGCCGAGCTGATCGCGCTGGGCAAGACGAAAACGCAGGGCCTGTCCTACGGCTCGGCCGGCGTCGGCAGCACCTTGCATCTCTCCGCCGTGCTGCTTCAGCAGCTCACCGGCATCAACGCTGTGAACGTGCCCTATACCAGCGGCAGCATGCTGCAGGCCGACCTGGCCGAAGGCCGCATCGATTTCGCCTTCGCGTCGGCTGCCCTCGCACAGCTCGCGCGCGCCGGCAAGATTCGCCCCATCGCCTGCACCGGCCGGACGCGCTCGCCCGGCTTCCCCGACGTGCCGACGATCGCCGAGCAGGGCTTCGCCGACTACGAGGTCGTGAACTGGTTCTCGCTGCTGGTCCCGAAGGGCACGCCGGACGATCTCGTGCGCACCCTCAACGGCGCCCTCAACACGATGCTCGGCCAGCCACGCCTGCGCGAACGGCTGGCCATCGACCTCGACTTCACACCCCAGCCCTCGACGCCGCAGGAAGCACGCACCCTCATCGTGGCCGAGCAGGATCGCTGGGCCCGCATCATCAAGTCGGCAAAGCTGCAGCTCAATTAGGAGTTCGCCCATGTCCATCGACGTCACCCGCCTCCACCCGCTGTTCTTCGCCCGCCTGGACGGCGTCGATCTCGCCAACGTCGATGCCGCGGCCTTCGACGCGATCGAGGACGCCTTCGCCCAGCATCGCGTCCTGCACTTCCCCGCGCAGAAGCTCACGCAGGAACAGCACGTCGCCTTCAGCCGCCGCCTCGGACCGCTCGAGGTCGTGACCATGGGTGCCTCGATCGACGGCGGCCGCTCGACCCTGCCCGAGATCAACCGCGTCTCGAACCTCACGCTCGACAACAAGATCCGCGCGGCCGACGACCTCAGGCGCAAGTATTCCAAGGGCAACCAGCTCTGGCACACCGACAGCACCTACCAGCACATCCCGTCGAAATGCTCGCTGCTCTACGCGCACAAGGTGCCGAGCAAGGGCGGCAATACCGAGTTCGCCGACATGCAGACCGCCTACGACGACTTGCCCGAGGCGATGAAGCGGCGGATCGATGGCCTGCTCGTCGAGCATTCCATCTTCACGTCACGCGCCAAGATCGGCTTCAGCGACTTCTCCGCCGAGAGCCGCGCCGCGCATCCGGCGGTGCAGCAAGTGCTGGTGCGCGTGCATCCCGTGACCGGACGGCGTTCGCTCTACCTCGCCTCCCACGCCTCGCACATCATCGGCTGGCCGCAGGACGAGGGCCGCGCGCTGCTCGCCGAGCTGATCGAGCACGCGACGCAACCGAAATACGTCCATTCCCACAAGTGGACGGCCGGTGATCTCGTGATGTGGGACAACCGCCACACCATGCATCGCGCCATGCCGTTCGAGAGCCTGGACGAGGAGCGCGACCTGCATCGCACGACCGTGCAGGACATCGGCAACACGGTCGAGCTGTTGCAGAAGAAGGTCGCCTAGCCCTTCTTCAAGAGCGCCAACGACTCGTCCCACGCCTTGATCGTCTGGTCGATGTCGGCCTGGGTATGCGCGAGACTCACGTAGTATTTCGACTCGCCCTTCATCAGGCCCCGCTCGCGCAGCAGCTTGTTGAACTGGGTGCCCATCGCCTTGTCGGCCTTGAGCGTGTCGCGATAGTCCTTGATCGGCTGGTCGGTGAACAGGATGTCGAACAGCGGCGGCTCGCCGATCACCTGCGCCTTCACGCTATGCTTGGCGATCAGCTTGGTCAACGCCTCCATCAGGGTGCGGCCGGTCTTGAAGACCTGCTCATAGGCGCCGGGCCGCTTCAGGATATCGAGCGTGGCGAGGCCCGCGATCGAGGCGACCGGATTGCCGGACAGCGTGCCGACCTGGAACAGGAAATCCTCGTCGGCCATCGCCAGCCTATCGAAGTGTTTCATGATGTCGGCATTGCCCGCGATCGCCGCCAGGGCAAAGCCACCGCCCACGATCTTGCCCAAGGTGCAGAGGTCGGGCGTGACGCCGTAATATTCCTGCGCGCCGCCATAGGCGAAGCGGAAGCCGGTCACGACCTCATCGAAGATCAGCGGAATGCCGTGTTCCTGCGTGATCTTCCGCACGCCCTGCAGGAAGCCGGGCTTGGGCGGGATCAGGCGCTGGAACGGCTCGATGATGACGCCAGCGAGGTCTTCCTTGTGCTCCTTGATCAGCCCCTCGAACATCTCGAGGTCGTTGAAGGCGCAGACCAGCATTTCGTCGGCGACGCTCTTGGGAATGCCGGCCGAGTCAGGTGTCGCGCGCGGAAAATTGCCCGGGTTCTTGGGCGCCAGCGACATTAGCGCGTAGTCGCTCATGCCGTGATAGCCGCCCTCGAACTTCAGGATCTTGTCGCGCTTGCGATAGGCACGCGCGGCGCGCATCGCGTAGAGATCGGCCTCGGTGCCGGAGCAGACGAAGCGCACCTGGTCGGCGCAGGGCACGGCCTCGCAGATCGCCGTGGCGAGTGCGATGCCGTGGCGGTTGTTGCCGAAGTAGGTCGTGCCGAGCGGCACTTGCTCCTGGATCGCCGCCGTTACTTCGGGATGGGCGTGGCCGATGAACATTGGCCCGGAGCCCAGCAGGAAGTCGACATACTCGCGTCCAGCCTCGTCCCAGACGTGCCCCGCCTTGCCTTCGCGCAGGATCACCTCGGCCGGCATGTTGCCGAAGCTGCCGCCCGGCAGGACCTTCTTGGCCTCGGTGACGAGATCGGCGGTGGGATCGATGGTCTGGACGCTCATTCTACACCTCATTGGAGCGCGCCACTCCAGTGGCGCATCTTGCGTTCAACCATGAGCGCCACTGGAGAG
>CAIKZO010000162.1 GCA_903832005.1 Enhydrobacter aerosaccus | reverse complement strand
GGCCACGCCCTCTTGCCAAAACTGATCCTGGGGGTGAAGTTCACCAACGGGCTGGAGGTCACCGCCAAGGCGAACAACCTTCAGACCGCAACCGCCGCCGCCTGACAGATCAGGCCGTCACCAACTTTTGGCGATAGCTCCGTGGTGGGGACGAACTGCATTGCGTTGAACGCTCCTGAAGAAATCGCACTTGGTCGCGAACAAACGCTCGACATTTTGCGTGAAGTCTTCCGCAAAAATGGTCAATCGCCTATCGACATCGTGGGCCACTATGGATCGAAGCTGACAGAGGACCAAGTGCGCTCGTTGCGGAGTTGGATGTTGTCATTGAAGAAGGCTGCTTAGGACACCGAATGGCAAATCTTGGCGCGAAGCATCTGATCTGTTCGGTTCGCAAATGAGCAAGATCGAAAACACGACTAACTCTTGTGACATCACGCCAGTCGGCAAGCGGCGGGATGGCGGCACGCGATATTGGTGTCTCGCCCACAGGGCTGATGCCACCGCGAAGTACGGTCGGCCGGCTAGAATTTGCCGCGCAGCGCATTTGCCGCCCATCTTGCCGGACGAGGTTCTCACACTCGACTTGGATGAATATCCCGGTGGCGTCGCCCTGTGGGGGGCTGTTCCGCCTATCTACGATACGACTAGGCTACCTTTAGACTTTGGCATTCACGTTCATGCACGATGCGAGTCTGACGGTGAAAAAGCAATAGATGGAACTTACCGCGGCGTGAAATTACTCGGGCGGCAGATCCCGCCGGAAGGCTTGCTCATTTCCGAAATCGATGCTGTCTACTTTATGGTTAGCAGCGTATTCGGATTTACGACACGGCAAGTGTTGTGCACGTACTGCGGGTACTCGCATCTCGATAAAGACTGGTTCAGTGTTCACCCGCATCGGCGTCATTTGTGCGCCGGATGTGGTAAAAACTTTCGAGATTCTGTGCCGGGCATTGGCAATCCGATCCGCGCAACACAGGACGCTTCGGGCTTACTTCCGAGGCCATCTATCAAGGCAACAAAAACTCTGAAACTTCGACAGCAGGATTATCCTGGCGGCATCCAAATTTGGGGGTCTAATCCTGCGATCATTTGGTCGGCGGAGAGACCTGAAGAAGACGGAATCCACGTACATGGTTATAGGGTGGAGAGCGATCGCCCTGAGTTAGACGACACCTTTGCAGCTGTCGCGATTGACAGCGTAAAACTAGACCCGAGTATGGTTCGAACGTTGATGGCCCAGAATTCATTACCCCACCTGGAAAATCGGGTCGTCCCGCTTCAGTGTGGCTCTTGTAGCAAAATGGCCTTTCATGATGGAGAGCACGCTTTCGCTCCATTGGTGGGACGCACCTGCTCCGCATGCAACGGCCTACTCCAAGGCCCGTCCCGGCTACGCAGAACTATCGGAAATCCCCTGATTGCCACTCTGAAGAAACTCGAGGGGACTGCTCTTCGCCCACCGCAGAAGCACGTAACAGGATTGTTGCCGGAGACCCTATAAGTCTCGCCTGCATAAGCAGATTAATGGGCCATGCTGAATAGTACCTCTCGGCTCGATCCCTTAGGACGAGTCACCGCAAGAGTCACCCAAGCGAGAACTCGACTAGGCTGATCACGCGAAGATAGCCAAGCCGAAATGACAAGGGATTTCCGATAGTAAGAAGACATTCTATTTGTTGAATATAATCATTGACCATTAGTGCGAAAAAAGCAATATTATCGCAATGACCATAAGGAGGGCGCACTTTCGCTCCGGGCCAGGACGGCGACCGCCCGTCTTGCGTCGGGTAATTGCAAGGTAACTACCGTGCATGCACATGCTCGCGAGGGCTCGCGAGCCTCGCGAGGAATGGGCTGAAATCCTTCTGGGGCGGCGTTTCGAGGCAATCCTCGCGAGGAGGTGTTTTTGAACGCAGCCGAGTTCCTCATGAATGTCATGAGCCTCATGAGGAATCAGATAAAAGCCCGTAGGTTCTGTACTAAAGGCCATTCCTCTTGCATAGGCAGTTTTTTGTCGGACCCACCGCGTCCATTATTTTTCCATTTATTTAATGGAAGCGGCTCAGCCCTCGGTGAGAAATTCCCGTACCGCGGCGACCGCTTCGGCGAGGCCGGTGCGCTGGATGTCGACACCGGCCGGGAACGCACCCAGCAATCTCGAGGGCAGGCGGGAGTCGAGCATGACGAACACGCCGCGGTCGTCGGCGCGGCGGATCAGGCGGCCGTAGGCTTGCTTCAATCGCAACCTCGCCAGCATGTCGTCGTAGGCGTTGGCGCCGCCGCCGCTGCTTTCCTTCCACGCCGCCTTGCGGGCGCGGTGGAGGATGTCGGGGCGCGGCCACGGCACCCTGTCGAACACGATCAGGCGCAGGGAGCGGCCGGGCACGTCGACGCCGTCGCGCACCGCGTCGGTGCCGAGCAGGCAGGAGTGCTCCTCGGCGCGGAAGATATCGACCAGCGTCGCGGCATCCATGCCGCCGACATGCTGGGCGTAGAGCGGGATGTCGGCGTCCTCGAGCGGCTGGACGATGCGCTGGTGCACGGCGCGCAGGCGGCCGATCGCGGTGAACAGGCCGAGCGCGCCGCCGCCCGACGCCAGGAACAGCTCGCGATAGGCCGCGGCCACCTGGTCGCTGTCGTCGCGCTTCACGTCCTTGACGATGATGACCTTGGTCGCGGTGGCGTAATCGAACGGCGAGGCCATCGCCGCGCGCACCGCCGGTGCCTGCAGGTGGCGCGTGCCGGTGCGCGCCTCGGCCGACAGCCAGTCTGCCAGCGCGCTTGGCTGCTCGTCGTTGGCGGGCTGCGGCAGGCCGAGACTGTCGCGCAAGGTGGCCGAGGTGATGACGGCGCCGTGCGCGGGCTTGATCACCGCGTTCACGAACGGCTCGGTCGGGTCGAGATAGTGCCGGTACATGCCGACGTCGGTCTCGCGGCTCTGGCTGCGCTCGATCGCGAACCAGTCGACGAACTGCTTGTCGGCCTCGTTGTGCAGGCCGCGCAGCATCGCGCGCCACGCTTCGAGTGTCACCTCGCAGCGGTTGGTGAGCGATCGTGCGACGCCCTCGATGCGGCCGCGCTGGCCGCTCTCCAGACTGTCGGCCTCGCCCTCGAGCTTGGCCTTGAGGCATTGCCTGAGGCGCCGCACGGGAAGCAGCATCTTCTCGAACAGCGCCGCGAGCGTGTCGGCCGACTCGATCACGCCGGGATTGAGCGGGCGCACGTCGCACTCCTGGCCGAAGCCCTGGTCCTCGCCCGCCGCGCGCGCGCGCACCTGCACGCGCACCAGCGCCAGAAACTCTTCGGCCGGGCCCAGCACCGTGCCGTCGGCCAGGCGCGTCTGCCAGTTGGTCGAGGGCAGGCGTTGCGCCAGGTCGAGCAGGCGCTTGAGCGCGTTCTTCGCCTCCTCGTCCTCGCCCAGCAGGTCGACGATGCGCTTCTCCAGTCCGCGCGCGCGGCTGCCGCGCCTTCCTTCGGCGCCCAGCAGCCAGCGGCGCAGGTCGGAACATTCGACGCCCGAGAGATGCGCGCCGAACGCGCCGTCGGCCGCGTCGAACAGGTGATGACCCTCGTCGAACACGTAGCGCAGCGGGCGCGTCGCATCGTCGAGGCCGCCCATCGCCGCCTGCACCATCACCAGCGCGTGGTTGGCGATCACGATGTCGGCGGTGCGGGCGCGGCGGATGGTGCGTTCGACGAAGCACTTCCGATAGTGTTCGCAAGCCGAATAGATGCACTCGCCGCGCCGGTCGGCCAGACGCTGCAGACGAAAGCGGCCGATCAGGTCGAGCAGCCACGCCGGCAAGTCGCCGCCGATCATGTCGCCGTCGCGGCTGGCCAGCGCCCAGCGCGCCAGCAGGCCGAGGCCGACGGCGTTCTCCGGCGAAAGCCCAGTGCGGCCGACCGCCTCCTGGAAGTTCAGCAGGCAGAGGTAGTTCTCGCGGCCCTTGCGGATCACGACCTTGCGGCGCTTCTCGGCGCTGTCGCGGTGCAGGCGGTCGAGCTCATTGTCGATCTGGCGCTGCAGGTTGCGCGTGTAGGTGGCGATCCAGACCGGCGCGCCGTTCTTCTCCGCCCACAGGCTGGCGGGCGCGACATAGCCCAGGGTCTTGCCGACGCCGGTGCCGGCCTCGACCAGCACGACGTTGGGCTGATCCTCGACGAGGCGCGGCGCGAAGGCTTCCGACGCGGCGGAGGCATAGTCGCTCTGGGTCGGCCGTGCCTCGGCCATGTTGGGACCGGCCGAGACCATTTGCGCCAGCCGCAGGCGCGCCTCGCGCGGCTCGACCGGTTCGCTGCCGGGCGGCGTCGCGGGCGGCGGCTCTTCCCAGGGGGCGAGGCTCTTCCAGATGTCGAGGCCGGCGCCGACCCTTGGCTTCTTCGCCGGCGGCGAGATGTTCATCGCCTCGACGACGTCGCGGCCCCATGCCCAGCGGCCGGTCGCCATGGTGAGCGCGATGTCCTTCATTTCCAGTGAAGCGAGCGGCGCCATGTCTTCCAGCACGTCGAGCAGCGCGTGGGCGATCTTCGGCAGGGACAGCAGCTCTTCTTCCGCGCCCGCGCCAACCGGCACGTCGACGGCCTGGGCCAGGCCGCGCACGGTCGGGATGCAGAAGGTGGCGGGGTGTACGAAAGCATACAGTTCCAGCAGGTCGCGGGCCGGCAGCGAGTCGAGGCCGAGCCGCGCTGCGGTCGCGGGCGCGTGGACGACCAGCGGGAGGTCTTCCGCGGCGCGCATCGCGGCTTCCGGCGCGCGCAGGCGCTCGATCACGCCATCTGCAGACAGCGAGAGGGCGCCGCGCGCGGTGGCGATCAGGGAGGAGAAGAGTTTCATTGTCCGGGTCGCGAAAAACATAGCACAGCGCAATTGGTCGATGCAGAGCGCGTCGCATGCATTTACACTCACGCACCATGAACACGCCGCCGATCGCCGCAGCACAACAATGGCAGCCCAGCTCCGGGCACCTGGCGAGTCAGCGCGAACCGGCCCCCCATTTCGCCTTCATCGACTATCTGTTCGGCGCCGCGGTGGGCTCGGATCGCCGGCGCGAGGATGCGGCGCTCGACCAGCCGCGACGGCCGCTGTTTCCCTTCACCTGGCGCGGCTAGGCATGCGCCGGCGCCGCCTGCTGGGCGCCGCCGGGTTGGCGCTGTTTCCGCAGGTGGCGGCGGCCGACGAACTGCTCGATACGGCGATCAAGGGACAGCTCGATGTTGCGATCATCGGTGCGGGGCTTGCCGGGCTGACCGCTGCGCGGAGCCTGATCGCCGCCCATAAGAAGGTGCTGGTGCTCGAGGCGCGCGACCGCATCGGCGGGCGCACCTTCACCGACATGAGTCTCGGCTTTCCGGTCGACACGGGCGCCGCGTGGATCTCGGCGGGACCGCTGGCCAAGGAGCTCGGCGGCAAGCTGCAGGCAGGCGCCGAGGTCGGCACCTTCGCGCTGGGCGGCAAGCCGCTCACGGTCGAGCAGGCGGTGGCTTACGGCAAGAGCAACGCGCAGATGGAAGCCGCGATCAAGGAGATCAGGACCAAGTTCCCGACCGCCGACGTGTCGCAACTCCTGCATCCGGTGCAGCCAGCCGATCAGCTGGCGTTCTTCCTGCTGGTCAACCGCCCGCCGTTCGCGCGCGAGACGGGGCTTGAAGGCGGCGTCGGTGCCGCCGTCGCGAAGTTCGGCGCGAAGGTGCCGGTGAGGTTCGGCACCAAGGTGCTGCGCTTCAATTCGACCCAGCCGATCGTCGAGATCGTCACGCCGGCCGGCAACTTTGCGGCGCGCGTGGTGATCGTCACTTTGCCGGCGAGCGTGCTGGGCGATGGGCATGTCGGCTTCGCGCCGCCGCTGTCGCAGAAGAAGCGCGACGCGCTGGCCGCCGTCACCATGGCCTCGTCGCTGCGCATTGCCGCCTCGTTCCGGCCGGACGCGCTGAAGTCGCCGCCCAACGCGTGGCTGAGCGGACTCAGCCGCGCCGGCCTGCCGTTCGAGGCGATGGTGCGGCCACAGAATCGCGATGCGGTGATCCTGATGCTGAGCGGTTACGCCGCGCGCCAGATAGAGGAAGCGGGCGCCAACGCGGCGGCGGCCTTTGCGCTCACGACGTTGGCCGAGGTCTATGGCAACGATTTGCGGGCGGCGTTCCTGGGTTCTGTCGCCTCGCGTTGGGCGCGCGATCCGCTAGCGCTGGGGGCGTGGAGCGTCGGCGCCAAGGGAACGGACGCGGTGCTGGCGGCGCCGCACAGTGAGCGCGTGCTGTTCGCGGGCGAGGCGACGGCCGAACCGGTCGGCACGATCGAGGCCGCCTTTGCCTCGGGTCTCAGGGCGGCGAACGAAGCGAAAGCGCTGCTGCGATGACGAGAGCGGCCGCGGCGGCAAGCGACGGCGTCGAGAGGCTGCCGGTCGCGTCGTAGAGATAGCCGGCAAAGACCGGTCCCAGGATCTGGCCGAAGCCGAACGAGGCCGACATGAGTGCGATGCGGCCGCGCGGATCGCCGCCGCCTTCGCGGGCACCGAGGAGGCCGAGCGCCGTCAGCCCCATGAAGGTGCCGCCGACGAAGATGGAGGTGAGGATGACAGTAGCGGAACTGAGGAACAGCGCGCTGGCGGCCACACCGGCCGCTTCGACCAGCGCCGCGATCGCGAAAGTGCGCAGGATGCCGAGGCGGCCGCCCAGGTGAGTCCACAGCGCGACCGACGGCGCGGCACTGAGCCCAAACATCACCCAGATGTACGGCTCGAGGCCCGCGATCTCCTTGGAGCCGCGCACCATGGCGACGATGAAGGTGGCGGTGATGATGTAGCCGAAGCCAAACAGGCCGTAGGCCACGAGAAGGTACCAGAAGCCGGCGGAGAGTTTGGTCTTGGCCGGGAAGGTGTGGACGGCGCCCGGATGATCCGGCGGCACGAGCAGGAGGACGGCGATGCTGGCGACGAGGGCGAGGGCGGCACTGGCGAACCACATCGCATGCCAGTCGCTCATCGCGGCGACCAGCACGGCGGAGGCCGCGATGCCGCTGCCGACGCCGGCGAAGTGCACGGCCGAGAGCTTGCCGTTGCCGGTCGCGGCCAGCCGGTTCAGGACCAGCGCCGAGCTGAAGACGAGGCCAAAGGCGCTGGCGAGACCGGCGAGCGCGCGCAGGGCGAGGAACAGGGGGAGGTCGGTGGTGAGGCCCATGGCGGCGAGGCAGCCGACGTTGGTGGCGAGTGCTGCCAGCAGCCAGGCGCGATGGCTGCCCGGCAGCTTGATCGCGGCCAGCAGGGCGCCGGCGAGATAGCCGATGAAGTTGGCCGAGGCGATCAGCCCCGCCTCGCTCTTGGTGAGGTGCAGCGTCTCGACCATATGCGGCAGGATCGGCGTGTAGACGAAGCGGCCGATGCCGACGGCCGAGGCCATCGCCAACAGGCCGCCTATCGCCAGGGTATAGGGAGATTTGGTCATGGGAGGTGGGACATCAGGGGCGCGCACTTTGGTCCGGTGGCAATCGTGGCGCAAATGACTTAGTTTCGGCCATCCATGACGAACATTGATCGCACCACTGCCGAGGCCGCGCGCGCGTGGCCCTTTGAAGAAGCCCGCAAGCTTGTCGCTCGTAACGGGGGCAAAGCGCCGGCGAAAGGCTATGTGCTGCTCGAGACCGGCTATGGCCCGTCCGGCCTGCCGCATATCGGCACCTTCGGCGAGGTCGTGCGCACCACCATGGTGCGCCAGGCGTTCCAGCGGCTGAGCGACGTGCCGACGCGGCTGTTCTGCTTCTCCGACGACATGGACGGCCTGCGCAAGGTGCCGGACAATGTGCCGAACAAGGAGATGCTGGCGGCTCACTTGGGCAAGCCGCTCACGTCGGTACCCGATCCGTTCAGCAACGAGTATCCCTCGTTTGGTGCCGCCAACAATGCGCGGCTGCGGGCGTTCCTCGATTCGTTCGGCTTCGAGTACGAGTTCCAGTCGGCGACCGAGTATTACAAGGCGGGCAAGTTCGACGCGATGCTGCTGGCCATGCTGCGCCACTACGACGAGGTCCAGGCGGTGATGCTGCCGACCCTGGGCGAAGAGCGGCGCGCGACCTATTCGCCGTTCCTACCGATCTCGCCCAAGACCGGCCGCGTGCTGCAGGTGCCGATGGTCAAGGTCGATCCCGATGCCGGCACGATCGTCTATCGGGACGAAGATGGCTCGACCGTCGAGACACCGGTCACCGGCGGCAACGTCAAGCTGCAGTGGAAGGCCGACTGGGCCGGCCGCTGGTTTGCGCTGGGCGTCGACTACGAGATGTACGGCAAGGATCTCATTCCGTCGGCCGAGCTGTCGGCAAAGATCGTGAAGATCCTGGGCGGCACGCCGCCGGAAGGTTTCAACTACGAACTCTTCCTCGACCACGAGGGCAAGAAGATCTCCAAGTCCAAGGGCAACGGCCTCTCGGTCGAGGAGTGGCTGCGCTACGCCTCGCCGGAGTCGCTGTCTCTTTACATGCACCAGGCGCCGCGGCGCGCGAAGCGGCTGCACTTCGACGTGATCCCGCGCGCCGTCGACGATTATCTCTCGCTGGTCGAGAAGATGCCGGCGGAAGAGGCGACCAAGGTCCTCGAGAATCCCGCCTGGCACATTCACGACGGCCAGGTACCGGCCAACAATACCGGCGGCGTCAGCTTCGCCATGCTGCTCAACCTCGCGGGCGTGGCCAACACCGAGGACAAGGACGTGCTGTGGCAGTACCTGAACCGGTACGTGCCGGGCGCGACGCCGCAGTCGGCGCCCTATCTCGACCGGCTGCTCGCGGGCGCCGTGGCCTACTACCAGGACTTCGTGAAGAGCACGAAGAAGTTCCGCCTGCCGTCCGACAAGGAGCGCGCCGCGCTGGCCGATCTCGCCGAGGTGCTGCGCAAGACGCCCGAGAGCGAGAGCGCGGAGTTCATCCAGAACGAGGTCTATGAAGCCGGCAAGCGCCACTTCGCCAAGGAAGAGCTGCGCCAGTGGTTCAAGACTCTCTATGAAGTGCTGCTCGGTTCCGAGCAGGGGCCGCGCATGGGCGCCTTCATCAAGCTCTACGGCCGCGACAATGTCGTGCGGCTGATCGAGCGCGCGCTGGCGGGCGAAGATCTCGGCAAGGCTGCCTAGATGAGGTCGGCGTGAGCGACGATCCGCTCAGTCCGGAGATCGCCGCCGGCACGCGCGTCTTCGACGTGCCGTTGATCCGTGCGACGCGGCAGTCGCTGAAGGGCTTCGGCGAGATCGTGCGCGATCCCAAGGCGCACAAGGTCGGCATCTCTTCCTGGCCGCCGCGTGGCTGGCGCAAGCTCGATCCCCATACCGGCAATGAAGGCGGCACGACCGAAGGCACTTTCTCCTGCGAGTGGCAGGGCAACGAACTGATCGGCCGCAACGAGGCGGTGGGCGGCCGCTACGTGCTGGGTTTTCGCGATCCGCCCGACATGGTGGGGCAGGGCGCGCCGCCGACGCCGGGCCGCGTGCTGCTGTGGCATTGCAACTACCATCCCGACGGCGGCCAACTGTTCTGGCCGCTCGACGGCAAGCCTTTCGTCGTGCCGGTCGCGCCGCCGGGCGACGACGTGAAGCCCGAGGACTTCGTGGCCTTCTGGTCCGACGGCGCGCACGGCATCTATATCCACGCCGACATCTGGCACGAGGGTCCGTTCCCGGTCGGCCCGTCCGGCACCTACTTCGACAAGCAGGGCAAGGTGCATGCGCGCATCAGCTGCGACATCGCCCGCGAGTTCGGCGTGTTGCTGGGCGTGCCGCTGCCCAGCGCGATCTAGCGCGATGGTCAGCGGTGGCATCGGCGCCGCACTGCCGCGGCTCGAGGACGCCCGGCTGCTGCGGGGGCAGGGCTGCTACAGCGACGACTTCCGGCTCGATGGCCAGGTCTACGGTTTCGTGCTGCGCTCGCCGCATCCGCACGCGCGCATCGTCTCGATCGACACCGCCGCTGCGCGCACGATGCCGGGCGTGCTGCTGGTGCTGACTGGCGCCGATGTGGCGGCGGAGAAGCTGAAGCCGATCCCGCATATCCCGCAGGCGCAGAGCCCGCCCGACATCCGCCTCGACAATCTCGACGGCTCCGATCATCTCCTCGAGCGCCCACCGATCCTGGCGATCGACAGTGTGCGCTTCGTCGGCGAGGCCGTGGCCTTCATCGTGGCCGAGACGGTGGCGCAGGCAAAGGATGCCGCCGAAGCGATCACCGTCGCCTACGAATCGCTGCCGCCGATCAGCGACATCGCCGTCGATGCCCGTGTCGGCAATCCGTCGGCGACGCGCGCGGGCTTCGCTGAGGCGGAGTATGTCGTGCGGCTGGAGACCGACATCCAGCGGGTCGCGGGCGTGCCGATGGAACCACGCGCGGCGCTGGGCGACTACGACCCGCAGACCGGCCGCTACACGGTGTGGGCGGGTGGTGGCGCGGTCGTGCGGCCCAAGAAAGAGATCGCGATCATCCTCGGCATCGAGCCCGAGAAGGTGCGCGTGATCGCCAAGGAAGTCGGCGGCAACTTCGGCACCCGCAACTTCTCCTACCCCGAGTTCGCGCTGGTGGCGTGGGCCGCGAAGAAGGTCGGCCGTCCGGTGAAATGGACCTGCGAGCGCCAGGAGGCTTTCGTCAGTGACTATGCCGCGCGCGACTTCCGGATCGAATCGGAGCTGGCGATCGCGGGCGACGGCAGGTTCGTCGGCCTGCATGCGACCAGCACCAGCAACCTCGGCGCCTACACCGCCTCCTTCGTGCCGCTCACCAAGGGCACGCAGCTGATGACCAGCCTCTACGACATGCCGGCGGTGGCACGGGCGCGGGCCGTGCTCAGCAATACGCCGAGCACCGCGCCCTATCGCAGCGCCGGCCGGCCCGAGACCATGTTCGTGATCGAGCGGCTGATCGACATGGCGGCGCGCGCGCACGGCTTCGACCGGGTCGAGCTGCGGCGACAGAACCTCATCAGGAAGACGCCGCACCGCAACGCCTTCGGCGTCATCTACGACAGCGGCGACTATCTCGGCAGCTTCGAGGAGATCCTGAAGCTCGCCGACTGGAGCGGCTACGAGGCGCGCCGGCAGACGTCGTTGGCGTGCGGCCTGCGCCGCGGGCTCGGCCTCGGCGGCTATATCGAATCCCAGAGCGGCGCGCCGCATGAGCGGGCCGAGGTGACGGTGCTGCCCGATCGCACGGTCGAGATCCTGATCGGCACGCTCTCCGCCGGACAGGGGCACGCGACCAGCTTTGCCCAGCTTGCCGCCGAATGGCTGGGCGTGCCGGCGGAGAGCGTGCGCCTCGAGACCAGCGACACCGATCGTCTCAGCATCGGCGGCGGCTCGCACTCCGGCCGTTCGATCCGCCAGGCTGGCACCACGATTCACAAAGCCGCGCAGGGCATCATCGCGCGCGGCCTGAAGCTTGCCGCGCAGCATCTCGAGGCCAGCGCTTTCGATATCGACTTCACGGACGGCCGCTTTGTCGTCAAAGGCACCGACCGCGGCGTCAGCCTGTTCGAGCTTGCCGAGGCGCATGGCCCGATCGCCGACGCCGGCGACGCCGACAGCCGGGTCGGCTCCTATCCCTACGGCTGGCATGTCTGCGAGGTCGAGATCGACGTCGAGACCGGCACAGTCACCATCGACCGCTACACCACGATCGACGACGTCGGCCGCGCGGTGAACCCGCTGATCCTGCACGGCCAGACCCACGGCGGCATCGTGCAGGGGGCCGGGCAGGCGTTGATGGAGCGCTGCTTCTACGAGCCGGCGAGCGGGCAACTCCTGTCGGGCTCGTTCATGGATTACGCCATGCCGCGGGCCCACGACTTTCCGATGTTCTCGACAACGCTCAGCGAAGTGCCCTCGACCAACCATCCGCTGGGCTTTCGCGGTGGTGGTGAGGGCGGCATCACGCCGGCGCTGGGCGTGATCATCAATGCCGTGGTCGATGGGCTGGCCGAGTTTGGCGTCACCCACATCGACATGCCGGCCAGTCCCGAGCGCGTGTGGCAGGCACTCCGCGATGCCGCGGCGGCGCCTAAGCCCAGTTCGACGCCCTGAAATCCATGACGAACGACTGCGCCGGCCGCCATTTGTAGTCGCGCCGCTTGGCGGTGAAGTTGGCGTTCTGGTGGACCACGTTGTAGCAGGGGTCCTCGCGCTCGAGGATGGTGAGCATGCGGCGGAAGTCGCGGCGGCGCTGCTCCATGTCGGTGCCGGACTGCAGCGCGACCATGAGCCTGGCGGACTCTTCGTTCTCCCATTGGCCGGCTTCCCAGGTCTGGCCGCCCGGCGCGTAGGCTGACAGCGAGGCCACGGGATCATTGAACCACGAGGAGTTCGAGTTCTCGCAGATGCCGCGGGTCGGAGAGCGGCCCAGGATTTGCCCCCAGTTCTCCTTCATCTCGATGGCGACGTTGAGCCCGACGGCCTTCCACTGCTCGGCCATGATCTCGGCCGTCTGCAGCTGGTTGGTGTAGTAGTTGTTCAGCATCTGATACGGGATCGGCGCGCCGTCGTAGCCTGCTTCCTTGAGGAGCCGCTTGGCTTCCGCTGGATCGAAGGTGGGCGCGTCCCAATCGCTGAGCAGCATCGGCCCGAAGAAATCCCACTGCAGGCCCTTCGGCACCTTGGTGCGGCCGGCCCATAGCGCGTCGACGATGGCAGGGCGGTCGACGGCGTGCGTCATGGCGCGGCGTACGCGGGCGTCCTTCAGCACTGGATGGTGCTTGTCGAAGATGGTGAGGCGAATGTTCATGATCGGCCCGCCCACGACCTCCAGCTTCGGATTGGACTCGATGGAGGCGATCTGGTCCGGCGGCATGTCGCAGATGAAGTCGAAGTCGCCGGCGCGCAGGCCGTTCACGCGCGAGGCGACATCGGGCACCTCGAGGAAGCGGATGCGGCGGATCGGCGGCCGGCCACCCCAGTAATCGTCGAACGCCTCCAGGGTGAGCGTGCTGTCGGGCTTGAACTCGACGATGCGGTAGGGACCGGTGCCGACCGGCTTGTGCGCCCAGTCGAGCCAGGTCGCGGCCTCGGCGAAAGCGCGCTGCGAGAAGATCGCGCCGGTGTTGCGCGCCAGCCGGCCTTCGAGCGTGACGTCGGGCGTGCGGTTGACGAAGCGCACGGTGTTCTTGTCGACGATCTCCACGCGCTCGAAGCCCGGATACGCGGACTGCGCGATCGCGGGCGCTTCGGGCGGCGGCACCTTGCTCGTCATGCCGGGCGTGGTGTTGGTCCACATGCCGCGCGTGTCGACCTTGCTGCCGGTCCACATGCGCTCGGGCCCGAAGCTGAAGGCGACGTCCTCGGCGGTCATCGCATCGCCGTTGTGGAAGCGCACGTTCTGGCGGAGCTTCAGTTCGAGCGTCCGCCCGTCGACTCGCCGCCAGCTCTCGGCGAGGCCCGGCTGCAGCGAGAGGTCGCCGGTCCAGGCATGGTCGGTCAACGTTTCGGCGAAGGTATAGAAGACGCGCTGGCCGACATTCGACTGCTCGCGCATCGGCTCGAGCGTGTTCGAGGTCGAGATCTTCTGCACGGCGATGTTGAGCGTGGGACGAGGATCGCCCTGGGCGATGGCAAAGCGCGGCAGGGCGGTGGTACTGGCCAGGGCCAGCGCATGTCGGCGGGAAAGTTTCATCGGGCGACTCCTTGTTCGGAGCGACCGTGCCGAGCCTAGATGATCGAACGATGAACGGGAGATTGCAGTTGTTTGACGCTCAGGGCGTGGCGGCGACGTCGCGCAGGTAGGCCAGCGCCAGCCGCACGATCTCGTCCTCGAAAGCGCGGCTCTTCAGGAAGGATTTCTCCTCCAGCACGCCGGCGCGAATGGCGCCGAGCACGGCGCGCGTCACCACGAAATGCTGCTCGGGCGTGAGTGGTTTGGACACCGGGTGGGGTGATGAGTCCATCTCCGTGCGCATGCGGGAAATGAAGTCGCCGATCGGCACGATCAGCGCGGCCCCGTTGCCTTGCGCGAGCAGCGCCTGCAGCACCGCCTTGCGCGCGCGTTGCCGGCCGTGGAAGGCGTTGATGATCACGCGGACAACGGCCCGCACACGGCCTTCCGGCGTAGGATCGATCTCGCCGCGCAGCGCCTTGGCCACATTGGCGAAGGCGGCCGCCGTCTCGCGGCGCGCCAGCTCGAGCAGCAGGGCGTCCTTGTCGGCGAAGTATTGATAGAGCGAGCCCACGCTCACGCCGGCCCGCTCGGCCACGGCATTGGTCGTGAAGGTCGCCAGGCCGCCCTTCTCCAGAACCTGAGCCGCACCTTCCATGATCGTGGCGATGGTCGTCTCGGCGCGTGCCTGACGCGGAATTCGTCGTTTGGTTGCAACGGGTTGGGTCTTCTTCATCGGTCGCGCCCCGGGCCGGATAAGGCGAGTACATCAACATGAGCAAAGCTCATATTTTGATCGTAACGAAGGAGAGGGCCATGAGTAAAGAACTGATCGACGTTTATGTGTGCGTCTTCCCGATCGTGCTGCTCTCGGCGCTTGCCGAGGGCCTGTGGTTCACCTTCCGCGGTCCGAAGGGCTTCGATTGGAAGTCGTGGGCCTGCTCGTTGGGCGACGTCGTTGGGCGGAGCGCAATGATGCTCTTTCCCTATACCTTGGTGGGGCCGCTCTTCGTGGTGGCGTACCAGCATCGCCTGTTCACCCTGGCGCCCGACAGCATCGCCAATGTCCTGCTGCTCATCGTCGGACTCGAGTTCTGCTACTACTGGTATCACCGTGCCGCGCATACCGTGCGGTGGTTCTGGATGTCCCACTCGGTCCATCATTCGCCCAACGAGTTGACGCTCGCGGCGGCGTATCGCCTGGGCTGGTTCGGCAAGCTCTCCGGCACGACCGTGTTCTTCGCGCCGCTGGTCTTCCTGGGCTTCGAGCCGAAGATCGTGCTGTCGGCGCTGCTCTTGAACCTGCTCTACCAGTTCTGGCTGCACGCCGAATGGATCCCGAAGCTCGGCTGGCTGGAATATGTGCTGAACACGCCGTCGGGCCATCGCGTGCATCACGCACGTAATCCGGAGTATCTCGACGCCAACTTCGGCGGTGTCCTGATCGTGTTCGACCGTCTTTTCGGTACCTATGTCGAGGAGCGTGACGAGGTGAAATACGACTTCGGCCTGGTGTCGCGGATGGAGACGCATAATCCGTTCATCATCAATTTCTCGCCCTGGATCGGGCTCGTCCGGGATCTCGCCAGCGCCCGGTCGCCGCGCGAGGCCTGGATGTACCTGTTCGCCGCTCCGGGCTGGCGGCCCGACGGCCAGGGCCTGACCGCGAAGGAGATCCGCGCCCGCGGCACGCTCCAGCATCCTGTCGAGGCGCATCCGGTGCCGGCTCAGGCAATCATGACTTAATCTCCCTTGAGGGCATCTCCTCCCACCGACAGATTGGGCGGGAGGAAACGCTCCCCAAGGAGACACCAGTGGCAAAAGACAAGGTCTGCGTCGTGATCGGCGCGGGAGACGCAACGGGCGGCGCGATCGCCCGTCGCTTTGCGCGCGAGGGCTATACCGCCGTCGTCACCCGCCGCAGCGCCGACAAGTTGAAGCATCTCGTGGCGCAGATCACGGCCGACGGCGGCACGGTCCATCCGTTCGGTTCCGACGCGCGCGACGAGGACCAGGTCGTGGAGCTGTTCCGCCAGGTCGAGGCCGAGATCGGCGAGATCGAGGTCTTCGTCTTCAACATCGGCGGCAATGTCCGCTTCGACATTCGCGACACGACCAGCCGGGTCTATCGCAAGGTCTGGGAGATGACGGCCTTCGCCAGCTTCCTGACGGCGCGCGAGGCGGCCAAGGCGATGGTGCCGCGCGGCCGGGGCACGATGCTGTTCACCGGCGCCACGGCCAGCATCCGGGGTGGGCGTGGCTTCTCGGCCTTCGCCGGCGGTAAGCATGCGGTGCGCGCGCTGGCTCAGTCGATGGCGCGCGAACTGATGCCGCAGAACATCCATGTCGCACATGTCATCGTCGATGGCGCGATCGACACCGAATGGATCAAGTCCAATTTCCCCGAGCGTTATAACGCCGGCCCCGACGCGATCCTCAATCCCGACCATATCGCCGAGACCTATTGGCAGCTCCATCGCCAGCCGCGCAGTGCCTGGACGTTCGAAATGGACCTGCGGCCCTGGAAAGAGACCTGGTAATCGGTCGCAACTACGATCCCCCGGCGGTCGTTGCTCCTTGGAACCCACCAAGGAGGTAACACCATGGAGACCGCGAACACGGCCAAGCTCTGGGAGCTGATCAAGGGCATCAAGTTCGGCATGTTTACCGCGCATCACGGGAACGGCCATCTTCATTCGCGTCCGATGACGACACTCAATCGCGACGAGCAGGGCGGCGTGCTGTGGTTCTTCATGTCGAAGAGCGGCGATCCCGTAATGGAGATCGAGAGCGTGCCGGAGGTGAACATCTCCTACAGCAACGCCAGCAAGGAAGAATACGTGTCCGTTTCCGGCATGGCGCGATTGGTTAACGACCCGGCAAAGAAGGAAGAGCTTTGGAATCCGCTGTACAAGGCGTGGTTCAAAGGTGGCGTTAACGATCCGGATCTCGGATTGGTCGCCGTTACGATAAACCATGCCGAATATTGGGACGTGAAGACCAACACCGCGACCAAGATCTTCGAGATGGCGAAGGCCGCGATGACCGGCGTGGAGCCGAAATTGGCCGAGCACGGCCAAGTACGCATGAGATAGTGCGCATGAGATAGGGTGCACGCCGCTGCCATGGTCGATATACTCCGTCGGATATAACGGAGGGATATCGGCCATGCGCATCAGTGCCAGAAACCGCCTCAAGGGCAAGATCGTCGAAGTGAAGAAGGGCGCGACCACCGCCCATGTCCGCATCGACGTGAACGGCACCGTGGTCACTGCTTCGATCACCAACGATGCCGTCGACGAGCTCGGCCTCAAGGTCGGCCAGGACGCCTACGCCATCGTCAAGGCGTCCGACGTCATGGTTGGTCTCGACTAGCAGGACATGGTCCGGCTGAACGAGATCCGGCAGGGCGAACGCGCCGTCGACCTGCCGGCAAGCAGCGATGCCGAACTCTATTTCATCGGTCGCATCCGCACGCCTTGGACGAAGCGCCTCGAGACACCGCGCCAGGGTCGGCTCGACGGGCCGACCTGCCGCATCGAATTGGAGGCACCGTGGGACCAGGGCCTCGACAGCATCGGCGAGTTCGAGCGACTCGAGGTGCTATACTCGCTACACGAGTCGCGCCGCGGCCTGATCCAGCAGAGCCCGCGCAACGACGGCATTGGGCGTGGCGTGTTCTCGCTGCGCACGCCCGTGAGGCCGAACCCGATCGGCACCTCGATCGTGAAGCTCGAGAAGATCGAGGGTTCCGTGCTGCTCGTGCGCGGTCTCGATTGCCTCGACGGTACGCCGCTGGTCGACCTCAAGCCGGATCGCACGCTGTTCGAGCCCCTCGCGCCGCCGCAAGTCGGTGATTTTCAGGTGGGGGACAAATGAGCGTGCTTCAGCGTCGTTCGCTTCTCGGTCTTCTGGCCGCAAGCGTCTTGGTTCGTCCCGCCTTTGCGGCGCCGCGCATCTTCGTCGATTCCGCGGGCCGCAGCGTCGTCCTGCCGGATCGTCCTATGCGCATCCTGGCGGCGGGGCCGCCGGCGTCTATTCTGATCTATGTGATGGCGCCCGATGCGATGATCGGCTGGGTGCCGCCGCCGGGCGATGACGCCAAGCCGTTCCTTCTGCCGCAGGCACGCGACCTGCCGGGGAGCGGCCGGCTGACGATGCGCGGCCAGGAGCCGGACATCGATCACATCACCAAGCTGAAGCCCGACCTGATCCTCGACTTCGGCTCGATCGGCCCGCAGTACGTCACGCTCGCCGAGAAGATCAAGACCGCGACGCAGATTCCCTATGCGCTGGTCGACGGCCATCTCGACAAGTTGCCGAAGGGCCTGCGGTTGGTGGGCGACATGCTGGGCCGCGCGGAACGCGCTGAGCCGTTGGCCGCCTATGCCGAGCAGAGCCTGGCGAAGCTCGATGCGGCGTTGGCGAAGACTCCCGCCGACAAGCGCCCGCGCTTCTTCCTCGCGCGCGGGCCCGATGGGCGGCAGAGCGCGGTGAAGGGGTCGGGCCTGACCGAGGTGCTGGAGCGCGCGGGCGGAATCAATGTCGCCGAAGGTCCGGCGCAGCGCGGCGGCGCCATCGATGTCCCGTTCGACAAGATCGCGGCGGGGAAGCCCAACGTCATCGTGGCGTTCGACAAGGGAGCTGCCGACGCGGTGCGCAACGATGCCGGCTGGAAGAAGATCACGGCCGGCAAGCGCGTGCTGATCGCGCCCACCCTGCCATGGGGCTGGCTGGGCGAGCCGCCGTCGGTCAATCAGTTGCTGGGAGTGCGTTGGCTCACCTCGGCCTTCTATCCGGCCGAGGGGAAACTGGATCTCGCGGCCGAAGCGCGCGACTTTCATCGCCTGTTCTACGGCGTGACGCCGACCGACGCCCAGCTCGCAGCCCTGATCGAGGCGCGAGCTAGGCGCGTTCTTCTGCCTAGTAGTGGTGCGGTGTCGTCGCCGCACCGATGCCGGCGCCGGCAGCACCGCCGACCACGGCGCCCAAGAGCGGGTTGAAGCCGGTGGCCGCGCCCAGCACGGCGCCCGAAGCTGCACCGATACCGCCGCCGGTCACGGCGCGCTGGCCCCAGGTATCGCCGCAGGCGGTCGCGGTGAACAGGATGGCGGCGAGAACGATATACTTGCGCATGACTCGAATTCCTCAGGCTGTGGCGGGCGCCTGCCGAAGCAGGCTCCCTCTGGCCTGATTACGAGTGAAATTGAGGCGACAAGGCGGCAAACGCCGGAGAATGCTCCGCGACACGGCTTTGCCACAGGCAGAGCGACGGTGTGATCACGAGCTCCATGGTGAGCGCCACGATGACGGACGGTGACAAGGGATCGCCGAGCGCCACGCCCAACAGTCGACAGACGCCGCCCACGAACACCAGGAAGGTGAGCAGCCGGAAGCGTGCAGTCTTGCTTTCGATACTGGGCACCGAACTCCAGAAGCCGACGCCGATCGCCATCAGGATTCCCGAGAGATACCGCTCATGGTTCTCGGCCCACGCGCCCGCACCCTGAAGCCCGTGCAGCACGTCCCAGAGACCGGCAACGACCGGCAAGCCGGCGGCGATGACGACTGCGCATTGCAACGCAGTCTTTTTGAGAGGTGAATATTCCACGCCCCATCTACGGCGCGTGTAGCCGGGCGGATTAATTAATGAAGCCGCGCCACGTGTCTGCGCACCTTTTCGAGATATGCGCGGCGCGAGTGATCCGTCGAATGATCCATATCGTAATGCGCAAGATAGAGAGACTTCGCGCCCTTCGCGCACATCGTCTTCATGCCACGCATCAGCACCTTGCGTCCGGCGTTACCGGCAAAAAGCACGACGCTCCACCACGGCGAACCGTAAGTCGTCACAACGCCGAACAGGCGGATTTTGTGCAACGCCGGCTCGAGATGGCCGTCCTTGCGATCGTAGTCGAAGGCCACTCCCGGTCCCCAGACGCGATCGACCCAGCCCTTCAGCATCGCCGGCATCGAGAACCACCAGTGCGGGAAGCACAGGATGAGGCCGTCGACCTTCTTCAAGGTCTCGACGTAGCGTTCGACCGCGCTGTGATCGTACGCCTCCTGCATGTAGGTCTCGCGCTCATGCTCGGTCATCGCGGGCTGGAAGCGCTCGCGATAGAGGTCGGTCGCGACGACCTCATGCCCGTTGCTTTCCAGCGTCTCCACGATCGTGCGAAACAGCGCGTGGTTGTAGCTGCTGGTCAGCGGATGGCAGTGGACGACCTGGATGCGCATTTGGATGAAACGTACAACTGTCGGGCCCGTTCCGGCTACTCGTCTATGGGAACGAAGCGATCACTTCGATCTCGCCGACGATCGCTGCATTGAAGGCTGGAAGCTCTTCGGCGGGGATCCAATACTCGCGATACTCCCGTCCCCCAGCGACTTGCACGTCGTACTTGTCGAGGAAAGCCTTACTCACCTCGAAGCGGGTGACGTAGCCAGAGCCGCTCGCAGGGACGTTCCAATCGCGAGCGATCTTGATGGCGTATGCTTCGGTCGTTACAGGATAGAAGATCGGCTGCTCGGGCAGGCGAGGCGGGAATGCGCTCATCCCGCTTTCCCGGATGAGCGCCAGTTCCTTCGGCCCGACTGGACGCCACAGCGTCACGGTCGGCGCCGTCGTCATCAGATCACCCGCTGCGTCTGGGCGAAGGCGACGTAGAGTTCGTGCGCCTGGCGGGCGATCGGGCCGGGCTGCAGATCGCGGCTCTCGTACTTGTTGACCGGCTGGACCTTGCCGGCATTGCCGGTGGTGAACAGCTCGTCGGCGTCGTCGAGCTCGGCCGGGCGCACGGTGCGCTCCTCGACGGTGACGCCCGCGTTGCGCAGGAGCGTGATCGTGCGGTTGCGCGTGATGCCGGCCAGGAAACTGCCGTTCGGCACCGGCGTCGCCACCTTGCCGTTCTTGGCGAGGAAGATGTTCGAGCTGCAGGTCTCGGCAACATTGCCCGCGGAGTCGAGCACAATACCGTTGTTGAAGCCGCGCTCCAGCATCTCGGCCACGCCGCGCGAGGAGTTGGGATAGAGGCAGGAGGCCTTGGCGTCGGTCGGCGCGCTCTCCGGCGTCGGCCGGCGGATCGAGCGGCAGAGGCCCAAGGTCAGCGGCGTGCCGGCGCGCATCGGCGATATATACGTGCACAGCAGGAACTGCGTGGATTCGGGATCGACCGAGATCGGGCCCGCGCCGCCCTTGGTCGCCCAGAACATCGGACGGACGTAGAGATCGACCTTGGGGCCGAAGCGGCGCACGCTCTCGTGCATCAGCTTCAGGATTTCTTCCGGCGTCTTGGTTGGCTTCAGGCCGAGCGCCCGCGCGGAACGGCAGACACGCGCGGCATGAAGATCGAGATCGGGGCCGCAGCCGTCGAACGCGCGGCCGCCGTCGAACACCATCGAACCCAGCCAGAAGGCGTGATCGCGCGGGCCCAGGATGGCGGGGTTGCCCTCGTGCCACGTGTCGTTCCAGTAGGTGAGCGTGTCCATCCAATCCTCGTCTTTTTTGTAAGTGCGCGGGAATAGCAGATTCACCTTAGGGCGGTCAGTTTTTTCGGCATCCGCCGGAATCCTCAAGGCGGCCCTTATTTTTGCTGGGGTCGGGCACGCCGGGCGTCGTGCGCGCGTACCCTCATCAGACGCATTCAACCAGCGTCCTTGGAGGCAAGTCATGATGAAGCGCACTCTTCTTATGGTCGTTGCCGCCGTCGCGATCTCCGCGCCGGCAATGATCACGCCGGCCGCCGCGGCCAACCTCGACGTCAACCTCAGCCTGCCGGGTCCCGCCGTGCCGATGGTCGGCATGGGCGCGCAGCCCGTCTATTACGCCTGGGGCCATCCCGAATACCGCCGCTGGGAAGAGCGTCGCGCGTGGGAGCATCAGCGCGAGCGCGAGCATTTCCGTCACGAGGAGTGGCGCGACCACCACTATCGCTGATCCCGCGTAAACCCGCGTGGATCGAACGGAATGGGGCGTCTTCGGGCGCCCCATTTTCGTGTGGCGATTTCGTTCCGGGACCGAATTGCGGCGCAAATGCCTTGATCGTCGCGGGCACGCCGAAAGTCCTGAAACCGTACTTCAGACAGACGCGAATTTTGAAGGTTCGCGCAACTACAGGAGGCAAGTCATGATGAACAAATCCTTGATCACGATCCTTGCCGCTGTCGCGATTTCCACGCCGGCGCTGATCGCTCCGGCGATGGTCACGCCGGCCGCGGCGCAGGTCGACCTGAACGTGAGCATCGGCGTTCCGCCGCCGGCTCCGGTCTACGAGGCGGTTCCCGCGCCGCGCGCGGGCTTCGCCTGGGCACCGGGTTTCTGGCGCTGGGACGGTGGCCGCCACATCTGGGCGCCGGGCCGCTGGATCGCCGAGCGTCCGGGCTACCACTGGACGCGCGATCGCTGGGCCCGCGTGGAAGGCGGCTGGCGTCACGAGACCGGCCATTGGGACCACGAGGTCGAACGTCACGGCTTCAACCACGTGCATTGAGACTGGCATTAAGGCCGGCCAAACGGCCTGAACTAAAGAAGCGGGGCGCCTCGGCGTCCCGCTTTCTTTTTGCTATCTTCCCGGCAATTACCGGGAAGGAAACAAACAACGTGCCGCTTCGCGCCAATCGCTTCGGTCTCTCCGTCGCCCTCTCCACGCCGTTCACCGAGGAGCGCGCGATCGACCTGCCGCGGCTCGTGGCGCACGGTCTCCAGTCGCTGGTCGACGGCTGCAACAGCCTGACCGTGTTCGGCACGACCGGCGAAGGCGCGACCTTGGGCCTCAACGAACGCAATCGCGCGCTGGGCGCTCTCGTGGGCGCGGGCGTCGATCCCAAGACGCAGCTTGTGGTGGGCATCGCGGCATCCTCCGTCGAGGATGCGATCGCCCAGGGCCGCGCTGGCCTGATGCTGGGCTGCCCGAGCTTCCTCCTGGCGCCGCCGTTCTATTTCAAGAATCCGGGCGACGAGGGTCTGTTCGACTGGTTCGCCGCCGTGCTCACCGGGCTGGGACCCAAGGCCAGCAACGTCATCCTCTATCACATCCCGCAGGTCACTTCGGTCGGCCTTTCGGTCGCGCTGATCGATCGCCTGAAGAAGGCGTTCCCCGCGCAGGTGAAGGGCGTGAAGGATTCGTCGGGCAGCTGGGAGAACACCGAGGCGCTGCTGAAGCAGCACGCCGACCTGCACATCTTGATCGGCGACGAGCGCTTGCTGGCGAAGGGCATGAACCTCGGCGCCTCGGGCACGATCTGCGGTCTCGCCAACATCGCGCCCGACCTGATGCAGGCGCCGGTCAACGGCATCGAGGAGCCGCAGGTCGCCGCGATGATCGAGATCGTGCTGCCCTATGCCGTGACCGCCGCGGTGAAGGCGCTGGTCGGCCATCGCCGCAACGATCCGGTCGCCTGGAGTCGCATGCGCGCGCCGCTCCGGTCGTTGGGTGAAGCGGAGTGCCGCAAGATCTTCGCCGCTATCGATTCAATTCGCGCCAAGCGCGCTGCGTAAAGGAAGCCACCATGCCCGCACCGATCGCCATCCGCCTGCACCCCAACGACAACGTCGTCGTGGCCCGCATGGATATCCTGCCCAACACCAAGGTCGAGGGCGACGTCGCCGCCGCGACGCGTGTGCCGCCGGGTCACAAGATCCTGACGCGCGCGATCAAGAAGGGCGAACCGCTGCGCAAGTACAATCAGATCATCGGCTTTGCCACGGACGACATGGCGCCCGGCACGCACATCCACACGCACAACTGCGTCATGGGCGACTTCGAGCGCGACTATGCGTTCTGTGCCGACGCGCATCCGACGGAGTTCATCGTGCCGCCGGCCACCTTCATGGGCTATCGCCGCGCCGACGGCCGCTCCGCGACGCGCAACTACATCGGCATCGTCACCACGGTGAACTGTTCAGCGGCGACCAGCCGCATGATCGCCAAGCATCTCGAGCCGCTCCTGGCCCAGTATCCCAACATCGACGGCGTGGTGCCGCTCACTCACGGTGGCGGCTGCGGCATGGCGGCCTCCGGCCTCGAGATGGATGTGCTGCGTCGCACGATCGGCGGCTACACGCGTCATCCCAACATGGCGGCGGTGGTGGTGCTCGGTCTCGGCTGCGAGACCAATCAGATTTCCGGCCTGATGGACGCAGAAGGTCTCAAGGAAGGACCGAAGCTGATCCCGATGGCGATCCAGGATGAAGGCGGTGTCTCCAAGACGGTGATGCGCGCCGTCGGTTTCCTGAAGGAACTGCTGCCGGAGACCAACAACGTGAAGCGCGAGCCGATTCCGGCGAGCGAACTGATCCTCGCTCTGCAGTGCGGTGGCTCGGACGGCTACTCCGGCATCTCGGCCAATCCGGCGCTGGGCGCGGCAGTCGACCTGCTGGTGCGCAACGGCGGCACGGCCGTTCTGTCGGAGACGCCGGAGATCTATGGCGCCGAGCATCTGCTGACGCGCCGCGCGACCAGCCGCGAGGTTGGCGAGAAAATCGTGAAGCGCATCAAGTGGTGGGAAGACCATTGCGCGCGCACCGGCGGCGAGATGAACAACAATCCGTCGCCGGGAAATAAGGCGGGCGGGCTGACGACGATCCTCGAGAAGTCGCTGGGCGCTGTGGCCAAGGGCGGCACGACCAACCTGGTCGATGTCTATGAATATGCCCAGCCGATCACGGCCAAGGGCTTCGTCTATATGGACTCGCCCGGCTACGACCCGGTGTCCGCGACGGGGCAGGTCGCCGGCGGTGCCAATGTTTTGTGCTTCACGACCGGCCGCGGCAGCGTCTTCGGCTGCAAGCCCACGCCCTCACTCAAGCTTGCGACGAATAGCTCGCTTTATCGGCGCATGACTGACGACATGGATATCAACTGCGGCACCATCGTCGACGGAGAGGAGTCGATTCAGGAGAACGGCAAACGGATATTTGAACTGATCGTGAAAACAGCCTCGGGCCAGCAGACGAAATCCGAAGCCTTGGGCATCGGCGACGACGAGTTCGAGCCTTGGAAAATCGGCGCAACAATGTAACTCGGAGACTGAAGGCGCGGGGCAACCAATTTGGAGTCTCAGGCGTTGGAGATTTCATGCGGCCCTACGACTTACGAACTTGGCCATGCCTTGGCGGCCCAGACCTTGCGGCGACGGACTACACCAACGAGCTAACTCCAATTCTTCAGTTGTCGCGGACCGTAGCAACGAGCGCTCGGTAGCGCGCTTGGATGTTTTAGGTCGTTAAACTGCCAAGGAGATATCTACATGGCTTCAGGAACGGTGAAGTGGTTCAACGCCACGAAGGGTTTCGGATTCATCCAGCCGGACGACGGCGGCAAGGACGTCTTCGTGCACGTCAGCGCCGTCGAGCGCTCGGGCCTCAATGGCCTGAACGAGGGCCAGAAGCTCAGCTATGAGATCGCCAGCGAGCGTGGCCGTTCGGCGGCTGTAAATCTCAAGACCGAGGGCTGATAAAGCCCCTTTGAATTGCACAAAATGAAACGGCGGCGCCACTGGCGCCGCCGTTTTCATTTGTGCACTCTCTCCGCCAGAGTACGTGTGGGGAGAGACCATGTCGTCGGAATTGCACTATCTGTCGCTCGACGAGGTCGCGCGGCGGCTGAAGGCGCGCAAGGTCTCCTCGGTCGAGGCCACGCAGACGATCCTGGGTCGCATCGGCACACTCGATCCCAAACTCAAGGCCTATGCGACGGTGACGCCCGAGCGCGCGCTGGCCGACGCCAGGGCGCGCGATGCGGAAACGGCGGCCGGCAAGTCGCGGGGGCCGCTGCACGGTGTGCCGATCGCGGTGAAGGACCTCTGCAACACCGAAGGCGTGGCGACCGCGGCCGGCATGGCGATCCATCGCGCCAACATCCCGGGCAAGGACGCGACCGTCGTCGCGCGGCTCAAGCAGGCGGGTGCGGTGATCCTCGGTAAACTCCAGATGACCGAGGGCGCGTTCGGCGCACATCACCCCAGCATTCCTGCACCGCTCAATCCATGGAACGCGACCTATTGGACGGGCTCGTCTTCGTCGGGTTCGGGCGCGGCGACGGCGGCCGGCCTCTGCTTCGGCTCGCTGGGCTCCGACACCGGTGGCTCGATCCGTTTCCCCTCGACCATGAACGGCCTGTCGGGCTTGAAGCCCACCTGGGGCCGGGTGAGCCGCGCGGGCGTGTTCGCGCTGGCCGACTCGCTCGACCATGTGGGACCGATGACGCGCAGCGCGCTCGATGCGGCGATCATGCTGGGCGTCATTGCCGGCGCCGATGCCGACGATCCCACCGCCGTGCCGCACGCGGTGCCCGACTATGCCGGGACGATCGGCGCGGGCGTGCGCGGCAAGCGCATCGGCTTGCCGACCAACATGCGCGACCTCGATGCCGACTCGGGCAGTGCTCTCGACGGTGCGGTGTCTGTCTTGCGCGCCGCGGGTGCGGAGATCGTCGATGTCGTTCTGCCGTCCGACTTCGAGCAGGGCTCGCGTGACTGGGGCGCGCTCTGTGCGGCCGAGACGGCGCTGGCGCACGAGGCGACCTATCCGTCGCGCGCCGCCGAGTATGGCCCGGTGCTGGCCGGGTTGATCGACACGGGACGCAAGATCTCGGGTCTGGAGATTGCCCGGCTTCAGGCACGGCGCGCTTCATTGACCGGCGGACTCAACACGCTGCTGGCGTCGGTCGATCTGCTGTTGATGCCGGTGATGGGCCGCGCGGCCTGGTCGCTGGAGACGCTCGCCGCCGGCGGCCGCGATCCCGAAGCGGTTGCGACGCGGCTGCGCTACACCGCGCCGTTCGACATGTCCGGCCATCCCACGCTCACTCTGCCGGGCGGCATGACGGCGGATGGCGTGCCGACCGGCTTCCAGATCGTCGCGCGAGCCTTCGACGAAGGCCCGATCCTCGCGGCAGGTCATGCTTTCCAGCAGGCGACCGACTGGCACCTGAAGCGGCCTCCGGTGTAACGGCGGAAGAGGCGTTGATGCATTGACGGTGAATCCCGCGTCCTGTAGGATTACCTCTTTCACCGCGGCCGTCGC
>CAIKZO010000161.1 GCA_903832005.1 Enhydrobacter aerosaccus | reverse complement strand
TGCCGCCAGCCCGTGGCCTGCCCTACGCTACGCTCCGGTCAGCCCACGGGCTGGCCAAAGCGGCCGGACTGTGACTCACGGACTGGTATCGCTGCAGGGGGCAGGCCAGGTCCGAGAAGCGCCTGGGCATGGACGCGATAGTAGGCTCTCGCCGCGGCAAGCTTTTCACTCGTCTCCCACTCCGGGATATCCGATGGATCCTTGGCCGCACATGGCGGAGATACCAGACTGATTGCGAGCATCAGCAGAGCGAGAAATCGAACCAAACGAGACATACACGTTATAGTTGTATTGTATTGTATTGGCACTCTAAAGTAGTGGCATTCTTCGTCAAGAAATTATGGGCTCTTCCGCGTGCTTGCGTTGCCTGAATCGTAGCGATTGGGATCACCCAAGAACATGTACGGCAGGTACATTTTCAGCTCGTTCCAGTTGCCTACGTCTGTCGCGATCTGGGCGGCAACCTTCGGATTTGCCGGATTCGGCTGGAGCAAACGCCATTGGGAAGGCAGTTTTTTCCCTTTGCTGTCCTTCGACTCATCGTCCCAATGAACATAGCCCTCTCGTCGCTGCTCGTCGGTCTCGAAGTTCGGTCCCGAACCGTTGAGCCAATCGGCCACAGTTCCATAGCCAGAATGGCAAGCGGCGACGGCCGTTGGCCAGTTTTTGGCCTGTGCGAACTGTTGCGCAAGGTACTTGGCGCCAGCGTCGATCTGAAATTCCGCCGTACCGTTTGCCAGTTGGTCCCTGGTCACTCCGACAGATTTCGCCGCTGCAGGTAACATCTGTGGAATCCCCACGGCTATATTATCGCTTCTAGGAACGTACCTTCCATTCACGACATTCACCCCGGCATGGATGTCGAAGTTCGATTCCTTGGCGAGCAGCCGCGCTAGCAATTCCGGCGGAATTCCGTACTTCTTCGCCGATTTTTCTACGAAGCCTCCGTAGCTCGGATTGATCTTGTCTACATCCGCGCGCCAGTCATCAGACAGCGGCGCTTGTATCCCTGATCCGGGTGAAGTGTCCGGTAACTTCGCCTGGATCATTTGCTGCCACAATGGCGCCCGCTCTCTCCGGCGCATGTCGCGGAGAATGAGCAAAGCGGCGTCCATTTCATTCTCGGAAATGGCGGATCGGTGTGTGCTAGTTCCTTGAGGCTGGGACGTTGCTTGAGCCAATTGTGGGTCGGCCGGTGCGGCTTGCGCCAAGGTGACCCCGAGTTGGCTTTGCAATGGCGCCGCCTGCTCAGGAGTAAGGTGGTCTCCAACCCGCGTCAGTAGCGCATTAGCACCTTCGAGATTGCCGCGATCGAGGCGCGCCTGGATGGCAGAGCCTAGCACGCCGCTGCGGGCAGTCGCGGCGGCGGCGTCCTCGGCCTGTTGATCGAGTGGCGTGTCGCCGACGCGCGCGTGGGCGCGGGCTGCATTGGCGGCGGCGATGCCGAGGGCATCGAGGCGGCCGTCGTCGTTGTGATGGTACGCGGCTTCCTTGGTGAGCAGCGCAATGCGGTCCTGCGCGGTCTGGCGTTGCCAGACGAGGCTCTGCTCGGCGACGTGGCGGGCGATGTCGTCGCGGGCGAGCTGCATGTGTGCATCGAGGGAGCGGCCGAGCCGGTCGCGCTGGGCGTCGTTGGCGAGGCCGTCGAGCGAGTCGTCGCGCAGCTGCGCGAGCTTGCCCAGGATCACCGGCGCGGCGTGGATCGCGTCCGATCCCTGCGTGCGATAGAAGGCGTCGGGCGCCTCGAACAGCGCGTGCTGCCGGGCGGCGAGGAAGCCGTTCAGCGCCTCCTCGGCACGTGTCGTATCGGCGATCGCTTGCTCGCGCGCCACGGCCGGATCGGGCGGCGGCGCGGCGGGGGCCGGGTCCCGGTCGGCGAACATCGAGTCGGGCAGTTCGATATAACCCATCACGCGCTCCTGGCATGGTCATCCATGCGCGCCAGGATAAGCGCGTTGGGAAAAATCCCGACTTATAGTCGTTACTGGCGAATATCCCCGGCCCGCCTGGAACGGATCGATCAGGGCAGGATCGTGTCCGCCTTCGACCAGCCCGGCTCCGGATCGAATTTCGTTATCTGCCGGGCGCGCTCCTGCGTGTCGCGGCCGAGGTCCTGCTCGTAGACCTGGCCGGAGAAGCTGACGATGAAGCTCATCACGCCGGTCTCGCCGTAGCGCACCGGCCAGGCGATCGCGGCGAACCCGCCGATCAGGCGGCCGTTCACGACGTAGCCGTAGGCGCCGCCGGGTGCCGCCGCGCCCTGCGCCTCGAGCAGGCGGAAGTGATAGCCAAAGAAGCCCTGCCCCTTCTCGCCCGCCCCCTTTTCGCCGGGTTGGGCCTTGGCGACCAGCGCACCAAGCGGGCTCGGCGTCTCGCCGAGCTTCGCCGGCCAGTAGAGTCCGTCCTTGCGGCCAGGCGTACTCATCAGGCGCGCGGCGTAGACCGGCACGCCCACCTTCATCGGATCGAGCATCGCGTACTCGTGCTCGGCGTCTACGATCGCCAGCATGGTCTGCGCCACGGTGAGCTCGTTGTGGCCGATGTGGCGCGCCTGGATCTCGCGGGCGCCGGCCATCACGTCGAAGCGCCAGCCCGCGGTGTCCTTCACCAGCGGCGTCGGCATGACGTAGCCGGTGGTGCCGACCTCGACCAGTACCTTGCCCTCGGTCACCGGTACGATCTTGTGGCTGGCGTCCCACGCGGCGAGGAAGCGTTCGCGATGACGGTCCTCGTCGTCCTTTGCGTCGGGCACAAAGACCCGCCAGCCCGAGCCCAGCAGCCGGCGCAGTTCGGCCTCGTTGTTCTGGCGCACCGCGTCGACGAAGTCGGTCATGGCGAGGTCGGGCGAGGCGAACAGCTTGAAGGGCGACGGCTGCGCCTGCGCCGACGGCACGCCGAGTGCGATCGACGCGGCCATCAGTGCCACCCGGAAGAGCCGCGCGATCATCGGTGCTCTGCCTTGTTGGCCGGCGGCGGCGCTGCGGGACGCGGCGGCGGCGCCGGGCGCGGCGCGGGACGCTGCGGCGCGGGCGGCATGTGCGAGACGACCTTCGCCTGCTGGACCTGGCCGCGCTGCGACTCGCGCGTGACCTGCGGACCGCGCGCGACGCCGCTCAGCGCATTGGTATGCTGGCTGCCGGGCGGCGGCATCGGATGCGGTGGGGATTGAGGGGGCACCTGAGGCGGTGATTGCGGCGTGCGCGGCGGTGGCGTCTCCGGTGCGTGGCCGCGATAGGCCTGACGCTGATCCGCGCCGGGCGGTGGTTGGCGATATTGCTGGCGCGCCTCTGGCTGGCGATAGGCGACACCGCGGCGATGCACGGGATCGTGCCGCCACGCCGCATTGGTCCGAGTGATGCGCACGTAGCTATGACCGCGCCGCCACGTCCAGCCGCCGAACAGCAGCGCCGCCACGGCAAGGCCCGCCCCCCACACGAAGCCGCTGGTGGGTGCGGCGCCCCAGCCCGGCAGCGGACGCCACGCGTATGGCTGAAAGGCGGGGTAACGCCAGCGGCCATAGGCCCACAGCGGATTGTAGACCGGCACGTAGAAGAGATCGGGATGGGTGGGCGCGATCACGTATTGAACATCGTCGCCCTGGCCCTCGGTCGTGACGACCTGCTGCGGCCCGCTTTGAAGGTTGCCGGCGGCGGCGGCCTCACTGCGCAGGCGCTGGATCGAATCGGCCACGTCCTGCTGCTGGCCGATCATCGCGTCGCCCAGCTTCTGCGTCCAATCGAGCTGCGCGTTCATCTGCGCCAGCACGTCGGGGAACGCGACCAGCGACTGCACGCTGACGTCCCAGCCGAGGTTCTGCACCGCGTTGACCGCGTCCTGGCCTTTGAGGCCCGGATTGGCCTGCGACCAGCGCGCGGCGTCGACGACTTCGAGCGGATAGGTCGCTGCCATCAGCACTTGCGACAGCAGCGCATCGGGATAGAGCGCGACCGGCGCCAGCAACTGGTCGAGCTGTTCAGGGGAGTAAGGCTGGGGCGACGTCTGTGCAAAGGAAGATCGCAGCGCCGTCGATACGAGCGCTGCACTCGACAAGACCAGAAGCCAACGCCGATCCATTCCTTCGACTCCGTACGACAGAGCGAGAGTAAGCCGCGCATGGCGAAGCCGTCCAGCACGCCCCAGTGTCGCGCCCCAGTGTCAGACTGCTGTCAGTCACTCTCGTGTAAGTCATTCTATTGTCAGCATAAATTTCTTGAAGGACTGCTTGTCCGCTCCCACGTGACAGTCATCGATCGTCGAACATTGCGATCGAGAAGGAGTAGATCATGATGAAGATCCAGACTGTCGCTCTCGCTCTTGGACTTGGCCTCGCTCTGGCGGTTCCGTTCGGTGCCGCGCAGGCGCAATCGACCGACGCCGCCTACTGCCAGGCGCTGACCGACAACTACAGGACCTATGTCCAGGATCAGAACGAGCATCGCCCGGCCGCGCCGAACGTCGGCGTGAACGCCGCGATCGCCCAGTGTCAGGCGGGCAACGCCGCCGGTATCCCGGTGATCGAGAAGGCACTGACCAACGCCGCCGTCACCCTGCCACCCCGGGGCTGAGACCCGCGGCTGAGCCACGGATACAAAAACAGACGCGACGACACGGGCGGCGGATCTCAGGTCCGCCGCCTGTTCGTTTCAGGAACGACTACTTGAGAGAGGCGACGTTGATGGTCTCGGGATTGGTCAGCTTCAGGCCGATCACGAGGCGGCCACCGGCCGGCGCGATCGAGAAGTGACTGCCGCCCGAGAAGCACGGCTTGCCGTCGGCGGTGAAGATGTCGGACACGACATACATCTTGCCGTTGTAGGTGACATCGCGGCCCACCGCGGGGCCGACGCCCTGCTGGAAGCCAAGCACTGTAGATTCGACATGGAAGTCGGCCACGATATCGTTCGGGCCGGCGGGATTCGGTGACTTGGGTTTGCCTTCGATCGGGGCCGAGTCGCCCGGATGCTTGAGCGGCGGGCTGGGTTCCTGGGCGTTCGCGGTGCTCGACAGCGACAAAGCGAGACCGGCCAACACCAGCGCCACCGCGCCGAAGCCGCTCATCCCTGCCTTGAGTGCCGAACCGTTCGCCATCTAGTCCCCAAAAACCTCGGGCCGTTACCCGAACCTTACGCTTACCTTATATCAAGAGTTCCCCTCAGAGGGACCAGATTCGCACGGGACCTGCGGCTAAATGATCCTAATGACGGGGGTTATTCACCGCCCATTCACCCGGCGGACCGCTCAGCGAACGCCCACAGAGGCCGATTCCACCAAAGCGCGTGGGTTGAAGGCAAACTCCATCCACCGACCTGCCGATTCACTAAGACTGTAATGGATCGCCGTATTGCCGTGAGCCCGCTCGGCCACGGGAAGCGACCCGTCCGGCCGGGTAGGATAGGCGGCCAAGTCCCAGCGCTTGCCGAAGGTCCACTCGATCTCCCCGAAGGGAATCGACGGGCGCAGGAAGGTGAGCTGCAGCCGGCCGAAGGAGGGCTCGGCCATCAGAGAAAAATCGAGCGTCATGCCCTCGCGCGCCACGCCTGCCACCTTCACCGGCTCGACCAGCACACCAAAGCCCGACACGTTGCCGAACAGCCGGTAGCCCTCGAGTTGCCGGCCGAAGGAAACGGCACGGGCGGCGAACAGGCGCTTCAGGTTTGCCTCGTCATAGAAGGCCGGATCGAGCAGCGCGCCCTGTTCCGCCACCCGCTTCATGGTCAGCAGGAATTCGATCAGCGTACGCGGCGGCCCTGAATCGGCGAATGCCGGCCGCGCGACGGACGCCGCGGCGGCGAGAATGAAACTGCGACGACCGGTGCGCATGACAGCCACTCTAGAGCGACGCTACGATCCGGGTAAAGAAGCCGGGCAAAGAAGCCCGTCAAAGAAGCAACATGAGAGGATACGCCATGGAAGTCCGGGCGATGACCGGCCACACCGGCGCGGAAGTTCTGGGCGTCGACCTGTCGCATCCGGTCGACGACGCGACCAAGGCGGCGCTCAACCGCGCCTTCGTCGAGCATCATGTGCTGGCGATTCGCGACCAGCATCTGAAGCCCAAGGAAGTGCTGGCCGCCGTCGAACTGTTCGGCACGGTCTTCCACCAGCACAACACCAAGTTCGCTTTGCCCGAGTGTCCGGAGATCCACTATCTCTCGAACCAGGACAAGTTCCCCGACGGCAAGCGCTACATCCCGGGCGAAGGTTGGCACACCGACCATTCCAACGACACACGGCCGCCCAAGGCCACGGTGCTGCATGCCGTCACCCTGCCCGACCACGGCGGCGACACGCAGTTCGCCAACATGGCGGCCGCTTATGCGGCACTCCCCGACAAGACGCGCGAGCGCATCGACGGGCTGGTGGCGATCCACGTCTATCAAAGCAGCCACAGCGCACGGAAGCTGATGAGCCTGAGCGACGGTAACAAGGAACGCGTGCCCAACGCGGTGCTGCATCCGCTCGCGCGCACCCATCCCGACAGCGGCGCCAGGTCGATCTACATCAACCCGATCCGCATCGAGGGCATCCTCGGCATGGACCACAAGGAGGCGCTGCCGCTCCTGCACGAGCTGCTCGAGCACGCGACCGACGAACGCTTCCAGTATCGCCACGCCTGGAAGGAAGGCGACCTGGTGCTGTGGGATAACCGCTGCCTGCTGCACAAGGCCAACGGCGACTACGACATGGACCAGACGCGGTACCTCTACCGCGTCATGCTGCAGGGCGACGTGCCGCACTGACCCCGGCGGCATTTTGGCAGATAAATCAAGGCCTTGTGATGGGCTGGTGAATCGCCGCGCAGAGGTCTAGAAGATCGCGCGGAACGCACAGCGGGGACGATCAGGATGTCGGTTCAGTACTTTGCCAAGGTCAAGTCGCCGGAAGAACACGAAGCTTTCCAGAAGCTCGTGAAATACTACCCGAGCTGCTCGTACGAGGACTGGAAGTTCCGCGAGCAGAAGAAGATGGCCGACTGGAAGGCCCGCCGTCACGCCATCAAGATGGTCGACATCTCGCCCGCTGAGTTCGAGGCCTACTGCAAGAAGAACAACAAGCCTGCCGACCTCACGACCTTCCTGAAGGCGCTTACGGATAAAGCCTTCTAGCTCTGTCGTCCTGAGCGCAGCGAAGGACCTTGCACCAGCCACAGCGTAGACCTGCTTAACGAGCGCGAGATCCTTCGCTACGCTCAGGATGACAAGAGAAAGCCAAGCCTGCTTCCGGCCCCAACAACAAGAGGCCCCGAAGGGCCTCTTGCTTTGTAATGCTTTGCTTTCCGCTTCTACCAGAAGCGACGTGACCCGAAGAACGCGACGGGAAGGTTCTCACGGCGATGGTGGGCACCTGCCGTCGCACCTGCACAGGCAGCCGCACATCCCAGCAAGAGCGTCGCGGCCAGGGCGAAGGCCGTGATCAGGGCGGCCTTGCGCGCCTTTTCGGCGGCATCGCGTGCCTTGGCTTCGGCCGTCTTCAGATCGGCGTAGGCGTCATCGACGCGCTTCTCGGCTTCGGCCTGCGGCACGCCGGTCTGCTGCATCACCATCGACACCAGGGTCGCACGATCGCGCGGATCGAGCTGGCCCGACTTCGATGATGCCGCGAAGGTGCGGGCCATCGGAGCGGAGAGCTCCATGCGTGAACGCGGTGCGGATGACGCTGCGGGCGGGGGCGGAGGCGGCGGAGCGGCCGCTGTATCCGTCGATGCAGGAGCGCCTGCGGGTGCTGGCGGCGCGCCGGCAGCAGCAGGACCAGCAGCAGGAGCCGGCGCCGCCGGCGCCATCAAGCGATCGATCGCGTAGTCGGTCGGCGTCATCGAGATGCGGTTGGCGACCTCGGGATTGGATGCAGCGCCTGCCAGCGTCGCTCCGCCCACTGCGGCCGACGACTGCACGCCGAGCTTGACCGCGCCGCCAATGCCCGAGGCGGCAAGCGCGCCGCCCAGGACGATGGCGAGCGCCCAGACGCCGAAGCCATGGGCACCGTCACGGAAGTCGAGTTCGGCGATGTCCTCGGCATCGGTGAGCGAGCGCATGCGACCAGTGATGTAACCGCCGAGCCCGAAGGCGGCGACCAGGGTGATCGCGACATAGATCGCGGAGATGACGGCCAGGGCCTTCGCCGAGGCGCCCGCATAAGGCTGGGCCGAGGCGGCGGAGAGGCCGATGCCGGCGCCGAAGGTCAGCAGGACGGCGGAGATCGCCATGGCACCGAGGGTGCCGAGGACGACCGCGCCCCACTGGACGGAGCGCGCAGGCGCCGTGGACATCACAGGCGACACCAAGGGTGCCGCAACGATTGGATCGGTGAGAGCCATGTTCGTTCTCCTCAGCGCAGGCCGAGCAAGGACAGGACGAACATCACCACGACAACCAGTCCGACGAGATAGATCACACCGTTCATGTGTTTCCTCCATTAAGGGCGGAAAGTGAACGGATGCCGTCGTCCGAGGTTGCCTTTATTCCGCCTCCAGCAAGAACAGCAGCACCGAGCGGCCGGTCACCTCGTAGGTCGCACCGATCTCGAAACGCGCTTCCTCCGTGGCGTCGGGCAGGTTCGTGTCCGCCAGCCGCAGCCAGCCCTTGCCGTCGGAAGCCTCGGGGAGCGTGAACGCCACGCCGTCGTGCCAGGCGTTCAACACCAGCAGCAGCGTCGCGTCCTGGCCGCGCTTGCGGATGCCCGTCACCTGGGCCCGGCCATCCATCATCATGCCGAAGCACTTCAGGTTGGCGTCGTCCCAGTTGGCCTGCTGCATCTCCTTGCCGTCGGCGTTGATCCAGGTGACGTCCTTCACCCCCAACTCCTCGTTATTGGCGCCTGTGTAGAAGCGCGTACGGCGCAGCGCCGGATATTTGTGCCTCAACGCCAGCAGCCGTCGCGTGAACTGCTGCAGATTGCGGCCCTTGTCCTCGATGTCCCAGTCGAGCCAGCTGATCTCGCTGTCCTGGCAGTAGGCGTTGTTGTTGCCGCCCTGTGTGCGGCCGAACTCGTCGCCCGCCAGCAGCATCGGCGTGCCCTGCGAGAGCAGCAGCGTGGCGAGGATGTTACGGGCCTGGCGTTCACGCAGCCGCTCGATCTCGGGATCGTCGGTCGGCCCCTCGGCGCCGCAGTTCCACGAGTGGTTGTCGGAGCTGCCGTCCTTGTTGTCCTCGCCGTTCGCCTGGTTGTGCTTGTCGTTGTAGGTCACGAGATCGTTCAGGGTGAAGCCGTCGTGCGCCGTGACGAAGTTCACCGACGCCCAGGCGCGGCGTCCCTGGCGGTCGTAGATGTCGCCAGATGCGCAGAGACGGGGTGTCAGCGCGGTCACGGCTGCCTCGCCGCGCCAGAAGTCGCGCACGGTATCGCGGAACTTGTCGTTCCATTCGGCCCACCCCGGCGGGAAGCCACCGACCTGATAGCCGCCCGGGCCGCAGTCCCACGGCTCGGCGATCAGCTTGACGCTGTCGAGCACCGGGTCCTGGCCGACGGCCTTGAGGAAGCCGCTTTGCTCGTCGAAGCCGTTGGGCTCGCGCGCGAGGATCGTGCCGAGATCGAAGCGGAAGCCGTCGACATGCATCTCCTGCGCCCAGTAGCGCAGCGAATCGCACACCATCTGGATCACGCGCGGATGGCTGAGATTGACGGTGTTTCCGGTGCCGGTGTCATTGATGTAGCGCCGCTTGTCCTCGGGCAGCCGATAATAGGAGAGGTTGTCGATGCCCTTGAAGCTCAGCGTCGGGCCCATCTCGTTGCCCTCGGCGGTATGGTTGTAGACCACGTCCATCACCACCTCGAGGCTGCCCTCGTGGTAGCGCGCCACCATTTCCTTGAACTCGCGCAGGCTGTTGGCGACGTCGGAGGCATAGCGCGGATCGGGCGCGAAGAAGCCGATCGTATTGTAGCCCCAGTAATTCACCAGCTTCTTGTCGAGCAGGTAGCTGTCGTTGACGAACGAATGCACCGGCAGCAGCTCGACCGTCGTGACACCGAGCGACTTGATGTACTCGATCACATGCTTGTCGCCCATGCCGGCATAGGTGCCGCGCAAATTTTCCGGCACCTTGGGATGACGTTTGGTGAAGCCCTTCACATGCGCTTCGTAGATCACCGTATGATCCCACGGCACGCGCTGCCGGCCAGGCTCGCCGCGCCAGTCGAAGTCCCGGTCGACGATCACGTTCTTCGGAACGAACGGCGCGCTGTCGCGCTCGTCGAAGGTCGTGTCGTCGCCGCTCTCCATCTTGTAGCCGAACACCGCCGGATCCCATTTCAGTGCGCCGGCATGGGCGCGCGCATAAGGGTCGAGCAGCAGCTTGTTGGGATTGAAGCGGTGGCCGTGCGACGGCTCGTACGGTCCGTGCACGCGATAGCCATAGAACGTTCCCGGCCCGATGCCGGGCAGGTAGCCGTGAAACACCTGGTCGGTATATTCCGGCAGCTCGATGCGCGCCGTTTCCTTGGTGCCGGTCTCGTCGAACAGGCAGATCTCGACCTTGGTCGCGTTGGCCGAGAACAGCGCGAAGTTCGTGCCCTCCCCGTCCCAGGTGGCGCCCAGCGGATCCGGATGCCCTTCCTTCAAGCGAGCGGAATCGAACGTTGGCATCGGCACTCCTTCACAAAACACGCAGGGCAACGTCTTTTAGGGGCCGGTGTTCCGGCACCGCCGGCAACGGGTCGCATCGGCACGCGTTTGCAGCCGACACATCCTTCACAAGGCGGTCGCACATGACGGGCAAACGTAATCTGACGAACACCACGCTGGGACCTTTGACGTTCGTCGTCGGTCTGGCCGTCGCCTATCTCCTGACGCGGCTCGCGCACAAACACGGCGTGGGCCTTCGCTTCAAGGCGATCCCGCAGTTGGCCGAAGCGCCTCCGCAGCGCCGGCTGCCGAGAAGACAAAACGATGAATGAAGATCGCGGTGGGAGAAGAGCGACCCAGGGTGCGGCCGGGCAACTGCGCGTCTCCGGGGAGCGTTCCCACCATGCCGGTATCCACCGGCCTCAACACAAGGTGAATCATGCCCAAGGAAGCGCATACCAAGGCCGCCGAGCATCACGAAAACGCGGCAAAGGCGCATCGTTCCGCTGCCGACGCGCACTCCAAGAACGATCACGCCAAGGGCAAGGAACACGCCACGCAAGCGGATACGCATTCGAAGTCCGCTCGCACGCAGTCGGATGACGCTCACAAGAAGAGCCAGTCCAAGTAGGAATTGAAAAGAAAGCCGGGATGAAAATCCCGGCTTTCTTCTTACGCCCATCTTTCTACGCTACATCCACCAGCGGATCGTAATCGACCAGCACGCGGCCCGGCGTGCGGTGCGCATAGGTGTCCCGCCGTACCGCCGGCTGGGCGAAAGTGAGCGCGAAGGCGTCGGCATCGTCGGGGGAGTAGCCCAGCCGCGCCTTGATCTGGTCCTTGGGCTCGAGCAGCAGACGATCGCCACGGAAGCTGTAGGTCGTTTGGCTGAGGGCCGCGATCAGCTCGGATACGCCTTGAGTATGAATGGGCGGCAGCGCCCCGCCCGCCTTGATCCATTCGATCGCCTCGAAATACATCTCGGTGCGCTTGTTCTCGTAGCGCGGATCGTTGGGCCGCGCGGCGAAGCCGATGCCGGTCGGCTGGTGGCCGATGCGGCGCAGATTGTCGATCCACGAGGCGCCCCAGCCGCCGGTGTCGTCGATGAACACCGCGTCGGCACCCCACTCCCGCCACTTGCGCGCGACGACGCCGGCTCCCTGCGTGCCGTCGAGGTTGCGGTACTTGAGCGGCGGATAGGCGACCAGCCCCTGGCGCGGGAAGATCACCGAGGCATCGTCGCCGAAGCGCGCCACGTCGACGCCCAGTACGCGGGCATGCGCCGCGACATCCTCGGCGCGATAGGCGCGTTGCGTGGCCGCGCGGCACTCGTCGGGACCGATCAAGGTGTTGAGCGAGCCCGGCGGGAATTTGCCGAACACGTTGACCAGCACCCACGGATTGTCGCGCCCGTATTTCTGGATCTGCTCGCGCGCCCACTCCGCCTTCACGCGGGTCGAGCGTTTGGGATCGTCGGGATCGGCGGTGATCTCGGTCACGTGCCACAGGCTGCGCTCGGTCGTGCAGGCGCGCCACAGCGGCCCGTCGAGATGCGTGGGATTGCCGGCCTGCACGATGTGGCCCTCCTTGCACGAGGAGAGTGCTGCCTCCGCGGACGCCATCACCGCGTCGGGAATGCCGCCCGCTTCATCGAGGATGAACAGCACATTATCGGCATGCAGGCCTGCCAGCGTGTTGCCCTGCTGCGCGCGATCGGCCGTCTTCGACCACGAGCGCGCCGACATCCACCAGGTCTCGGGACTGTCGCGATTGAAGATGCGCGTCTTGGTCCATTCGAACTGCGCCTCGAGCATCGGCGCGCGCGCCCGCCACTTGGCCATCTCCGACCAGAGATTGTCGGCGAGGTTCTCGGCCGTGATCGAGACCGCCGCGATCTTGGGCTCGATGCGCGTCAGCAGGAAGTTCCAGGCAAGCCAGGCCTCCACCGCCGTCTTGCCCGGCCCCTTGCAGGCCTTCATGGCGAGCCGTTGGTTGTGCGGGAAGGCTTCCAGCACTTCGACCTGCCACGGGTCGGGCACGACGCCGAACACGTCGCGCACGAACTGCGCAGGATGGTCCGTCCAGAGGGTGAGAGGGTCGGAACGAGAAGCTTTGGTCATGGCGTGGGCCGCTCGGCGTCGAGGCCACCGCGGATCACGCTGTCGAGGTCACGATAGCCCTCGGCCGGTTCACGCACGACCGCTTCAACCGGATCGAAAACGTCGCGCACGTTCCATTGTTTCGGATTGTTGTTGAATCCATTCGCGCCATAGTCGGCGCCGTTGCCGTCCCAGCTTCCGCTCTGGGGCTCAAGATGAATGGCGCGTACCAGGCTGCGGGCGAAATTGTTGCTGTTCTGCTCATCGTATTTGTAGACGCGCGCGGGCTGCTTATTGAACGCGTCCGTATTGTTCAGCGCATCTTTCCAGTATCGGCCCACGACGTCGTCGAACTTGCCTTTCGCCAACTCGATGTTCTTGTCGGTCGGCTTGTTGCCCCAGTGCCCATTCTCGGTGCGAATGCCGACAAGGTCGCTGCCCGTGCCTGCCGTGACGTGGCCATAGGTGCCTTTTTCACGATCGAAGTTCGCGCCGTGAATTTCACCGACCAGTTCAGCTGTGCCACCATTGGCAGGCACGAAGGTGAGTTCGAGATAATTGTGTTCGTGAAGGGGTGTGACCGGAAAACTCCGCCGCGCCAGACGCCATTCGCCGTCGCGACCCCAATCAGTCGGAAGGGTCGGCGCATTTACTCTTATCGGCTCTGCCATGCATGCTCTCCGTCGTTCTCCCCTCGCGGGGATCGACGTTCTATTTAGAGCATCTCGCGGAAATCCCGACTTATGGTCGTTACTGGCGATCTAATGGCGGATTTGCTGGGATTTTTGCCAGTCGTTCCCGCGCTTCTTCATCGTCACAGCCCCTGGGATAGGGCGCCGCCATCCTTTCGTAGAACCGTCGCGCCTCCTCGAGATCGCGTGGCAGACCCGGAGCGCCCTCTTCATAGAGGCGTGCGATCTTCCGCTCGAAGCGAGGGAAACCCACACAGTTCCTCGAATGTATCAGGCGTTCGAGGACGGCTCTCACGGCGGCAAGAGCGGCCGGATCGCCATCGACGATGCTGCCACGATGGGCGAGATAGAAGGATGCGAGGTAGCGCTGCGCCGGTTCGTAATCCTGCCGCGCCGCGAGCGACAAGAGGCGCGCGGCCTCGGCGTCGTCGCGCGGCACGCCGCGTCCCGTGGCGAGAAACACAGCGAGATTAGTGAGGCCGGCCCGGTCTCCCTGTGCTGCGGCGAGGCGATAGAGGCGCAGCGCCTCATCATCGCGCTTGGGAAAGCCTTGCTCGCCCTTTTCGAAGAAATACCCCGCCGCCGCCTGCGCGCCGGCATCGCCTGTCTCGACGCCGCGGCGGATCACTTCCGGGGTCGTCTTCTTGTAGGCGACGAAATAGGGGCTATCCGCCATTCCTTTCGACTTGTCCCCGATCAGCGAGGTTGTCCAAGGCAGCATGATGCAGCCAGTGAGCCCCAGCGCCAATGCGCCCATCACAGCGGCAACAAGCACAGGGCGCGTCATGGTTTGGGCTCGCGCGGAGAGCGGTCGGCAAACTCCACCATGTCGTTCAGGAATGCGCGGCCAGAGGCGCTCCCCCGCTTGCCGGCATCGGTATAGTAACGGGCTGCCAAAGCCGGATCTTTCGCGAGACCGCCGCGGCCGAACTCGACCATGTAGCCGTAGAAGGCCATGCCGTCGGCATTTCCCTGGTCCATGGCAAGGTGAAACCAGCGCACGGCCTCGACGTCGCTTTTGCAGGCGCCGGGAGGCGTCTGGCGCAGCGGGTTGATCATGCACCAGACGCCGGCGTTGATCTGCCCCAGCGGATCGCCGCGCTCCGCCGCCAGCCGATCGTAGCGTTCGGCCTCGGCCTGATTGCGCAGGCCCTCTGGATAGTCCGTCGAAGAGGCGGTCCGCAGCCATTCGGCATAGTCGACCATGGCCTTTGTGTCGCCGGTCTCGGCCTGCTGGCGCATCAATCGCCGGACGGCGGCATCGTCGAGCACCGTCGCTAGCCCGACGTCGTCTCCACCGAGACCCGGGTCGGGGCTTTTCGCGCTCGTATCGATCGTCAGCGCAGAGGATAGCAGCATGACGGTAGCGAGACGTGCGACGAGGTTCATGTCGGGCTTACTAACACGATCTGCTTCGTCTCAATAGCAACCGTCGGTGGAATTCTCTCAACGCGACAGGGTTAGGGTACAGGTGCGACCGCCCGACGATTCGAGACCGGCGCCCAGGATCGTGCTGCCGTCGAAGCGTGCGCCGTTCATGGTGGCGACAACCAAGTTGCCGGCGTTCTTCCCGCCGGTGGAGACGAAGGTGCGCTGCACGAAGACGTTCTTGCCGTTGATCGTCACGGCGAGCGAATGATTGCCGGGCGACGTGCCCGTCGAGTTGGGCACCGTGTAAGCGCCGTGGCCGGCTTGCACCAACAAATTTATCGGCATGGTGAAGGGGCCAGCGATATTGTTCGCCGCGCAATGATAGGTGCCGCTCCACCGGCCGTCAGACGATCCGCTGGCGACAGGCGGGGCGGCGGCCGCGACTTGAGGCGCAGCGGCGGGCAGCGCGGCCACGGGCGGCGGTGCGGCAGCAGCCTTGGCCTTCGCCTCGTCGGCCTTCCTCTTCTCTTCGTCGGCCTTCTTCTGGTCGTCGTCGAATTTGGAAACGGCCGCCGACGCCGTGCGCAGCAGTTCCTGGCTCTGCGCGCCGGTCAGATAGCCGGTGTCAGGATAGGCGCGGCTCTTCTGCCAGGCCGCGACCATGTCGTGCGTGTGCTGGCCGAACACGCCGTCGGTGCCGTTGGTGTTGTAGCCCAGCGCCGTCAGCGCCACCTGCACATGCTGGCGATCGGGCAAGGTGAGACGCAAGCCGGCCTCGATTTCGGCGGCATGCGCCTTGTCGGATTCGAGTGCCTTCTGGCGCGCGGCTTCCTGCGCGGCGGCCGCTGCCCTCGCCTCGTCGTCGGCTTTCTTCCTCGCGGCCTCCTCGGCCAGCAGCTTCCGGCGCTCTTCTTCCGCCGCCAGGCGCTTCACCTCGGCGTCGTGCGCGTCCTGGTCGCGCTTGGCCTTGTCGGCGCGCAGCCGCTCTAGCTCTTCCTGTTGCTGCTTGGCCTTGCCCGCTTCGGCGGCTTGAGCCGCCGCTTGGGCCTTGGCGTCTTCCTGCGCCTTGAGCTGGGCTGCGACATCGACCGCGGGCGGGCGCGTGGCAAACCAATAACCACCGCCGGCCAAAGCGAGCAACACGAGCGCGCCGATGCCCATCATCATGCCCTTGCCGCTCTTCGCGGGCGGCGGCGCGGGCACAGCCTCCGGCGCTGTGGCGGGCGTGATCGTCGGAGAAATTGTCGGTTGGCGCACCACGATCGTGGCCTTGGTGTCGGCGCGCGTCATCGCCACGGTGGCGTGCGCGTCGGCCATCGAGGCTTGTCCGAGAATGGGCCGCCAGCCCGCGATCGACTGCGGCCGGTCGGTCGCGCGCACCGCGAGGCCGGCATCGAGTCCGACCAGCAAGCCCGGCAGGAATCCGGCGGGCTGCAGCTGGCCCAGTGGCAGATACTCGTCGTCGAGCATGCGGTCGAAGGCGCTGGGCGGCGTAGCGCCGGTGATCGCGTGATAGAAGGTGGCTGAGAGGCCGTAGATGTCGGTCCACGGTCCCTGCTTGGCCGAGGTCATCTGCTCGGCCGCGGCATAGCCCGGCGTGAAGATCGCCGTCATCGCCTGCGAGCGTCCGGCCCCGTCTTTGCCCATCATCGCCGCACGCGAAGCGCCGAAGTCGATCAGGGTCGGATTGCCGCTGTCGTCGAGCAGGATGTTGGCTGGCTTGATGTCGCGATGGAGGAAGCCGGTCGCGTGCACCTGCTCCAGACCGTCGAGCAGCGGCCACAGGATCCTGTCGAGCTCGGCCGGCGTGATCGGACCGTTCTTCAGCCGGTCCTCGAGCGTGTGGCCCGGCACCAGCTCCATGACGATGTAGGCGGTGCCGTTGGCCTCGAGGAAGTCGAACACGCGCACGATCGCGGGCGCGCGCTGCAGCGTGGCCAGGGTGCGGCCCTCGTCGACGAAGCGCTGGCGGCCCCAGCTGAAATCTTCCGCCACCTTGGTCGAACGCGGCATCACGGTGACGCCGTCCTGGCGGATCGCCAGCGCCGACGGAAGATATTCCTTGATCGCGACCTCGCGATGCAACTGCTCGTCGCGCGCGCGATAGGTGATGCCGAAGCCGCCCTGTCCGAGGACAGAGACGATCTCGTAGCGGCCGATGGTCTTGCCGGGAGCGAGCGCGACGAAGTCCTCTTCGCCAACGGAAGGCGTCCCGCCTGTCGTGGAATTCGTCGTGGAGTTTGTCGATGCTTCAACCAAGGATCAGTCCCCACATCACCGCGCGTATCATAACCCGTTCGCGCGATGTGGGGAATGTTGCCACGACCTCAACGGTTCGCGATCACTCTATTTTGCGTTTTGATCCAGGTAGTCTTCGAACAACGCCGCGAGGAAGGCGCCGAGCAGGAAGCCGACGATCACACCCAACGTGCCGTGGCTTTGCGGAAACGTCCTTTGCTCGAAATACCAGAAGCCGAGCGCGGTCACGAAGACCAGCACCAACGATATCCACCAGAAGCGATTCGGATCTTTCGGCACACCATTCTCCCGGGCCCGAAGTTACCACAACGGCCGCGTGCGTCGCCGGGATCAAGCGTCGCAGCGCGGCCGTCTACAGCGTCAAAGAAGCGTCAAAGTGCGTCAATCGCGCTCTTCTTCGTCTGCAGACCGCGCCGCGGCCGCACGGATCATGTCGGCGAGCGAGGTCTGCGGTTTGCCCTCCCCGCGCCACATGCCGATGTGACGTCCCAACAGTTCGGCGGCGCGGATCGCCGGCGCCCAGGCCGAGCCCTCGATCGCACCGTTCAGGATCGTCTCGAGACTGCACAGGATGAGCACTTCGTCGATCTCAGGCGCATGACGCTTCCTCATTGGCCGTCTGCTCATTGAATCGGCCTCCGCGCGGTCCAGTCGGTCCAGCACCCGCCCACGGCGCGCAGCCGGCGCCGGCGCGGCGGCGGCTTGCCGCAGTGCTGGATCTCGACGATGCCGCGCTCCACCAGTTCCCCCAGCCACGACCTCAGCCGCCGCCGCGATACGCCGGTCCATTCCATGATCTCCGCATTGGTCGGACAGGGCTTGTCCTGGTGAAGGGCGATCATCAGCAGCATGTTGCCCGCCGCCGCGTCGAGGATCGGTCGTGCCGGCCGTCCCGCACTCACGCCGCCTCCTGGCGTTGCCGCCAGGCTGCCAGCAACTGGGCCGGCACCCGCGACCGGCCCGATTCCGGACGCGGTCCCCAGTCGCCCTCGAGCCAGAATTTGCCCGGTCTGTAGCGGGCCAGGCGGGCATTCCATTGCGCGTCGCTTTCGCGATCGACCAAGTTTTCCCCAGCCGCGGAACGGCCCGCAAGCACCCCCTTGCGGTTCTCGCCGGGCCGTTCCGTGGCCCCGTGAGCCTTGCTGATCCAGATCCGCCACGCCGGTCCCCAGCGATGCGCAGTGCGCCGGTTGGCCAGCGCATGGTTGCGGAAACGCTCGCTTTCGCCGTCGAGGAAGGCCCTATCGAGATCGGGACGGGCCGACGCCGCCCAGGCGAGATCTTCCTCATCCGGCTTCCAGTCCGGCGGCAGCGGATGGGCGCGCGTGCCGTCCGTTCCCTCTCCTTCCCTTTCCTTTCCCTCTTCCCTTCCGAGAGGGGAACTGCACTGAGGTTCACCGGAAGGTGCCGGCAACTTCGACTGCGCTTCCCTTATGTTCACCTGCTGATGCCGGGCAAAGCTCGGGATGCAAGCAAGGCCGTCGCCGTAGAGGCGGATCAATCCACGCGCCGTCAGCTCCGTGCACAAGGCCTCGATATCGCAGGAATCATCGGGTAAATACCGCCGCTTGAGGACGCCCGGCGTCCACACCAGGCGGCCCTCGCGATCGGCCTCGCACCACAGGCCGACATACAGAAGCCGGGCGAGAGGCGACAGAGCGCAGATGTCGTCGGAGGTGAAGAACTCCGGCTTGATGGTTCGGATGCGGGCCATTCAGTTTCCTTTCCGGGCATGTTTCAGGAGACGCCGCTCGCGCGCGGCGATGAGGCTGAGTTCCTCGCCGCTGATCAGTCGATTGCCGACGCGGAAGCGCCGGCCGCGCTCCGCCGGCTCGACATGAACGCCGTAGCCGCGCTGGCGCAGGAGAATCATGTCCTTGTGCCGGCTGCCGTAGAGCTTCGCTTCGCGCTCGGCGGCCTCCTGCAGGGTCTTGCTGTGGTTGCGTGGCAGGGCATAGTCGGTCATGCGATTGAAATTGTGATATCCGCAATTTCATGTCAAGATTTTTATTGCGATATACGCACTGTGCGAAACGCGCAAGGCTGCTATGCTTCAGACATGGATATCAAATGGATCGCCGAGCAGCTCGACCGCCCTGGCTTCAGCCAGGCCGGTCTTGCACGTGCCCTCGGCAAGGACGCCGCCGCCGTCAACCGCATGTTGAAGGGCGAGCGCTTGATCAAGGCAAACGAACTGCCGACGATCCTGGGCTACCTGAAAGCCGTGCCGCCCGACGACGGCACCGGCCTCTACAGCCAGATCATCCAGCCGATCGTGCCGAGCGGTGAGCGGCCGGACGTGCCGGTGTGGGCCTCGGCCGAGGCCGGCAGCGACGGCTCGATCATCCTGACCACCGAGCCGATCGACTACATCCGCCGCAGCGAACGCATGCAGGGCGTGAAGGCGCCCTTCGCCTTCTACGTGATCGGCACCAGCATGAGCCCGGCGATCGAGCACGGCGACCAGGTCGTGGTGAACCCGACGATCCCGGTGCGGCCCGGCACCGACTGCGTCTTCATCCAGGAAGACGGCAACGGCACGATGCTGGCGCTGGTCAAGCGGCTGCTGAAGAGCACCAACGACCACTGGCACGTACGCCAGTTCAATCCGCCCAAGGACTTCAATCTGCCGAAGAAGAAATGGGCGAAGGCGCTGTGCATCACCGAGAAGCGCTACGGCTGAGATGACGAGCGGCGCAGAGACCGCGTCTCTCCCGCCCGAACTCGCTCAGCCTTTGCCGCGCCGTGTGAGAGCGACCGGGGCGCTCAAGGGCTTCATCGCGCTGTTCACGGTGCTCTTGCTAGGCACGTGCCTTTTTTTACTGGGCACAATATATAGCTTTCACCACAACCGGAGCATTCTCCGCACCAGCGGCGCTCCGATCGAGGGTCAGATTACCGCGCTGGAAATCGAGCGCGGCAAGAACTCCGACTCCTACCGCGTCAGCTATCGATTCCAGCCTCCCTCCGGGGGCGCCGACCAACGCGTTCAAACCGGCGTCGATGTCGTGAGCGAAGCCCGCTACCGGTCTTTGCACGTCGACGAAATCGTTCCGATCCTTTACGAGCGCAACCGCCCGGGAAATTCGGGCCTCAAGTTCGATGACAGTGGGAACACATCCGACGACTCCACGCCTATGCTGCTTATGGCGCTGTTCATCGTTGGCTTGTTTGGCGGACTCTCCGTTCTGTTCGCCGCGATCTTGATCGTTCCGTACCTCAAGCAAAAGAAGCTGCTGCAGTGGGGCGACGTGGCGTTTGCAACCATCCTCAGCGAAAAGGAGAACGGGAGAAGGCCGACGACGACGGTCACCTATCAATTCACGGATGAAAAAGGCCGATCGTTTGTCGGCGGCGTCCAGAATTTCCCATCGGCGAAGAGGCTCGGTTGGCCGGGCGTTCGAAAGGCCAGGGACGCCGCGATGAAAGTGCCGGTCGCGATCTACGATTCCAAGAACCCCGAGAACAACATGCTTTACCGGGCAGGCTCCGCGATCTGCTACTAGCCAGGCTTACTTGAAGCCGCAGGCGTCTCGAGAGACGCCGACCGCCAGCTCGACCGCGCCCTGCTTCAGGCAGCCGTTGACCCAGTCGCCCTCGTAGCGATTGCCGTCCTTGGTGTAGATGCCGTGGCCGTGCGCGGCGTTGTTGCGCCACTCGCCCTCGTAGCGCGTCCCGTCGGGCGAGACGTCGACGCCATGGCCATCGGCGCGGCCGCCGCGCATCTCACCCTCGTAGCGCGTGCCGGGTGTGCCGCCCACGAAGTACTGCAAGGTGCCCGACCCGTCGGCCATGCCATCGACGCAACTGCCCGACCAGCTGATCGTCTCGTCGGCTTCGGGCACGGCGTCCCAGACCTTGCAGCCGCTCTTGGTGTCGACGACCCAGCCGGTCGGCACATCGCCGTGCAGGCCACCAGCCGGCGGTGGGGTCTGGGTGGCCGCGACAGTGGTGATCATCACGACTGCGACAAACGGTACAACAAATCGCATTACAGACCCCTCCCGGCCAAGGAAACTGCAGACAGCCGTTGTTCCACCACGGGCGGGCTCTGCATGACCGATAATATCGCGCGCGACTCTTCCGTTCCGGCCCCGTCTGTTCCGGCCTCTGGATTGCCCGACTCGATCCGCCTGTTCGAGCGGCTGCAGGGCAGCGCGCTGGTGGTCGGCTGGGCCAATGCGACGCTGGCCTATCACGACCTTCTGCGCGACCGCGTGCATCCGCTGCTGTTCGCCACGGCGCTGTGCGCTCTCTCGGCCGTGGTGTTCGTGCTGGTTGCCCTGATCAGCCGCCGCCACAGCGTCTCCGGCAAGTGGATCCTGATCGTGTTGTCCGCAGTCGGCATCGGCCCGTGGTTCCTGCTGCTGCAGCATATCGGGACGGTGAACCTGCCGGGCCTGCTCCTGCTCGCCCAGGGCGCGCTGCAGTTCGGCTCGTGCGCGCTGCTGATGGCGAGCGATTCCCAGGCCTGGCTCGCCGGCCGCGACGACTAAGAGATCATTGGGCGACAGGGTCATCGTCCGGCGTGCCTGAGCGGACGCCGATCGACGCGGCGCGTCCCAGTAGATACCCCGCGCACAACAAGGCGATCGCAGCGAAAGGCGGCGGTGTCAGTTCGCGCGCGACATAGGCCACCACCGGCTTGATGTCGGCCCCCGCCATCACGCAGATCAGCAGGGCGACCGCGATACCGTCGTAGGTCGCGTGCCGGAGCGCCACGGACTTCCAGACCTGCTTGACCCGCAAGGCCGCCGACAGGCCGCGCACGCTGCCGGCCACGAGGCCGACCACGATCGCCCCCAGCGCCGCGCCCAGCCAGCGCGGCTCCGGCGGCAGCGACAGCGCGCAGGCCAACGCCGCCAGCGGCGCGATCGACAGCCGCCATAGCGGCACGATCTCGCGCCGCATCTCGAAGGCCGCGGCGCCGACAGCGAGGGCCGCCGACAGGGCCGTCCAGAGTGCAACTTCTTTCATCGGGCGAGTTTCCTGCGATCGAGCTCAAACGTCCATCCCGGGTAATTGCTATAATTGCCTTTTTCGCATTGACACTTGTTGCGATAATCGCCATTATAGATCCGTGTCGTCGCTCCTTCCCCATCTCGCGCAGCGTCAGGCTGCCTCTTCCGCCTACCTCGGACGCCGTCTGGCCGGCCTTGCCCGGCACGGTGCCCCCTCATCGAGGACATGGCTGGTCGAGACCTGTCGCGCGGAGTTGGAATGGGCCGTGGCGGAGTGGCGCTGTCTCTCGGGCGATCCCGATCCTGCAGGTCCGGGACCGCATCCGTCGGAAGACTGGCGCCTGCCCCACGAGAGGGCCGCAGCGCGCGTGGTGAACTGCCACCTCCATCTCGACGTGGCGCTGTGGCGCTGGCGCGAGCTGGTGCCGAGGCTTCGCCGTCAGCGCGCCGCGGCCCTCGACGACCGCCTGCCGACCAGGAATCGTCTCTATTGGGCAAATGCCTCCCGCGAGACGGCCTGCGATATTCGCGGCTATCTCGCGCGCCGGCGGCTGGCCTGGCACTGCTTCCTCGTTGCCGCGGCCGACTACGATCGTCTCAAAGCCTTGCTGGAGCGCGAGAATTTCCGCAGCGCCGCATGAAGCAACCTCGACCTCCTCCGGAGTGTTGTTTCCCGACAACAACCAACAGGAGGATTTCATGAACAAGCTCTCCCTCATCATCGCCCCGATCGCGGCCATCGGCCTTTCGCTTGCGGGCACCGCGGCGTTCGCACAGTCGACCGGCGTTGGCGCGGGCGGCAGTGTCGGTGGTAGCACCGGCATCGGCACGGGCAGTGCCGGCACGACGAACTCTCCGTCTTCGGCCGGCGTGGGCACCAATGCCGGTGTCGGCGCGGGCGCCAATGTCGGCGGTACCGGTGTCGGCGCGGGCGTGACCTCGGGCACGAGCGGCGGTGTCAGCACGAATGGCACGAACACCGGCGTCGGCGCCTCGACCGGCACGAACGTCGGCGCCGCTCCGATCAAGTAGGCCTCATCTGACGAGCGGAAGGAGATGGACGCGGCAACGCGACGTCACCTTCACCCCCGCGGTCCTTACCCTCGTTTGGACCGCGGGGGTTTCGTCACTGCAAACTTCTTCGTCGCTGCAAGTTGCAGTTCAGGAGAGTGACCATGCCCAGCGAAAACGCCGAACTCGACCTGATGCGTGCGAAGAGCGGCGAGATCCATGATCTCTCGCTCGGCTCCTTCCGCTTCATTTCCGTGCTGATCTTCGCCGCGGCCGTGCTGATGCTGGCCGGCGTCCTTTAGCTCAAGGAGCCCATGATGTCGGACATTCCCCGCGCCCCGACCGCCCTCGAACTAGCTGAACATCAGCACTCGTTGTTTACCTTCGAGAGGCTGGTGCTGGTCGCGGTAATGCATGTTGTGCTCACCCTGTCCTGCGCGGCGCTGGTCTTCATTGGCCACATACATGTCCTCGCCCTTCTCCTCTGGCTGGGCGGAACCGTGATCCTGTTCTCCGGCTTAGCGATGACCAGCGATCGATTCGTACGTTAAAGTACAAGCAGAACCCCTGAACGCAACTTTCCTTTACCGCTCGCGCGAACGTGATCTAGGATCGCGCGCCTTTCGCTTCGGAGGGTGTGACTGATGACAGGCGCCGATCCGACGTGTTCTCCCTCTTCTATGAGCGCCGCCACAACGTCGTCATGACGCGCATCACTGGCGTGCTGAGTTCCGAGGACATCGAGGCGCACGATCGCAGCGTGCTCAACTTCCTGGCCGGCATCTTCGCTTCCGAACGACAGGTGCGCGGCCTTTACGATTTCAGCGCGGTCGAAGCGCTTGCCGTGCCGATCAGCAAGATCGACCAGCGCGGCCAACGGCCCGCGATCATCGAAGGCATGCGGGTCGTCGTGGCTCCATCGGCTGCTGCCGGCGCGGATTTCGCCACGCGCCTGTCCGGCCAGCAACGCATGGCCGGCCACCGCGAGCCCCTGATCGTCGACACGATGGAAGAAGCCTACCGGCTGCTCGACATGGACGATCCCCAGTTCGAGCGGATCGAGTAGTCCCCAATCATTTGCCTTAAGCCGGCATCGGCCTAGACTTCTCCCAACGACAAAGAGTCCTGGGAGGGACAACCGATGACGACGCGCCGAAATTTCCTGAAAGGTGGCGCCGCCACCGCCGCGACCGGTGTTGTGTTCTGCAGTTGCGGAATGCTCGACCGCGCCCATGCTCAAAGCCCCGGCGGCCGCACGCTGCCAGTGGCCGTGAACGGCACCAAGGTGCGCACCATCGACGTGCACGCGCATTGCTACTTCCACGACGTCGAGCCGATCGTGGGGCCCGAGATCGCCAAGCGCTTCCTGCCGCCGGTGCGCGACGCCGCCAACGCCTTCATCGAAGTCGACAAGCGCTTCGCCGCGATGGACGCGCAGGCCGTCGACATGGAGGTGCTGTCGGTCAATCCGTACTGGTACGGGCTCGACCGCGAGATCGCCGGCAAGGCCGTGAAGCTGCAGAACGAGAAGATGGCCGAACTTTGCGCGGCCCACCCCGACCGCTTCACGGGCTTCGCCTCGCTCACGCTCCAGGCGCCGGAGCTCGCCGTGCAGGAGCTCGAGACCGCGGTGAAGAAGCAGGGTCTGAAGGGCGCCGCGATCGGCGGCATGGTGGCCGGCGTCGAGTTCTCCGATCCGCGCTTCAGTCCGGTCTGGGCCAAGGCCGAGGAACTGGGAGCGGTGCTGTTCATCCATCCGCAGGGCGTGCCCGAAATCGACAAACGCTTGTCCGGCAACGGCTGGCTCGGCAACACGATCGGCAATCCGCTCGAGACCACGATCGCGCTCTCGCACATGATCTTCGAGGGCACCTTCGATCGCCATCCTGGTCTGAAGGTGATTGCCGCGCACGGCGGCGGCTATCTCGGCTCCTATGCCGACCGGTCCGATCACGCCTGCCTGGTGGGACCGGCCGGCTGCAATCCGAACATTACCCTCAAGAAGAAGCCGACCGAGTATCTGAAGCAGATCTACTTCGATTCGCTGATCTTCACGCCCGAGGCGCTGCGTCATCTCGTGGCCCAGGTCGGCGCCAGCCAGGTCGTGCTGGGCAGCGACTATCCCTACATCTGGGAACTTCACCCGGTCGACCACGTCTTCTCGTGCGAGCAGCTGAGCGACGCCGACAAGCTCGCGATCCTCGGCACGACGGCTGCGAAGCTGCTCAACATACGGACGTGATGTCGCACCGTATCAATTTAATCCGCGTGCGCTGACGATTAAAACAATGCCGCGATTGTGGGTTGCGAAGCAGTGATCCACACTCAACCTGTGTCTGGGGGCGGCAGTGCCGATTTATGTGACGTTCTATCATCTCGACCGCACGATGGTCGGCAGGACCGAAGGTGACATCACCCTGGCGGACCTGATGGGCTATCTCGATGACGTCGAGAAGGCCAAGGCAGTGGGCTACGCCAAGATCTTCGACTGCAGTGTCGGCCAGTCGAGCCTGTTGCCGGACGAGCGCGCTGTGTTCGCCGGCCGACTCGCGGCCTATCACGCCAAGTATGGCAAGCAGGCCGGTGCCTTTGCGGTGGTCGCGGGCCCGGACGTGATCAGCCGCCTGGCCGATCTCAATGCGCTGGTGCCGCCGGCGGACACCCGTCCGGTGCAGATCTTCGGCGACATCTACTCTGCCCGGCGATGGCTCGCCGAGCAGTCGGGCTCCTAGCTTCTCAGGTCGCGTAATCGGGGCTGATGCGGTCGAGTTTGCGGCGGAGCGCCTTCCAGGGGCGCTGGCCTTTGGTCTCGGGGTGTTGGCCGAACTGTTCGGCGGTATGGGCGGCAACCGTGTCGGGCGGGATCGTGACCTTCTGGCCGCCTTGCGTGGCCGTCAGCTGGATCCGGCACGCCTGTTCCATGTAGTACATGTTGTAGAAGGCTTCGGCGACGGTGCGACCGGCGGTGAGCAGGCCGTGGTTCTTCAGGATCATCGCATCGTGCGGGCCGAGATCGCGGACCAGCCGCTCGCGCTCGTCGAGGTCGAGGGCGATGCCCTCGTAGTCGTGATAGGCAACGCGGCCGAAGAACTCCATCGACATCTGGTTGAGCGGCAGCAGCCCCTGCTCCTGCGCCGCGACCGCCATGCCCGCCGTCGTGTGCGTGTGCATCACGCAGTGCGCGTCGTCGCGGCTCATGTGCACGGCGGAGTGGATAGTGAAGCCCGCGTTGTTGATCTTGGACTCGTCCTCCTTCTCGACCGCATGACCCTCGGGGTCGACGGCGATCAGGCTCGAGGCCGTGATCTCGTCGAACATCAGGCCGTAGGGATTGAGCAGGAAGCGATGATCCCGGCCGGGCAAGCGCGCCGACAGGTGGGTGTAGATCAGGTCATCCATGCCGTAATTGGCGATCAGGCGGTAGGCGGCGGCGAGATCGCAGCGGACCTCCCATTCCTGCGGATCGACGTTACGCATCGCAGATCTCCTCTCGTGAAAAGTCGTTACGGCTTCTTGGCGCGGCGGTCGCGACGGGCGACCTCGCCGGTGACCTCGATCGAATGCGAGACGTCGCGCAGCTCGGTGATGTTGCTCTCGGGCATGCGCACCATGTCGCCGCTGGCGATCGCGGCTGCGGCGAGGCCCATGCGGCGGATGGCGCGCGACAGGTGGCTGGCCACGAGGAAGCCGAACAGGAGGCTCGCCACCGTGAGGATTCCGCCGATCGCCGTCATGAACAGGGCGGTGCGGCGCAGCGGCGCCTCGACGATCTCCGTCGGCACGCCGACGCCGGCCACCCAACCGCTGGTCGCCGACCGCTCGAAGGAATTCTTGATCTGCATGCCGCCGCGATTGAGTTCGTCGAACAGCCCGCTCATCTCCTTGCCGCGCGCCGCATCGGCCATCGGCTGCTGCGCCTCGAGACCGACATAGATTTGGGCGTCAGTGCCGCGCGCCAGCAGGATGCCGTTGCGATCGACGATGCTCGAGGTCCAACCCTTGCGCAGCCCCGATTCCGCCAGCACGCCCTGCAGGCGGGCTGTCGACAGGCCGCCGGTGAGCATTCCGATCATTTCGCCTCTGTCGCGGATCGGCACCGAGACAAAGTACAGGCCGGGCTTCTCGCCGGTCGGGATCAGGCTCGAGACGAAATACGGGCGGCCGGCCTTGATCTCGGCCAGGCCGACGGCCTGCGGCATCACCGCCGGCGACAGCTCGGTGGTCGCCATCATCGGGCGGCCGTCGAGGCCGTAGAGCGTGATCGCCGCGAAACCCCGCCCGCGCGCCATACCCATGACGCGGTTCACGATCTCGGGGTTGTTGCCACGCAGGCCCGGACTTTCCGAAATGCCGTCGAGGAAGCCCACGGTGCGGTCAATCTCTCGATCGATCATCATCCTGATATTGTTGGCGACATCGAGCCGCTCGGCCTCGATCGTCCGCCGCACTGCATGGCCGTAGTCCCAGGCGATGATCGCGACCAGGCACAGTATCGGCAGCAGGATCGCGCCAATCAGCACCATCATGTGGCCGCCGAGCGACAGGCCGCCCGAGGACGGCCGGTCCTGCAGCGACGGATAGAACGTTGTCATTGTCGCGGCGAGACCTGGGTAGTGCGCCGATGGAAGCGGGCCACCTCGCCGGTGACCTCGATCGAGCGCGAAACGTCGCGAAGCTCGGCGATGTTGCTGTCCGGCATGCGCACCATGTCACCGCTGGCGATCGCGACCGCGGCGATGCCGAGGCGGCGGATGGCGCGCGACAGATGACTGGCCACCAGCAGGGCCAGCGCCAGGCTGACCAGGGTGAGTACGCCGCCGATCACCGTCATGATGATCGCGGTGTGCCACAGCGGCGCATCGACGATTACCGCCGGCACCGCGACGCCCGTCATCCAACCGGACGTCGATGAGCGTTCGAAGGCGTTCTTGACCTGGATGCCGTCGCGGTCGACCACGTCGAACAGGCCGGCGCTTGCCGTACCGTGCACCGCCTGGACCATCTGTTCCTGCGACGGCATGCCGACATAGCGCTCGGGCAGACGGCTGCGCGCCAGCAGGATGCCGTTGCGGTCGACGATGCCCGCCGACCAGTGTTCGCGCAGGCCGGCCTCGAACAGCAGCCGCTGCAGGCGCTGCGGCGGCAGTCCGGCCGACAGGATGGCCACCGGTTTGCCGTCCTCGACCATCGGCACGGAGACGTAGTAGAGGCCGGGTTTGTCGGTGCCATCGCGCGGGATGAGGTTGGAGACGAAGACCCGGGCACCGGCCGCAATCTCGGCGAGGCCGACGCTTGCGGCGGGCGGCGGCTGGGCCACGTTGACCGAGGCGAGCGTGGGCTGTCCCGACAGATCATAGACGGCGAGCGAGCGGTAGCCGCGCTCACGCGCCATATCGGCCACGCGCTCGATCACCTCGGCGCGGTTGTTGCGCAGGCCGGGGGCATTGGAGATACCGTCGAGGAAGCCCGCGGTCTGGTCGATCTCACGGTCGATCAGGATCTTGATGTTGTTGGCGACGTCGAGGCGCTGGGCCTCGATGGTGCGGCGCGCGGCCAGGCCGTAGTCGCGGGCGACGATTGCCACGAGGGCCAGCATCGGCAGCAGCATCGCCGCGATCAGCAGCAGCATATAACCGCTGAGCGGCAGCCCGCCCTTCTCCGACCGGTCGAGCGACGACGGGTAGAGGATGGGCGCCATCTCAGGACGCCGAGGTCTTGTTCGCCCGCCGGTTGCGGCGCGCGACGGCGCCGGTAACCTCGATCGAGCGCGAGACGTCGCGCAGCTCGGTGATGTTGCTCGAGGGCATGCGCACCACGTCGCCGCTGGCGATTGCGACCGCGGCGATGCCCAGTCGCTGGATGGCCCGCGACAGGTGGCTCGCCACGAGGAAGGCCAGCAGCAGGCTGACCAGCGTCAGCACGGCGCCGATCACCGTCATGGTGAGCGCGGTGTGCCAGAGCGGCGCGTCGACGATCACGGTCGGCACGGCGACCGACGTCGACCAGCCCGAGGTCACCGAGCGCTCGTAGGCGTTCTTCACGCTGATGCCGTCGCGGTCGATCACCTGGTAGAGGCCGGCGTTGCTGGCGCTGCGCGCATAGTCGTACATCGGCCGCTGTGCCGGCATGCCGACGAATTTCTCGGGGTTCTTGGTGCGCGCGAGCAGGATGCCGTTGCGGTCGACGATGCCCGCCGACCAGCCCTGCCGCATGCCGCTCTCGGTGAACAGCCGCTGCAGGCGGCCGGCCGGAAGACCGCCGCTCAGGATCGCCACGACCTTGCCGTCGGCATACATCGGCACCGACACGAAATAGAGGCCGGGCTTTTCGCCGGCGGTGGCGACGAGGTTGGAGACGAAGGACTTCTTGCCGGCGCGGATCTCGTTCAGGCCGACGCTCTCGGCCGGTACCGGCTCGGGCGTCGCGGGGGAGACGAGCAGCGCCTGGCCGTTCATGTCGTAGACGTTGAGCGACTGGTAGCCGCGGTCGCGCGCCATGTGGGTGACGCGGTCGATCACTTCCGAGCGGTTGTTGCGCAGGCCGGGCGCGTTGGACAGGCCGTCGAGGAAGCCGATGGTCTGGTCGATCTCGCGGTCGATCAGGATCTTGATGTTGTTGGCGACGTCCAGGCGCTGTGCTTCGATCGTGCGCTGCGCGGCCTTGCCGTAATCCCACGCGATGATTGCCACCAGGGTCAGCATCGGCAGCATGATCGCGGCGATCAGCAGCATCATGTAGCCGCGAATCGACAGCGCACTCCCCACGGACCGGTTCTGCTGCAAGGGGGGATAGAAGACTGGAGTCATAAATTACGTACTTCCCAGCGCTTAACTTGGCACATTGGCACTGCAACGACTAGAAGCGTATTTTGACGCGGGGATCATCAAATCGTGACGGGCCGGTCATCCGTGGCCGGTGTGCGGCCCGCCAGATGCATCAACGGCGGGCGAGCACCATGAGAAAGAGGATGCCGCCGACCGCCCCGGCGAGGGCGTAGAAAACCGTCGTCACGATTCGCCAGCGCTTGAGGCGCTTCCTCAGCTGGCGTTCGTACTGACGGCGCGTCATGCCTTCAGGCGGGTCGACCTCGACGTAGAGGCGACGGTAGAGCGGCTTGGTCGAGCGCCGCCAGCCGACATAGCCGGCCGCGAACGCGAACGTCGCCATTGTCCCCAACACAACTGGATGCAAAACGTGACCCCAAATCCCGTTTCTCGCGGTCGCAATAATCGCACCGATCCCGTTGGGGCGCTGCTAAACGCTGCTAATTCGGAGAATATTGCACTTTGGTGGAGAAAAGATTCGGGCTCTTCGAATATGTCTGAAACCGTACGAACGATCACACAAACATCTCAATTGCTGCCTTGCTCCTATCGCGCGGAGCGTGCCTCATGCCGAAACCGGAGCAGGAGGACGACATGGAACGTGGTTTGCTCGCCTCACTCAGCCCGAACGAAGAGACAGCATTGCGCCGGGTCGCGCACGGCATCTCCAAGCCCAAGCATCTGCGCGACGGATCGGTCGAGCGCCTGAAGCAGCTCGCCCTGGTCGAGGAGCAGGATGGCCGCATCCGCCTCACCGCGCTGGGCGCGCAGCGCTTTGCCGGCGGCCAGACGGTGGCGAGCGCCTGAGCAACCGATGCCGGTGCATTGGACGATCTCCCATCCCGCGCGCCTGGTCGTGGCGGTGACCAAGGGGCCGGTGACGGTACCCGACATCGAGAAGTATTTTGCCGGTGTCACCGCCGACGGCGCGATGGCCTACGCCAAGATCTTCGAGATCACCCACACGCCCGATGCGCTGAGCGACGACAATCTGAAGGCGCTGGGCCAGCGGGTCGTCTTTTATGCACAGCACGGCCAGATCGGCCCCGTGGCGATCGTGGCGGCCTCCGACGAGAGCTACGAGAATGCCGCCGTCTTCGCCGCGGCCGCCAACGTCCAGCGCCCGCTCATGATCTTCCGCGAGTTGCACGCCGCGCGTCAGTGGCTCGACAGCATGCCGGGGCTCGACAGCAACAAGCCGGCGGCCGCGGGATAGATGCCCATCCAAGTGACGTCGAGCGCGATGGACTGGCTGACCGTCGCCGTCGCCAGCGGCACGGTCGCTCTCGAGGATCTGGTCGAACTGCGCCAGGAACTGTTGAAGGCTGATCGGCTGTCCTATCGCAAGATCGTCGAGATCAACACGGCCTGACCAGCCTCGACGAAAAGGCGCTGGCTCGACATGCAGAGCCCGCAGCGGAAGTAGCCCGCTAGGGCCGACGCCCCAGCCGCTTCACCTCTTCGCGGATCGACTGGCGCACGATCTCGGCCAATTGGCCCGTCGCCGTGTTCGGCTCGCGCTCGGCGCGGTGCAGCGAGAGCGCGATCGCGGGTAGACGCGGCAGGCCCGACCTGGCGCCGAGCGCCACAAGCTTTTTCGGCAGTCCGATGCGCGTCCTCAAGGCGACGCCGAGGCCCGCTTCCACTGCCGCCCATGATCCCGCGAGACTGGGACTGGAGAAACTCACCCGCCAGCCGATGCTCGCCGCGTCGAGGGCCGCGATTCCAGCAGAGCGAAACACGCACGGCGGATCGAAGGCGATCAGCGGCAGTGGCGCGGTGCCGAGGCTCTTCACGCCGGCCCAACCCGGCCGCCCGATCCAGACGATCGCCAACTCGGCCAGCCGCTCGGCGTGCGGCGCCTCGCTGCCGTCACCCCAGGCCAGCGACAGGTCGAGTTCGCCCTTGATCGTGCGCTCGATCAGGGTGGCGTTGTGCTCCGTGCGCACGTCGACCCGCACCTTCGGGTGGGCCTTGCCGAAGCGCCCGAGCGCTCCCGGTAGCCAGCTCTCGGCAAAGTCCTGCGGCAGGCCGAGACGCACCCGGCCCTCGAACTCCATGTCGCGCACCGCGCCCACCGCCTCGTCGTTGAGATCGAGGATGCGGCGCGCATAGGCCAGCAGCCGCTCGCCAGCTGGAGTGGGCACCAGCCCGCGGCCCGCCTTGCGCACCAGCGGCTGGCCCATCTGTTCTTCGAGGCGGCGCAACTGCGTGCTGATCGCCGACTGCGAGCGGCCGAGCCGGCCGGCGGCACGCGCGAAGCTGCCCAGCTCGAAGCCGGTCACGAAGGTCCGCAGCACGTCCATGTCGAGGTTGGGGCGCTTCGCCATCGTTCAATTTCCTGGAAGTATTTGTTCGAAACAATCGACTTATCCGAATGATCGGCCGGACCTATCTCTCGGTCAACACAAACGGAGGATCTCATGCCGCTGGTTCGCATCTCCCTGCTCAAGGGCAAGTCGCCCGCCCATATCAAGGCCATCGCCGACGGCGTCCACGCCGCCCTGGTCGAGACCTACAACGTGCCGCTCGACGACCGTTTCCAGCTGGTGCAGCAGCACGAGCGCGGCGAGTTCTTCTACGATCCCGACTATGTCGGCATCCATCGCACCGACGATCTGGTTTTCGTCAACATCGTCGCCAGCCACGGCCGCACCATCCCGCAGAAGCAGGCGCTCTACCGGGCGATCGCGCGTAAACTCGCGGACAATCCCGGCCTGCGCCCCGAGGACGTGCTGATCGTGATCTCGCCCAACGAGCGCGACGAGTGGTCGTTCGGCAAAGGTCTCGCGACCTACGTCAAGGAACCCGTGGCCGCCTGAGGAGATGACAATGAACCGCCTGTCCCTGATCGCTTTGCTTGCCGTGGTCGTTGCCGTGCCCGTCGCGGCCCAGACCTTTCCGCCTCTCGTGCGCACGCCCGTGCTGACCGAAAAGCTGCCGCCCGGCGCGCCCGTGCCCAGCGTGCTGAAAGGCGCGCGCATCGTCTTCGCGCCCGGCCAACCCACCGGGCGTCATCTCCATCCGGTGTCAGTGGTCGGCGTCGTCACCAAGGGAAGCTTCGTCATCCAGGTCGAAGGCGGCGCCGAGCACATCGTGAAGGCTGGCGAGCCGTTCTTCGAGGCAGCCAACGTGCCGACGATCAAGTTCGACAATGCGTCTAAAACGGAGCCGGCCGAGATCGTGGGCTTCTACCTCACCGACAGCGACAGCCGGCCCCTGATCGAGATGCTCGACGAGAAGCACTAATCTCCGTCAGCCGACGATGCGCTGGCGAGACTCCCTCACCATCGATGCAGCGCGCGCCGGATCGAAGTCCTGCAGGGCGCCGCCCTTCATGCGAATCTTGCCGTCGACCATGACGGTGTCGATGTCGCGCGGGCTGGTCTGCAGGAGGACGTGCGCGCAGGCATCGGGCTCGATCGAGGAGCCGAACGGGCCCTTGTCGATCAGCACGATGTCGGCGCGCTTGCCGGGCGTCAGTGAGCCGATCTTGTCGTCCAAGCCGAGCACGCGCGCGGCAATGATGGTCGCGATCTCGATCAGCTTGCGCGGCTTCAAGAGCGGCATGCCGGGCCGCAGCGGCGGGCGCCGTCCCAGCACGGTCGAGAAGCTGCGTTCGATCGCGCCGTCGAGGAAGCCCTGCAGGTTGAACATGATGCGCAGCTGGCCCAGCGTGTCGGTGGCGATGCTGCAGGGAATATCGCAGCCGAACACCACGTCGATGCCGCGATCCATGGCGCGGCGCACGACGTCGGCCGGGGTGCCGTTCACGTCGGCGGTCGGCGTGAAGCAGATCGGCATGTGCGCCTTGGCCATCATCTCGAGTTCGACATTGCTCAGGAGATTGCCGTGCACGACGGTGAAGTCCGGTCCCAGCAGGCCCTCGGCATTGAGCTTGTCGACGGTGCCGGGCTCGTTCACGTGGATGCAGCTCGGTGCCTTGTAGCTGCGTGCAAAGGCGAGCTGGCGCGGGATGTCGGGCGAGCCGATCGAGTCCACGCCGAAGCCGATGCTCGTCAGGTTCTTCGGATCGTGGAAGGTCTCGTAGACACGCTTGCCTTCGGCCAGGCGCTCGTCGAGCGTTTTGAACGTGTCGCCCGGCGGGGTCATGAAGGAATGCTCGAAGAGATGGCGGATGCCGCTCTCCTTCAGCGCCTTGATCGAGGCGTCGGCATAGCCCGGCCCGTGGATGTTGTGGCAATAGTCGACGATGGTCGTGGTGCCGTAGGACAGCGCCTCGTAGGCGCCGACGTAAGCCGAATTATAGTTGTCCTCGGCCGTGTACCCGCGCCGCCACGGCAGAAGTTTGCTGCCATACGTGCCGGCCCACAGGTCGGGCACCGAGCCGCGCAGCACCGTCTGCCACAGGCAAGTATGGGCATCGACGATGCCGGGCAGCGCGATCATGTTGGCCGCGTCGATCGTCTCGGCATCGGGTGCCGCCAGCGACGGGCCGACGGCCACGATCGCGCCGTCCTCGACCAGAATGTCGGCCGAGGCGAAGTCGCCCAGCTTCTCGTCCATGGTGACGATCTGGGCACCCTTGATCAGCGTACGCTTGGCCATCGTCGCTACTCCCCGTCCTATCGCCCGTGCGCGGTCTGCAACCTCTTCTCGCGCAGGCGGCTCCATTGTGACATGCCGAAGCAGGCGAACCAGTAGATCGCGCCGGCGAAGACGTAGGCTTCCATGTTCATGCCGACCCAGTTGGGATCGGCCAGCGCTGCCTGCGCAATCCCGAGAAGGTCGAACAGCGAGACGATCAGGACGAGGGTCGTGCTCTTGAATAGCGAGATGAACTCGTTGGTCATGGCCGGCAGCGCGATGCGCAGCGCCTGCGGCAGCACGATCATGCGCTGGATGCGCCAGTAGCCGAGGCCGAGCGCTTGGGCCGCCTCCGCCTGCCCCTCGGGCAGCGCCTGCAGGCCGCCGCGCACGGCTTCGGCCATGTAGGCCGCGACCACGAAGGCCAGGCCCAGGATGGCGCGCGCCAGGCGATCGACGTCGAAGCCTGCCGGCATGATCAGCGGCAGCAGCAGCGACGCCAGGAAGATCACGGTGATGATCGGCACGCCGCGCCAGAACTCGATGAAGACGACGGAGGCGAAGCGGATCAGCGGCAGGCGCGAGCGTCTTCCCAGGGCGAGCAGGATGCCGAGCGGCACGGCGATCAGGCCGGCGTAGATCGTGAGCACGAGGGTGAGCATCAGCCCGCCCCACTCCCGCGTCTGCACGATCGCGAGGCCAAAGCCGCCGTACAGCAGCCACAGCCCGACCAGCGGCAGCACGGTCACGCTGGCCAGCGCAAACCAGCGGCGCTGCGGCAGGCCGCGCCACGACAGCAGCCCCGCGGTCAGCACCATCAGCGCACCGGCGACATCGACCCGCCAGCGCAGCGGCACGGGATACTGGCCGTACATGAACTGGCCGAAGCGGGCGCGGATGAAGACCCAGCACGCGCCCTGGCCCGTGCAGGCCTCGCGGCTGGTGCCGTTCCAGGTCGCGTCATACACCGCCCATTCGACCAGCGGCACGGAGATGCGCCATACGATGTAGAGGCAGACGAGCGTGATCACCGCATCGAGCGGCGTGGCGAACAGCCGTTCCCGCAGCCGGCTCATCGCACCACCAGCCGGTGGCGCGCATTGTACCAGTTCATGAACAGCGAGACCGCGAGGCTGAGCACCAGGTAGATCGCGAGCGTAATGGCGATGATCTCGATCGACTGGCCGGTCGAGACCAGCGCCGAGCCCATGAACACCGCCACGATCTCGGGATACGCGATGGCCGCACCAAAGGAGGAGTTCTTGATCAGGTTGAGATACTGGCTGGTGATCGGCGGGATGATCACCGGCATGGCCTGCGGGATCACGACCAGCCGCACGATGCGGCCCTGCGTCAGGCCAAGCGCCCGCGCGGCGTCGATCTGGCCCTGGCGCACCGACTGAATGCCGCCGCGCACGACTTCGGCGATGAAGCCCGCCGTGTAGGTCGAGAGTGCCGCGAACAGCGCCACGAACTCGGGCACCATCACGAAGCCGCCGCGATAGTTGAAGCCGCGCAAGGTCGGCACGTCCCACGCCGTGGTCAGGCCGCCCGCGACCAGCGCCGCGACCGGCAGCACGCCGCACAGCACGAAGCCGACCGGCCAGACCGGAAAGTCGCGGCCGGTGCGCGCCTGCCGGGCCGCCGCCCAGCGCGCGACGCCGACTTGCGCGGCGATCAGCACGACGATCGCGAGACACGCGATCTTGAGTCCGTGAAGGTCATTGGGCGTCGGGATCGAGAGGCCGCGGCGATTGAGAAAGACCACGCCCAGCACGTCGTAGCTCTCGCGCGGCAGCGGGAGTGCCGCGAGCACGCCGAAGTACCAGAACAGCACGAAGAACAGCAACGGGATGTTGCGCACGAACTCGATGTAGAAGCCGGCCAGCGTCGAGAGCAGCCAGTTGCGCGACAGCCGCAGCAGGCCAACCGAGAAGCCGACGATCGTGGCGACCGCGATCGACACGATCGAGACCAGCAGCGTGTTCACGACGCCGGTCCACAGCAGGAACAGGATATTGTCCGACGGCTTGTAGCCGGTGAGGTTGAACGGCACCTCGATGCCGCTATCGCGCCACAGGAACTTGAAGCCGGATGCGATGCCGGCCTTCATCATGTTCTGCGACGCGTTCTGCACGAAGAACCAGATGACGGCGACCATCGCTGCGGTCGCCGCCACCTGCCAGAGGATGTCGCGAACCTTGCGGTCGCGGAGGAACGTCAGCAGCTAACGTCTCACTGGCCCGAGATCACTGGCCCGAGCTCACTGAAACGGCGGCGAGAAGAGCAGACCGCCCTTGGTCCAGAGCTCGTTGCTGCCGCGCTTCAGCTTGAGCGGCGAGCCCATGCCGACGGTGCGCTCGTAGCTCTCGCCGTAGTTCCCGACCTGCTTGATGATGTTGTAGGCCCAGTCGTTGGAAATGCCCATCATCTCCCCGAACTTGCCTTCGACGCCGAGCAGGCGCCGGACATCGCCGTTCTGCGACTTGGCCTTCATCTCGTCGACGTTCTTTGACGTCACACCGTAAGCTTCCGCCGCGATCTGTGCGTTCAGGACCCAGCGCACGATCAGCTGCCAGCGCTCGTCGCCCCAGCGGGTGGTCGGCCCCTGCGGGTCGTTCGAGATCACCTCGGTGAGGATCTGGTGCTCCTCGGGTTTCTTGAACTTGATGCGCTGGCCGGCGAGCGCGCCGATGCCGGCCGTGTAGGAGTCGCAGCGGCCCTGGTCGTAGGCCGAGATCGCATCGTCGTTCTTCTGGAAGTTGATGATCTGGACCTTGAGGTTGCGCTCCTTGAACCAGTCGGCCGCGTTCTTCTCCTCGGTCGAGCCGGCGGCGACGCAGACCGTGCCGTCGGCGAGGTCGGCGACCTTGCTCACCTTGGCGCTGGTGTGCACCACGAAGGTCTGGCCCTCGTAGAAGTTGATGCCCTGGAAGTTCACGCCGAGCGTGGCGTTGCGCGAGAAGGTGATGGTGGTGTTGCGCGCGAGCAGGTCGACCTGCTTGCCCTGCAGCATCGGCCAGCGCTGCTGCACCGAGGTCGGCGTGTACTTCACCTTGGTGGCATCGCCCAGCACCGCGGCCGCCAGCGACTTGCAATAGTCGACGTCGAGGCCCGACCACTCGCCCTTGTCGTTGGCATAGGAAAAGCCCGGCAGGCCGAGATGCACGCCGCACTCGAGATTGCCGCGCGCCTTCACGGCGTCGAGCGTCTCGCTGGGCGCCAGCGTCTGGGCCATCGCTGGCCCAGAAATCAGAGGCGCCAGCAGGCAGGCCGCCGCGGCGGCAAAACCAAAGAACTTCATCCCCAAAACTCCCCTCAACAGGTGCTGCGGGATACCGTACAAGCCATCGCATGGCGAGTAAATTGCACCTCGAAACGGCGCTTCTTCCCGACGGTTGGCGGCACAATGTCGTGGTCACCGTCGAGCACGGCCTGATCACCGCGATCGACGTGGGAAGCACGGGCCCCGCAGAGCGCGTTTCTGGCGTCACCGTGCCCGGCCTGCCGAACATCCACAGCCACGCCTTCCAGCGCGCCATGGCCGGCCTCACCGAGAAGCGCGGCACCGAGGCCGACTCCTTCTGGACCTGGCGCACGCAGATGTACCGCTTCGTCGAGCGCCTGACGCCGGACGATCTCGAAGCGATCGCGGGCCTCGCCTACATGGAAATGCTCGAGGCGGGCTTCACCTCGGTGGCCGAGTTCCACTACCTGCACCACCAGCCCGACGGCCGACCGTACGACAACATCGCCGAGATGTCGGAGCGCCTCGTGGCCGCCGCGGATACCGTCGGCATCGGCCTCTGCCTGCTGCCGGTCTTCTATCGCCAGGGCGGCTTCCTCGGCAAAGCGCCGAGTGAGGGCCAGCGCCGCTTCCTCAACACGCGCGACAGCTACGCGCGACTGATGGAAACAAAAGTGCCCGGCGGCGAGATCGGCATCGCGCCCCATTCGCTGCGCGCCGTCACCCTCGACGACCTCACATGGGCCGCGACGACGTTCGCCGGCAAGCCCGCGCACATCCACATCTCCGAGCAGAGACGCGAGGTCGACGAGTGCGTGGCCGCGCACAACAAGCGCCCGATCGACCTCTTCCTCGACACGATCGACGCCGGCCGCAACTGGTATCTGATCCACGCCACCCACGCCGACGCCGGCGAGATCGCGCGCATGGCCCGCGCGCAGGTCGTGGCCGGCCTCTGCCCCATCACCGAGGCCAATCTCGGCGACGGGCTGTTCGACATGCCGGCCTTCCTCAAGCAGAGCGGCCGCTTCGGCGTGGGCTCCGACTCTCTGGTCCGCATCTCCGTCGCCGACGAACTGCGCACGCTCGAATACGGCCAGCGCCTGTTCCACCGACAGCGCAACGTGCTCGGAGACTCTTCGCTATCGACCGGTCGCCTCCTGTTCGAGGGCGCGCTCCTGGGCAACGCGCTCGCGGTCGGACAACCCGCCGACTTCGTCGTGCTCGACGCCAGCCATCACCGCGACGACGCCGTCCTCGATTCCTGGATCTTCGCCGCCGACAACAACGCCATCCACTCGGTCTACCGCAGCGGCGTGCCGATTGTGCAGCAGGGCCGCCATAAGGACCGCGAACGGATCACCGCGCGCTACGACGCCGTGCTGCGGAAACTTCTCGCCTAGAGCAGCGGACCCGGAAAAATGACGCGGCGTGCACCGAAATCCCGGGACACCTCCGATGCCGATGGCATGGGCTTTTAGGCCATTTTGTACCGGATTCTGTGACACCCTCCGCGCAACAAAATTAGCAACTACATACTTTACAGAACAGACCGCAGGGAGAGGTACCACTCGACTCTTGGTGCTGAATCGGCCCCATACTCCACACAGCAGACAGCGCCTTATCGCGGCGCTCCTGAGCCTCGCGTCCGGTGTACTGTCGCTCAGGCTGCTTCGGTGTCATGGGGGGAGGATACCATGGTCGATTTTCTAGACGAGACCGCAGTTGCTGCTTTGCATGAAGACTCTCCTCCGCCAGCGAAGCCCGTGAAGAAGAGCTAGCCATGCGGCAATACCTACGCGTGGCGGCGCTGCTTGCTGTATGGATGCCAGTCCAATCAAACAGTCAGACGTCGCAGCCTTCGGCAAAGTTGAATTGCCAAACAGGCCCCGTGAAAAAGAGCTACGGTGGTGCAAAATGGCTCGCTTATAGCTGCGATGACAATCGCACGGTCGTCATCATGGCGGCTCCCAACACCCCCGCGGCCCCCTTCTATTTCATGTTCTCGCTCCAGCAGGGGCACTACCAGCTTACCGGTGAGGGAACCGGCAACCAGAAAGCCACAGACGCGGCCTATCAGGACTTACGGGCTCTCGCTGAGAAGGAAATCGTCGCGCTAATTGCTGAAACGAAGCCGCACTAGTTCAGTGCTGAGCGCGCGGCCTACTTCTTCTCGACGTTCCAGAACACCGGCACCGGCGACGGCACCGCGCCGGTGATGTTCGGTCGGAACGCCGACGCGTCGGTGTACTGGCCGAGGAAGGCGTGGGTCGGGTTCACCGAGGCGCGCAGCTGGATCTTCTCGACGATCTCCTTGCGTTTGGCCTCGTCCGGCTCGTCGGCGAAGGCCTGCCGCAGCTTCGTGATCTCGTCGTCGCAGGGCCAGCCGAACCAGGCCTTCTCGCAGTTGGCGCTGATGAAATTGTAGGTCAGCGGATCGAGCGAATCGACGCCGCCGGTCGAGGTGATCATCGCGTTCCAGCCACCCTTGTCCGGCGTCTCCTTGCGCGCGCGGCGGCTCACGACCGTCTGCCAGTCCGACGACTGCATGTCGACCTTCATGCCGATCTTCTCCATCGCGGCCTTGGCGACGGGGGCGACGTTGGTCAGCACGTCGAGATCGGTCGACTGCAGCAGCACGACGGGCGTGCCGTCGTAGCCGCCTTCCTTCAGCAGCTCCTTCGCCTTGGCGATGTTGCCGTCGTACTTGTCTTCGAAGCCCGCGGTCGTGGCATAGGGCGTGTCGCAGATGAACATCGCCTTGCAGACCTTGTAATACGCGGGATCGCCGATCGTGGCGTCGAGCACATCCTTCTGAACCAAGGCATAGAGCACGGCCTGTCGGATCTTGGCATTGTCGAACGGCTTGAACAGCTGGTTGAAGCGGAAGATGTACTGGCCGCCCCACTTGATCAGCGTCACGAGCCGGATGTTCTTGTCGGCCTTCAGCAGGCTGTAGAGATCGTGGGACGGCTGCTCCATCATGTCGACCTCGCCGGCCAGCAGCGCGTTGACCGCGGTCTGCTGGTCGGGAATCACCACCCACTCGACCCGGTCGACCTTCACCACCTTGCCGCCGGCCAGTCCCGAGGGCGGCTCGGCGCGCGGCTTGTAGTTCGGGTTCTTGACGTAGACGGTCTTGGAGCCGGCCCGGGTCTCGTCGACCTTCAGGATGAAGGGACCCGAGCCGGTATAGTCGCTGATCTGCTTGAACGGATCGGTCTCGGCCACCCGCTTGGGCATGATGTAGGTGCCGCCGGACGGCTTGGCGAGCGCCTGCAGCACCACGCCGGTCTTCTCCTTCAAGGTGAAGCGGAAGGTCCTGGCGTCGATTGCCTCGGCCTTGTCCATCTTGGTGTAGAGGATCTGACCCAGTGTATCGCGCGCCGACCAGCGCTTGAGCGAGGCCAGCACATCCTCGGACGTCACCGGCGCGCCGTCGGAGAAGGTGAGCCCGTCGCGCAGGGTGAAGGTCCAGACGAGCTTGTCGTCCGACACGGTCCATGTGTCGACCATCTGCGGCTTGATCTTGAGATCGCCGTCCAGCGAGAACAGCGTGTCGTAGATCATGTAGGCGTGGTTGCGCACGACGAAGGCGGTGGTCCAGATCGGATCGTAGATCTTGAGGTCCGAGTTCATCACCACGCGCAGGGTCTGCGCAGAAGCCGCGCCTGGGAACGCCAGAGCCGCAGCGGCAAGAACGGCCAGCCATCGCGTCTTCATCGTCATGCCGGTCTCCGCGCGTCTTCCATCATCATGCGCGCACCCTTGTCGGCGATCATGATGGTGGGCGTGTTGGTGTTGCCCGAGGTGATCGTGGGCATCACCGAGGCGTCGATGACGCGCAGGCCGTCGAGGCCGAAGACGCGGAGCCGCTCGTCGACCACCGCCATGGGATCGGACGGCAGGCCCATCTTGGCCGTGCCGACGGGATGGAAGATCGTCGTGCCGATGTCGCCGGCCGCCTTGGCCAGCGAGGCCTCGTCGTTGCCCACGCTCGGACCCGGCAGATACTCCTCGGGATGATAGGGCTGCAGCGCGGGCTGCTGCATCAGGCGGCGCGTGACCCGGATCGCGTCGGCGGCCACCCTTCGGTCCTCCGGCGTCGACAGGTAATTGGGCGCGATCATCGGCTTGGCCGCGGGATCGGCGGAGCGCAGCCGGATCGTGCCGCGCGACGTCGGACGCAGATTGCAGGCGCTGACGGTGATGGCCGGAAAGCGATGCAGCGGCTCGCCGAACTTGTCGAGCGAGAGCGGCTGGACGTGGAATTCGATGTTGGTGCGTTCATGATCCGGCGAGGAAACGGTGAAGATGCCGAGCTGCGAGGGCGCCATGGTGAGCGGCCCCGTCTGGAACAGTGCATATTCCATGCCCATCAGCGCGCGCTTGACCAGCGAGTGATAGGTCTCGTTCAGCGTCTTGACGCCGCTCACCTTGAAGATCGCACGCTGCTGCAGGTGATCCTGTAGATTGCGGCCCACGCCGGGACGATCGATCACGGATGAGATGCCCTGATCGGCCAGCCACTCGGCCGGTCCGACGCCCGAGAGCTGCAGGATCTGCGGCGAGCCCACCGCGCCCGCCGCCAGCACGACCTCGCCCCTGGCGCGCGCCTCGACCAGCCGCCCGTTCTGCCGGAAGCGCACGCCCACGGCGCGCGTGCCCTCGAACACGATCTTCTCGACCAGCACGCCGGTCTCGAGCCGCAGGTTCGGCCGCGACAGCACCGGCTTCAGGAAGGCGCTGGCCGCCGAGAGCCGCACGCCCCGCTTCTGGTTCACGTGGAAGGCGCCCACGCCCGTGTTGTCGCCGGTATTGAAGTTCGACGTCTTGGGAATCCCCATCTCGCCCGCCGCCGCGATGACGGCCTCGAGCACGTCCCATTTCACGCGCGGCTGCTCCACCCGCCACTCGCCCCCGGCGCCGTGATGCTCGGTCTCGCCCAGGAAATGATTGTCGAGCTTCTTGAACACCGGCAACACGTCGTCCCAGCCCCAGCCCGACAGGCCGAGCTGGCGCCAGTGATCGTAGTCGGCCGCCTGGCCGCGCATCGAGATCATGCCGTTGATCGCCGAGCAGCCGCCCACCACTTTGCCGCGCGGATAGTTGAGCGCGCGGCCGTTCAGCCCCGCCTCCTTCTCGGTCTGGAACATCCAGTCCGCGCGCGGATTGCCCATAGCGAACAGATAGCCCACCGGGATGTGGAACCAGATCCAGTTGTCCTTGCCGCCGGCCTCGAGCACCAGCACGCGGTTCTTCGGATCGGCCGACAGCCGGTTGGCCAGCACGCAGCCCGCCGAGCCTGCGCCGACGACGATGTAGTCGAAGTCTCCATCGAGACGGGCAACGTCGGTGGTCATCGTCCGGGCGGCCATTCAGGGAAGCGTTTCATCTCGCCCGTATAGTCGAGCCACGGCACCTCGTGGCTCTGCCAGATATGGACCACAGGCTTGCTGCCGGGATCGTCGTCGAGCGTGGCGGTGCGCAGGATCACCTGCGGCTCGGCCGGGCGCTCGGCGATCAGGTGGCTGCCGCACACCGAGCAGAAGTGCCGGTTCTTGCCGGGCGAGGATTCGAAGACGGTGAGCTTGTCGGCGCCGCTCAGCCATTTGAATTTTTCGCGCGGCACCCGGCCGGTGGTGGTGAACGCCGCCGCGTGCGCCTTGCGGCAGGTGTGGCAGGAGCAATGGCCCATGGCGATGCTGGACACATCGGCCTCGTACGTCACCGCACCGCACAAACAGCTGCCCTTCATGTCGCCTCCTGTCCTGATCCTTTGGCGAAATCCCGCCATTGCCCGGTCCGCCGGACGGCGCATAATTCGGGAAACCGGGAGAAAATGCCATGCAATACAAACGCATTTCGGCCGATAGCCATCTCGACCTTCCCTGGATGCCGCCCGAGCTGTTCACCTCGATGGCGCCGCGCGAGCTCAAGGACCGCATGCCCTACGTCGCCGACACCGACGAAGGCCCGAAATGGATGGCCAGGAACGGCGCCACCTTCGGCTTCAAGAACGGCGTCGGCCCGGCCGGCTCCAAGTTCGTGCCCGGCAAGCATGGCAGGGTCGACATCATGGCCGAGACCGGCCTCTACGACGACGGCGCCAAGGACATTCGCCGCATCTCCGATCCGCATCTGCGCATCAAGGATCTCGACCGCGACGGCGTCGATGCCGAGGTGATCTACGGCATCCTGGGCGCCGCCAGCCGCCTCAACGACCGCGAGGCCGGCAACGAGATGCTGCGCATCTACAACGACTGGCTGAAGGAGTTTTGCAGCCACTATCCCGACCGGCACATCGGCCTCGCCTGCCTGCCCTACGGCGACATCGACGCCGCGGTGAAGGAAATCCATCGCGTCGCCAAGATGGGCATCCGCGGCCTCGAGCTTTCCTGCTCGTGGGACATGGAGCCGATGTGGCATCCGATGTGGGAGCCGCTGTGGAAGGCGGTGAACGAGGTGCAGCTGCCCTTGCACTTCCACACTTTCCCGAACGTGCCGCCGGACACGATCAGCAAGCATCCTGGCCGGGTGGGCCGCTCGGTGTTCTTCACCGTGGTCTCGGGCTTCCAGATGAACCTGGTGAACATCCTGGCCGCGATCATGGGCGCCAACGTGCTGGAGCGTTACCCCAACGTCCGCATCGCCTTCGGCGAATCGGGCTGCGGCTGGATCCCCTATGCGCTCGACCGCATGGACTTCGAGTGGGAGGACCGCTTCTTCGATCTCGGCCTCAAGATGAAGCCGTCGGACTATTGGCGCCGCCAGTGCAAGGCCACGTTCCAGTTCGACCGCATCGGCGCCAAGCTGATCGACGACATGGGCGCGGAGAGCCTGATGTGGGGCTCCGACTATCCGCACGGCGACGGCGTCTGGCCGCACTCCGACAAGTACATCCGCGAGCAGTTCGCCGACGTGCCGGCCGAGCAGGTGAAGATGATCACCTGCACCAACGCCGGCAAGTTCTACGGGCTGACGAACTGAGACACCAACCCGTGTCGATGATCGATGCGGCAAGGCGCAACCAACATCTCAAGCGCCTTGCTTATGGATTAGTGCTGGCGGCAACAGCTTTCCTTACTCTCACCATAGCGCCGCAGGGAATTTCATTCCCGACCACAGATCCTGAAAAATTGGCTACCTATGGCATGGCGAATTCTGCCATGCCGTATGCTTTGCTCGGCAGCTTTCTCACGGGCGTTCTCGCCTGGAGGCCGGCTCAGACCCACCGTCCAGTAGTCGATACTATTTGGGTGATCTTCATGACGATCGGCCTGTCATTCTGGATGATTGGCCTCGTTGCTGGAGTATCCGCGCTGCTTCACGGAATAGGGAGCAACGGCATTTCCTTCCTCCTGGTAGGACCAGTCGGAGCATGGGCGTTTGGAGCGTCTGCATGGGGACCTCCCGCCTATCTGATCGGAGGAACCTTTATCGTCCCATTGCGCTGGATCGATCGCCGAACCGGCCAGCCGATCTCCACTCTCTCTCGCAACAATCCCGGTATGTCAGGGCCTATCGTATATGGCGCCGCGGCCGGTCTCGCGGGTACATCCGCGTTCCTGATGGTGGCGACTTTGCTCGGAGGGCTACTGCGCCTCACTTAGGTGGTGCTGCTCTAGCCGTTACCGCGGGCGCGTCCGACGCTGAGGCCGATCAACGCCGTCAGCATGGCGACGGAGAAGATGTTGAAGTTCATCATCGTCGCGTAGTCCGGGGCGGACCACGCGAGAAACGATACGCCATAGTGGTCGTGCAGGCCGACAAGTCCGACGACGATCAGGCCTATCAGCCCATATGACAGCCACCGCTCGCTCTTGCGGAACAACATCGCGGCCAGCATCAGGCAAGGCCCCAGGTAGAGTTCGCTGCCGCCCGCCTGGCCGTACACCTTGACGCTGACGAAGGTGTCGACGGAGCCGACCAGGACCAGCATCACGCGCCCCGCCAACGAACTGCGGCGCGCGACGAACGGCACCGCGAGGAAACACGGCGCCGACAGGAAGCAGATGAAGAGCCCGGTCACGTCCGCACCCGTCGCCCAATGGAGCGCCAAGGGATAGAGCGGCTGGTTGGAGCCGACCAGCAGCGCCACGAGATTGCCGGCGGCGGCCAACGGATCGGGGTGCGCCACGTAGCGCGCGAAGAGCATCGAAAGACGTTTCACGTGACGTCGACTACAGGTCGCCCTTCGACACGGTATGCCGAAGCGCAAAGATCTCGCCCTCCGGCGCGTGACGGGCACGCGCCGCGCGCGCGGCCTCGACCGACCAGAAGAACGCGACCAGCGCGCATTCGATCTGGCGATCGGGCGCGGCGCGCAAATCCTTCTCCGTCGTGTGGGCCTGCCCGACATTCTGCTGGCCGATCAGCAGGTCGACACGGGCCGTCTCGAGCCCCGCAAGCTTCTCGAAGGGCGCAGTGTTGGCGGCCTTCATGCGCACCGTCAGGACGGCAGCGCCAATACCCTCGCCCCAGCGCTGCTCGACCTTGCAGGCCGTGCGCCAGGTCTCGCGGAATTTCGGGAAGATCGCGCGGCTCATCTCCGATGGATTGCGCAGGCGCGCGTAGTATTCCTCGCTCTCGAAGGCGGCCGTCGTCTCGGCGTCATAGAACAGGAGATAGCGGCCGGGCCTGTCGACGCCCTTGAAGCGGCTGCCGCGCAGCCAGCCGGGACAACCGACCCGCTCCTGCACATGCTCGCGGCTATGCCAATGCTCGAACTGGGCATCGTCGGCCGCATCGATGTCGACCCAAAGAGCCAGCGCCGCCTGCCCGCCGGTCATGTCGCGCGCACGGCTTTGGTGAATTCGACGACCTCGTTGCGGCGATGATGATCGCCCGGCCACACGTACATCGGCTCGGGAAAGGCGCCCAGAGTCACGACCACCAGGCCTTCGTCTCGGAAGACATCGATGCGCTGGCCGGCATGACCCAGTGCCGACATGACGCCGTCGCCCAGCCACCAGCTGAAGCCGTAATGGGTGATGTCGCTGACCGGTTGCGTGACAAGCGTGAAGGCCGGCGTTGCGGCGGCGGTCACCCAGCCCTCGGGCAACACGCGCTTGCCCCCATCTGGGCCGTCGATCACGCCGTCGTTCAACACGAACTGGCCGAAGCGGCCGAAGTCGCGCAGCACGATGCCGGCGCGGCTGCCGCCGATCTCCTGGCCGCCGTCGCTTTCCAGCGTGTAGAAGGCGTCGCACTCCATGCCCATCGGCTGCCAGATCGTCTCCGACATGTAGTCGGCCAGCGGCTTGCCGACCGCCGCGGTCAGCGCCGCACCCAGCAGATAGGTGTCGCCCGAATTGTAGAGAAAGGTGCCGCCCGGCGCGTGATCGCGCGGGAGCGACGCCATCAGCGCGAGCACGCCGCCCGGCACCTTGTCGGCCAGCGACTTCGAGTAGCGGTTCACGTCCGAATTGCGGTCGGTGTAGTCCTCGGTCCAACGCGTGCCCGACGACATGGTGAGCACGTGCCGCAAGGTCACGCCCTCGTAGGCCGAGTTGCGCAGCTTCGGCAGGTACTGCGTGAGCGGCTCGTCGATCGACTTGAGCGCGCCGTCACGCACCGCGGCACCAACCAGCATCGCCGTCATCGACTTCACGGTCGACATGGTCGACCAGCGGTCGTGTTCCTGGAGGCCCAGCCCATATCGCTCCAGCACGATCTTGCCATGGCGGATCACCAGCAGTCCGACGATGGTGTTGCGATCCATGAAGGAGCCGACGTCGTGCTCCTGTCCACCGGCCACGTAACGCGGCGCGATCTCCTCGCCACGCGGCAACATACGCGGCGACGGGCCCGCCTTCACCACGCGATGGGCGAAGAGTTTGTCGACGATGCGATAGGCGTAAGGCTGGAGCGCAGGCGGCAGGAGCAGGAAGTCCTCGCCGCGCGGCAGATGCTGACGAGGCTCCGAGAGGCTCAGGCGAACGCCTTGAAGGTGATGAGGGTAAAGGTGTCCTTCACCCCGGCCAGCGTCTGGATCTGGCTGGTGACGAAATGACCGATGTCGGTCTTGTCGTCGAGGTAGCACTTCATCAGAAGGTCGTACTGGCCGGAAGTCGAATAGACTTCCGACACGTGCTCGACCGCGACTGCTTCATCGGCAACCTCGTAGGCCTTGCCGAGGTCGCACTTCACCATGACGAAGATCGTCTGCATGGAGCCTAGCGCCGGGCGAGGAACGCCGGCACGTGGTCGCCGAGACCGACCGGCGAATGACCGTCGTCACGCTCGTGACGGCGCTCCGGGCGACGCTCCGAACGGGGTTCGGCGCGCTGTTCTGCCCGCTGCTCGGGACGGCGCTCGCGCGGCGCACGATCGGGACGCGGCTCGCGATGCTCACGCTCCGGACGCGGTTCACGGGGCTCGCGCGCCGGACGAGGCTCGCGATGCGATTCAATTGCGGGGGCGGCAACCGCCTCTGCAGGGGCAGCTTCAGCCGGCTGCTCGGCGCGCGGCGCGCGGGGTTCACGCGGCTCGCTGCTCTCACGGCGCGGACCACGTCCGCCACGTTCGCTGCGCTCACCACGCTCCGGTGCGGCAGCCCCGCGACCGCCGCGGCGACCGCCACGGCCACGACGACGGCCATCGCTGGCCTCGAGGATCGCGGTGTCGAGGCCCGGCACTTCCACGCGGGGAATGGTGGTGTTGATCAGCTTCTGGATCGCGTCGATGAGGTCGCCTTCGTTCGGCGTCGCCAGGGTGAAGGAGTGGCCGGTCTTGCCGGCGCGGCCGGTGCGGCCGATGCGATGGACGTAGTCCTCGGGCGAGAACGGCACGTCGTAGTTGAAGACGTGGCTCATGTCCTGGACGTCGAGGCCGCGCGCGGCGACGTCGGAGGCGACGAGGATCTGGATGTCGCCCGCCTTGAACTTCTCGAGCGTCTCGGTGCGGGCGGGCTGGCTCATGTCGCCATGCAGCGCGCCGGCGTTGAGGCCGTGCTTCTTCAGCACCGTGTGCAGGGTGGCGACGTCTCGCTTGCGATTGCAGAACACGATCGCGTTCTTCACTTCCTGGCTCTTGATCAGGGCGAGCAGCGCATCGCGCTTCTGGTCGTCCTGCACGATGACGAGGCCCTGCACCACGTTGGTGTTGGCGCTGGCCGGACGCGAGACCGTGACTTCCTTCGGATTGCTGAGGAAGCGATCGGCCAGGCGCTTGATCTCCGGCGGCATGGTGGCCGAGAAGAACAGGGTCTGGCGCAGCTTCGGCAGGGTGGCGACGATACGCTCGACGTCGGGGATGAAGCCCATGTCGAGCATGCGATCGGCTTCGTCGATCACCAGGATCTTCACATCGTTCAGCAGGATGCCGCCGCGTTCGAAGTGATCGAGCAACCGGCCCGGTGTCGCGATCAGCACATCGGCGCCCTTCTCGAGCGCGCGTTCCTGGTCGGGAAAGCTCACGCCGCCGATCAGCAGCGCCATGTTGAGCTTGTTGTACTTGCCGTAGATTTCGAAGTTCTCGGCCACCTGGGCGGCCAGTTCACGCGTCGGCTCGAGGATGAGCGAACGCGGCATGCGCGCCTTGGCGCGGCCTTCGGCCAGGATGTCGATCATGGGAAGGACGAAGGAGGCGGTCTTGCCGGTGCCCGTCTGGGCGCATCCGAGGATATCTCGACCCATCAGGACGATGGGGATGGCCTTTTCCTGGATCGGGGTGGGCTCCGTGTAGCCCTTTTCGGTGACTGCCTGTAGTACGGGGGCACTTAGCCCCAATTCCTCAAAACTCATTTAATTTCCGTTACTTAGCCCACAGCCGATGGGCTTCCGGGGGCGGTCACTAGAGGCCCAGGTTGGGCCGACCGCTGGCGAGGCTTCATATGAGGCTTGGGGGTGCCCAAGTCAATGCAGGCCGCCTGCGCGGCGGGGTCGCGGCCGGGGGACTAAACAGGGCCTATTTCTGGGCTTTGATCTCGACCTCGACGAACACGAATTCGAAGTCGTTCGGGTTGATGACGTCGTGCTCGACCCCGATCTGGCGGGCATAGGAGACGCCCGCGCGCAGCGGCGCCGGCACCGTCTGCTTGCCGTCGAAGATGTGCAATTCGCCGGTCGTCACCGGCACGACCACGTAGTCGTGCATGTGCTTGTGCCAGCCGGTGTGGCCGCCCGGCGGGAACTTCCACTCCGTCACCAGGACGGTGTCGTTGTCGATCTGGACGGTGGGCTTTGCCAGGGGGCGATCTTTGTCGTTCATCCTTGCAGCGTAATGCTGCCCACCACATTTGTCAGGTAAGCTTTCCGTCGCAGAAGGAGGAAGCGATGCTGCATCCCTCGACGATCGCCACCTGGAACCGCAATCCCGCCGACGAAGAAGTCATGGGCCAGGCCCACGCGCCGATCTGGCGACGCATGGTCGATGTCTCGGTGCCGCACGATCTCAGCGCCTCGACGGTGCTGGACTATGGCTGCAACCAGGGCGGCTTCCTGCGCCTATTGTACGATACGCATCCGTTCAAATCGGCGGTCGGCATCGACATCGCCCGCGAATCTGTCGGCCGTGCCGAGATGCTGAAGGGCCACCGCCCGATCGACTACAAGGTCGCGGGCGCCGCCGCCGCGCTCGGCCGCACCTTCGACTTCGCCTTCAGCCACGAGGTGCTCTACCTGCTGCCCGACCTCGCCGCCCACGCCAAGGACATGAAGGCGGCGCTGCGCCCCGGCGGCGCCTATGTGGCGGCGGTCGGGTGCCACACCGATTCGGCCGTGTGGCCGCACTGGCGCAAGCTGATCCTGGAGACCTCGTCGATCCCTCTCTACGATCATTCCCTGGAGCAGATCGCGAAGGCGTTCTCGGACGCTGGCTTCACCGTCGGCGTCCGTCCGCTGGCACTCGATGCCTTCATGCCGGTGACCGTGGGCAGCCAGTACTTCCCCAAAATCACCGACCAGTTGCGCTACTACAACGTCGACAAGGTGCTGTTCAGGTTCGTGCGCCAAGCTTCCTGAGCGACCGGTCGATCCACTGCGCGCCGATCTTTTCCTGCGTGCCGTTTTGGCGGAGCCGCTGGCGCAGGTTGCCGAAGTCGACGCGGTCCAGTTCCTGGTCCTGGTTGAAGCAGGAGAAGACCACCGTCTCCTTGCCGGTCACCGGGTCCTTGTGGAGCTGCAGGCACTGGGCGCAGATCTCCTTCATCATGCATTGCATGGGGGAGTTGATCGATCCCAGCGCACGATGGCCGGCCTTCATGTGCGGCTTCAGCACACCATGACGCGCCAAGCGCACGGCGTTCATCATACCGTCGGAGCCGATGGCGACGATGCGGTCGGCTGCGTTGAACGGGATCGGCTGGTCGCCCAGTTCGCCTGACGCGTACTTGCGCATCGTCTCGACGATATTGTCGACCGTCGACTTGTCCTGCGGGCGGCTGGGCGCAAAGCCCGGCGCCTCGTCGCAGCACCACACGACCACGTCGGCCGCGGCTTCGATCTCCTCGACCTTGTAGCGGTCGATCACCTTCTTGTAGCCGGCGAAGTAGAGCACTTTGCTCCCGGCCTTGCGGAAGGCCTGGCCGATCGAGAACAGCACGGCGTTGCCGAGGCCGCCGCCCGCGAGCACGACCGTCTCGCCGGGCTCGATCTCGGTCGGCGTGCCGGTCGGGCCCATGACGATCACCGGCTCGCCCGGTTCGAGCATGGCGCAGAGATCGGACGAGCCGCCCATCTCCAGCGTGATCAGCGACAGCAGGCCCTTGTCCTTGTCGACCCAGGCACCGGTCAGCGCCAAGCCTTCCATGGTCAGCAAGGTGCCGTCGACCTTCTTCGAGCGCGCCTCGTAGTTCTGCAGGCGATAGAACTGGCCGGGCTCGAAATTGCGCGCGGCGGCCGGCGCCTCGACCACGACCTCGACGATGGTAGGCGTCAGTCGATCGACACGCACGACAGTCGCGCGCCAGTTGCCGTTGGCTTCGGCCAGGATCTCGGCGGGCTTCTTCTGTGCGGGCGCGAGCGTCTCCATCGTGCGCGTCAGCACGGGATAGCCCTGCTTGGCCCCGCCCATGGCCTTCACCACGTTGCCGGCGAAGGACGGATGGAGATCGCCAAAGAACGACATGAAGCGGCCGTCGGTGTGCTTGTACATCAGCACGCGCACGTCATCCGGCTTGCACACGCGCTCGGGCGTCGCGGGCTCGCCCGCCTCGTCCAGCGCGCGGAAATACTTGCCGTCGATGAAGGCGTGCGTCGCATCCTCGCGCGCCAGGACGGTGTTGGGCTGGGTGCCGGCGGCGACCAGGATGGTGCGCGCCGGCAGGGTGGCCGTGATCTTCTCGCCGTTCTGCTCGCCTTCGACCTTCAGCGCCTTGGCCGCACCATTGGCATCGATCTCGACCGCGACCGGTGACAGGCCCTCGGCAAAGCGGATGTCCTCTTCCAGCGCCTTGAACACTTCCTCGTGGTTCAAAGTGTAGGACGGCGAATCGATCAGGCGGCGGCGATAGGCGATGGTGACGCCGCCCCAGCCGTTCACGAGTCCCGCGATGTCGGGCGTGCGCTTCTCGCCTGCGGCCTTCGCGCGTTCGGCGCGGATCGCTTTTGCGTGCGCGATGAACTCGGCCGCGACCTCGCGCTCCTCCTCGTTCATGGCCGCCATCACCGCCGTTTCACCGCGCTCGGCGACCAGCGTCTCATGGCGCGACAAGAACTTCTCGACCTGCAGCGGATAGTAGGCGAGCGACTCGGTGGCGGTATCGACCGCGGTCAGGCCGCCACCGATCACGACGACCGGCAGACGGATCTGCAGGTTGGCGATCGAGTCCTTCTTGGCCGCGCCCGTGAGCTGCAGCGCCATCAGGAAGTCCGACGCCGCGCGAACCCCTCGGGCAAGTCCGTTGGGCATGTCGAGCACCGTGGGCTTGCCCGCGCCGGCGCAAAGCGCGATGTGGTCGAAGCCCATGCCGAAGGCGCCCTCGACCGTGACCGTGCCGCCGAAGCGCACGCCGCCGAACATCGAGAACTGCTGGCGGCGCTCGAGCAGCAGGCGCACCAGCTTCAGGTAATTCTTGTCCCAGCGCACGGTGATGCCGTACTCGGCCACGCCGCCGAAGCCCGCCATCGCGCGATCGCCGAGGTCCTCGCGCAGGACATCGATGTCCTTCACCGCGTCGAACGCCTGGCGCGCGCCGCTTGCCTCGACGCCCGACTGCGCGACCGGTAGCGGCTCGATCTTGAGCCCGTCGATGCCGACCACCGTGTGGCCGTCGTTCATCAGGTGATGCGCGAGATTGAAGCCAGCCGGGCCGAGGCCGACCACCAGCACGCTGCGGCCGGTGGCAGCACGCGGGATCGGACGGTGCAGGTTGAGCGGGTTCCAACGCGTCAGCAGCGAGTAGATCTCGAAGCCCCACGGCAGCGACAGCACGTCCTTCAGCGAGCGCGTCTCGATCTGGGGGATGTCGACCGGTTCCTGCTTCTGAAAGACGCAGGCCTTCATGCAGTCGTTGCAGATACGGTGGCCGGTGGCGGCCATCAGCGGATTGTCGACCGCCGCCATCGCCACGGCGCCGATGGAGAAGCCCTCGCTCTTGAGGAGATTCATCTCCGAGATCTTTTCCTCGAGTGGGCAGCCCGCCAGCGTGACTCCGAACGGCGACTTCTGGAACAGGCCGGTCTTGCGGTCCTTCAGCCCCTTGGAGCAGCTGTCCTTGCCCTGGTTGTGGCACCAGATGCAGTAGTTGGCGTGATCGAGCGCGCGCACCGGATCGAAGCCGGCATCGGTCAGCGCAAAGCCCTCGCGATGACGCAGCAGCGCACGCGGCAGCTTGAGCTTGGTGACGCCGTCGACGACCTCGGTCTCGATCGGCACCAAATGCTCGAAGTCGAGCTTGTGCGGCACCTTGAACAGCGGCCCCTCGCGGTGGCGCGCCTTGCCCGCCGGCGCATGCAGCGCCCAGGCGGCATAGTTGGTCAGCGCCTCGACGCGCAGCGTGGGCTTGTCGACCTTGAACTCCGCGCCAATCGCCTCGCGCACGGCCAAGGCGAAGGCCAGCTCCCACGCTTCGAGATCGTCCAGCGCGACCGGCAACGCGACCGCGTCCGTCACCGCCGCACCGTCGAGCGCCGCCGCGACGTCGGGCTTGATGGCGCGCGTGGCATAGCGCTGCACGAACAGCCGCTTGCAGTCATAGAGGGGAGCGAACCGCGCATCGCGCTGGCGCAGCGCCGCTGTCTCGGCCGCGATGCCGAACAGCGCGCCAACGAAATCCTCGAGCGGACGAGCCAGCTCGATCAGCAGGTTGGACTCGTCCTTGGCCGCGAGACTGCCGGGGGCGACGCGCGCGGCCATCAGGCGCGCATGGGCATCGACATTGGCGGCCTGCAGCCAGGCCACGAAGGCCGCATCGAGCTTCGAGAGGCCGTCGCGGTCGTAGAGATCGTCGAAGCTCAGCCCGTGGGCGAGCGTGGGGGCGGTCATTTCACTTATATCCAGAAGGGCTTGGAGATCTATTGTTCGTACACGAACCGATTAGCCAACCCGCACGGTAGGCGCAACAGATTCGCGACATAAATGCCTAATGACGGGGATTGTGGCTTCACGCATGTTCCGGCCCGCCCATGTTCCAGCCAATCCATACCGCCTCCCCCTCGCTGCGCAACTGGCTGATTGTCGTGGCCGGCATGATTTTTTTCATGATCGTGCTCGGCGCGCTGACGCGGCTCACCGAATCCGGCCTGTCGATGGTCGAGTGGAAGCCCGTGACCGGCGTGTTGCCGCCGATGTCGGATGCAGCCTGGCAGGCCGAACTGCAGAAGTATCTTTCCTCGCCGCAGGGAAGATTGGTCAATCGTGATTTCACGGTCGCTCAATTCCAGCAAATCTTTTGGCTCGAATTCACCCACCGCCTGTGGGGCCGTCTGATCGGCCTGGTGTTCGCCCTGCCGCTCGCCTGGTTCTGGCTGCGCGGACAGATTCCGTCGGCGCTGAAGCCGCGACTTTTGGCCCTGCTCGTGTTGGGCGGCCTGCAGGGCGTGCTGGGCTGGGCGATGGTGGCCTCGGGCCTCGTCGACCGGCCGTCGGTCAGTCATTACCGGCTGGCGGCGCACCTGATCCTGGCCGTCGCGCTCTATGCCTACACCGTGTGGCTGATCCTGGAGCTTGGCGATCCTGGCCGGCGGCGCGACGATCCCAAGACCGCGCGCAAGGCGGGCGCCCTGATCGGCTTCGTGCTGGTGGTGATGACCTTCGGCGCCTTCATGGCCGGGCTGCGTGCCGGCTCCGCGCACAACACCTTCCCGACCATGTCGGGCTACTGGATCCCGCCCGGCATGTTCGACCTGCAGCCGTGGTGGATCAATTTCTTCGAGAACGGCACGACCATCCAGTTCATCCACCGCTGGCTGGCCAAGCTCCTGGTGCTGGGCGTGCTGGCGCTGCTGATCCGTGCGCGCCGGACCGAGACTTACATCGCGGCTGCGATGGCGCTGGTGCAGATGAGCCTCGGAATCGCCACGATTTTGACCGGTGTCGATATTATCCTCGCCTCCATGCACCAGGCAGGCGCCGTCCTTCTGCTCACAACCTTGATCGTCGTGCGCCACCGCGCACTTCCTTCTCGTAGCCGCCCGCTATCGGCTATGGTTGGAGGATGAGCGGCAGCAAGAGTGTCGGGGCCATTGCAGGTGTGACGGCCGTCGCGATGGCGGCGTCCGCACTGTTGGCCTTCGTTACCATCGATTCACCGCTGAAGTCGGCGAAGGAGACGAAGACCGAGCTTGCCGCGGCACCCGCCCTTCCCGCTGCCCCCCTGAAGCCGGCCGCCGTCACGCCCGTCATCGCCGACCCGCCCGCGGCCAAGCCCGCATCCTCCACGCCCCCCGCCGCTGGTCAGCCCGCCAGTCAGCCGGCCGAATTGTCGGCGGTCTCCCTCGAGGATCTGCGCAGCCGCGCCGCCAAGAGCGACATCCCGGCGATGGAAGAACTCGCGCGGCGCCTGCTGCAGGGCGTCGACATCGCCAAGGACCCGCAAGCCGGCACGGGCTGGCTGCTGCGCGCCGCCGAACTGGGCTCGGCCTCGTCGGCCTTCAACATCGGCGTGATGTACGAGCGCGGCTTCGTGGTCGAGCGCGACTCCTCGAAGGCCGCCGTCTGGTATCGCAAGGCCGCCGACGAAGGCCTGCCGGTGGCCAAGCACAATCTCGCCCTGCTGCTGCGCGACGGCAAGGGCACGCCGCGCGACGTGAAGGCGGCGTCGCGCCTGCTGCTGTCGGCGGCGCGGCAGGGAATGGCCGCCTCGATGTTCACCCTGGGCGACATCTACGAACAGGGCGACGGCGGCACCAAGGATCCGGCGGCGGCGCTGGCCTGGTTCGCGATCACCGGCGAGTTCGAGCGCCAGACCACCCGCGAGGGTGAGTCGACCCTGGCCCGCACCGCCGGCCAGCGCGCCCAGGCCCTGCGGCGCACCCTGACCGCTGCCGAACTCGAACGCGCGCAGGACATCGCCCAGGGCGAGTTCAAGCAGATCGTGTCTGCCCTGACACCGCCGTCCTCGCCGTCCGGGACCGACAGCGCTGCTGCGCCGACCTTGAAAGTGCCGCCGCCGCCTGCACCCCCGCCGCCCAGCGACGCGCTGCTCGACTGGCCCAAAGGCAGCGTCGACCAAATCCGCGCCATCCAGGCGGCGCTGGTCGACCTCAATCGCCTGCGCGCCAAGCCCGACGGCAATCTCGGACCGCTGACGCGCGCGGCGATCCGAGATTTCCAGAAGAGCGTCGGCATGAAGCAGACCGGCGATCCGTCGCGCGACCTCTATGTCGCGCTGGTCTCGGCGCGCCATGACCTCGTGCGCGACTCGCCGCTGCCGGTCCCTCCGCCAGTCAGTGAAACGCCGAAGGTCGAGGCACCGAAGGTCGAAGCGCCGAAGGTCGAAGCGCCAAAGAGCGAGACACCAGCCGTCGCCGAAACTCCCAAGGTCGAGCCCAAACCCGCGCCGCCGCCGCCCGCTCCACCGCCGCCTCCGGCTGAAACGAAGATCGATCTCGGCAAGACCGAGCCGCCACCCTCGCCGCCGACATCGGCCGAAATCGCTGCGGCCACGCCGCCACCGCCGCTCGCGCCGCTGCCGCCGCCGAAGAGGATCGATCCGTTGCCGCCTGCGCCGCCGGTCGTGGTCGACACGCCGCCGCCGCCCAAGCCGAAGGTCGAAGCCGCAAAGCCCGTCGAAGTGGCAAAGCCCGCACCGCCGCCTGCACCACCTGCGCCGAAGCCCGTCGTGCTGCCGCCGGTGCCCGCGCCACCGCCGCCGCCCACGTCGGCCGAAATCGCGCGCTCGACACCACCGAAGCCGAAGTTCGAGACCGCAAAGCCCGTCGAAGCGGCAAAGCCGGTCGTGCTGCCGCAGGTGCCTGCGCCGCCCCCGCCACCGACGTCGGCCGAGATCGCGCGCTCGACGCCGAAGCCCAAGCCAGATCCGGATGCGTGGCCCGCGAGCCACGCCGATCAGGTGAAGGCGATCCAGCAGCTGCTGCTCGACATGCGCTTCTATTCCAAGAAGGTCGACGGCCAGGCGAGCGGCGGAACGCAGCGCGCCATTCGCGAATATGAGCGCATGACCGGCCTCAAGGAGACCGGCGAGCCCAACAAGGCGGTGTTCGAGTCGCTGAAGGAAATGCGCAAGCTGATGGCGCCCGCGCCGGCACCAACGCCCGCGTCGAACTAGCCGAGCAGCCCCGCGTGATGCCACCACGCCGCCGGCAGGCGCGCGGCGGCCTGTTGCGCTTCGCCCAGCGTGGCATAGAGCGCAAAGCAGGTGGCGCCGCTGCCGCTCATGGCGGCGTAGTGCGTACCTTCACTGCGACGGAGCGTGTCGATCACTTCGCCGACAACCGGCCGCAGCGACACCGCGGCCGCGGTGAGATCGTTGCCGCGCTGCGCAAGCACCTGGGCAAAACTCGCGAGATCGGACCATGCGGGCACTACATCGGGAACATTCGAGAAATCCCCCCGTCGCGCGGCGAAGACCGCGGCCGTCGGCAGGGCAACGCCCGGATTGACCAGCAGGATCGCGCACGGCGGTAACGACGGCGCTGCCTTGAGTCGCTCGCCCACGCCCGAGGCGAACGACGGCCGGCCGGCAAGGCACATCGGCACGTCGGCGCCGAGCGATGCCGCGAGATCGAACAGGTCGTGGAGCGGCAGCGCGAGGCCCCATAGCTCGACCAGTGCCCGCAAGGTCGCGGCGGCATCGGCCGAACCGCCGCCCAGACCGGCAGCAACGGGAATGGTCTTGGTCAGGCGCAGTGCGGCGCGCGGTGCCATGCCGGCCTGTTCGGCAAGCCGCCGCGCGGCCTTGAGCACGAGATTGTCGGGTTCCGACGCCAGGGTGCCGGCAAGCGGCCCCTCGATCGAAAGCGAGAGGCCGTCGGCTTCCGTCGCTTCGACTGTGTCGGCGAGATCGGCGAAGCCCACCAGCGAGTCGAGCAGGTGATAGCCGTCGGCGCGGCGGCCGACGACGTTCAGCCAGAGATTGACCTTGGCGCGTGCACGCTGCACCGCCAGATCAGCCGCCCTGCTTCTTGTCGGCTGCCTTCTCGTACACGGTCGGCTTGTCGTTGGTGGCGCTCAGGCCATTGGCCAGCTTGTCCTGAAGGACCGGGATGCGATCCTTCTCCGGCTTCTGATTGAGCGCGCGCTCCCACTCGAAGCGTGCCTCGCGCTTGCGGCCGACATGCCAGTAGGCGTCGCCCAGATGCTCGACCACGGTGGCGTCGTCGCCCTTCTGCTCGCTGGCCCGCTCCAGCCACTCGACCGCCTGGTCGAACTGGCCGATGCGATAGAAGGCCCAGCCCACCGAATCGGTGACGGCGCCGTCGTCCGGCCGAAGCTCGGTCGCGCGCTTCAGCATCTTCATGCCTTCGTCCAGGTTCACCCCCTGGTCGACCCAGCTGTAGCCCAGGTAGTTCAGCACGTAGGGCTGGTCCGGCGAGAGCTCGAGCGCCTTCTTCATGTCGGCCTCGGCCTTGGGCCACTGCTTGACCCGCTCCAGCGAGATGCCGCGGCCAAAGTAAATTGGCCAGTAGCGCTCGTCGGGAGCCTTGAGGCGCGACACGGCGGTGTCGTAGGCGCTGACAGCGTCGGCGAACTGCTCCTTGGTACGCATCAGGTCGGCCAGGGTGAGAGCCGCATCGATGCGGTCGGTCTTCTCGGCGACCAGCGTCTTCAGCTCCGCCACCGCCTTGTCGAAATGCTCGTCCTGGGCATCGAGCGTGGCGATGCGCAGGCGGGCCTGCCAGTAGAGTGGCGAGGTCGGGCCGATCTTTCCAAGTGCTGCGATCGACTTGGGCAGCATCTGGAACTGCTCGTAGATGCCCGAGATCATCAGCCAGCCGAAATCGTGATCGGGCTTCAGCTCGACGGCGAGCTGGCCGAAGATCAGTGCCAGGTCCGTGCGCTGGTTGCGCGGGTCGGCGCTCAGGATGCCCGCGATGTCGAACATGATGTCGGCGATGCCCGAGGCGGGGCCGGGCGGCTTGGGCATCGGCGCATTGGCCGCGAGCAGGCCGTCCATCACAACGGTGTCGCCGTACTTCTCGGCATAGGCCTTCAGCATGGCCTGGGCATCGTTGCCCTTGCCGAGACGGCGTAGCGCGTCGGCGACCGAGACGACGATACGAAGTCCGCTGGGATCGAGTTCGGCGGCCTTGCGATACTTGGCTTCGGCGGCGGCCTTGTCGCCCGCCATCTCGTCCATCTGCGCGTCGATCACCAACGCCGGCGCCTCGGCGCGCTCGCCCGAGGCGGGCTTGAGCTTCGACAGCAGCTGGCGTGCGCCTGCGTAATCCTTCTCGCCGGCCTTCAGCCAGGCCAGCACGTAATCCTTGAGCGGTCCGAGCTGGTTCTCGGAGCCGATGTGGCCGAGCTGCGCTTCGGCCAGGCGATAGTCGCCCTTCTTGATCTGCTGGACCGCCATCACGAGGTTGGCGAAGCCGTCACCCGGCTTGGCCATCAGCACGCTGGGAGCGAGCACCACCGCGGAGTCGAAACGGCCGGCGTAGAGCCGCAACCGGAAGGCGGCGTAGTTCAGGTCCGGGTCGTTGGGATACTGCGCCAGCGCGAGATCGAGCTGGGTGGCGCCGTTGTCGTAGTCGTGATCCTGCTCGGCGACGCGCGCGGCGAGATAGCGGCCGCTCAAGGTGATCGAAGCGCCCGGCGGCGGGCTGGGCGAACGACCCGTCTGCGCGGTGGCTGCGAGGGGAAGAGCGAGGAGAGTCGCTGCGGACAGCAGCGTAAGGCGTTTCAATCTCATACCACTCACATGTTGGGGTAATTGGGTCCGCCGCCACCTTCAGGCACGGACCAATCGATGTTTTGTGCCGGATCCTTGATGTCGCACGTCTTGCAGTGCACGCAGTTCTGCGCGTTGATCTGGAAGCGCGGCTGGCCGTTGTCGGCCGTCACGACTTCATAAACGCCCGCCGGACAGTAACGCTGCGCCGGCTCTGCATAGGTCGGCAGGTTGACCGCGATCGGGATCGACGGATCGCGCAGCTTGAGATGGACCGGCTGGTCTTCCTCATGGTTGGTGCTCGACAGGAACACCGACGACGGTTTGTCGAACGACAGCACGCCGTCCGGCCTTGGATAGGTGATCGGCTGGAACTCCGCCGCCGGCCGCAGGGTCTCGTGGTCGGCCTTGGTGTGATGGAAGGTCCAGGGCAGGCGGATGCCGAGATCGTGGCACCACATGTCGAAGCCGCCGTAGAGCGTGCCCAGCACCGTGCCCCACTTCAGCGCGGGCTTCACGTTGCGCACCTTGTCGAGGTCCTTCCAGATCCACGACGCCTTCAGCGCCGTCGGATAGGCGGTGAGTTCGTCGCCACCGGTCTTGCCGGCGACCAGCGCGTCGAACGCGGCGTCCGCGGCCAGCATGCCGCTCTTGATCGCGTTGTGGCTGCCCTTGATGCGCGGCACGTTCACGAAGCCGGCCGAGCAGCCGATCAGCGCGCCGCCCGGGAAGGTGAGCTTCGGCACCGACTGCACGCCGCCTTCGTTGATGGCGCGCGAGCCGTAGACCAGGCGCTTGCCGCCCTTCAGGTACTTGGCGACCGCGGGATGGGTCTTGAAGCGCTGGAACTCGTCGAACGGCGAGAGGTACGGATTCTCGTAGGAGAGATGCACGACCAGGCCGATGGCGACCAGATTGTCGCCGAAGTGGTACATGAACGAGCCGCCCGAGCTGTTCGTCTCCGACAGCGGCCAGCCTTGCGAATGCACGACCAGGCCCTTCTTGAACGTGGCGGGATCGACCTGCCACAGCTCCTTGATGCCGATGCCGAATTTCTGCGGATCGACGCCGGCGCGCAGATCGAACTTGGCGAACAGCATCTTCGACAGCGAGCCGCGCGCGCCTTCGGCGATCAGCGTGTACTTGGCATGCAGCTCCATGCCGGGCGTGTAGCTGTCCTTGTGCGTGCCATCCTTGGCGATGCCCATGTCGCCGGTGGCGACACCCTTCACCGAACCGTCCTCGTTGTAGAGGACTTCGGCGGCGGCAAAGCCCGGATAGATCTCGACGCCCAGCGCCTCGGCCTGCGTCGCCAGCCAGCGGCAGACCTCGCCCAAGCTCACGATGTAGTTGCCGTGGTTGTTCATCAGCCGCGGCAGGCTGAAGTTGGGGAAGCGGAACGAGCCCGACTTGGTGAGCCACAGGAACTGGTCGTCGGTGACGTGCGTCTCGATCGGCGCGCCCTTCTCCTTCCAGTCGGGAATGAGTTCGTTGATGCCGATCGGATCGATCACGGCGCCGGAGAGGATATGGGCGCCGATCTCGGAGCCCTTCTCGAGTACGCAGACCGAGACCTCGTGATTGCGCTCGGCCGCAAGCTGCTTCAAACGGATCGCCGCCGACAGCCCAGCCGGGCCGCCACCTACGATCACCACGTCGTATTCCATCGCCTCGCGCGTCATTCCCGTCTCGCTCTGCAGTGCCTTTTCCAGATGGACGCGCCGCTGGCAGGCGACGATCCTTTGACGATGGTAAATAGCCTGTCGGGCGCTTAATCGCTACATGCCGAAAGGGGCAATCCCGTGGCCGAACTGACTGAAATTGAAAGCAAACTCTTCACAGCCCACGATTTCCGGCTGGAAAATGGGCAAACCCTGCCCGTCCTCGAGCTTGCCTACGAAACCTATGGCACACCGAATGCGGCCAAGGACAACGGCATCCTGGTCGTGCACGGCTACACGTCGAGCCACCATGCGGCCGGCAAGAATGCCGCGGGCAAGCAGGGCCGCGGCGTCCCGGAAGGCTCCGCCGGCTGGTTCGACGGGCTGATCGGACCGGGCAAAGCGGTCGATACGACCAAGTTCTTTGTCGTCTCGGTCAATGCGCTGGGCTCGGCGCACGGCAGCAGCGGCCCCAACACGATCGATCCGAAGACCAAGAAGCCCTACGGCCCGACCTTCCCCGAGATCAGCCTGCGCGACATGGTGGCCAGCCAGAAGCTGCTGGTCGATTCGCTCAGCCTCAAGAGCCTGGTCGCCGTGATCGGCCCGTCGATGGGTGGCTTCCAGTCCTTCCAGTGGGCAGCCTCCTTTCCGGGATTCATGAAGGGGATCGCGGCTTCCGTCACCGCGCCGAAGGCACCAGGGCGTCTCGGCGGCCTCGAAGGCTTGCAGAAGCGCCTCGCCGGCGATCCGAACTGGAACGGCGGCTGGTATTATGAGAACGGCGGCATCCCGGGCGTCCTCGAGCAGATCCGCTACGAGACGCTGTTGAACTATGGCGCGACCGAAGCCGACGCCAAGGTCGCCGCCAAGAGCTGGGCCAAGATCTACGACGGCCACTCGCTCGTCACCCTGCGCCGCGCGATCGACGGGTTCGACATCACCAAACAGTACGATGCGTTGAAGAAGACCAAGGTGCTGTACGTGATCTCGAAGACCGACAAATTGTTCGACCTCACCGACTGCGCCCAGCACGCGCTCGACATGCGCAAGGCCGGCGTCGACCTCACCTACGTCGAGATGCCGTCGGACAAGGGCCATATGGCGAGCCACGCCGATGCCGCGATGTGGGCGCCGATGCTGAGCGCCTTCGTGAAAAGCCTCTGATGGAGGAAATGCTTTCCTCGGGCGAGAACCTCGCCGCGCTGCTGAAATGGTATGTCGACCAGGGGCTCGACGAGACCATCGGCGAGGAAGCGATCGACCGCCTTGCTCCCGTGGCGCAACAGGTAGCGCCGGAACCGGCCGTCGCTGCCGCCGCGACGCCGACAGCCCCGACGCCGTTCCGACCGCCCGCGCCCTCGCCGGCCGCCGCACCCCGCGCCCCAGTGCCGCTCGAATCGCCGCAGCTGGTCGAGGATGCCCGCACCCTGGCCGCCGCGTGCAATACGATCGACGAACTGGAAGCCGCGGTCCGCGGTTTCGAGAGCTGTGCGCTGAAGCGCACCGCCAAGAACACCGTCTTCGCCGACGGCCTGCCCACCGCGCCGGTGATGATCGTGGGCGAGGCGCCCGGCGCCGATGAGGATCGGCTCGGCAAGCCGTTCGTCGGCGTGAGCGGCCAGCTGATGGACCGCATGATGGAGGCGATCGGCCTCAAGCGCGGCGACGGCTTCTACATCACCAACATTCTCTTCTGGCGGCCGCCCGGCAACCGCACGCCGACGCTCGCCGAGCAGGCGATGTGCCTCGCTTTCACGCGCCGCCACATCGAACTGGTGCGGCCCAAGCTCCTGATCCTCGCCGGCGGCACCTCGGCCAAGGCCGTGCTCGACACCGCCGAAGGCATCATGCGGCTGCGTGGCAAGTGGACCAGCGTGCGCCTCGACGACGGCACGGAAATCCCCACCATGCCGACCTTCCACCCGGCCTATCTGCTGCGCACCCCCGCCAGCAAGCGTCAGAGCTGGCAGGACATGCTGGCCGTCGACAAGAAGTTGAAGGAACTAAGCCTGTCGTCCTGAGCGCAGCGAAGGACCTAATGCCAGTTTCAGAGTGCTCTCGTTGAGACGCTAGGTCTTTCGCTGCGCTCAAGACGACAGAAAGGTCAGAGCTTCTTCTTCAGGAAGAAGCGCTTATGCGGCGCCGGGTAGTCGTCGAGCGTCGAGTAGAGTTCGTAGCCGCGGCGCTCGTAGAAGGGCCGGGCCTGCCAGGACAGCGTGTCGAGGTGGGCCGAGTGGCAGCCGCGCTCGCGGGCGTATTTCTCGGCGGCGTCCATCATCTGCGTGGCATGTCCCTGCCCGCGCAGCTGCTCGTCGACCCACAGGATCGACACGAACAGCCAGTCGGCCCAGACATAGCCCAGCAGGCCGCCCAGGATTTCGTCCTGCTCGCCGCGCAGGAAGATGTTCAGCGGGTAATAGTCGGAGCGGCCGGTCGCTGCCGAATTGAACATCGACAGCCGGTCGCGCACATAGTCGGCCGCAGCGCTGTTGTGCGGCTCGAACTTTATCTTGGCCGTAAGCATGGCCGCGATTGTCGCGGCCGCACCGTCCTTACGCAAGCCGCTTGCGGGCAGGCTTCAGGATCAGCCAGGCGGCCAGCACCACGGCGAAGTTCACGCCCGCTGCCATAAGAAAGACGGTGTTCCAGCTGCCGCTCGAGTCCTTCGACATGTTGGCGAGCGGCACCAACCACGCCGAGGTGCCCTTGGCAGTGTAGAGCATCATGGCGTTGGTGGTGGCGTACTTGTTGCCGAACAGGTCGGTGCAGGTCGACGGGAACAGGCTGAAGATCTCGCCCCAGGTGAAGAAGATCAGCGCCGCGCAGATCACGAACATCCACGGGCTGGTGCCGAAGTAGCCGAGCGAGAGGTAGCTGAGACCGCCCAGGGTGAAGGCGATCATCATCGTGTTCTCGCGACCGATATTGTCGGACACCCAGCCGAAGAAGGGCCGCGCCATGCCGTTCATGACGCTGTCGACGACGAGGGCGACAGAGAGCACCGAGGCGCCCAGGACCAGCGTCACCTTCGACAGGCCGAGATCCTTGGCGATCGGGGCGATCTGCGCGGTGACGACGAGGCCGCTCGCCGAGATCAGCACCAGCATTACATAGAGCAGCCAGAAGATCGGGCTGCGCAGCACCTCGCCGGGCGTCGAACTCTTCGAGGTCTGCGGCACCTTGGGCGCCGCCATCTTCGGTAGCTCGCCTTCGAACGGCGCGCGCATCAGCGGAGCGATCGCGAGCAACACGGCGCCCTGGCCGATGCCGAACCACAGGAAGGTCTGGGAATAGCCCAGGCTGGCGATCATCATGCCGATCGGCACGACGGTGAGCGCGGCGCCCCCGCCGAAGCCCGCCGCGGTCAGGCCGACCGCGAGGCCGCGCCGGTCCGGAAACCACTTCACGGCATTGCCGACGCAGGTCGCGTAGATCGCGCCGGCGCCGGTGCCGGAGACCGCGGCGCCAATATAAAGACCGGTGAGCGACGTGGCGTAGGCGTTGATGATCCAGGAGATCGCCACCAGCGCGCCGCCGACACCGATCATGATCGGGGCGCCCTTGCGCGCGCCTAGGCGGTCGACGATCCAGCCTTCGATCGGCGTCAACCAGGTCTCGGTGGCGATGAAGATCGAGAAGGCGAACTGGATTTCCGTCAGGCTCCAGCCGCGCGCGGCGTGGATCGGGTCGACGAACAGCGTCCAGCCGTATTGCAGGTTGGCGATCAGGACCATGGCGAGGACGCCCAGCCACAGTTGCCACCAGCGGTTCGCCCGGGCGACGGGCGTCGATGCAGCGACAGTCATGGTTCGGTCCCCACCCTAGAATTCTTTGCCGCCATCCTTGAGCTGGACGGTCGGTACGGCACACACGGTCAGAATGTTGTCCGCAATGCAGTCCACACGCAATCGCCTTTTGGACGCATTGCCCAGCCGCTGGTATTATGAATAATATATCCAACAAGGCGACCGGAGAGGGGGTTCTCCGCAGAAGCGCCGCACCGATTTTGGGGGGAAGGTCTTTATATCCATGAGCGACGCGCGCCTTGTCGTCAGCCCGATCGACAGCCGTGAGACCTTCAAGGACAAGGCCTACGCGGCGTTGCGCAGCGTCATCGTCTCCTCCGACATCTACCGCTCCCGCTCCGACATCCGCCTCGACGAGCGCCAGCTGGCACAGGATTTCGGCATTTCCCGCACCCCGGTGCGCGAGGCCATGGCCCAGTTGGAGCGCGAGGGCTTCGTGCGCTCCGTCCCGCGGCGCGGCATCTATGTGGTGCGCAAGACCAAGCACCAGGTGATCGAGATGATCACCGCCTGGGCAGCGCTCGAAAGCATGGCGGCGCGGTTGATCACCCAGACCGCGACCGACGCCGATATCGCCGGCCTCAGGCGCATGTTCGCCACCTTCGAGGACGACAAGCTGCACGCCAAGCTCGACGAATATTCGGAAGTGAACATCGCCTTCCACCAGTCGATCATCGAGCTGAGCGGCAACGGCGTGCTGATCCAGCTGGCGGAGAACCTGTTCACCCACATGCGCATGATCCGCCGCGAGACGATCGGCGAGGATGACCGGGTCGAGCGCTCGATCCACGATCACATGAACATCATCCAGGCCCTCGAGGCGCGCGATACCGCGCGCGCCGAGGAGCTGGTCCGCCAACACGCGCTCGGTCTTGCCGAGCACGTCGCCAAGCACGTCGACTATCTGGACTAAATTTTCTCGATTGATCTAGAGGGAGGAAAACCATGGCCGAAGCAGCGGCAGTCAAGAAGCCCGAAACCGAAGGCGAGGAGCTGACCGACGGCTTCAACCTCATCATCGACGCGATGAAGTTGAACGGCATCGAGACGATCTACGGCGTCCCGGGCATTCCAATCACCGACTTCGGCCGCATGGCGCAGGCCTCGGGCATCCGCGTGCTGTCGTTCCGCCACGAGCAGAACGCAGGCTATGCCGCGGCGATCGCGGGCTTCCTCACCAAGAAGCCGGGCATCTGCCTCACGGTTTCCGCGCCGGGCTTCCTGAACGGCCTGACGGCGCTGGCGCATGCCACGACCAACTGCTTCCCGATGATCCTGATCTCGGGCTCGTCCGAGCGCGAGATCGTCGACCTGCAGCAGGGCGACTACGAGGAGATGGACCAGCTCGCCATCGCCAAGACCATGTGCAAGGCGGCCTATCGCGTGCTGCACGCCGCCGACATCGGCATCGGCCTCGCGCGCGCCATTCGCGCGGCGGTCTCGGGCCGTCCGGGCGGCGTCTATCTCGACCTGCCGGCCAAGCTGTTCGGCCAGGTGATGAACGCCGAGAAGGGCAAGAAGTCGCTGGTCAAGGTGATCGACGCCGCCCCGGCGCAGATCCCCGCCCCGGCGTCGATCAAGCGTGCGCTCGACGTGCTGAAGGGCGCCAAGAAGCCGCTGATCATCCTCGGCAAGGGCGCCGCCTACGCGCAGGCCGACGAGGCGATCAAGACCTTCGTCGAGAAGAGCGGCGTGCCGTTCCTGCCGATGAGCATGGCCAAGGGCCTGCTGCCCGACACGCATCCGCAGTGCGCGGGTGCTGCGCGCTCGACGGTGCTGAAGGACTCCGACGTCGTGCTGATGATCGGCGCCCGCCTGAACTGGCTGCTCAGCCACGGCAAGGGCAAGTCGTGGGGCGATGCTCCGAAGAAGTTCATCCAGATCGACATCGAGCCCAAGGAGATGGACTCCAACGTCGAGATCGTGGCGCCTGTCGTGGGCGACATCGGCTCGTGTGTTGCGGCGTTTGTGGAAGCGATGGGCTCGAGCTGGACAAAAGCGCCGTCCGACTGGATGGGCGCGGTCACGGCCAAGCGTGACGAGAACGTCGCCAAGATGGCGCCGCGCCTCATGAACAACAACAACCCGATGGACTATCACGGCGCCCTTGGCGTGCTGCGCACCATCATCAAGGAGCGTCCCGACGCGATCCTGGTCAACGAGGGCGCCAACACGCTCGACCTGACGCGCGGCGTGATCGACATGTACCAGCCGCGCAAGCGGCTCGACGTCGGCACCTGGGGCGTGATGGGCATCGGCATGGGCCAGGCGATCGCCGCGGCGGTCGAGACCGGCAAGCCCGTGCTCTGCATCGAAGGCGACAGCGCGTTCGGCTTCTCCGGCATGGAGGTCGAGACGATCTGCCGCTACAACCTGCCGGTCTGCATCGTCATCTTCAACAATGACGGCATCTATCGCGGCACCGACCAGAACAAGGCCGGCAGCGATCCCGCGACGACCGTGTTCGTGAAGGGCGCGCGCTACGACAAGATGATGGAGGCCTTCGGCGGCGCAGGCGTGCATGCAACGACGCCGGACGAGCTGAAGCGCGCCGTCAACGCGGCGATGGATTCCGGCAAGCCCACTCTGATCAACGCCGCAATCGATCCGGCCGCCGGCAGCGAGTCGGGCCGCATCGGCAATCTCAATCCGCAAAGCCAGCTGAAGAAGAAGTAAGGGGACGACCATGGCGAAGAAATCCAAGAAGGAACTGAAGGCAAAGGCCAAGAAGGACGACAAGAAGGCCAAGAAGGCGAAAGCCAAGGTCAAGGCGGTGAAGAAGATCGTCGCCAAGAAGGCCGACGCGAAAAAAGCCGCCGCGCCGAAGATGTCGAAGAAGCCGTGGGGCCAGGACGGCAAGGCGCTGCAGGGCGTCAAGATCCTCGACTTCACGCACGTCCAGTCGGGCCCGACCTGCACGCAGCTGCTGGCCTGGTTCGGCGCCGACGTGATCAAGGTCGAGCGTCCCGGCCAGGGCGACATCACCCGCGGCCAGCTCGTCGATGTGCCCGGCGCGGACAGCCTCTATTTCACGATGCTGAACCACAACAAGCGTTCGATCACGCTCGACTCCAAGAGCAAGCAGGGCATGGCCGTGCTCGAGCGTCTGGTGAAGACCTGCGACGTGCTGGTCGAGAACTTCGCGCCCGGCGCGCTCGATCGCATGGGCCTGACCTGGGAGCGCATCCACTCCTGGAACCCGCGCATGATCGCCGCTTCGGTGAAGGGCTTCGGCCCGGGCGCCTATGAAGACTGCAAGGTCTACGAGAACGTGGCGCAGTGCGCCGGCGGCTCGGCTTCGACGACCGGCTTCCTCGACGGACCGCCGCTGGTCACCGGCGCGCAGATCGGCGACTCGGGCACGGGTCTTCATCTCGCCCTCGGCATCGTCTCGGCGCTCTACCAGCGCAACCGCACGGGCCGCGGCCAGAAGGTGCTGTGCGCCATGCAGGACGGCGTGCTCAACCTCTGCCGCGTGAAGCTGCGCGACCAGCAGCGGCTCAAGGCCGGCCCGCTGAAGGAATACACGCAGTTCGGGCAGAACATCCCGTTCGGCGAAGCCACGCCGCGCGCCGGCAACGATTCGGGCGGCGGCCAGCCGGGCGTCATCCTGAAGTGCAAGGGCTGGGAGACCGATCCCAATGCCTACATCTACTTCATCACCCAGGCGCCGGTGTGGGAGAAGATCTGCGACCTGATCGGCAAGCCGGAGTGGAAGACCCACCCCGACTACGCCAAGCCGCCGGCCCGCCTGCCGCGTCTCACCGAGATATTCGGCGCGATCGAGCAGTGGACCATGACCTTGACCAAGTTCGACGTCATGAACGCCTGCAACGCGCTCGACATCCCGGTCGGCCCGATCCTGTCGATGAAGGAAATCGCGGAAGACCCGGCGCTGCGTGCCACCGGCACCGTCGTCGAGGTCGATCATCCCAAGCGAGGCAAGTACCTGTCGGTCGGCAACCCGATCAAGCTCTCCGACTCGATCACCGAGGTCGAGCGCTCTCCCCTGCTGGGCGAGCACACCGACGAGATCCTTTCGAAGGTGCTGAAGTTCTCGGCGCGCGAGATCGCCGAGATCAAGGGCTCGGGCGCCACAGGCGAACAACCCAAAGCAGTGGCCGCGGAGTAAAGACACATGCGCATCGTCGTTCATGGCCAGCAGGCCTTCGGCAAGGCCGTGCTCGAGGCCCTGCTCAAGCGCGGTGACGAAGTCGTCGCCGTCTATGTCGCCCCGGAGAAGCCCGGCGCGAAAGCCGATCCGCTGAAGGAAGCGGCCGTCGCGGCGGGACTGCCGGTCTATCAGCCGGCGTCCTATCGCAAGCCCGAGGTCCTCGAAGAGTTCAAGGCGCTGAAGCCCGACCTCCAGGTCATGGCCTTCGTCACCCTGTTCGTGCCCGAGGAGTTCCTGAACGCGCCGACACACGGCTCGATCCAGTATCATCCGTCGCTGTTGCCGGCCTATCGCGGTGCCAGCGCCATCAACTGGCCGATCATCCTCGGCGAGAAGGAGACCGGCCTGTCGATCTTCTGGCCGGACAACGGTCTCGACACCGGCGACGTGCTGCTCACGAAGACCACGCCGCTCAGCGCCACCGACACGATGGGCGACCTCTACTTCAAGCGCCTGTTCCCGATGGGCGTCGATGCGATGCTCGAGTCGGTCGACCTGGTGAAGGCGGGCAAGGCGCCGCGCATCAAGCAGGACGAGTCGAAGGCGACCTACGAAGGCCGCGCCACCGCCGACATCGCCCGCATCGACTGGGGCAAGTCGTGGCGCCAGATCGATCCGCTGGTGCGCGGCTGCAATCCCGCGCCCGGCGCCTGGACGACGCTCGACGGCAAGACCGTGAAGGTCTTTGACGTCAAGGCGATCCCGGCCAAGGACCCGAAGGGCATCGGCGGCAAGTACGGCGAAGTGGTCGCGGTGGAAGCCGACGGATTCACCGTCGTCTGCCCCGACGGCCGCATCAAGGTCACGCGCGTCCAGCCCGCCGACGGCCCGAAGGTCGGCGCCGGCGAATGGGCGACCGCCGCCGGCCTCGCGGTCGGAATGAAGTTCATCTGAGTCTTCCGGGACCGCGGGCCTCCAGGCCCGCTTCATGAATCATGAGCGGG
>CAIKZO010000160.1 GCA_903832005.1 Enhydrobacter aerosaccus | reverse complement strand
TCGGACCTGAACGACCTCTATCGTCGCGTCATCAACCGCAACAACCGCCTGAAGCGCCTGATCGAGCTGCGGGCACCGGACATCATCGTGCGTAACGAGAAGCGCATGCTGCAGGAGTCGGTCGACGCCCTGTTCGACAACGGCCGCCGTGGCCGCGTCATCACCGGCGCCAACAAGCGTCCGCTGAAGTCGCTGTCCGACATGCTGAAGGGCAAGCAGGGCCGCTTCCGTCAGAACCTGCTCGGCAAGCGCGTCGACTACTCGGGCCGTTCGGTCATCGTGGTCGGTCCGGAACTGAAGCTTCATCAGTGCGGCCTGCCCAAGAAGATGGCGCTCGAGCTGTTCAAGCCGTTCATTTACTCGCGCCTGCAGAACTACGGCATGGCCAACACCATCAAGGCCGCCAAGCGCATGGTCGAGAAGGAACGGCCGGAAGTGTGGGACATCCTCGAGGAGGTCATCCGCGAGCATCCCGTGCTGCTGAACCGCGCGCCGACGCTCCATCGCCTCGGCATCCAGGCCTTCGAGCCGGTGCTGATCGAGGGCAAGGCGATCCAGCTGCATCCGCTGGTCTGCACGGCCTTCAACGCCGACTTCGACGGCGACCAGATGGCGGTCCACGTGCCGCTGTCGCTGGAAGCCCAGCTCGAGGCCCGCGTGCTCATGATGTCGACCAACAACATCCTGAGCCCGGCGTCCGGCAAGCCGATCATCGTGCCGTCGCAGGACATCGTGCTCGGCATCTACTACATCACGCTCGAGCGTGACGGTGAGCCGGGCGAAGGCTCGCTGTTCTCCGAGATCGGCGAAATCGAGCACGCGTTGCACGCGCGCACGATCTCGATGCACAGCAAGATCAAGGCGCGTCTCGAGATCTTCGAGGATCGTCCGAACACCAACGCCGTGAATGGCGTGAAGAGCACGGAAGTGATCGCGCCGGTGACCAAGGTCGTCGAGACCACGCCGGGCCGCATCCTGCTCGCCCAGATCCTGCCCAAGCACCAGAACCTGCCGTTCTCGCTGATCAACCGTCTTCTCACGAAGAAGGACCTGCAGAACGTCATCGACATGGTCTACCGCCACTGCGGCCAGAAGGAGACGGTGATCTTCGCCGATCGCCTGATGGGCCTCGGCTTCTATCACGCATGCCGTGCCGGCATCTCGTTCGGCAAGGACGACCTCGTCATCCCGCAGGCCAAGGTGAAGCTGGTCGCGACGACGACGAAGGAAGTGAAGGAGTACGAGCAGCAGTACCAGGACGGCCTGATCACCTCGGGCGAGAAGTACAACAAGGTCGTCGACGCCTGGTCGCGTTGCTCCGATCGCGTTGCCGAGGAGATGATGAAGGGCATTTCGACGCCGCAGCCGGGCAAGCCGGTCAATGCGGTGTGGATGATGGCCCACTCCGGTGCGCGTGGCTCGGCCACGCAGATGAAGCAGCTCGCCGGCATGCGCGGCCTGATGACCAAGCCCTCCGGCGAGATCATCGAGACGCCCATCCTGTCGAACTTCAAGGAAGGCCTCTCGGTACTCGAGTACTTCAACTCGACCCACGGCGCCCGCAAGGGCCTGGCCGACACGGCGCTCAAGACGGCGAACTCGGGTTACCTGACCCGCCGTCTGGTCGACGTGGCGCAGGACTGCATCATCATCGAGGAGGATTGCGGTACTGAACGCGGCCTGACGATGCGTGCGGTCGTCGACGGCGGCGACGTGATCGAGCCGCTCAGCGAGCGCGTGCTCGGCCGCTCGGCGCTCGACGACATCGTCGATCCGCTGAACGGAACCCTGCTGGTCAAGTCGGGCGACCTGATCGACGAAGTCGGTGTCGAGTTGATCGACAAGGCCGGCATCGAGGAGCTGCGTATCCGTTCGGTGCTGACCTGCGACACCAAGATCGGCGTTTGCGGCAAGTGCTACGGCCGTGACCTGGCCCGCGGCACGAAGGTCAACATCGGCGAAGCGGTGGGCGTCATTGCCGCCCAGTCGATCGGCGAGCCGGGCACCCAGCTCACGATGCGTACCTTCCACATCGGCGGCGCCGCGCAGCGTGGTGCGGAGCAGTCGAACATCGAGGCCAGCCACGACGGCACGATCCAGGTGCGCAACCGCAACATCGTCATGAACAGTGCGGGCGTTCCGGTCGTGATGGGCCGTAACACCGAGCTGGTCCTGGTCGATGCCAACCAGCGCGAGCGTGCCAAGCATCGCGTGCCTTACGGCGCGCGCCTGCTGATCGACAACGATGTCCTGGTGACCAAGGGCCAGAAGCTGGCCGAATGGGACCCGTACACCCTGCCGATCATCACCGAGAAGGCGGGCAAGGCGGTCTACGTCGACCTGGTCGAAGGCACGTCGATGCGCGAAGTGATCGACGACTCCACGGGCATCTCGAACCGTGTCGTCGTCGACTGGAAGGGGCAGCCGAAGGGTGGCGATCTCCGTCCGCGCATCGCCATCCACGATGCTGCCGGCAACCCGATCATGCTCGGCAACGGGCAGGAGGCCCGGTACCTGCTGTCGCTCGACTCGGTGCTCTCGGTCGAGAACGGCCAGGAGGTCCACGCCGGCGACATTCTCGCGCGTATCCCGCGCGAGGGCGGCAAGAACCGCGACATCACGGGCGGTCTGCCGCGCGTGGCCGAGCTGTTCGAAGCCCGCAAGCCCAAGGATTTCGCGATCATCTGCGACATCGCGGGCCGCATCGAGTTCGGCAAGGACTACAAGAACAAGCGCCGCGTTCTCATCGTGCCGGAAGGCGAGAACCTGGAGCCTGTCGAGTATCTGATCCCGAAGACCAAGCGCATCGCGGTCCAGGAAGGCGACTTCGTGGAGCGTGGCGATCTTCTGATCGACGGCAATCCGGTGCCTCACGACATCCTGCGCGTGCTGGGTATCGAGAAGCTGGCCGAATACCTCGTCAACGAGATCCAGGAGGTCTATCGACTCCAGGGCGTGAAGATCAACGACAAGCACATCGAGACGATCGCGCGTCAGATGCTGCAGAAGGTCGAGATCACCGACGCCGGCGAGTCGACCTTCCTGATCGGCGAACAGGTCGACAAGGGCGAGTTCGAGCTCGAGAACGTCAAGCTCCTGTCGGAGAAGCTGAAGCCTGCCAAGGCCGACCCAGTGCTGCTCGGCATCACCAAGGCGTCCTTGCAGACCAAGTCGTTCATCTCTGCGGCCTCCTTCCAGGAGACCACCCGCGTGCTGACCGAGGCGGCCGTGTCGGGCCGTGTCGATACGCTGCAGGGCCTGAAGGAGAACGTCATCGTCGGCCGCCTGATCCCGGCGGGTACCGGCGGGGTCGTGAACCGTCTGAAGGCGATCGCCGCCCAGCGCGACCGGGCCATCCTGGCCGCCGGCGCGGACGGCGAGGACCAGCCGGTCCCGACGCTCGAGGAAGAGCGCGCGGCCGACTAAGGCCCATCGCTTCGAAAAACAAAGGCCGTCGCTGTGAAGCGACGGCCTTTTTCTTTGGCGTTTCGGATCAGGCGGACTGTCTGGCCATCCAGTCTCTCGCGTTGAGCTGCCAGACCATCTGCTCGACCTTGCCGCTTACACACTCGGAGATCATCAGGTCGACCAGCCGGGCGCCCTGCTTTTCCTTGATACGGCGGGAAGCATGGTTTTCCTGGGCGTTGCGGAGCCACAGGCAGGGCCACTTCAGCTCGCGGAAGGCATAGTCGGTCACCCGGTTGGCCGCCTCCGTCATCAACCCCTGGCCCTGGTACTCGGGATCGAGCCAGAAACCACGCTGGTCGCGGCTGGAGCCGTCATCGGGCCACAGGTCGATCAGCCCGATCAGGTCGGCCGGTCCCTTGCGGGGAACGATCGCCCAATGGGACTTCTCCCCGCGCGCCATCTCGGCCAGGCAATTGGCCACGAACGTGGTGGCGCCGTCGGCTGGGTAGGGCCAAGGAATGTTGGGATTGAGCCATTTGACGACATCCCATCGCGGAAAGCGGCGCTGGATCACGGGCGCGTCTTTGCTGCGCACCGGACGCAGCACGAGGCGCGGCGTGTGGAGGACCGGGGTCGGTGGCATCAGTCGGGAGGACATCGCAGGTCTCGCTTCCGTTGCCGGAGGGGCGGGACCCTGTTGCGTGGACCCCGGCCATCTCGGCGGGGTCGGGGTTTTTGTCGGGCTCTAGATCTGACGATCGCGCACGACGTTCCCCGCCCCAAAGGTACCTTTGGTAGCCGAGACCATACGAATGCGATTGCGCAACATTCTTTCCAGATACCGTAACGGACGGAAAAAGTAAACGGCGAGATGTTTGTGTCCGAAACGCGGCGGACCCCCAATAGGTGGGGTCAGATTCTTGCGCGACAACCTGATCGGGAGTCAGGAACGAGTCGTTTGCGAGGCCTCGAAAATAACCAACGAAATCAAAGTGGAAACCGATTCAGTACGCTTGACGCCCACGGAATGCAGCCATATAAGCGCGCCACCTCGGGGAAGGGCTGGTGGTAGGCGAGAGCCTAAACGCAGCTGGACGTCGAGGACCGTTACAAGTCAGGCCTTCAGGCCGCAAAGCTTTCATGACACGCGGGGCTGCGCTCTTGCCGCTATGCCCGCGTTTTCGCTTTGCGCCGATGCGTGAGTTGGGCGGCAACGATTGGTCGTTAAGGAAACCGGAACTCGATGCCGACTATCAACCAGTTGATCCGCAAGCAGCGCCATCCGCTCAGGACCCACAACAAGGTGCCGGCTCTGGAAGCCTGCCCGCAGAAGCGCGGCGTCT
>CAIKZO010000159.1 GCA_903832005.1 Enhydrobacter aerosaccus | reverse complement strand
GCCGGTCTCGACGTTGTCGAGGCGCACGACCGTCCGGTTGGCGGGCAGGCGGGTCGGCGGTAGCGCTACGGAAAGCGGCTGCAGCACCTCGATCCGCCCGCGCGCGACAGTGGCCTCTTCCTGCGCCTGCGTGCGGCGGCGCTCCGCCAGGCGTGCCGCCTCGCCACCGGCCTTTTCGCTCCGGTCCTTCAGCGTATTGAGCTGGATTCGCGGGATGCCTCCCTTCGCACGCGTTCGCCGGCCAGCGCCGTCCTTGCGTGCCTTTCGTTCAGCCGTGCTCTGCGCACTCCGATCGATCTCGGCAAGACGCTTCTCGGCGTCAGCCAGGTCGTGCCGGGCAGCGTCCATGTCGAGTGCCTTGCGCGCGCGATAGTGGCTCCAGTTGCCGCCATAGCGCGTGGCGCCCAGCGAGCCGAGCTCGACGATCGCATCCATCGTCTCGAGCAGTTCGCGGTCATGGCTGACGACGACGGCGCCGGCGCGCCAGCCGGCCAGCAGATCGATCACCGCCTGCCGTCCGGCGCGGTCGAGATTGTTCGTCGGTTCGTCGAGCAGGATGAAGTCCGGATCGGCGAACACCAGTGCCGCGAGTCCGGCACGTGTGCGCTGCCCGCCCGACAGGGTGACGAGGCGCGTGTCGGCATCCGCGTCGAGCCCGACGCGGGCAAGGGCGGCGGCAAGGCGCGTCTCCAGGGTCCAGTCGGTGCGGCCAAGCTCGTCGACGGTGGCGTCGCCGTTGGCCGCGTGGCGCAGCAGCGCCAATCCTTCACGCGCGCCGAATAGATCGGCCACCGTTTCATCCGGGTCGACCTGCACGCGTTGGCGCAGAACGCCCAACGTGCCGTCGACCGAGATGCGGCCTGCAGGCGCCTGTAGCACGCCGGAGATGAGTTTCAGAAGAGTGGTCTTGCCGACACCGTTGCGGCCAACGAGGCCGGTGCGGTCCGGGCCGAACGCGAGGGTCAGGCCCGAGAAGAGCGGTCGGCCGTCAGGCGTGGACCAGGAAAGGTCGGATAGTGCGATGGAAGCGGACATGGATGCGGATTTCCCCAGAGGCAAAGCGGGCGAGCGTTGCGGTCGGGAGGAAATCCATCGGTCTGCATCCTGTCGGTTTACGGTGGCGGGAAACTAGGCATCCAACATGCCTTGTTCAAGGCTCGCCGACTTTTTCGAGCACCAGGTCGACGGGCTTGCCCAGGTCGCCTGCCGCGAGCGGCTGGGGCTGCTTCAGCTGGAAGAGGGTCTTGCGGCCCAATGCCATCCGCGCCGCGATCACCAGCTTGCGGCCGGCCGGCTTCAGGTCGTTCGGCGCGCGCAGGCCGAAGGCGATCGGAACGGCCCAGCCGCTGCGTACCACCTGCTCGGCCACGATCTCTCCTTGCGGGTCCTTCGCGATGTCGAGCAGCTGCACGCGGAGCTCGATGCCGTGCGGCAGGGCCATCTTCTCGCGGTAGGTCGCCGAGCCCAGGATCACGGTCGCGGGCGGCAGGAGCTGTCCGGCCTCGGGCCGCAGCCGGGTGGAATGGAACATCACCGCCTCGCCCTTGTCGTCGATCAGGCAGGTGAAGAGGAAGGGCACGGTGCCGCCGCGGCGCTGACGCTGCGCGCCCGTGCCGGTCACGGTGGTGGCGATAGTTTGGCTGCCGACCTTCTCCTCGGTGCGTTCGATGGTCACCCACGGCATGCCGTCCAGCATGATGGCGACGAAGGCCGCATCGTCGGTGCGGGTCTCCAGGCCGATCTTGCCAGCGCAGCGCGACAGAGCGGTGGAGGAGATGCCACCTGTGTCCTGCGCCAGGACGGGCGTGGCGAGCAGGAAGGCGGCAGCAAGAACGGCAAGCATACGCATGTGACAGATCCCCCGAACGGCCAAACGGGCCGGATGCGGGAGATTATAGAGGCTCTCGCGGAAACGCGCCTTGACAAATATTGCGATAAATGCAATATTCGCTATTGCTCTTTTCCATCGTTCATCCGGCCGGGAAAGGCTCGCGAGCGGCTCGCGAGGCCTCGCGAGGAATCGCCTCAAATATCGGAGCGGCGGTCTTTCAGGCCAATCCTCGCGAGGAGACAACAACAGAGGGGGCGACTGCCCCCGCCCGGATGTCCCGTTTAATTCCCGTTTACTAAACGGGAAGCCGCTCTTACTGCACGACCTCGAAAAGGCGGCGGCCTGGTCAAAAGCGCACATACACATCGGGCTTTGGTGACTACCTTGAGAAGAACAGCACATTCATTCCCAAGGAGTTTCCAATGGGCGATAGCGCTTTTCAAAGACCGGGTTTCGACATCGGCAAGTTTTCCGGCGGCTTCAAAATGCCCACTTTCGACACCACTTCTGCGGTCGAGGCCGGCCAAAAGAATTTTGCTACGCTCAATGCCATGAGCAGCGCCACTCTCAATTCTGTCATCGCTATTGCCCATCGACAGACCGAGATGATGCGGGCCACGGTAGACAGCTTCGTTAGCCACGGCACTGAAATGCTCGCCGGCGGCACCTTCGACGAGAAAGCCGCAAAGCAGATCGATTTTGCCAAAAGGAGCTACGAATCGGCCGTTGCCTACACTCGGGAGCTCGCCGCGCTCTATGCAAAGAGCCGGAGCGAAGCGCTGGCATCCGTCCATGATCGGATCGCCGCGCTCAGCCTCGAGATCAAGGCGGCGGTCGCGCAGAAAAAATAGCAGCACTCGAAAAATCGAGCGTTTCTATTCGGTGGGTCTCCGCTTTGCGGTGATCTTTGCACGGCGCATGAGTTCGGCTTTGAGGCGGGCCCACCAGTGCGACTGGACCTCGGGTCCACCCTCTTTGCGCGCGACGGCAACAGCGTCTTTATAGTTTTTATAGTCTTCCGGTCCGACCATTTGCTTTTTCATCGCGCGATCATATCGAACTGGCCACGCGGGTAAGTTCAATCGAGAACATCCCAGTCCGTATTCGATAAGGCGCGGCAGCAAAAAGGGCTTCCCACCTGCGTGGGAAGCCCTGGAGAAAGGAGGTTCGGTTGGCAGATCGTCCTTACTGCACGACCTCGAACAGGCCGGCGGCGCCCATGCCGCCACCGATGCACATGGTCACGACGACGTTCTTGGCCTTGCGGCGTCGGCCCTCGATCAGGGCGTGGCCGGTGCAGCGTGCGCCGGTCATGCCGAACGGGTGGCCGATCGAGATCGAGCCGCCGTTGACGTTCAGCTTCTCGTTGGGGATGCCGAGCTTGTCGCGGCAGTAGATCACCTGCACCGCGAAGGCCTCGTTCAGTTCCCACAGGTCGATGTCGTCCATCTTGAGGCCGAAGCGCTTCAGCAGCTTGGGGATCGCGTAGACCGGGCCGATGCCCATCTCGTCGGGCTCGCAGCCAGCCACGACCAGGCCCTTGTAGATGCCGAGCGGCTTCAGGCCACGCTTGGCGGCTTCGGCATCGCTCATGATCACCGAGGCGGAGGCGCCATCGGAGAGCTGGCTGGCGTTGCCGGCGGTGATCCACTTGTCGGGACCGGCGACCGGCTGCAGCTTGGCCAGGCCTTCGAGGTTGGTGTCGGGACGGTTGCCTTCGTCCTTGGTCAGCTTGACCGTCTTCCTGGTCACTTCCTGCGTGTTCTTGTCGGTGACCAGCATCGTGGTCTCCATCGGCACGATCTCGTCGTCGAACTTGCCGGCCTGCTGGCCCGCCGCGGTGCGCATCTGGCTCTGCAGCGAATATTCGTCCTGCGCCTCGCGGCTGATCTTGTAGCGCGCGGCGACCGTGTCGGCGGTCGTGATCATGGCGTGATAGATGCCCGGCACGTGCTCCTGCACCCACGGGTTCACGAGGCGGTTCTTGTTGCCGCCCGGCGGACCCTGGACCAGCGAGACCGACTCGAGGCCGCCGGCGATCATCACCGGCACCTTGTCGACCAGCACGCGCTGGGCCGCCATCGAGATGGTCTGCAGGCCCGAGGAGCAGAAGCGGTTCACGGTCACGCCCGAGACGCTGACCGGGGCGCCGGCGCGCATCGCCGAGACGCGGGCGACGTTGGAGCCCGTGGTGCCTTCCGGCGCCGCGCAGCCCAGGATCACGTCCTCGACGTCGCCGAGGTCGAGATTGGCGCGCTCGGCGGCGTGCTTGATCACGTGCGCGCCCATGTCGGCGCCGTGCGTGTCGTTGAAGATACCGCGGAATGCCTTGCCGATCGGCGTGCGGGCGGTGGAGACGATTACTGCATCAGCCATTTGGGTGTCCTTCCCTTATCGAATTGATCAAACGCTAGAGAACTTCTTGCCGTCCTGCACCAGCTTCTTGAGCAGGGGCGCCGGCTCCCAGAACGGGTCGCCGGAGGCGTCGCGGTACTTCATCAGGGCGTCGTGGATGGTCTTGAGGCCGACCACGTTGTCGGCCCACCACATCGGGCCGCCGCGATAGACCGGCCAGCCGTAGCCGTTGACCCAGATCACGTCGATGTCCAGCGAGCGCTGCGCCATCTTCTCCTCGAGGATCTTGGCGCCCTCGTTGACCATCGGATAGAGGCAGCGCTCCATGATCTCCTGGTCGGAGATGGCGCGGCGTGTGATGCCGAGCTTCTTCGACGTCTCCTCGATGATCTTCTCGACCTCGGGATCGGGGATCGGCGTGCGATCGGGCAGGGCGTACTTGTAGTAGCCCGCGCCGGTCTTCTGGCCGAAGCGGCCGAGTTCGCAGATCGCGTCGGCGACGTAGCCGGTGTAGCGCACGTTGCGCTTTTCCTTGTCCTTCTTGCCCTGGCGGATGCGCCAGCCCACGTCGTTGCCGGCGAGGTCGCTCATGGCGAACGGGCCCATCGGGAAGCCGTAGTCGTAGATCACCTTGTCGATCTGCTGGGGAAGGGCGCCTTCCTCCATCATGTAGGCCGACTGGATGCCGCGCGAGCGCAGCATGCGGTTGCCGACGAAGCCTTCGCAGACGCCGACGAGGACCGGGATCTTGCCGATCTTCTTTGAGAGCGTCATGACCGTGGCAATCACGTCCTTCTCGGTCGCCTTGCCGCGCACGTTCTCGAGCAGCTTCATGACGTTGGCCGGCGAGAAGAAGTGCATGCCGATCACGTCGCCGGGACGGTTGGTGTAGGTGGCGATCTGGTTGACGTCGAGGCCGGAGGTGTTGGTGGCCAGGATCGCGCCCGGCTTGGCTACGGCATCGAGCTGCTTGAAGACGGCTTCCTTCACTTCCATCGTCTCGAAGACCGCTTCGATCACGACGTCGGCGTCCTTGAGGCCATCATAGGTCAGCGTCGGCGTGATCAACGCCATGCGCTTGTCGACATCCTCGGCCTTCATGCCGCCGCGCTTGGCGGTGTTCTCGTAGTTGGTGCGGATGGTCTTGAGGCCGCGGTCGAGGGCTTCCTGCTTCACTTCCAGGAGCGTGACGGGAATGCCGGCGTTGGCGAAGTTCATGGCGATGCCGCCGCCCATGGTGCCGGCGCCGATGATGCCGGCAGTCTTGATCGGACGCTGCGGCGTGTCGGCCGGCACGTCGAGCACCTTGGCGGCTTCGCGTTCGGCGAAGAAGTAGTAGCGCTGTGCGGCCGACTCCTGCGACGTCAGCAACTCAGTGAACAGTTCACGTTCGCGCTTCATGCCCTCGTCGAACGGCAGCTCGCAGGCGGCTTGGACGCACTTGATGATGTTCCACGGCGCCTTGAAGCCGCGCGACTTGCGGGCGATCGCCTTCTCGGTCTCCGCGAACAGCTCGGGAGATTCGAGCGTGGCGGTGAGGTCTCGCACCTTCCGGCGCGGGGCGTTCTGGGCGACCAGCATCTGGGCGTGCGCCACGGCGCCGGCCAGCAGGTCGTCGCCCTCGACGATGGCATCGACGATGCCCTTGGACTTGGCCTCGGATGCCGGGATGTGGCGGCCCGACAGGATGGCGTCGAGCGCGTACTTGGCGCCGGTCAGGCGCGGCAGGCGCTGGGTGCCACCGGCGCCCGGCAGCAGGCCGAGATGGACTTCGGGCAGGCCGAGACGCGTCGTCGGCAACGACACGCGATAGTGCGCGCCGAGCGCCGTCTCGAGGCCGCCGCCCAGCGGCGTGCCGTGCAATGCGGCCACGACGATCTTGGGGCTGTTCTCCATGGTGGCAATGACGTCGTTCAGGTTCGGGCCCGACGGCGGCTTGCCGAACTCGCGGATGTCGGCGCCGGCGATGAAGGTGCGACCGCCGCCAATCAGCACGATGGCGTCGATGTTCGAATCGCCGCCGAAGGCTTCGATGCCGTCCTTGATGCCCGCACGCACCGCGGCGGCAAGCGCGTTCACGGGCGGATTGTTGATGGTGAGAATGCCGATGCGCCCCTGAGTGGAGCGCAGCACTGCGTCGGACATTGGACGTTTCCCCTAAGTGAGCGTCGTTAGCTTGGGGTCTGTCTTAGCAATCCCGAGGCGCGCCGCCCAGCGAGCTATAGTTCCGCCGTGCGGAGAAAAGTTGAGCCTAGTGGCGCCAGTGATGGCGGAACGTCGGCACGAAGATCGGCACGCGTTGCACTGGCGGCGGATAGTAGACAGGCTGCGGCGGCACGTAGACCGTCGAGGGCGCCGTGACGGCCTGTGTCGTGGTCTGGCTGGTCGTCTGGGCGACACTCGTATCCCGCATGTCGTTCTGGGCAGCGCGGCGGTACCACTCGCCGGCCTGGGTGGAATCCTGCGCCACCCATTCGCCGCGCTCGTACATGCGGGCGATGTTCATCTGGGCACGTGCCGATCCCTGCTCGGCAAGCGGTAGCCAGAGCGCGAAGGCCGTCTTGTAATCGCCACTCGCATACGCCTGTTCGGCGTCGTCGTGAGGCACCGCGAAAGCGGGCCCGGACACCGCGATAACGATCGAAATAACGAGAAGCTTGAGCCACCCCATGGCACCGTCCCCCGGACCAAAGGGTGGCATATTCCGCGCCCTCTCACGAGGGCCTATTGTTCACCGAGAGGGAGATTCAGCATGGCTGTCGCCACCATCAACTACTGGTCCGTTCCCATTGCCGCCATCGCGGCCTTCATCTGGGGCGCCATCTATTACATGAGCCTGTCGAAGCAGTGGCTGGCGGCCGTCGGGCGGACCGAGCCCAATAAGTCGCCGACGCCATTCATCGTTTCCCTCGTGGCCCTGCTCATCATGGCCTTCGTCCTGTCCGGCGCGATCGCCCATCTCGGGCCTGGCCAGGCGACGCTCAAGAACGGCATCATTTCCGGTCTGATCCTGTGGGCGGGCTTCGTGGCCACGACGGTGTTCGTCAACAACGCCTATCCCGGCCGCAAATACATGCTGTCGATCCTCGACAGCATCCATTGGCTGGGCGTGCTCGTTATCCAGGGTGCCGTGATCGGCGGAATGGGAAGGTAGATGAAGCGACCGCGCATCGAAGGCTACGCCGTCATCTCGAAAGAGGGAATGATCGCGACCGCCGACGGGCTCTTCCCCGAGTCCATCAAGGTGCCGGCCGATCACCAGTTCTACATGGACTCGGTCGCGCGTGCCTCGGCGGTAGCCAATGGCGCGCATTCGGCCGAGGGCGGTATCTACGAGAAGGACCGCAAGCGCCTGCGCCTGACGCGCCGGGTGACTCGCCTGACGCAAGATCCGAAGAATACCAACGTGACGCTCTGGAACCCCGCGACTGCTCCGTTCGACGAGGCTTGGGCGCATCTGCGGATCGACGGCGGCAGTCTCGTGGTGGTGGGCGGGACCGAGGTGTTCGGCCTGTTCCTCGGCATCGGCTACGACGCCTTCTATCTCTCGCGCACCGACGCCAGCGTACCCGAAGGCCGGCCGGTGTTCCCGGGTGTCGGCCGGGACGGCGTCACGCCTGCGGAGGTGATGGGCAAGTACGATCTCGTTCTGCGCAGTACGCGCATGCTCGACGCCGCGACCAACACCTACGTCGAGGAGTGGGGGCCGAAAGGCTAGAACTCGACCGTGAGTCCGTCGGACGCGGCTTCGAGGGCCAGCTCCTTCTGCCGGCCGAGCAGCTCCGAACTCATGTGCGTGACGATGGTGCGCTTGGCGCCGATCGCGGGCAGGTGGTCGAAGAGCGTCTTGTAGTCGATGTGATACTTCATGACCTTGTCGAAGAAGTAGGCCTCGCAGATGAAGAGGTCGGCGCCGGTCGCCGCGGGGATCAGCTCCTCGACCCATTCGGTGTCGCCCGAGTAGGTCAGCACCTTGCCTTCGGTCTCGATCCGAAGCGCATAGGACGGCGCGCCGCTGTAATGCTTCATTAGGTAAGGCGTGATGGCGAGGTTCTCGATCTCCACGCGCTCATGCAGGGCGAGTTCCTTGATCTCGAAGTCGTACTTGGGCGCGATCGCCGTCGAGCCCGCGAACATCGCCTCGCGGATGATCTGCAGCCGCTCGGTGAGGCCGGGCGGGCCGGCGATGGTAAGCGGCGTGGTACGCCGGCTGATCAGCTGCGCATCGAGCAGGAAGAACGGCAGGCCGCCGAAATGATCGCCGTGCAGGTGGCTGACCAGGATCGTCGAGATGCCGTTGGGATCGACGCCCCATTTGCGGATCGCCACCATCGACGACGCGCCGCAGTCGACCAGCACGTTGCCGTGCGCCTGGCGCTCGAGATGGAAGCAGGTATTGAAGCGGCCGCCGCTGCCGAAGGCGTCGCCGGAGCCGAGGAACTGCAGGCGCATAGATTAGGGCGCCTGCTCCAGGCTCGACACTTCGTTGGTCAAGGTCGTGCGGCGCATGTCGCGCACCTGGGTGTGATCGTAGCGGCGCGCACGATGCATGGTGACGCGGTTGTCCCACATCACCAGGTCGGCGGGCTTCCACTGGTGCGCGTAGACGAATTTGCGCTGCGTGGCGTGCTCGTTGAGATCGCGCAGGAAGGCGCGCGCCTCGGGGACGGGCCAGCCCTCGATGCCGCCGGCATGGCTCGACAGGTAGAGCGACAGGCGGCCGGAGCGCGGATGCTTGCGGACGAGGCGTTGGCGCACCGGCGCCCACTTCACCCTCTCGTCGTCGGTGAAGTCCGTGAAGCCCAGGATGCCGCGGGAGAAAATCTGGCTGTGCGAGCAGATCATGTCGCCCACTTCGGCCTTGGTCTTGTCGTCCAGCGCATCGTAGGCGGCGCGCATGTCGGCGAACTCGGTGTTGCCGTCGGCGTCTGGGATCTGTCGCGCCGAGAGCAGCGAGTACTTGGCCGGCACGTCCTTGAACGAGCTGTCGGAGTGCCAGAGCATGTTGCCCAGGCCAAACAGGCGGCGGCGGTCGTCGCGCGCCAGGACCTGGTTGTTCTTGTCGAGGTTGGAGATGTCGTTCAGTTCCATGCTCATGCGCCGGTCCTGCGGCGCGGCGATGTCGCCGGTCGCCTGCTCGAGCGGGCCCAGGGACTTGCTGAAGACGAGTTGCTGTTCGTCGTCGATCTTCTGGTCGTGGAACACCAGCACGCCGAAGCGGTCCATGCCGGCATGCACGGCTTCGACTTCCTGCGCTGACAGCGGCCGCGTGAGGTCGATGCCGGAGACAACGCCGGCAAAGAACGCGCGGTTGGCGGGATCGATGGGCTTGATTTCCATGATCGCAGTCTACTCCTTCGGCTTCTCCTTGGGGAGCGCCGACCACTCGCGGAACAGCCGGCCGTTGTCCTGGTCGAACCGCTCGTCCAGCACGCGCGAGGAGACGATGCGCTCGACCCGGAAATTCCGGTAGTCGGCTCGGAGCTCGCACCAGGCGCCGATCAGGGTGACGTCGACATAGTAGGCCATGGCGATCGGCCAGATGGTGCGGTTGGTGCGGCGGCCCTGCTCGTCGGCATAGGAGATGTAGAGCTTGGCCGAGTCGCGGATGGCGGCGCGCACCTCGGCGAGGTCGGCGCCGTCGGCCTCCGGCGTCATGCCGGGGGAAACCCAGATCGGCGCGTCGGCGATGTGCGAGCGCAGACGGTCGGGCACCGCGACCGTTACCTTGGCGAGGACCGACTTTGCTGCTTGCTGCAGCGCGGGATCCTTGAGGCGGCTGACCATGCGCACGCCCACCGAGATCGCCTCGATCTCGTCGATCGTGAAGTTGAGCGGCGGCAGGTCGAAGCTCTTGCGCAGGATGTAGCCGACGCCGGCCGCGCCCTCGATCGGCACGCGCCGCGCCTGCAGGGTGGCGATGTCGCGATAGACCGTGCGCGGCGTCACCTCGAGTTCGCCCGCGAGGGCTGCCGCCGTGGTCGGCTGGGAGGCCGCGCGCAGCCGCTGGATGATGTCGAAAAGCCTGTCGGAACGGCGCATTTCACTGCTGACATAACGCTGTCAGGAGGGGGTGTCCATAAGGGCAATAGGAACCCGAAGGAGACCGAAATGATGAATATCCCTGCCGACGTGCTGGCGTCCCTGAACGAGGGCTTCGTTGTCGCCATCATGCTGGAGGCCAACGAAGGCGACATCGACAAGGTGCTGGAAATCCAGCGCTGGCTGACGCCGCTGTCGATGGCGGAGCCGGGCGTAAAACTCTTCCTGCCGTACCAGTCGCCGACCAATCCGGCGCTGTTCTTCGTCTTCGAACTCTATGTGAACGAAGCGGGCTGGGCGGCACACCAGGAGACCGCGCACTTCAAGAAGGCGATCCCCGAACTCCTGCCGCTATTGAAGCGGCGCGAGCGAATCCCATTCGTGCCGTTCCTGTAGACCGCCATGCGTCCGGTCTGGCTGGGCACGATTCTGTTGGCGGCGTCGGCGGTCGCCTACAGCACCGCCGGCTTCTTCACGCGCTTCATCCATGTCGATGCGTGGACGCTGCTGTTCTGGCGCGGCGTGTTCGCCGGGCTGTTCATCTTCGGCATCGTGGCCTGGCGCGAGCGCGCCGGGTTCACGAAAGCCGTGCGTGCGATCGGCCGTGACGGCCTGCTGATCGCGCTGTGCTCGGCGCTGGCAACCGTGTGCTTTCTGAACGGGATGCGGCTTTCGACCGTGGCCGACGTGATGGTGATCGACGCCATGATCCCGTTCCTGACGGCGGGCATCGCGTGGTTGGTAATCGGTGAACGCGAAGACAAGGCGACGCTCGTGGCAACGCTCGCCGCCGTGGCGGGCGTCGGCGTCATGGCCGGGCCGGCCATCACAGGCGGACGCCTGGCGGGCGACGTGCTGGGGCTCGCCATGGCGCTGCTCATGTCGTTCGTACTCGTGCTGATCCGGCGCAATCGCGGGGTCAACATGCTGCCGGCGGTGGCGCTCTCGGCGTTCGTTTGCGCGGCGATCGTGCTGCCGTTCGCGCATCCGCTGGCGGGGACCGGGCACACCTTCGGCCTGCTCGCCCTGTTCGGCGTTTCCCAGTTCGGCATGGGCCTGCTGCTGCTGGCGCTGGGCACGCCGCTGGTTTCGGCGACGCGCGGTGCGCTGATCGGCGTGCTGCAGACGCCGCTCGGCACGCTCTGGGTCTGGCTCGCCTTCAGCGAGACGCCCGCGACCGCGACCTTGATCGGTGGCGCGATCGTCCTGTCAGCTGTGGTGATCGATATCGCCCTGCATGCCAGGGCGACCGAGCCCTAGGCGGTCGGCAGCTTGTAGTCCTCGAACTGCTTGCGCAGCGCCGTCTTCAGGATCTTGCCGGTGGCGCCGTGCGGGATGGCATCGATGAACTGCACGTCGTCGGGCATCCACCATTTGGCGATCTTGCCGTCGAGGAACTTGATCAGGTCGTCCTTGGTGACGCTGGCGTCGGGCCGGCGCACGACGATCAGCAGCGGGCGCTCGTCCCACTTGGGATGCGCGACGCCGATCACCGCGGCCTCGGCCACGCCGGGGCAGCCCATGGCGGCATTCTCGAGGTCGATCGAGGAAATCCACTCGCCGCCCGACTTGATCACATCCTTGGAGCGGTCGGTGATGACGACGGAACCATCCGTCTCGATCTTGCAGACGTCGCCAGTCTGGAACCAGTCGTCAGCCATGAACTGGCTGCGGCCGTCGCCCTTCATGTAGCCCTTCACGATCCACGGACCGCGCACGACCATGTTGCCCGAGACGCTGCCGTCTTCCGGCAGGTCGTTGCCGGCATCGTCGACGATCTTCATCTCGCAGCCGAATACCGGGCGGCCCTGCTTGGCGGTGATGGCGAAGCGCTCCGCGTCAGGCAGGTCGCGCTCGCCCTTGTTGAAGCGGGTCAGCGTGCCGAGCGGGCTCATCTCGGTCATGCCCCAGCCCTGGGCGACTTCGACATGATGTTCCTTCCAGAACCGCTCGATCATCGCGTAGGGCACGGCCGAGCCGCCGATCAGGGTGCGGCGCACCGACGACATCTTGACCTTGTTCTGCTGGCAGTAGTCGAGCAGGGCCAGCCACACAGTCGGCACGCCGGCGCTCAAGGTCACCTTCTCCTTGTCGAGCAATTCGTAGATCGAGGCGCCGTCGAGCTTCGGTCCAGGGAATACGATCTTCGCGCCGCAGATTGGTGCCGCGTAGACGAGGCCCCAGGCATTGGCGTGGAACATCGGCACGACGGGCAGGATGGCGTCGTCGGGCGTGATGCCGAGCACGGGGCCCGAGGACATCATCATCGAGTGGATGGTGATCGAGCGGTGCGAGTAGAGCACGCCCTTCGGGTTGCCGGTCGTGCCCGAGGTGTAGCAGAGCGACGAGGCGGTCTTCTCGTCGAAGTCCGGCCACTTCAAGGTGCCGGGCTTGTCCGCGATCAGCTCTTCGTAGCAGAGCAGGTTCGGGATCTTGCTGTTGGCCGGCATGTGCGCGCGGTCGGTCATCACCACGACACGCTTCACGGTCTTGAGCGTGCTGAACACGCCTTCGACGATCGGCAGCAGGTTGAGATCGACGAAGATCAACTGATCCTCGGCGTGATTGGCGATGTAGCTCACATGCTCGGGTGCGAGGCGCGGGTTGATCGTGTGCAGCACGGCGCCGAGGCCGGAGATGCCGAAATAGAGTTCGAAGTGGCGATAGGTATTCCAGGCGAGCGTGCCAACCCGGTCGCCGAGCTTGATGCCCAGGCCCTGCAGGGCTTCGGCAAGCTGCTTGGAGCGCTTCTGCGCATCGCGGTAGCCGTAGCGATGGATCGGGCCCTCGACCGTGCGCGAGACGATCTCGACTTCGGGATAATAGCGGGCCGCGAAATCGATCATCTGCGAGATCAGCAGCGGACGGTCTTGCATCAAGCCAAGCATGTCGTTTCCCCGTTGAGCTTTATGCGCGCCGCTCCAGATGCAGGCTCCGAAGCGACGCGAGTTCCTTAAGGTCAGGTTCTAGCCCGAGACCCGGCCCGGCGGGAAGGGAGACAGCACCGTTCGAGACTGCGAAATAATCCTGCAGCAGGCCTTCGCGCAGCGGGTTCGCATTGGCGTCTACTTCGAGCATCCCGGGTCCGCGTACGGCGGCCAGGAGATGCAACGAGTGCATCAATCCCAGCGCACCGCCCAGATAGTGTGGGCAATAAGACCGGCCTGCCGCGAGGACAGCCCGGGCGACCGGCAGACAGCCAGAGTGGCCGCCCCATTTAGCGAGATCGGGCTGGAGAACTCCGAAGGACCCCGAGTCGATGGCGGCCTGGAATTGGCTCAGGCCGCGCATGTTCTCGCCGGCCGCCAGTTGTGTCGGCGCCATGGCGACAAGCTCGGCCCATTCGCCGGCCGGCCGGTCGGCCATCAACGGCTCCTCGATCCAGCGCAGGCCGAACGCGGCAAGCTTGGGCATCATTGCCTTGGCGGCGGCGAGGTCCCAGGCCTGGTTGGCGTCGACCATCAACCGCTCGCCCGATTTCAGGTTTGCCGCGGCAGGACCGAGCGAGGCGAGGTCGGTTGCCTCGCCGAAACCAACCTTGATCTTGAAGGCGCGATAACCGGCGCTGCGCATGCGCTCGATTGTCTCGAAGGCGTTGGCGCCGGGATTGATACCCGAGGCATAGACCGGCACGGGCGAACCGTCGGCGCCCCCTAGCGCCTGCCACAGCGGTCGTCCCAGCTTGCGGGCGCGAAGGTCGTGGATCGCCATGTCGAGCCCCGCGGCCGCCGACGAAAAGCCACCGGCATCGCCGCTTTGGATGCGAAGCACATGAAGCGCGGCGTCGATCTCGGTCCAGAGCGCCACCGGATCGTCCAGCGTCCGGCCGAGCGCGCGCGAGGCCACGATGTCGGTGAAGAGGCGGGCCCGATACTCGGCGGACGGATTGGGAAAATTGCACCAGATCTCGCCCCAGCCATGGGCGCCCTCGGAATCCTCGACCCGCACGAACACGGCGGCGCGCTCGGTCATCGTGCCGAAGGACGTGCGGACAGGATCCTTGATGGGCGTGCGGAAGACGTGCGCTTCGACGCGCACCAGGGTCGACGAGGTCAAGAGAGAGGCTTAGTCGGCAGCTTGCGCCTCGTTCAGCACGTCGTAGTTCCGCTTCTGGTACCAGGCCATGTAATCGGAATAGTACGTCGTCGGATACTTCGGCGGCTTGTCCGGCCCGACGGTGGTCGGCACTGCGGCGATCGGCCAGTCGATGTTGCTGTCGCAGAAGAACGGGATTGCGTAGCGCTCGCCGCCGCTCCTGTTGATGGCGCGATGCGGCGTGGCCAGGAACACGTCGTTGGTCCAGCGCTGCAGCATCTGGCCGCCGTTCACGACATAGGCGTCCTCGATCGCGGGCGCGTCGATCCACTTGCCGCTCTGCGTGCGGATCGACAGGCCCGGCACGTCGTTGGGGGCCAGCAGGGTGAGGAAGCTGGTGTCGGTGTGCGGCGCGAGGCCGAACTCGTCTTCCACCGGACCATCCTGGTGCGGATAGTGGGTCATGCGCAGCGAGAACTGCAGATCCTCGAACGGCGTGTCGAAATAGGTCGCCGGCAGGTCGAGGGCGCGCGCGTAGAGGCGCACCATCTTCTGCACCAGCCGCTCCATGGTGTTGCAATAGTCGACGATCGACTCGCGGAAGCCGGGCAGGGCGTCGGGCCAGCGGTTGGGGCCGCGATAGCGCCGGCCCGAAATGAGATCGGGATGGTTGGCCGGCAACTCGCGCTTCACGAAGAAGGCTTCGTTGAGGTTGGGCTTGGTGTTGCTCTGCACCGATGAGGTGCGCAGCGTGTTGCCGCGCATCGGCATGTAGCCGGTGCCGTCGGTGTTGAGCTTCATCGCCAGCTTGGCCTCGACCGGCTGGGCGTGGAAGCGCTTCACCTGGTCGAACACGCCGCGGATCTTTTCGCGCGGCACGCCATGATTGACGATGAAGTAGAAGCCGATCTCGGTGAGGGCGACCCGGAGCTGGGCGGCGGTGCGATCGAGTGCACCAGGCTCGCCGGCGAGGTAGGGGCCAAGGTCGATGACGGGAATGGTCTCGGTGGTCATACGCGAACTCCTTGTATGGCAACGATACGCCAGCCGGCAGCCCTTGCCCACTGGCGATTCCGGCCATTCTGGCCTACCGTTCGCGAGGCGGGAGGATCGATTGGCAATGCTTCGGAGAGGCACGATTTCGGCGGCCCTGCTGCTGGTCCTGGCCGGCGGCGGCAGCACTCAGGCGCACGCAGCAGGCTATGGAACCGACGGCCCGCTGGGCGTCGCGCTCGATACGCTGTTCAAGCGGTTCGACTCCACGCTGGGCAATATCCCGGCTGTGATCGCGTATCTGAAGAGTCTGCCGACCCTTTTCGATTTTCGCATTACCGCGCTGTTGATTGGCATCGCGGTGGCGGGCCTCGCGGCCGAGGGATTTGCCAGGATCGTCCTGCAGCGTGCACGCCTGCGCGTGTTCGAGCGCCATGCGGGCGAATCGCCTTTGCGCGCCTTCCTGCATGCCGTGGCATTCGATGCCATCGCGTTGCTGGCGCTCTGGATCGCTGCCCGGCTGGTCGTCCATGAGATCGGTACAGAGCCGAAGCCGCACGCAACGATCGCGCATCAGGTTCTCATTGGCCTGATCTATTGGCGTGGCTTCAATCTGGTGTTCCGCGCCTGGCTCCGGCCGCACACGCCGGAGGGCCGCTTCGCGCCGGTCGACGACGACACCGCGCAACGCCTGCTGATCGGGCTCAATATTGTGATCGTGCTGCCGATGATCGGGCGACATTTGATGATGTTCCTGATCGCGACTGGCGCCTCGCCTGCGGTGATGTCGACGATCGTGCTCCTCGTCGTGCCGTTCATCGGCGGTGGCCTGCTCTACGTCGTCTGGCACTGGCGGCACGACATGGCGGCATGGCTTGCCGGCATGGTGAACGAGAAGGATCCGTTCCACGCCCTCAAAACCGGGGCGGCGCACAACTGGTGGGTCGCGGGCCTCACTTTTTATCTGCTGGCCGGGGCAGCAGCTATCTTGGCGGCGCTCACGGAGCGCGAATCGGCGACACGGGGACTTGGCGTCGTCGAGTCGATGCTGATCCTGTTGCTGCTGTTCGAGACCTTGGCCTATCGCAAGACCCGACACCTGCGGATGGAAGTGCCGACGGTGGGCGACGTCGTGGCCGGCTGCGTGAGATTTGCGTTCCGGGTGCTGGTGGTGATCGTTGTCGCCAATGCAGTCGTCGTGGATACGCTCAACCTGATGAGCCCCGCGCAGTGGGAGCCGGACGACGAGGCCATGCGGATCGCGGCACTGTCGGGCTTCGCGGCCTACGCCTTCTGGCGCTTCGTGAAGTACCGCATGGACCGCTACATCGCCGACAATCCCTTGCCGGTGGCGGGCTTTGTTGCCGACGCCGACGAGGATGTCCCGTCGACGGCGTCCCGGTTGCGTACGGTGATGCCGCTGATCCGCGTCAGCACGGGCATCACCATTTTCGCCCTGGGCGGCCTGCTGGTTCTGTCGGAGCTGGGCATCAACATCACGCCGCTGATCGCCGGCGCCTCGGTGCTGGGTCTGGCGGTGTCGTTCGGCAGCCAATCGCTGGTGCGCGACATCGTGTCGGGCGTGTTCTTCCTTGCCGAGGATTCGTTCCGTGTCGGCGAGTATATCGACTCGTCCAAGGTGAAGGGCACCGTAGAGGGCTTCAGCGTCCGCTCGATCCGGCTGCGCCACCAGAACGGGCCGCTGCACATCGTGCCGTTCGGCCAGATCCTGCACATCACCAACTTCAGCCGCGACTGGACGACGGTGAAGTTCAACCTGGCCTTCGCCATCGACACCGACATCGAGCTGCTGCGCAAGACGGTGAAGAAGATCGGCCTCGACATGATGACGGAGCCGGCCTTCAGCAAGGACCTGCTGCAGCCGCTCAAGATGCAGGGCATCGTCGACATCAAGGACGGCGCGCTGATGGTGCGCTTCAAGTTCACCGCCAAGCCCCAGAACCCCAGCCTCATCCAGCGCATCGCCATCCGGCGCATGTACGAGTCCTTCCCGGACAAGGGGCTCGAGTTCGCCAAGCCGGCCTATGCGATGTTCGCGGGACTTGGCGGCGCGCCGGCGGCCGCCACCCGCGCGGCGGCCGCCGAATAGCCAGATCAACAAGGAGTAAGGACCATGGAAAAACGCAAGCTCGGCAAGTCGGGCCTCGAATTCGCGCCGATCGCCTTTGGCGGCAACGTGTTCGGCTGGACCGCCGATGAAGCCACCTCGCACACGCTGCTCGACGCCTTCGTCGACGCGGGCTTCACCTTCGTCGATACCGCCGACGTCTATTCGCGCTGGGTGCCGGGCCATACTGGCGGCGAGTCCGAGACGATCATCGGCAACTGGATCAAGAAGGACAAAAGCAAGCGCGACAAGATTGTGCTCGCCACCAAGTGCGGCATGGGTCTGCCGTCGGGCGCGCTGTCGCGCAAGCACATCACCGAGTCGGTCGATGCCTCGCTGAAGCGCCTCAACACCGACCGCATCGATCTCTTCCAGTCGCACAAGGACGACAAGGATACCTCGCAGGAGGAGACGCTCTCGACCTACGGCGAGCTGATCAAGGCGGGCAAGCTGCGCGCAATCGGCGCCTCGAACTTCGATGCGCCGCGTCTCGCGGAAGCCGCCAAGATCGCCAAGGACAAGGGCCTGCCGCGCTATGAGAGCCTGCAGCCGCATTACAATCTGATGGAGCGCGGCCTTTACGAGGGCGAGCTTGAGAACGAGTGCCTGAAGGAAGGGATCGGCGTGATCCCGTACTACTCGCTGGCCAGCGGCTTCCTGTCGGGCAAATACCGCTCGGAAGGCGACGTCGGCGATGCCAAGCGCGGCGCGGGCGTGAAGAAGTATATCAACCCCAAGGGCATGGGCGTGCTGAAGGCGCTCGACGATGCCGCCAAGAAGCACAACTCCAACCCGACGCAGGTGACGCTGGCCTGGCTGATGCAGCGCAAGTCGATCACCGCGCCGATCGTCAGCGCCACCAGCCTGCAGCAGCTCAAGGACCTGACGGCGTCGCCCGGCGTCAAGCTCGACGCCGCCGATGTCGCCGCCATCGACAAGGCGAGCGCGCCGTAAGGCGGAGGTGGGGATGTTGGTCTTTCGTCAGCTCTTCGACCCGGTATCGTCGACCTACACCTATCTGTTGGGCTGCTCGGTCACGGGCGAGGCGGTGATGATCGATCCCGTCTTCGAGCAGGGCCGCCGCGACGCGGCTCTGGTCTCGGAGCTGGGGCTGAAGCTTCTGTGGACCTTGGAGACGCACGTCCACGCCGATCACGTGACCGGCGCCTGGCTGCTGAAGAACCGTCTCGGCAGCGGCATTGCGCTGGCCGAGGCAAGCGGCGCCACGGGCGCCGACCGGATGCTGAAGGACGGCGATCGCGTCATCTTCGGCAAGCGCTCGCTCGAAGTGCGCGCCACCCCCGGCCACACCAGCGGCTGCGTCACCTACGTGCTCGACGACGAGAGCATGGCCTTCACCGGCGACTGCGTGCTGATCCGCGGCTCGGGCCGCACCGACTTCCAGCAGGGCGACGCGCGGGCTCTCTACCGCTCGGTGCGCTCGCGCATCTTCTCGCTGCCCGAGACCTGTCTCCTTTATCCGGCGCACGACTATCGCGGCCTCACCGTCACCAGCGTCTGCGAGGAAAAGAAGTTCAATCCGCGGCTGGGTGGCGAGATCGGCGAGGCCGATTACGCGGGCTACATGAAGAACCTCGACCTGCCGCATCCGAAGAAGATCGACGAGGCGGTGCCTGCAAACCTGCGCTGCGGCCGGCCGGGCAACGACGCCGAACTGCCGCCGGAGCCCGGCTGGGCGCCGCTGCGCTTTACTTTCTCGGGCGTGTGGGAAGTCGAGCCGCACTGGCTCGAGGAGAACCTCGGCGCCGTGCGCGTGCTCGACGTGCGCGAGCCCGACGAGTTCACCGGGCCGCTGGGGCACATCCGCGGCGCTACCTTGGTGCCGCTCGGCGACCTTGCGGTGTGTGCCAAGGAACTGCCCAAGGACAAGCCAATCGTGGCCGTGTGTCGCGCCGGCAGCCGCTCGGCGCATGCCACGGCGATCTTGCAGAAGGCAGGCTTCGCCGACGTCGCCAACCTGCCGGGCGGCATGCTGCGCTGGCGCGGAGAGGGCCGCAGCGTCGAGGGCGGGGCCGTCTAGCTACCGCTTTTCGATGTTCCAGAACACCGGGATCGGGCTGGTCACCATGCCCGAGAGGCCGCGCGTCGCGGTCGGCAGGGTGTATTGGCCGAGCTGGATGTGCGTGCCGTAGGTCACGGCGCGCTCCTGAAGCTGCGCTGCGATTTTCTTCTGGCTGTCGGCGTCGGGCGCGCGGGCGAATTCATCGCGCAGGCGCTCGACCTCGGGATCGCACGGCCAGCCGAAGTTCGCCTTGTCGCACGAGGCGGCGACCAGGCTGTTGGTCAGCGGGTTCATCATGTCGACCGAGAGCCAGGCCGTCATGAAGCCGTTCCAGCCGCCGTCCTGTGCCGGCGTCTTGCGCAGCCGGCGCGCCACGATCGCCTGGAAGTCGAGCGGCACCATCTCGACCTTGAAGCCGCCCTTCTCGAGCAGGTCCTTGGCGATCGGCCCGGCGTTGGTCAACACGGCGATGTCGGTCGTGTGCAGCATCACGATCGGCGTGCCGTCGTAGCCCGCCTCCTTCAGCAGTTCGCGCGACTTGGCAAAGTTTCCGCGCGTCAGCCCGTCCATGCCGGCGCTGTTCTCGAGCGGCGTGCCGCAGACGAACATGGCGTCGCAGGTCTGGTAATATTTCTCGTCGCCGATCACGCCCTCGAGGAAGGCCTTCTGGTCGAAGGCGTACATCGCCGCGCGTCGGATCTTCTCGTTGTTGAACGGCGGCACGACGGTGTTCCAGCGGAAGGCATATTGCGCGCCGATCGCGTTGTAGACCTCGAGCTTCACGCTCTTGTCGGCGAGCAGCAGCGACTTCAGGTCGTGCGGCGGCGCCTCGATGTAATCGATCTCGCCCGCCAGCAGCGCGTTCACCGCGGTCTGGTGGTCGGGGATCGCCAGCCACTCGACCCGATCAACCTTGGCGACCTTGCCGCCGGCCAGGCCCGACGGCGGCTCCTTGCGCGGCACGTAGTCGGGATTGCGCACGTAGACCGTCTTGTCGCCGGGCTTCCATTCGTCGGCCTTGAAGATGAAGGGGCCGGAGCCGATGAACTCGGAGATCTGCTTGTTGGGATCGGTGTCGGCGATGCGCTTGGGCATCATCAGCGGCGTCGAGCCGCCGGGCTTGGCCAGCGAATCGATCACCAGGCCATAGGGTTCCTTGAGCACGATCTTGAACGTCTTGTCGTTCACGACCTCGAAGCCCGAAACGAAGCTCATCAGCTTCAGGCCGGTCGAGTCCTTGGCGCCCCAGCGCTTCAGCGAGGCGATGCAGTCTTCCGAGGTGACCGGCTTGCCGTCATGCCACTTCAGCCCGTCGCGTAGGGTGAAGGTATAGGTGAGGCGGTCGGCCGAGAGGTTCCAGGTGTCGACCATCTGCGGCTGCGGGACCAGCTTCTCGTCCATCGCGAACAGCGTGTCCCACACCATGTAGCCGTGGTTGCGTACGATGTTGGCAGTGGTCCAGACTGGATCGAGGACCTTGAGGTCCGAGTGCATCACCGCGCGGATCGTCTTGGTTTGGGCAAAAACCGGAGACACGGCAAGGCAGGCGGCGAAGACAGACGCCGCTAGGGTACGCAATTTCATAAAGCTAACTCTTCCAGGCTTCGGTGGCGCGGGCGCCGGGGGCAATCTGGGCGGCGGTTGGAATCTCGACCTTGGCCATATGGTTGTAGCGCTGGGCCGCAAACCAGACGGCGTACTCGCCCATCGTGATCGGCGGATACTTCGCCGGCTGGGCGGTCGATTGGCAGGAGGGCAGGCACTCGATCGTGGCGTTGTGGTCGGGATCGAAGAAGAACGGGATGGCGTAGCGGATGACGCCGGAAATGTTCCGCACCTTGTGCGGCGTCGACAGGAAGCGTTCGTTGGTCCAGCGATGCAGAATGTCGCCGCCATTCACGACGAAGGCGCCCTCGACATAGGGCGCATCGAGCCACTCGCCGTTGTTGAGCAGGATCGACAGGCCCTGCACCTTGTTCGGCGGCAGCAAGGTCATGAAGCCGGAGTCGGTATGCGGCACAATGCTGGCGATCCTGTCGTCCGCCGCATCGAGCAGCGGATAGCGCGACTGGCGCAGGATGTAATGCGGCTTCTCGAAATAGGAGTCGAAGTGGTTGGCCGGCAGGTCGAGCGCCAGCGCATAGAGCGGCACGAGTTTCCGGCAGAGCGCCTCCATCGTGTCTACGTAGTTCAGCGTCTGCTCGCGGAAGCCTGGCAGGTTCGGCGGCCACTGGTTCTGCACGTGGAAGCGACGGCCCGCGATCACGTCGGGATCGTCGGCAGCGCGCTCGCGGCGCAGGAAGAAGGCCTCGTTTTGGCTGGGCTTCTTGCCCTGGGCGGCGGCGTTCGGTGCAGCCGTCTCCTGGATCGGCATGTAGCCGATCGTGTGTTCGTTCACCTTGACCTTGAGCTTCTCGTCCATCGGCTGGGCGTGGAAGCGGCCGGCGGCCTCGTACTGCGCATCGATCAGCGACTGCGGGATGCCGTGGCCGGCGAGATAGTAGAAGCCGACATTCTCGAAGGCATAGCGCAGTTGCCGGGCCGCCCTCTCGGCGGCGCCGGGCGTGCTGGCGAGATAGTCGGAAACGTCGATCAGCGGAATCTGGTCACCGACCATGGTCATCGTGGCGGACATGTCCTGTGGCATGCGGCTACTATAGGCCATGATTATCGAGAAGATCGAGCCGATTGCGCTCTCCATGGGCACCCTGTCGCTGGTGCTGTGTCGCGTCACCACGAAATCCGGCCTTGTTGGCTACGGCGAATGCCTGTGCAACAGACCTCCCATGCAGAAGGCGCTGGTCGCGATGATCCGCGACGCGATTGCACCACTCTATCTCGGTAAATCGGTCGACGATTTCGGGCCGCTCAATCTCGCCACGCGGCGCGCCACCGCGAGCCACGGTCGTGCCGGTACGGTGATGAACGCACTGGCGTCCGTCGACATGGCGCTGTGGGACATCGGGGGCACGGCCCGCAACGAGTCGGTGTCGGTGATGCTGAACGGAGGTCCTGTAAATCATGAGCGTCTGCCGGTGATGGCGAGCCTCGGCAAGACCGATGACAAGGCGAAGGTCCGCGCACGCCTCGAACAGGCGCTGGCGGCGGGCGTGCAGGCGGCGAAGGTGCACGAGGCCAGCCTCGAGGTGATCGAGGAAGCGCGCCGCACCGTGCCGCGCGACTTTCCCTTCGTCGCCGACTGTAACAACGCCCACACCTTGGCCGACATCCGTCGCGACGAGGCCCGCTGGCGCGCGCTCGACATGCTGTGGTTCGAGGATCCCTTCTGGCCGCCGGAAGATCTGCTGCTGGCCCCGGCGATGCCCGGCATCACCTTCGGCATGGGTGCCGACTTCGGCTCGACCGAGCAGATGGGGCTCTACACCAGGGCGCCGTCGATCGGCGTACTGCAACCGGATGTCTGCATGCTGGGCGGCCTCACGGAGGCGCGGCGGGCGCTGATCATGCTGGCGCAGGTCGGCAAAGCCGCGGCGCCGCACACGCCGTTCATCGGTCCGGCAGCGCTCGCGTCGCTGCACATGCTGGCGGTCACCGAAAAGCAGGGCTGGTTCGCCACCATCGAGGCCGACGACTCGCAGGACATGTTCGGTTTCGGGATCACGCGCTGGCAGCCGTTCATCGATGTGCCGACCGGACCGGGCTTGGGCTACGATCCCGATCCTGCCTTCCTGCGCCGCTACGAATGTGCGTAAAGTGCCGAAAAATCTGGAGGAATAGCTAATGGCATCGCCGCTTTTCGACCTCACGGGCAAGGTCGCCGTCGTCACCGGCTCGAGCAAGGGCATCGGCAAGGCGATCGCCATGCATCTCGCTCTCTCGGGAGCCAAGGTCGTGGTGTCGTCGCGCAAGGCGCCGGTCTGCGAGGAAGCCGCCGGCGAGATCAGGAAGGCGGGCGGAAACGCCACTGTCATTCCCTGCAACATCTCCGACAAGGCACAGTGCGAGAAGCTGATCGCGGAGACCCGAAAGCAAGTTGGTCCGGTGGACATCCTCGTCTGCAACGCGGCCTCCAACCCGTATTACGGGCCGAACGAGAAGCTGCCCGACGAAGTCTTCATGAAGGTGATGCAGAACAACATCCTCTCGAACATGTGGTTGATCAACAACTGCCTGCCCGACATGCGCGCCAAGAAAGACGGCTCGATCATGATCGTCTCGTCGATTGGCGGCGTGAAGGCGAGCACGGTGATCGGCGCCTACTGCATCTCCAAGGCGGCCGACATGCAGATGGCACGGAACCTCGCGGCCGAATACGGCCCCGACAATATCCGCGTGAACACGATCGCTCCCGGCCTCGTGACGACCGACTTCGCGCGTGCGCTCTACGAAGATCCCGAGAAGCGGGCGGCGCGCGAGAACGCCACGCCGCTCAGGCGCCTCGGCGTGCCCGACGATATCGCGGGCCTCGCAGTGTTGTTGGCGGGCAAGGGTGGTGCCTTCATCACCGGCCAGACTTTCATCGCCGATGGCGGCACCACGATCGGCGGCTAAATGAGCCTCTATCAGGTTCAGAAGCTGATCTATCAGCTCAATCGCGATCCGCGCACGCAGCAACGCTACGAGAGCGAGCGGGCTGCGGTGCTGGCGGAGTACGAACTGACGGTCGAGGAGCGTGGCGCGCTGGAGAAGCCGGATATCGGCTTGCTCTACGTGCTGGGCGTCAACGGCCAGTTGCTGATGCACTTCGCGGCGCTGCACAAGATCGAATGGACCGACTATCTCGAGCGCATGCGCGTGGGCCTGAAGACTCACGGCGCGGTGCGCGAGGGCGTCTATGCGTCGACAGGCTATGAAGGCGTGGAGGCGCATGACGCGCGTCTGAAGGCTGAACGGGAGAAGCATTGATGCCTCTGGTCTATTGCGGTGCCTGCAGCCACGCTCCCGGCATCACCGCTCGTGCCGAACGCGCCGACACACAGACGCGCCAGGCGCTGCACAAGGCGCTCTATCAGATGGGCGACGACATCCGCGCGACCAAGCCCGACGCGCTGGTCGTGGTGGCGGCCGAGCATTTCGCCAATTTCTTCATGAACAACATGCCGGCCTTCGCCATCGGCATGGCCGACAGCTACGAAGGCCCCATCGAGGACGAGGCATTCCTCAAGATCAAGCGCACCAAGGTGCCGGGCGACAAGGCGCTGTCGAAGAAGCTGATCGAAGGCGTGATGCAGACCGTCGACGTGGCCTACGCCGAGGAGTGGAAGTTCGATCACGGCATCGCCGTGCCGCTCCATTTCCTGACGCCCGACTATGACCTGCCGATCATCCCGGCCAACATCAACTGCCAGGGCCCACCGCTCACGCCGTTGAAGCGGGCCTGGGCCTTCGGCGAGGCCCTGCGCACCGCCGCCGACGCGCTGCCGCAGCGCATCGCGATGGTCGCGACCGGCGGCATCTCGCATTGGCCGGCGACACCGGACTCCGGAAAGATCAACGAGAAGTGGGACCGTGAGTTTCTGGCGCGCTGGGCGGCCAACGACCGCGACGCGATGCTGTCCTACACCGACGCCGAGACCTACCGCGATGGCGGGCAGGGCGGCTTCGAGATCCGTACCTTCATCGCCGCCGCAGCGGCCGCCAAGGGCGCCAAGGGCAAGATCGAATTCTGCGAGCCGGTGCCGATCTTCGCCGTGAGCTGCACCATCGCGCGGATGGCAATCTTAGCGTGACTCAGGGGAGCGCGCCACTCCAGTGGCGCTCAAGATCCTGAGCGCCACTG
>CAIKZO010000158.1 GCA_903832005.1 Enhydrobacter aerosaccus | reverse complement strand
TGAGCGGGCCTGGAGGCCCGCGGTCCCAGAAGAAGACTAGGTTCTAAAGCGAAGCAGCAGATGGTTCACGCCGTTCAGCTTCACGTAGAGATCCTCGAACTGCGTGTAGAAATCTTCCCATTGCGGCAGGCCGCCCTGGGCGCCGAGGGACGTGTAGATTTCGGCCACCGTTCGGCGGCCGTCGAACTGCGCGATGATGCGCGGCGCCAGCGCCGGCAGTTGCGCACGCCAGGGAAAGCCGTCGAGATTGGCGACGAGCGGTGAGCCCGGCTGCAGGCCGCCCGAAAGCTTGGCTGCATCCATGTCGCGCAGCACGGGGATGGCCGAAGTGTCCTCTGGCCGCGCCACCGTGTCGAAGCCGGCCCGCGTGGCATAAAAGACGTGGGTGCGCGTGTTGCCGGCGAGGCGTTCGGCGAAGGCTGCGCGCTCGATCAGCGGCAACGAACTCGCCTGACGCGCAATCACCGGATCGCTCATGTAGGTCGCGGGCTCGTAACGCACCGGTTCCAGGAAGGCCACGACCTTGAGGCCGGCCTCGGACGCCAGGGTGCCGATCTCGGGCACGGTGTAGGCGCGATCGATGCTGTGCAGCAGCAAGTCGTAGAGGCCGGCATCGCCGCCGGTCACGTGGTCGTTGAGATAGGGATTGCGGCGGAACAGGTTGGTGGTCGGCAGGAAGCGGATCAGGCGCTTGGCCATCGCGATCCGGTCCTCGGTCGCCATCGACTTGGGCGCCAGGGTGCGCAGCATCTCCTGCAGCGGATAGACACCGGTGCGGCCGTACTGACCGTAGAGCATGACGCCGATGCCGCCTTCGGGCTGGAGCACGCTCGCCAGCGCCTTCATGCCGGCCGACGGGTCGGGCAGGTGGTGCAGCACGCCGGTGCAGTCGATGTAGTCGAATTGGCCGATGTTCATCGTCGGCAGGTCGAGCAGCGAGCCGGTGTGGAAGGTGATGTTGCGCAGGCCGCGGGTCTTGGCGCGGGCCTCGCAGATCTCGCGTGAGGCGGTCGACAGGTCGAGGTAGACGACCTCGCCGGGGCAGCGCCGGTCGGCCAGCTGCTGGGCCAGCATGATGCAGGCGTCGCCGGTGCCGCCGCCCGCTACCAGGGCGCGGAACGGCCGGGCGAAGTTCAGGCGGCCGGCAAACAGGTAGTGGTTGATCTCGAGAATATGGCTCGGCGTCCCGGTGACCAGACGAATTGCCTCGTCACGCGGGTCACGCGTGGGGTAGGGCAATTCTTCATATTGGGCGCGAACGCCATCCACCGGGGAGGGAACCGTCATTCTGGCCAAGGTTCATGCTACAAATTCCCCGACCATGAAAGGCTATTTCGGTATCGGTGTGGAAGGTGTGAGCAAGGCGACGAATGTCGGGACCCTGCTGCGCACGGCCCATGCCTTCGGAGCTTCCTTCGTCTTCACCGTCCGGGCCCAGTACAATCGCCGGGAAGGGGTCCGCAGCGACACCTCCGACACGCCCCTGTCGGTCCCGACCTACCATTTCGCGGGTATGGAGGATTTCCGCCTGCCGCTGGGATGCCGGCTGGTCGGGGTCGAGATTTCCGAGGACGCCATCGAACTGCCGAGTTTCCGCCACCCCCGCCAGGCTGCCTATATCCTGGGCGGTGAGCGGGAGGGCCTGTCGGCGGAACTCCAGGAGCGCTGCGACTATATCGTCAAGATTCCGATGCGCTTCTCGGTCAACCTGGGGGTCGCGGGCTCCCTGGTCATGTACGACCGGCTGATCAGCCTCGGCCGTCATGCGCCCCGGCCGGTGGCCGAAGGCGCCCCGACCGAGCCGGTACCGCTGCCGGTGTTCGGCGACCCGATCTACAAGCGCAAGCATCGCGCCCGGGAGGCCAGAGCGGCCGCCAAGGCGAAGGCCAATCCGTGAGCACGGCCTCGAAGGTCGCTCTTGGCGTCATCGCCGCGCTCGTGGTGCTGCAGGCCACGGTTCTGCACCTGATGGGCCGCGTCTGGATCTGCACCTGCGGCACGATCAGGCTCTGGGTCGGCGACATCTGGTCGTCCGAGCTCTCCCAGCAGCTCTTCGACTGGTACACCGCCTCGCATATCGTGCACGGCATCCTGTTCTACGGCGTGTTACGCCTGCTGCTGCCGCGCGCGCCGGTGCTGGTGCGGCTGGCGATCGCGGCCGGTCTCGAGATCTCGTGGGAGATCGCCGAGAATTCGCCGGCGGTGATCGAGGCCTATCGCAAGCAGGCGCTGGCGGCCGGCTACACCGGCGACAGCATCCTGAACTCGCTCTCTGACACGGCGTCGATGATGACAGGCTTCACCCTGGCCCGCCTGCTGCCCTGGAAGGCGACGGTAGCCCTCGTGCTGGCGCTGGAGATCGGCGTCGGCGCCCTGGTGCACGACAATCTCACCCTGAATATCCTGAACTTCATCCATCGTTTCCCGGCCATCGAGGCCTGGCAGCAACGGGCACAGCGATAGCGCCGCAGTTGCGCCGAGCGGTCCACCCGCCTATCTCCTCCCCGAGATGACGACCCAGCCCCCGAACCTGACCAGCGAACCGCTGCAGATCACCGAGCCCGCCCCCCGGCGCGGCCGCAACGATCTGCGCCGCAACCTGATCGGGCTGGCGCGCGACGACCTCAAGGCCACCCTGGCCGAGGCCGGGCTGGAGCCGTTCCGCGCCCAGCAGATCTGGCACTGGATTTATTGGCACGGACTCACCGATTTCGACCGGATGAGCAACATCGCCAAGAAGACGCGCGACAAGCTCAACGAGTTGTTCGTGATCGAGCGGCCGCAGATCGTGACCGAGCAGCGCTCGACCGACGGCACGCGCAAGTGGCTGCTGCGTTTCCCCGACGGCAACGAGGCCGAGACGGTCAACATTCCGGAAGAGGATCGCGGCTCGGTCTGCGTGTCGAGCCAGGTCGGCTGCACACTCACCTGCAGCTTCTGCCACACCGGCACCCAGCCGCTGGTGCGCAACCTCACGCCCGACGAGATCGTCGGCCAGTTCATGGTGGCGCGCGACAGCTACAACGAGTGGCCGACGCCGACGCTTGAGACGCGCATGCTCTCCAACATCGTGATGATGGGCATGGGCGAGCCGCTCTACAATTTCGACAACGTCGTCACTGCGCTCAAGATCGTCATGGACGACCAGGGCATTGCTCTGTCGCGCCGGCGCATCACGCTCTCGACTTCCGGCGTCGTGCCGATGATCGCGAAAGTGGGTGAGGCGCTCGACGTCAATCTCGCCGTGTCGCTGCATGCCGTGAACGACGAGGTGCGCGACACGTTGGTGCCGATCAATCGCAAGTGGCCGATCGCGGAGCTGTTGAATGCGTGTGCGGCCTATCCGGGCGCGCGCAACAGCCGGCGCATCACGTTCGAATACGCGATGTTGAAGGGCGTGAACGACAGCGACGCCGATGCGCGCGAGTTGGTGCGCATCCTGAAGCCGATCCACGCGAAGGTGAACCTGATCCCGTTCAATCCGTGGCCGGGCGCGCCCTACGAGTGCAGCTCGAACAACCGCATCCACCGCTTTGCCGAGATCGTGAACGACGGTGGCCTCAGCGCGCCGGTGCGCACCCCGCGCGGCCGCGACATCCACGCCGCCTGCGGCCAGCTCAAGAGCGAGAGCGTGCGCCAGCGCGGCGAGAAGGTACTGCTCTAAAAACGCTCAGGCGAGCGCGTGGCGGCTCCACACCACGAACGCCGCGGTGCCGAGCAGGGCGAGCGGAAAGCTCAGCCAGCCGTGCAGCAGCAACATGAATCCCAGGCCGTAGATCAGCTCGGGGACGTTGCTCACCTCGCCGGTCGAGATCGAGGCGACGCCGAAGATCAGCACGTGGCTCACCACGACCACCAGCAACGCGAGAAGACTGTAGCCGACCCAGCCCGGCACGCGACCGTCGCGATGGAACAGGGCCCAGCCGAGGCCCGCGACGATGCCGGCGGGAATGCAGAACGGCAGCAGGAAAGACACGGCGCGCATCGCCGGGTTGGGTCCGTCGAACATGCTGCCGCGGAAAGCATCCTCGGCGCCGAGGTCGGCCAAGGGGAAGACGCCGGCGATGGCGAGCGCCATGCAGAGGGCCGCCCACAGGCCGTAGTAGAGCGCAGTGCGATTCATCGAAGCCTCAGAGCGGTGATGCTGGAAAGGAAAGCGCGTTCGCTGGCCGTCACGACGAGACCCGCTTCGGCGGCCCAGTCGGTCAGGCTGCCGTTGGCATACTCGGCATAGTACGGCTCATGGAAATAATGCGGGAAGAGATCGAGCAGACCGTCCCAGCCGGGATGGTCGCCCTTCTGAAGTGAATCGACGATCACGACCAGGCCGTCGGGCTTCAGGACACGCGCCATCTCGGCTAGCGCTGCCAAGCGCACGTCCTGCGGCAGCTCATGCATCAGGAAGGACGAGAAGACGATGTCGAGGCTTTGGTCGTCGAACGGCAGCTTCTCTGACGCCCCTTCGACCAGCTTCACCCGCGCCGTGCGGCCGATCAGTCGGCGTGCCTCGCCGAGGTAGGGCGCGCTGAGATCGAGGCCGGTGAACCTGGCGCCGGGCCAGGCCTCGTGGACGAAAGCGAGCAACCGTCCGGTGCCGCAGCCGACGTCGAGGCCGCGCACGTCGCACTGGTTGCGGCCAGCCATCCACTCGGCGATCGGCTTCATCGCGCGCCGGCGCATCACGTCGGCGGCGCCGGTGAACAACACCTCGACCTGGGTGTCGTAGAGCGCGGCGGAGTGCTCGCTCAACCAGCCGTCGCTCTGGAAGTGGAAGTTCTGGCGATAGTAGTCGGGCAGGCCGTCGCCTTGTTGGCCGGGCGGCAACTCGTCGTCGAGTACCCCATGGCGGCGCGCGTCGACCTGCGGTAGGTCGCGGAAATAGAGGAAGCTACGGCGCAGGAACTCGGCGGGCTCGGGGGCCAGTGCGCGCGGCGTGGGGAACAGGCCGTCGGCGATATCCCGCCATTCGCGCTGGAAGACAGCGCGCATGTCGGCGGTCATTTCCGCGCGGTCCGGCGTCGGCCCGATGGGATAGTCGGGCTTGGGCATCGGCTTCAGCAGTCGCCGGCCGGCCGCATAGTGGCCAGCGTACCAGGCGACGCGGGCTGCCTGGCGGGCGGCGTAGGACAGGCGATCGAGACGGGATACCATTGTTTTCAAAGCCTCGCGGGCATTATAGCGCGTCTCGACGAGACTTGCCCGGCCGGAGTCGGTGGCTATAGTCCCCCGCCTTCCAGGGCGCCCATAGCCCGCCCGATGGCACGTCCCACGATGGCACGTCCAAGGGCAACCATTGGAGATCTGTGATGCCCTTCGATCAGGAACGGGGACCGGGACCAGGCGGGGGGACCTCGTACGAGCGGGCGATCAACCTGCCGCCCGCGATCCTGTGGCTGATCGTGATCAACGTGGCGGTCCAGGGCGTACGGTCGCTGCTCGGCGACTCGGTCGACGACCAGATTATCCTGCAGTTCGGGCTGATCCCCGCCCATTACACGACGAATAGCGGCAGCGACTGGCTGTCGTTGTTGGGCGCGCCGATCGCCTATCAGTTCCTGCACGGTGGTTGGGTCCATCTTGGCGTCAACATGCTGAGCCTCGCCGCCTTCGGCGCGCCGGTCGAGCGCACACTCGGGATCCCGCGCTTCGTGCTGTTCTACCTGTCGGCCGGGATCGTGGCCGGCGCCGTCCATGTGGCGATCTATTCGGATTCGGTCGAGCCTGTCATCGGCGCGTCAGGCGCGATCAGCGGCGTGTTCGGCGCCGTGCTGATCCTGCTGCGCCGCGGCGGCGGTCTTACGTCCCTGTTGCCGGTGGCCGGCGTCTGGATCGCGATGAACGTGTTCTTCGGAGTCGTCGGCGGCACGCCGGGCGCGGGTGACCAGACCGTGGCTTGGGCCGCCCACATCGCGGGCTTCCTCTACGGTCTTGCCGCGATCCGCCTCTTTCTGCCGCGCTCGCACGAGTGAGTTGTGCGGGAGCGTGAGTGGCGCTCCGTCCCGGGATGCGCTACCGCTCAGCCGATATCCGGGGGAGCTTGATCGTATGTTGGGGCGCATCGGGATCGGTCTTTTCACTGTAATGTCGCTGGCATCGCTTGCCGGCTGCAAGCCCGAGAACAAGTTCATTGCGCCGCCGCCGCCGGAAATTTCGGTCGCGCTGCCCCTGAAGCAGGCGCTCGTTCCGTTCACCCAACAGACCGGCAACACGCAGGCCTTCAATTCCGTCGACCTCGTCGCCCGCGTCGAGGGCTTCCTGATCAAGATCGGCTATGAAGACGGTGCCTTCGTGAAGAAGGGCGACCTGCTGTTCCAGATCGATCCGACGACCTACACCGCCCAGGTCAAGCAGGCCGAGGCCCAGGTGGCCGGCACCCAGGCCCAGCTCGTCCAAGCCCAGGCCGAGTTCACGCGGCAGGAAACCCTGCTTCGTCAGGCCGTCACCGCCCAGAACACCTTCGACGCCGCCAAGGCCAAGCGCGATGCGTTGCTGGCCGACGAAGACAACAACAAGGCGGCCCTCGCCGTCGCGCAAGCCAATCTCGGCTATACGAGCGTGGTGGCACCGTACGACGGTATCGTCACGCGCCACCTTATCTCCGTCGGTGAGCTGGTCGGTGGCGCCAGCGCCACCAAGCTCGCGACGATCGTCCAGCTCGACCCGATCTACGTTTATTTCAACATGAGTGAGCAGGAAGTGCTCAAGATCCGCGCCAACCTCAAGACGCAGCTGACCCTCGAGACGCTGGCCAAGGTGCCTCTCGATGTCGGGCTGATGGACGAGCAGGGGTATCCGCACAAGGGCCACCTCAACTACGTGTCGCCCGGCGTCGATCCGTCGACCGGCACGATCCAGGTGCGCGGGTTGTTCGAAAACCCGAAACGCGACCTGGTGCCCGGCTTCTTCCTGAGGGTGCGCGTGCCGACAGGACCTGGTGCCGCGGATGTTCTCGTGGTGCCCAACCGCTCCGTCTCCGACGACCAGGCCGGCAAGTACGTCCTGGTGGTCAACAAGGATAATGTGGTCGAGCAGAAGCGGGTCACGGCCGGCCAGCTCCTGGTCGGCGATTTCCGTGTGATCGAGAGCGGCCTCGCGGCCGACGACCGTGTCGTGCTCACGACCAACGGCCGCGCCGTGCCGGGCAACAAGGTCGTGCCCAAGCCGACGACCCTCCAGGCTCCGCCTAACCAGTAACGGGCGGACCTATCATGATCTCCAAGTTCTTTATCGAACGTCCGGTGCTGGCCAATGTGCTGGCGATCGTGATCGTGTTGATCGGTGGCGTCGCGCTGGCAGTCCTGCCGGTGGCGCAGTATCCCAACATCGTACCGCCGACGGTCCAGGTCACGACGACCTATCCCGGAGCCTCGGCCGAAACGCTGGTCAACAACGTGGCGCTCCCGATCGAGTTGAAGGTGAACGGCGTCGAGAACATGCTCTACATGAGTTCGACCAGCACCGATCAGGGCACCTACACGCTCACGGTGACCTTCGCGATCGGCACCGATCTCGATTTCGCGCAGGTGCTGGTGCAGAACAAGGTCAGTTCGGCGTTGGCGTCGCTGCCGACGTCGGTGCAGGCACAGGGCGTCGTCGTTCAGAAGAAGTCGACGTCTATTTTGGAGATCGTGGCGCTGACCTCGCCCGACGCACGCTTCGACAGCCTGTACATGAGCAACTACGCCACCATCAATCTGGTGAACGAGCTGTCGCGTGTGCCGGGCGTCGGCAACGTGAACGTGATGGGCGTCGGCCAGTATTCGATGCGCATCTGGATGGATCCGCAGAAGCTGTACACCTACGAGCTGACGCCCAGGGACGTGATCAACGTCATCCAGAGCCAGAACCAGTCGGTCACCGCCGGTCAGGTCGGCACGCCGCCGGCCGCCAAGGGACAGGATTTCCAGTACACGCTCAACATCCAGGGCCAGCTCACCGACCCCGCCCAGTTCGAGAACATCGTCGTCAAGGCACAGAACGGCGACGGTGGCCGTGTCCTGCGCGTCAAGGACGTGGCGCGCGTCGAGCTCGGCGCGCAGACCTATGCCCAGAACTTCCGCATCGACAACAAGCCGGCGGCGGGCCTCGCCATCTATCAGTTGCCCGAGGCCAACGCCCTCGCCGTGGCGACCGCCGTGCATACAAAGCTGGAGGAACTGAAGAAGGCCTTCCCGGCCGGTCTGACCTACAGCGTCCCCTTCGACACCACCGCCTTCGTCAAGACGTCGATCCACGAGGTGTTCGTCACGCTGATCGAGGCCGGTGTGCTGGTGCTGATCGTGATCGTGATCTTCCTGCAGGACTGGCGCGCCATGCTGGTGCCGGCCACGACGATCCCGGTGACGATCATTGGCGCCTTCGCCGCCATGGCGGCGCTGGGCTTCACCATCAACCTGTCGACCCTGTTCGGCATCGTCCTGGCGATCGGTATCGTGGTCGACGACGCCATCGTGATCGTCGAGGGCGTGGCCCGCTACATCGAGCAGGGCATGTCCGGCCACGATGCCGCGATCAAGGCGATGAACGAACTGATGGGGCCGGTGATCGGCATCACCCTGGTGCTGATGTCGGTGTTCATCCCGGCGGCGTTCGTGCCCGGCCTGACCGGTCGCATGTTCGCGCAGTTCGCGCTGGTGATCGCCGCCACCGCCTTCATCAGCGCCATCAATGCTGCGACCTTGAAGCCGACCCAGTGCGCGATGTGGCTCAGGCCCACGGTGCCGCCGGAACAGCGCAACTTCTTCTTTCGCGGCTTCAACGCGGTCTACAATCGCTTCGAGCGCGGCTATGTGGCGTTGATCGGCTTCATGGTCCATCGCAGCTGGCTGATGGCCGGGCTGGCGCTGATCCTGGCCGGCGTCGGTGGCTGGGGTGTGGCGCGCCTGCCCAGCGCCTTCATTCCCAACGAGGACCAGGGCTACATGATGGTCGGCGTGCAGTTGCCCGACGGCGCCTCGCTCGAGCGCACCGTCGCCACCCTCGACGAAGTGACCAAGATCGTTCTGGCCACGCCCGGCGTGCAGACGGCGGTCGCCATCTCCGGCATGTCGATCCTCGACGGCAGCGCACAGCTGGCGAATGCCGGTGTGGCCTATGTCATCCTCAAGGACTGGAGTGTCCGCGACAAGGAGAAGGGCCAGGACCTGCGGTCGATCGTTCTGCACATCGCGCGGAATCTCGCGACCCTGCAGGACGGCCGGGCGTTCCCGTTGGTCCCGCCACCGATCCAGGGCATCGGCAATTCCGGCGGCTTCCAGATGCAGATCGAGCAGCGCGACGGCAGCTTCGATCTCGCCAAGCTGCAGACCACGGCGCAGACCATGCTCGAGCAGGCGGCGACCCAGAGCTCCATTGCCAATCCGATCAGCTCCTATCGCGCGGGCGCGCCTAACATCCGGATCGACGTCGACCGCTCCAAAGCGGAGACGCTCAAGGTCAATGTGGGCGACGTCTTCCAGACACTGTCTTCCTATCTGGGCTCGACCTACGTCAATCGCTTCAACAAGTTCGGCCTCAGCCTGCAAGTCTACGTCCAGTCGGATTCGGAATATCGCGCGCATCCCGAGGACATCCTCAAGCTCAACGTGAAGAGCACAGAGGGCAAGATGGTGCCGATCGGCGCGCTCGCCACGCTGCAGCCGGCGACCGGAGCGCCGATCATCAGCCTGTATAATCTCTATCCTTCCGCGGCGGTCGTCGGCTCGCCGGCGCCGGGCTTCTCGTCGGGACAGGCGATGGAGCTGATGGACGACATGGCCAGCCGCACGCTGCCGCCGGGCACCAGCCACGAATGGACGGCGATGTCCTACCAGCAGAACATCGTCGGCAATCAGCTGATGTTCGTGTTCGCACTGGCGATCGGGCTGGTCTATCTCTGCCTCGCCGGACAGTACGAGAGCTGGATCGCGCCGATCAGCGTCATCCTGGCCGTGCCGCTGTCGCTGATCGGGCCCGCGATCGCGCTGGGCGTCGTCGGTGCGGCCAACAACATGTATACGCAGATCGGCCTCATGCTGCTGATCGCGCTCAGCGCCAAGAACGCCATCCTGATCGTCGAAGTGGCGCGCGAGATGCGGTTGCTGCACGGCAAGCCGATCCTGGAGGCCGCCATGGAGGCGGCGAGGACACGCTTGCGGCCGATCCTGATGACGTCGTTCGCCTTCATTCTGGGTGTGTTGCCGCTGGTCACCGCGAGCGGCGCCGGTGCCAATTCGCGCATCTCCCTCGGCCTCTGCGTGTTCAGCGGTATGATCGCCTCGACCTGCCTGGCCGTTCTCTTCGTGCCTTCGTTCTTCGCGATCCTGCAGACGATCGAGGAGCGCCGTAAGCCCGCGAAGCATGCGGTAGTGACGGAAGCCAAGCCAGCGGTATAAGCACCGGCATGGCCGATCAGGTGCTTCCCTTCCGCCGCTATGTCTCCGCCAGCCTGGTGGCGCTGGCGCCGTCGGCTGTCGCTCTGGGCGCGCTCTGTTGGTCGGGTCAACTCGCCGGCCGGCCGGCGCTGATCGCCTTCGCCGGCGTCGCCGTCGCAACCGTCTTCCTGGTCCGGCGCTATCTGGGCTCGCTTGCTAGCTTTGCCCGCTTCGTGAGCGAGCTCTCCGACGCGCAGGAGCCCGTGATGCCGCGCCTGTCCTTCGCGCCCGCGACCGAGGAGCTGGCCTCGGCGGCCGCGACCCTGGCGATGGGCTGGCGTCGGCAGCGCGCGTCGATCGACAATCTAGCGGCCTCGGCGCAGGCGATCGTCGATGGCCTGCCCGACCCGCTGATCGCGCTCGACCGACACCGCCGCGTCGTGCGCACCAACATCGCTGCCCGCGCGCTGCTGGGCACGATCGCGGCCGAGCGCGACCTATCGATGACCATGCGCCATCCCGAGCTGCTGGCCGCGATCGACGGGCTGCTCGAGACCGGTCTCGACGGCAATTTCGCCGGATACGACCAGACGTCGGTCGAGATCGTGCTGTCGGGCGTGCCGGAGCGCGACGTCATCGTCCATGCACGGCGCTTGCCGCGCGCGGCGGCCGACGGCTCGCTGGCGCTTCTGGTGTTGCACGACACGACTGCCTTGAGGCGGGCCGAGCGCATGCGCGCGGACTTCGTGGCCAATGCCAGCCACGAGCTCAAGACGCCCATCGCGGGACTGGCCGGCTTCATCGAAACGTTACGCGGTCCCGCGCGCGAGGACGTGGCGGCGCGCGATCGCTTCCTCGGCATCATGGCCGAGCAGGCCGAGCGCATGAAGCGCCTGGTCGACGATCTGCTGATGCTCTCGCGCATCGAGCAGCACGAGCATGCGCGGCCGGCGGGCGAGGTCGATCTCGGCAACGTGCTGCGCGGCGTGCAGGATCTGCTGCAGCTCAAGGCCTCGGCGCGCAAGGTCGCAGTCGAACTCGACGTCGAGCCCAGCCTGCCCAAGGCGGTGGGCGACTACGACGAGCTCACCATCGTGTTCCAGAACCTGATCGACAATGCGCTGAAGTACGCCAAGCCCGCCACGACGGTGCGTGTGACGGCCAAGCCGCTCGGCGATGAATATCTATCGGTCGCCGTCAGCGACGAAGGCGACGGCATTCCCGCCGCTCACCTGCCGCGGCTCACCGAGCGCTTCTATCGCGTGGACAATGCGCGCTCGCGCGCGCTGGGCGGCACGGGTCTTGGATTGGCCATCGTGAAGCACGTGGTCAGCCGGCATCGCGGCCGGCTCGACATCCAGAGTGTCCAAGGCAAGGGCTCGACCTTCACCGTCACGCTACCGCGCGTGGAGCGTTAGGCGCGCCGGCCGTCGGCGTTACTTGGCCTTGTCGAACGCGATCCCGAAGCCCAGCAGCGCGACCTCGAGCGTGATCGGATGCTTGCCGCTGTCCTGCACCGTGATCTTGAGCGCCGTGCCGGTACGCATGGAGAGCAGGAACTTGTCGTCGAGCGGCAGGGTGAGGAAGCAGCCGGTGGCGATGCAGGTCTGCACGGGCTGCAAAAGGGGCATGCCCTTGTCGACCGCGACGTGCACAGGCTCCGCGACGTTGAGGCCGAGCGGCAGCTGCAGCACCATGACCGGCGGCGCCTTGGGCGGCAGGCGCACCGAGACCAGGAGGACCTGCTTGCCGTCGTCGCGATTGACCAGCTGCTGCAGGACCTGGCACTCGAGCATCTTGCCGTCGCCCACGCACTCCAGGCGCCACGCCGTCTGCGGCTGTTGCTGGGCGGCCGCGGGCTGGGGTGCCGCAGTCGCGGGCGGGGCCTGCTGAGCCTGGGGCTGGGCCGGTGTCTGGGCGTGGGCCGGGAAGACGGTCGCCATGCCGCACCCGGCGACTGCCGTCACAAGGACTGAATTAACCAGCGATTTCAAATGCTTCATGAATTGACCCTAGCATGCCCACAGCGGCTTCCGCCGCTGTCATCGAACTGTCACTTATTCGTAATACAAGAGCATCCGAGCGTCCCTACTGGCTGTCACGTTTGTTGAACGAGGAGGGTTCTCGATGAAATTCACTAAGCTTGCTGCTTTGACGGCGGTCGCAGTCGCGACGTCGTGGAGCGCGTTCGCCGCCGATCTGTCCGGCGCTGGTTCCACGTTCGTGTATCCGGTGCTCGCCAAGTGGGCCGACACCTACAAGAAGGAGACCGGCATCGGTCTCAACTACCAGTCGATCGGTTCGGGTGGTGGCATCAAGCAGATCAAGGCCAAGACGGTGACCTTCGGCGCCACCGACGCGCCGCTGCCGGGCAAGGAGCTCGACGAGTCGGGCCTCGCCCAGTTCCCGATCATCATGGGCGGCATCGTGCCGGTCGTGAACATCGACGGCGTTGCCCCGGGCGACCTCGTGATCGACGGTCCGACGCTCGCCAAGATCTACCTCGGCGACATCAAGAAGTGGGATGACGCGGCGCTCGCCAAGCTCAACCCCGGCGTGAAGCTGCCGTCGCAGGCCATCGCGCTGGTCCATCGTTCGGACGGATCGGGCACGACCTTCAACTTCACCTACTATCTCTCGGACGTCAGCCCCGACTGGAAGTCGAAGGTCGGCACCAACGCCGCCGTGCAGTGGCCGGCCGGCATCGGCGCCAAGGGCAACGAAGGCGTCGCCAACAATGTGGCGCAGACCAAGGGCTCGATCGGCTATGTCGAGTACGCCTACGCCAAGCAGAACAAGCTCACCTTCACCAAGATGGTGAACAAGAACGGCAAGACCGTCGCTCCGACGTCGGAAGCGTTCCAGGCCGGTGCCGCCGGCGCCGACTGGAAGTCGCAGCCGGGCTATGGCGTGATCCTCGCCAACCAGCCGGGCGATGCGTCGTGGCCGATCACGGCCTCGACCTGGGTGCTGCTCTACAAGAAGCCGGCCGATGCGGCTTTGACGGGCGAAGCGCTCAAGTTCTTCGCGTGGGCCTATGCCAAGGGTCAGGCCCAGGCCAAGGACCTCGACTACATCCCGATGCCCGAGAAGGTCGTGACCGACATCGAGGGCATGTGGTCCGCCGAGATCAAGGGCGCGGACGGCAAGTCGCTCTATTCGATGACGCACTAAATCGTCGGATCAGGGGGAAGGGTGCCCAACGGCGTCTTTCCCCTACGATCCATCAGTGAGGGGGCGCAGGGTGTCTGAAGTGGCCTTGAACGACAGAGCATTGGGAACGACCAAGAGCACATCCCGCGCCGCGGTGTTGCAGCGCTTGCGCCTGACGGACAATATTTTTCTCGGCCTGACGCGCGGAGCGGCGCTTCTCGTGCTGGCCATCCTGAGCGGCGTCATCCTGGCGCTGGTCATCGGCTCCCTGCCGGCTTTGAAGACATTCGGCTTCGCCTTCGTCTACACCGAGGTCTGGAACCCGGTGACCGAGCAGTTCGGCGCCCTGGCGCCGATCTACGGTACCGTCGTCACCTCGGTCATCGCCATGCTGATCGCCGTTCCCGTCGGCATCATGGTGGCCTTCTTCCTCACCGAACTCTGCCCGAAGATGCTGCGCCGCCCGATCGCCATCGCGATCGAGTTGCTGGCCGGCATTCCTTCGATCATCTACGGCATCTGGGGCCTGTTCGTCTTCGCGCCCTTCCTGCAGAAGTATGTCCAGCCCTTCCTGATCGACACGTTCGGTAACGTTCCCGGCCTGTCGTCGGTCTTCGAAGGCCCTCCCTACGGCATCGGTATCCTGACTGCGGGCCTGATCCTGGCGATCATGGTCCTGCCGTTTATCACCGCCATCTCGCGCGACGTGTTCGACGCGGTGCCGCCGGTCCTGAAAGAGGCCGCCTACGGCCTCGGCTGCACCAAGTGGGAAGTCTTCCGCAACGTCATCCTGCCCTATACGCGAGTCGGCGTGATCGGCGGCGTGATGCTGGGCCTCGGCCGCGCGCTCGGCGAGACGATGGCCGTCACCTTCGTGATCGGCAATGCGCACAAGATCTCGGCCTCGATCCTGCAGCCCGGCACGACGATCTCCGCGGCGATCGCCAACGAATTCACCGAAGCGGTGAGCGATCTCTACACCTCGTCGCTGACCGCGCTCGGCCTGATCCTCTTCGTCATCACCTTCTTCGTGCTGGCCGCCGCGCGCTACATGCTGCTGCGCCTGCAAAAGCAGGGAGGAAAGTAGACCCATGGCCTCCTTCGCCTCCAATCCACTTTACGCCCGTCGCCGCCGCGCCGACGTCGTCGCCAAGACGCTTGCTTATGCCGCGACCGCCTTCGGTCTCGGCTGGCTGGTCCTGATCCTGGGAATCCTGCTCTACAACGGCATCGGCGGCCTCTCGCTCGACGTGTTCACCCACGACACGCCGCCGCCGGGCTCGGATGGCGGACTGCAGAACGCCATCGTGGGTAGCCTCATGATGACCATTCTTGCGGTCGTCATCGGCACACCGATTGGCATCCTGGCCGGTACCTACATGGCCGAATACGGCCGTCACGGCCGGCTCTCGCAGATCGTGCGCTTCATCAACGACATCCTGCTGAGCGCCCCGTCGATCGTGGTCGGCCTGTTCGTGTACCAGATCATGGTGGCGCCGATGGGACACTTCTCGGGCTATGCCGGCGCGGTGTCGCTCGCCGTCCTGGTGATCCCCGTCGTGGTGCGGACCACCGAGGACATGTTGAACCTCGTGCCCGACACGATGCGCGAGGCAGCGGCGTCGATCGGCCTGCCGCGCGCCCACCTGATCGTGCGCATCGCCTATCGTGCCGCGAGCGCGGGCATCGTGACCGGCGTCCTGCTGGCCATCGCGCGGGTGAGCGGCGAGACCGCACCGTTGCTCTTCACAGCGCTCAACAACCAGTTCTTCAGCGTCAACATGAACGCGCCGATGCCCAGCCTGCCGGTGGTCATCTTCCAGTTCGCCCTGTCGCCCTACGAGGAGTGGCAGCGGCTGGCCTGGACCGGCGCCCTGCTCATCACCGTGACGGTGCTGGTGCTCAGCATCCTCGCCCGCTCTCTGACCGCGAGAAAGTAATCCATGGATACCGCGACCCAGACTGCTCCCGCGACCAACCCGATGGTGCGGCATGCGGCCATCGGCACCGAGGGCCTCCCCGAGAAGGTGACGATCCGCAATCTCGAGTTCTTCTACGGCGAGAGCCGGGCGCTGAAGGGCATCACGCTGTCGCTGTATGCGAACAAGACCACGGCCTTCATCGGCCCATCGGGCTGCGGCAAGTCGACCCTGCTGCGCATCCTCAATCGCATGTACGACCTCTATCCGGGACAGCGGGCCACCGGCGACGTGATGTTCGACGGCGACAATCTCCTGGCGCCGGGCGTCGACATCAACCTGTTGCGCGCGCGCATCGGCATGGTGTTCCAGAAGCCGACGCCGTTCCCGATGTCGATCTACGAGAACGTCGCCTTCGGCATCCGCCTCTACGAGAAGCTGCCGCGCGCCGAGATGGACGCTCGGGTCGAGCAGTCGCTGCGCCGCGCTGCGCTGTGGGACGAGGTCAAGGACAAGCTCGGTGCCAGCGGCCTCAGCCTTTCCGGCGGCCAGCAGCAGCGCCTCTGCATCGCCCGCACCGTGGCGGTGAAGCCCGAGGTCATCCTGTTCGACGAGCCGTGCTCGGCGCTCGATCCGATCTCGACGGCGAAGATCGAGGAGCTGATCGACGAGATGAAGAAGGACTACACGATCGTTATCGTGACCCACAACATGCAGCAGGCGGCGCGCGTCTCCGACTTCACCGCCTTCATGTATCTCGGCGAACTGATCGAATTCGACGCAACGGCCAACTTGTTCACGACCCCCAAGGACAAGCGCACCCAGGCCTACATCACCGGCCGCTTCGGCTAAGAGGAACAAGACATGAGCGACCACATCCTGAAGCGTTTCGACGAGGACCTGGAAAAGCTCAACGCGACCATCAACGAGATGGGCGGCTTGACCGAGAGCCAGTTCGCCAAGGCGCTCGACGCCGTGCGTGAGCGCGACACCGCGCTGGCCGAGCAGGTGATCGCGACCGACGCTCGCGTCGACGAACTCGACGCCCAGGTCCAGCAGCAGACGGTGCAGCTCCTGGCGCTGCGTCAGCCGATGGCGAATGACCTGCGCGTCGTGCTGTCCTCGATCAAGATCGCGGCGGCCCTTGAGCGCATCGCCGACTACGCCAAGAACACCGCCAAGCGCGGCATCGTCCTGACCGGCGGCTCGCCGCCGCCGTCGGCCGTGGCCGGCATCGATCGCCTCGGCCGCCTGGTGCGCAACGCGCTCAAGGATGTGCTCGACGCCTTCGCCGACGACAATGTCGAGAAGGCGCACGACGTGTGGCAGCGCGATGAGGAGATCGACCAGGTCTACACCGGCCTGTTCCGCGAGCTGCTGACCTACATGATGGAGGATCCGCGCACGATCACCGCGTGCACGCATCTCCTGTTCATGGCCAAGAACATCGAGCGCGCTGGCGATCACATCACCAACATCGCCGAGCTGGTGAGTTTCCGTCAGACCGGCAAGACCTTCGCCGAGGCACGGCCGAAGGGCAGTGGAGCACTCTACACCACAGGGGCAACCTGATGAGCATGACGACCACCGCACCCTCCCGTCGTGAAACGCAGACCTCCTCGGTCAAGCCGCGTGTCTTGATCGTCGAGGACGAGACCGCGCTGGTCGAATTGCTGCGCTACAACCTCGAGCAGGCGGGCTTCCGCGTCACTGTCGCCTACGACGGCGAGGAGGCACTGGCCTCGGTCCAGGAGGACACGCCCGACCTCATCCTGCTCGACTGGATGCTGCCCCTGATGTCCGGCATCGAGGTGTGCCGCCAGGTGCGCCGCCAGACCTCGACCGCCAACCTGCCGATCATCATGCTGACGGCGCGCGGCGAGGAGGGCGATCGCGTGCGCGGCCTCGACGCCGGCGCCGACGACTACGTCCCCAAGCCCTTCTCCCCGACCGAGCTCGTGGCGCGCATCCGCGCCGTGCTGCGCCGCATCCGCCCGGCGCTGGCCGACGAGGCGCTGAGCTACGCCGATATCGTCATGGACCTCGTCGCCCATCGCGTGATCCGCGGCGGCAAGCCCGTGCATCTCGGTCCCACCGAATTCCGCCTGCTGCGCCACTTCATGGAGCATCCCGGTCGCGTCTTCTCGCGCGAGCAGCTGCTCGACGCGGTGTGGGGCAAGGACGTTTATGTCGAGGCACGCACTGTCGACGTGCACATCCGCCGGCTGCGCATTGCGCTCAACGGCTCCGACCATGCCGACGTGATCCGTACCGTGCGGGCCGCCGGCTACGCGCTGGACGCCCAAGGGTAGGGCTCCAGAGTTTTCCACATAAGCGGTAATGGTTTTGTAGCCTGCCGGGCGTACCACATAGTTGCTTGTTCCGGCCGGCTCTCAACCCACGCCCCGCTCCGGTTCAGGCAGGTTCCCCGGCTCGGTGACACCCCGATGCCGTTATTCTACTGCCCCTCCCTCCTCGCGGATGGAGGGGTTTCTTTTTCAAAGTACCGCCGCACGACGAGCGCCAGCACGAACGCCGGCAGGCCGAGCAGCGCGGTGATGACGAAGAACATTTCGTAGCCGCCGAACTCGAGCCGTGAGTAGCGCGCGGCCTGGATGGTGTCGACAATCAGGCCCGAGAAGCCACCGATGATCTTGCCCGGCAGCAGCATGATCGAGGTGAACAGCGCGTACTGTGTGGCCGTGTAGGCCGTGTTGGTGAGGCCCGACAGGAAAGCGATGAACACCGTGCCCGCGATGCCGCCCGCGAGATTGTCGACGCTGATCGCGGCCGTCAGCAGCAGCGTGTCGGGCTGGCCCACGTAGGCGAGATAGGCGAAAGCGAGGTTCGACACCGCGAGCAAGAATACCGACGGCGCCAGCAGGCGCGCCGCGCCCACGCGGAACACCAGCACGCCGCCCAGCACTGCTCCCGCCATCGACATCACCACGCCGTAGATCTTGCTGATGTTGGCCACCTGCTCCTTGGTGAAGCCCATGTCGTGGTAGAACGGGTTGGCCATCACACCCATGGCGATGTCGCTGAGGCGAAACAGGCTGATGAAGGCCAGCATCACCACCGCCATCCAGCGGTAGCGCACGAAGAAGTCGACGAACGGGCAGACGATCGCGCCGTAGATCCAGACCAGCGCGTCGCGCATCCACGGCGACAGGCCGGCATGGCGCTCGGCGAAGGCCGCGATCTTGCCCTCGCGCTCGACCGTGCCGGCGGCGACGCGCTTCTCCGGCTCCGAGATCAGCAGCGTCGTGGCGATGCCGACCAGCGCCAGCGCCGCCATCACGCGATAGGCGAGCGGCCACGAGCCGAACTCGGCGATGTAGAGTGCGCCGGCACCCGCTGCGAGGATGGCGATGCGATAGCCAAGCTGATAGGTGGCGGCGGTCGCACCCTGCAGGCTCTCGTTGGTCGCCTCGATGCGGAAAGCGTCCATCGCGATGTCCTGCGTGGCCGAGGAGAACGCCACGACCACGGCGAAGACGACCAGCCACCACAGGTCCTTGTGCGGGTCGGTGAGCGACATCGCCAGTAGGCCGAGCGCGATGCCGGACTGAGCGAGCAGCATCCACGAGCGCCGCCGTCCGAGCCACCGTGTCAGCAGCGGCAGGGCGGCGCGGTCGACGACCGGCGACCAGACGAACTTGGTCGAGTAGGTGACACCGATCCAGCTCACGAAGCCGATCGTGGTCAGGGTGACGTCGGCCTCACGCAGCCAGAACGACAAGGTCGAGAAGACCAGCAGGAACGGCAGCCCGGCCGAGAAGCCCAGGAACAGGAACTGGATGACGCGCGGGTGCGTGTAGAGCGCAGCCGTCTCGCCGAAGCTTCGGGTCGGGGCCGGTGTGCTCACACGAGGTCCTTGAGCGGCTTCTCGGGACGGGCGCCGACGTGGCTGATGATCTCGGCCGCCGCGATGCCGCCCAGTCGCGCGCATTCGGCGAGCGGCTTGCCGTGCGTGAAGCCGTAGAGGAAGCCCGCGGCGTAGAGATCGCCCGCGCCGGTCGTGTCGACCACCTTGGCGACGGGCGCGGCTGGGACGGCATAGGTCTCGCTGCCCTTGATCACGACCGAGCCCTTTTCGCTGAGGGTGAGGGCCGCGATCTTGGCTTCCTTGCGCGCCAGCTCGAGCGCTTCCTCGAAGGAGTTCACCTCATAGAGCGAGGTGATCTCGCTCTCGTTGCCGAACAGAATGTCGACCTGGTTGCGGATCAGGTCGCGGAACTCAGCGCGATAGCGGCCGACGCAGAACGAGTCGGAAAGCGTGATCGAGACCTTACGGCCGGCGGCGTGGGCCGCGTCGAAAGCCTTCAGCACGGCCTTCTTGGCGTCGGGCGCATCCCACAGATAGCCCTCGACGTAGGTCACCTGTGCCGACGCCACTAGTGCTGCGTCGATGTCGTTGGGGCCGAGGCCGGTGCAGGCGCCGAGATAGGTGCTCATGGTGCGCTGCGCATCGGGCGTCACGCTGATCAGGCAGCGCGCGGTCGCGGGGCCGCTGGTCGCGGGCGGCGTCGCGAAGGACACGCCGATCGCCTTGATGTCGTGACCGAACACGCCGCCCAGCTGGTCGTTGCGCACCTTGCCGATATAGGCGCCCCTGCCGCCGAACGACGCGATGCCGGCCATCGTGTTGCCGCAGGAGCCACCCGAGACTTCGGTGCCCGGTCCCATCGCCGCATAGAGCGCATCGGCACGCGCCTCGTCGATCAGCATCATGCTGCCCTTGGTGAGGTCGTGCTTGGAAAGGAAGCGGTCGTCGGCCCGGGTGATCACGTCCACGATGGCATTGCCGATTCCCAGCACGTCGAAGGCAGCGGATGTCATGAGATCTCCAAAAGATGCATGCCGGTCTTGGTTTCTTCCAGCAAGGTCACGATGCCGGCGACCGTGAAAGGCACGTCGGCGCGCAGCTTCGTACGGTCGATGGCGAGCGAGCGCAATCCCATCTCGCACACGATGAAGCGCACGCCAAGCTCGACGCAGGCCTGCAGCAGGGTCTCGAAATCGCCGATGCCGCGCTGCCGGTTGATCGCGTCGCGCTCCCAGTCGTCGAGCGGCGGCGGCGGGCCCATCAGGGCGCGGATGCCGGCCATGGTGAAGAACAGCACGGCGGGCTTGTTGACCGCGACGGCCGCACTCGCCATCGCCAGCGCATAGTGCGCGTCCTCGTATTTGCCCGAGCGTACGATGATCGAGAGGCCACCTTCACTCATGCACACCTCCGCAGGTCGGGCAGTTCGCGCGCTTGGCGATCGCCATCTCGTCGAACGAGGCCGCCAGCGCGTCGTACATCAGCAGCCGTCCCGAGAGCGAGCGGCCGACACCCAGGATCTCCTTCACCACTTCGGTGGCCTGCATCGACCCCAGGGTACCCCCCAGCGCCCCCAGCACGCCTGCCTGGGCGCAACTCGGCACTGCCTCCTCCGAAGGGGCCTCGGGGAAGATGCAGCGCAGGCAGGGGTGGCCGGCGCCCTCGAACGCCTTGTAGGTCGAGAGCTGGCCGTCGAAGCGCAGGATCGCGGCGGCCACCAGGATCTTCCGCAGGCGATAGCAGGTGTCGTTCACCAGATAGCGCGTCGCGAAGTTGTCGCTGCCGTCGGCCACGACGTCGTAACCGGCGATGATCCTCTCCGCGTTGGCCGCCGTCAGCCGCTCTGCGTGCGCGTGGACCGTCACTTCCGGATTGATCTCGCCCAGCGCGCGCCGGGCACTCTCGGCTTTGCCGGTGCCGATATCGGCCGTGCGATGGATCACCTGGCGCTGCAGGTTCGAGAGATCGACCGTGTCGTCGTCGATCACGCCCAAGGTGCCGATGCCCGCGGCAGCGAGATATTGCAGGAGGGGCGCACCAAGCCCGCCGGCGCCGATCACCAGCACTTTGGCCGCGATCAGCCGCGCCTGGCCCACGCCGCCGATCTCGGCCAGCACGATGTGCCGGGCGTACCGCTGGATTTGCACTTCCGTCATGTCCGGGAGGGCCGTCATTGGCGTAGTTATAGCATGGTAGACACCCGCCACATGAACGCTCCGATCTCCGAGACACCGGTCGCCGCAAGGCCGACCCTGACGCCCGTGCTGCTGGCGCTTTTGGCGTTGCTCTCGGCGTTCACGCCGCTCTCGATCGATCTCTACCTGCCGGCGTTGCCGGTGATCGCGGTCGACCTGCACGGCACCGCGGGCGACATCCAGCTCACCCTGTCGGCCTTCATGATCGCCTTCGGGTTGGGGCAGATCTTCTATGGCCCGGCGGGCGACCGCTTCGGCCGTCGCCCGGTGATCCTGGGCGGCCTCTCCGTCTATGTGGTGGTCAGCATCGGCTGCGCCTTCGCCGACGAGGCCATGCACCTCGTCGTGCTGCGGCTCTTCCAGGGCCTGGCCGCGTGCGGCAGCGTCGTCCTCGCCCGCACCATGGTGCGCGACCTGGCCGAGCGCGAGCAGGCCGCGCGCGCCATGTCGCTGATGATGGCCTGCAGCTCGATCGCGCCGATGCTGGCGCCGCTGCTCGGCGGCCAGATCCTGTGGTACGTGGGCTGGCGCGCGATCTTCTGGACCCTGTCCGGCATCGGCTTCGTGGCGCTGCTGCTGGCCTACTTCCGCCTGCCCGAGACCTTGCGGCCGGAATATCGCCAGCCGCTGGTGTTGTCGCAGGTCCTGAAGCGCTTCGGCGAACTAGTGCACCATAAGGCGTTCATGGGCTACGCCTTCACGACCTCGTTCATGTTCTCGGCACTGCTCTCGTTTCTCTCGGGCTCGCCCTTCGTGTTCATCGAGAAGTACGGCATCCCGCCGCGCAGCTTCGGCCTGATCTTCGGCGGCATGGTCGTGTTCATGACCATCGGCAGCCTGTTCAACGCCCGCTTCGTGCGCGTGTTCGGCTCGAGCAGAATCCTGCGCTGGGCCACCGTGGTGCCGGGCGTCTGCGGTGTCTGCGCCCTGATCCTCGGCCAGATCGAGGCGCGCTACGGCACCATCGGCATGTGGCCGATCGTGGCCTGCTTCGCGCCGCAGATCGCGACCATCGGCCTGATCGCCTCGAACTCGATGGCGCTGGCGCTGCAGCGCTACCCGCACATGGCGGGCACGGCGTCGTCGCTGATGGGCGTGATGCAGTTCGGCATCGGGTCGCTGTTCGGCGCGGCCGTCGGCCAGACCTACGACGGCACGATCGGCCCGATGTCGGTCGCCATGGGCGTGGCTGGCATCCTCTGCTTCGTCTCGAACCGCCTGCTGGTGCCGCGCCTTTAGACGGGAAATGTACCAAAATCCTGGGACACCTCCGATGTCGATGGCATAAGGTTTTTAGGCGATTTTGTACCGGATTCCGCCACCCCCTCCGCGCAATAAAATTTCAATGCAGCAGGGTGGCCGCCAGGGACAGGATCAGGGCCGGCGGCATGACGAGGACCCCGAGTTTCAGGAAGGCCCAGGCACCGATGCGATGGCCTTCGCGGCGCAGCGCGGTCAGCCACAGGATTGTCGCGAGCGAGCCGGTGATCGACAGATTGGGCCCGAGATCGACGCCGATCAGGATCGCGCGCGTGATCTGGTCCGAAGCGTGCGCGGCCCGCACGGCATTCGCCGCGATCAATCCCGCCGGCAGGTTGTTCATCAGGTTAGCGGCGAAGGCGATGGCAATGCCGGCGCCCCAGGCGGCGCCGTTCACCGAGCGCTGTGCTTCCTGCTGGAGGAATGTCCCGACCGACCCGATCACTCCCGTGCGGTCGAGCGCCTCGACCAGCACGAACAGGCCGGCGACGAGCGGCAGCACGCCCCATGAAATGCCGCGCAGGGTCTTCCACGGCATCTTGCGCTCGAGCGCCAGCACGACGAGCGCAGTGGCAGCGCCCGCGAATGCCGTCGGCAGTCCGAGCTGGGTGTCGAACGCCGAGCAGCCCAAAAGAACGATCGCCGTGGCGGCGATGCCGGCCGCGGCAGTCTTTCCACTTCGTGACAGGACCGGTACCGCCACGTCGGTCGCGACCGGCTGGTCGAGCTCCCGTCGTTGTGTCCAACGCAGCACGAAAAAAGTCACGACGATCGACACGATCGACGCAAGGCCGTAGCGCGGCAGCCATGCCAGCAGCGGCGGCATGTCGTTGCCGTAGATCACCAGGTTCGCCGGATTGGAGATCGGCAGCACGAACGAGGCGGCGTTGGCGATGAAGGCGCAAATCAGCAGGTACGGCAGTGGCTTTTCGACTTTTGCGGTCCGCATGGCCGCGGCGACCGCGGGTGTCAGCACGACGGCGGTGGCATCGTTCGACAGGAAGATCGTGACGATCGTGCCGACGCCATAGATCAGCAGGAACAGCCGGCTGGCCGAACCGGCGGCACGGCGCGCGGCATGGGCAGCGAGCCAGTCGAACAGCCCTTCCTCGCGCGCCACCTCCGACAGCAGCATCATGCCGATCAGAAAGAGATAGACGTCGAGTCCCTTGGCGACGCCGATGAACGCATCCCGCGGCGACAGCAGGCGTAACGCGACCAGCAACACGGCGCCTGAGATCGCCCAGATCGCTTCCGGCCAGCTGAAAGGTCGAAGGATCACCGCCGCCGTGGCGATGGCGGCGATGATCCAGGTCAGTATCTCAGGCGACATCGAAGACCATCATGCCGGTAGGGGAGGCGAGACAACGCGATCCGGCGGCCGCGCGCAAGCCGGTCGTAACAGGCCCGCATAGAACAGCCACAGTCCGATCGAGCCGAAGGCGAAGCTGCCGAGCAGCAGGAACATCGGTCCATAGCCTAAAGATTGCGCGATCCAGCCGCCCAGCGCCGGACTGAAAGAGGCGCCCAGGCCCTGCACGGTCATCACGGCGCCCTGGCCCACGTTGACGCGGCCGGTGCCGCTCAGGATGCGCGCGACCAGGCCGGGCACCGCCACGCTCTGCAGGCCGGCGCCAATGCCGTCGAGCATCTGCACGGGATAGACGCCCCATTCGCTGATGTAGCCCGCGGCGATCAGGCCGCGGATCGGCAGCGCCACGAAAGAGATCAGCAGGACCATCCAGTAGCCAGACTTCTCCGCCATGCGCATGGCCACGATCGAGGCGCCGATCATCACGGTCTGGGCCACCACGATGGTGATGGCGACGAAACTTGCCGGCTCGGTCTGTTTGGCGGCCACGACGGCGATGCCGTAGAGCGGCAGCATCGCGCCGTTGCCGAGATGGAAGAGGGCGAGCGCCCCCGCCAGGATGAGCAACGGCTTGCAGTCGAGCAGCACGCGCAAGCCGCTCGCCTTGCCGTCGCGATCGGCGTCTTCCTCGAGGCCGCGCGCGGCGCGGTCGTCGATCTTGTCGCGCGGGATCATCATCACCGAAACGATCGAGAGCACACCGAATGCCGCCGCCAGCAGGAAGACCGCCGTGAAGCCAAACAGCCAACCGAGCAGGCCTGACAATCCCGCGCCCACGACATTGCCGGCGTGATTGAAGGCCTGGTTGCGGCCGTTCTGGAGATTGAAGCCGGACTGGCGGACGAGGCCCAGGGTGATGCCCGCGACGGCGGGACCGATCGCGGCACCCGCGATCGCGGTAGCCACCTGCGAGAGTGCCACCAGCCAGAATTCCTGGGAGATCAGCACGATCGCCGAGGCGAGCACGACGCAGATGCCGGGGATGATGACGTACGCGCGCTTGCGGGTCGTGGCGTCGACCAGCGCGCCGGCCGGGGCAGTCATCACCATGCCGGCGACGCCGCCGATCGTCATCACGGTACCAATCAACCCGCTCTGCCAGCCATGCGCGAGCAAGAACACGCCGAGGAACGGCCCGATGCCGGCCTGCATGTCGGCCATGAAGAAGTTGAGCGACTCGAGCGCGCGTTGCGTGGTCTTGTTCACGGTGCGCCCGGCAGCGTGAGGACGACGCGCAAGCCGCCCAGCGAGGCGCGCGCAAAGACGAGGCTACCGCCATATAGCTCGGCAAGCTCGCGCGTGATCGAGAGGCCGAAGCCGAAGCCCGGCGCGCTTTCGTCGAGCCGTTGTCCGGGCTGCAATACCTGCGGGATCTGCTCCGCCGGCAAGCCCGGCCCATCGTCGTCGATGGTAAGGACGATCGACCGATCCTCGGCGGTCGCTGCGACCGTGACGGCGTGCCGTGCCCACTTGAATGCATTGTCGAGCAGGTTGCCCGCAATCTCGTCGAAGTCCTGCGGCTCGCAGGCAACGGTGAGATCGCCGGGCACGTCGAGAGTTAAGACGATCGTGCGCTCGGCATAGATCTTGTCGAGCACCGCGCCGAGGGCTTCGAGTGCAGGTCCGATCGGCGTCCGCGCGCGCACCGGACCGCCCAGCGCGGCCGCGCGCGCCCGGCCGAGATGATGACGGATACGGCGCTCCATGACCTCGACCAGATCGGCGAGGTCGCGATTGCCGCTGCCTTGGGCGGACAGCGCGACGCTCAAGGTCGCGAGCGGCGTCTTCAGCCCGTGGGCGAGGTTGGCGACGTGCGCGCGGGCGCGCTCGAGGTTGGCGGCGTTCTGTTTCAACAGCGCATTGAGCTCGAAGACCAGCGGACGAATCTCGTTTGGCTGGTCCTCGGGCAGGCGCTCAAGTCGTCCTGCACGCACGTCGGCCACCGCGCGGCGCAGCCGGTCGAGCGGGCGCAAGCCGAGACGGACCTGAAAGACGATCGCCAGCACGAGCGCGACGCCCAGCACCAACAGCGACAGGCCGAGCGTCGTCATCGCCTCGCGCAGCGGACCCATTACCGCGGCGCGCGGCGCGGCAGCGACGATCTCGACCGGCACGCCGTCGACGGCGAAATGCTGGAGGCGATAGTGCAGCGCCTGGTCGTTCGGTCCGGGCCCATCGGCGGGGCGCGGCGGCGGTGGCGGTGGTGGCCCGACGCGATCCGGGGGCGGCGGCGGAGGTGGTAGCAAGGACAGCGCCGACACATCGAGAGCGCTGTCGCCCAGAGTGCGCGAGCGCAGCACGTTCTTCGGACCGGTGACTTGCCAGTACCAGCCGCGCGCCGGCCGGTCGAACGGTGGGCCGTCGGCGCTGCCGCTCAGCGACAGCTCGCCCGCGTCGTTGCCGCGCAGCATCGAGGCGAGAAAGGTGATCTGCGTGTCGAGGCGCTGGTCGATCTGGCCTTGCACGAAGCGATGCAGGACGAAACCGATCACGACGGCGGCGATCACCAGCGCCACGGCGATGAACACCGATGCCGCGAGCAGCAGCCGTCTTCCCAGCGACGCTTCGGAGGATCTCATGCGGTCTGCGCCGCGGTGAGGCGATAGCCGCGGCCGCGCACTGTTTCGATCGCATCGCGTCCGATCTTGCGTCGCAGGCGCGCGACGATCACCTCAAGCGAGTTGGAATCGGTGCCGACGTCGCCCTCGTAGACTTTTTCGGTGAGATCGCCGCGCTCGATTACCACTTCCTTGCGCAGGATCAGGCATTCGAGCACGCGCCATTCCAGCGCCGTCAGCTTGAGTGGCAGACCATCGCGCTCGAACACGCCGGTCTGCGCATCGAAGCCGATGGCGCCGCAGACGATCTTGGGCGTCGCATGTCCGGCCGAGCGCCGCACCAGCGCGCGCAGCCGCATGATCAGCTCCTCGATCCGGAACGGTTTGGTCAGATAATCGTCGGCGCCGGCCTTGAAGCCGTCGACCTTGTCGGACCAGCCGTCGCGCGCGGTCAGGATCAGTACGGGCAACTGTCGGCCGGCTTTGCGCCACGCCCGCAGGACGGCGGCGCCCGGCACCTTCGGAAGGCCGAGGTCGAGCACGGCGGCGTCGTAGGCTTCGGTTTCGCCCATGTGCTGCCCGTCCACGCCATCGACGGCGATGTCGACGACGAACTTCTCGTCGTGGAGGGCCTGGGCGATCTGCCGGGCCAGCAGGCGGTCGTCTTCGACCAGGAGGATTTTCATGGGCTTTCCCGAACTTCGGAGGTGCCGCGTGCCAGCAGGAGTAGCGGGCGGAAGCTTAACGCAGCCTGAACTGTTCGGTTCAGCGTGGATTTGGACGCGATCCCTATGTTGGCGGCATCGCAACACTCACAGGAGGCTACAATGAAGATCAATCCGATGGTTTCCGCAGCAATGGCAGGCGTGCTGATCGCTGCCGGGATCGGCGGCATCGCCGGCGCCCAGACTCCACCCGCGCCCCCGGCGCCCGGCCAGCCGCAGGCCGTCATGCTTCTGACGCCCGTCGCGATCGGCAAGCTGCAGGCCGCCGATGTGGTGGCGGTGAAGGGCAGCGTTGCCGAGGTCTATGGCAACAAGTTCATCCTGCAGGACGACACCGGCCGCATGCTGGTCGAGCTCGGCCCGCAGGGTGAGGACGGCAACGCCGTGACCAAGGGCGAGCAGGTCTCCGTGCAAGGCCGCTTCGACCGCGGCTTCGTCGCGGCGCAAGTGCTCTCGCACGCCGATGGCCGAAACCAGGCGTTCGGACCGCCGGCGCCCCCGCCGCGCGCCGACCGCGAGGCCGATCGCGGTCCTGATCGCGGCCCGGGCCGCCGCCCGCCGCCGCCGCCGCGGTAGCGCCCTCACGTTTCCCCGACCGGAACGGCGTCGTCGTTCCGGTCGTTCTCTTCGTCCTCTTCAGTCGTTCCAAGGAGTTCACCATGCCCGACCACCAGGCCAGCGTTTCAGGCAAGATCCTTCATCTCTTCGCGCATCGCTTCGTCGTCCAGACGACGAAAGGCGCGATCCTGGCCGACATCACGCCCAAGGGCGGTGAACAGATCGCACTGAAGGTCGGCGACACCGTCACGCTCGAAGGCGAGCAGAAGCCGTCGGAACTGAAGGTCTCGAAACTGACGCGCGGCCGAAAGACCGTGCGGATCGAGCACAAGAAGAAGCCGCATCACGACGATCATCACCATCACGCGCCGGCCGATCCCGCGATCGTGCTGAAGGCGGCAAAGGCGGCGGGCTACAAGCCGATCGGCCAGCCGCGTCGCAAGCCCAAGCATTTCGAAGTGCTGGGTCGTCGCGACGGTCGTTTCACGGAACTGCACATCGAGCTCGACGGCCATATCCGCAAGACCAAGCCCGCGACGGCCGATGATCCGAAGTGGGCGGCGCCCTAGCGCCGTAGGTCGATCAGCAGCATCTTGCCGTCGTCGGTGCCGGCGGCGAGGTGGGTGCCTTCGGGCGACCAGGCGAGGCAGGTGATCGAAGAGTCGTCGGACATCTTCAGCACGGCCGAGCGCCTGGTCTTGATGTCGCCCACCTGCAGTTCGCCCGAATCGTAGCCGCCGGCCACATACTCTGCTGTCGGATGCGCGGCCACGACGGTGATCAGGCCCGCGCCTTCCTCGCCGAACTGCAGCGGCGGCTTGCCCTCTGGGCCCTTACCGGCGAACGGCCAGGCGGTGAACACCGGCTGCGACGAGGTGTAGAGCCAGCGCGCGTCGGCCGACCAGCTGAGCGACTTCACCTTGGCGGGATAGCCCTGCATGCGCATGTCGGTCGACTGCGCGACCCGCCAGACGTGGATGTCGTTTTCCTGCGTGCCGGTGGCGATGAACTTGCCGTCGGTGCTCCACTTCAGCGCGACATGGCTGCCCGTCCAGCGCAGAGGCTTGGGCGGCAAGGTGACCGCGCCGATGCTCCAGACCGTGACGCCGCCATAGTGCGCGGCGGCGATGCGGCCACCGTCCTTGCTGAAGTCGAGGCCGGCCACTGTGCTCGGGTGCGGGCCGAATTCCTTGATCTCGCCGGCCTTGTCGACCACCAGCGCCATCTTGCCGACGGAGGCCGCGACCGCGCCGGTTGCGCGATGGGCGGCGAGCTTGTCGATCCACTTGCCCTTCTGATTGGCGATCTCGGTCGCGCTTCCGTCGAGCGCCAGCCGCAGCAGGCGGCCGTCGTCGCCACTCGAGACGAAGCCGTCGCCCGCCGGATCGCCGATCAGCGACAGGACTGCGCCCTTATGGACGGGCTCGGCGACCGCCGAGGCCGGCTGTTTCACGTCGGCCGATAGCAGGCGCACCTGGCCGTCGCCCAGGCCAAAGCCCACCGTCGCGCCGTTGCTGCTGAAGGCGCAGGCGGCGACGGGCGCATCGGAAGCGACCGCGCGCGTCGCGGGAAGCGTGGTCACCCACGCCGGGTTGCCGAGATCGAGTTTCACGTGATGGCTACTTCAAGCAGTCTTCGAAGCCGCGCTTCAGGTTGTCGCCGTCGAGGTCGCGACCGATGAAGACGAGCTTGCTGGCGCGCTTCTCGTCCTTCTTCCACGGCGTGCCCCAGCCGGCGTCCATCATCATGTGCACACCCTGATAGACGTAGCGCTTGGGGGCGCCGTCGATCGCCAGGATGCCCTTGCTGCGGAAGATGTCGCCGCCCTTGATCTGCAGGAGCGCGCCCATCCATTTCTGGAACTTGTCGGGATCGACCGCGCGATCGGAGGTGATCGAGAGGCTCTTCACCTCTTCCTCGTGATTGTGGTCGTGGCCGTGCTCGAGGAAGTCCGGTTCGAACACGAGGATGCGGTTCAGGTCGAACGCGCCCTTGTCGAGGATGGCATCGAGCTCGACCTTGCTCTTCTCGGTCTTGTGGACGCGAGCGTAGGGATTGATCGCCTTGATCTTGGCCTCGACCTTCGCGAGGTCGGTGGCGTCCACCAGGTCGAGCTTGTTGAGCACGATCACGTCGGCGAAGGCAATCTGCTGCAGCGCTTCGCTGCCCTGTTCGAGCTGGCCGAGGAAATGCTTGGCATCGACCACGGTCACGATCGCGTCGAGGCGCGTCGCGGCCTTCACATCGTCGTCGGTGAAGAAGGTCTGCGCCACCGGGCCGGGATCGGCGAGGCCCGTGGTCTCGACCAGGATGCCGTCGAACTTCTCCTTGCGCTTCATCAGCCCTTCGATGATGCGGATCAGGTCGCCGCGCACGGTGCAGCAGATGCAGCCGTTGTTCATCTCGAACACTTCCTCGTCGGCATTGACCACGAGGTCGTTGTCGACGCCGAGCTCGCCGAACTCGTTCACGATCACGGCGTACTTCTTGCCGTGCTGCTCGCTCAGAATCCGGTTGAGCAACGTGGTCTTTCCGGCGCCGAGATAGCCGGTCAGCACGGTCACGGGCACTTGCGCTTGAGCCATGGGAAACCCCTAAAATTGGCCCCTGAGATAGGGTGGGCGAGGCCTTTAGTCCAGCGCACCCTATCGTTATAGAAGGCCCCATGATCGACAGACGCCTTTTCCTGAGCTCCGCCGCCGCCGCCCTCGTCGCGGCCCGTCCCTCATTCGCCCAGGCTGCGTGGCCCTCCAAGCCGCTGCGCATCGTCGTGGGTTTCTCGGCGGGCTCGACGCCCGACCTGGTCGCCCGCACCATCGCCGAGCCGCTGTCGAAGCTCGTGGGCCAGCCCGTGGTGGTCGATAACAAGCCCGGCGCCAGCGGCAATATCGCGGCCGACATCGTGGCCAAGGCGCGCGACGATCACACACTGGGCGTGATGATCAACGTCAACCTCACCATCGCCAAGCTGATGAACCCCGCACTCGCCTTCGACCCGCGCAAGGACCTGGCGCCGGTCTGCCTCGTCGGTACCGGACCGCTGATCGTGGCGCTGGGGCCGAAGTGGAAGAGCACGGCCCGGGTCGAGGCCCTGCGCGCCGCCGGGGCGAAGCTGAACTACGGTTCGGTCGGTATCGGCTCGATGGGCCATCTCGGCATGGAGTTGCTCAGCGCCCGCATGGGCACGACGCCCACGCACGTGCCCTATCCGGGCAACCCGCAGGTCTTGCAGGCGCTAGCGAGCAACGAGATCGACGTCGCGCTGGTCCCGGCGGGCCTGGCCATGCAGCAAATCCGGGCGGGCACGATCATCGGCCTCGCCGTCGCCTCGAGCCACCGCAGCGAGCTGGCGCCCGGCGTGCCGTCGCTGGCCGAGCTCGGCTTCAAGGATCTCGACATCGAGGTCTGGACGGGCGTGGCCGTCGCCTCGACCGTGCCGCAGCCGATCGTGCAGAAGCTCGAGAAGATGGTGATCGACATTGTGCGCACGCCCGAGGTCACCAAGCAGCTCGCCACTCAAGGCTGGGACGTAGCGGCGCTGCCGGCGGCTGCCTTTGCCAAGAGGCTCGAGACCGAGACCGCGATGCTGGCCGCGATCGTCGAGAAGCAGAACATCCGCGTGAACTAGGTTGGAAGTAGAGACATACGACGTCGCCGTGGTCGGTGGCGGCAGCGCCGGCGTTGCCGCCGCGATCGCGGCTGCTCGAAGCGGCGCGCGCGCGGTCCTGATCGAGCGCGCGGGTTGCCTCGGCGGCGCTTCGACGATGCGCGGTGTGATCACCTATTGCGGCCTCTACACTTTGGGCGAGACGCCGCGCCAGGCGGTGAAGGGCATCGCAGAGGAGGTGCTGCAGGGCCTGCGCCAGTTCGGCGCCGTCACCGGTCCGCAGCGCCATCGCGGCGTCTTCGTGGTGTTCGATCCCGAGGGTGTGAAGCGCGTGCTCGACCTTCTGTGTCATGAGGCCGGCGTCGAGGTGCTGCTGCACGCCTTCGTCACGGAGGCCACGCGGCGTGACGATCGCATCACCGACATCGTCTATCGCGACCATGGCGGCGCGCGCCGGATCGCGGCCAAGGCCTTCGTCGATGCGAGCGGCGAGGGCGATCTTGCGGCCCTTGGCGGAGCGGCGACGCGCTATGGAAATGACGGCGCCGTCAATCTCGGCACCCTGGGCACGCGCTTCGGCGGCATCCCCAAGGAAGTGACGATCACTGCCGATCGGTTGGCCGCGGCCGTGCAGGCGGCGCGGGCGGCGGGCAAGGGGCCGTTCAGCAAGGATCGCAGCGTGGTCACCCGCCTGCCGCTGTCCGGCGACCTCGTCTGCTACGTCGCGTCGGAAGACTACGACCCGCGCGACACCAAAAGCATGAGCGCCGCCGAACGCCGCGGGCGCGCGCAGGCATGGGCCTATCTCGAAGCGATCCGCGGCCTGCCGGGCTGCGAGAAAGCCTATCTTGCCTCGACCGGTCCCGACTTCGGCACGCGCGAATCGCGCCACATCGAGGCGCTCCATCGGCTGACCTGGCAGGAGATCGTCGAGGGCCGCCGCCAAGCCGATGCGATCGCGCTCGGCGCCTGGGGCGTCGAATGGCACGACCGCAAGACCTTCGAGAGCAGCTTCGTCTATCCGCCCGACAAGGGCTGCTACGAGATCCCGCTCGGCTGCCTGACCAGCGTTAACACGCCGAATCTCTTTGCTGCTGGCCGCGTGGTCGACGCCGACCAACAGGCCGGCGCCAGTGTGCGCGTCATGGGCACGGCCTTCGCGACCGGCCAGGCCGCGGGCATTGCCGCGGCGTGCGTTGCCGAACGTGGCAGCGTCGACGTGGCGACCGTGCGTCAGCGGCTGCGTGCGCAAGGCGCGTTGATCGAGGCCTCGGCGCTCCTCTAGTCAGCTTTCGTCATCTTGTCGCATCAACGCGCGCAACGCCGACTCGAGTTGTGGCGTTGATGAGGCGGAGGTACGGCAAAATGAATATCGGGTACGCGCTCTTGATCGGCATGGCGATGGTGACGGGCTCGCTGGTCGTCGTCGAACTCACCGCCTCGGCAGTGCAGATGGCCGCGATGCGTGCCGAGAGCACGCGGATCGCCACCCGTATCGCCGAGGAGCAGCGGTTCGAGCGGGCCTCTGCACCGGTACGCGACCGCGAGGTTCTCGCGGCGGCGCTGCGTTAAATTAAAGAGGTACCGCTAAAAGCGAAGGGCCCGGTCGTTGCCGACCGGGCCCTTGCTTTAGGTGGTGGAGCCAGTCGGGATCGAACCGACGACCTCTACAATGCCATTGTAAGAATATGACACTTTCC
>CAIKZO010000157.1 GCA_903832005.1 Enhydrobacter aerosaccus | reverse complement strand
GCCCGCTCAGAATCATGAGCGGGCCGGGAGGCCCGCGGTCCCAAAAGAACAAAGAACTACTCCAGCACCACGCGCGGGAAGTAGAACGACACGACCCAGTTCGGGATGTCGACGATCGAGCTGATGCGCAGGTCGCCGCAGACGCTGCACAGCATGTAGGCATCCACGGCCGAGTATCCGTGGCGCTTGCACAGGAGATCGATCATGCCGGACAGCGCCGCCCGCGCGCCGGTCATCAGGTCGGGGCCAATGCCGGTGGTGACCTCATAGCCCTTGCCGTCGAGGTGCGTCGTCACCGGGCCGGGCGTGACGTAGCGCGGCATCTTGAGGTTGGCGCCCTTCACCAGTTCGAACTGCAGCACCACGTCCATCGGACTCTCGATCGCGGTGCCGCAGACCTCGCCGTCGCCCTGGGCGGCATGCGTGTCGCCGACCGAAAAGAGTGCGCCCGCAACCTCGATCGGAAGGTAAAGTTCCGTGCCCTCGCAAAGGTCGCGGATGTCCATGTTGCCGCCCACGTTGCGCGGCGGGACGATCGAGTGCAGTCCGGCCTCGGCCGGCGCCACGCCCATGGTTCCCGCGAACGGCCGCAACGGCACCTTGCCGCCCGGCCCGTACATCGCCGGCGCCAATGTTGTGGCGTCGTACTTCCAGATGTGGAGCTTCGGCTCCGTGAACTGGTCCGCCAGCAGACCGAAGCCCGGGATGTTGGCGGTCCAGCCCCAGCCCGACGGCTTGAATGACAGCACCTTGATCTTGAGCGCGTCGCCCGGTTGGGCGCCGTCGACGAACACCGGCCCGGTCACCGGATTGACCAGCGAGAAGTCGAGCTTCGGCACATCGGCCGTCGTCGATCGCGGTGTGAGCTGACCACACGAGGGATCGCGCGTCTCGAAGTGCACCGTCTCTCCCGGTGCGATCGTCAGCTTCGGCGGGAAGGCGTTGTTCCAGCCGTGATGGCCGTGGTCGCTATGGATCGTGTGCTTGGCGTGTATGTGCGGGGGCATGGGCGAGACTCCTGTCTCTTCATGATAGCCGAGGTTCTTCTTCCGCGCGTCACAACTGTGAAAACGATTTTACATCTCGACGACCGTGAGTTGTGAAATCAAACACTGCCGCTTGTAAATCTCCGCGAAAATGTCTGGCACCGCTCTTGCTTCGTCGAGTCACAAGTGTCGTCAAACAAATACAGATGAATGGGCGGAAATAGAGGAGGACGAGAGTTAACAGCGGCGTGAGCCGCACAGGAGGGCGATCATGTCTTTTGCTTCCAAGAGGAAGATCGGCCGTCGCGGCCTGATGAAAGGCGCCGCTGCCGTCGCCGGAGCCACCGTCGCCTTCGGGCGCGCGCCTGACATTTGGGCCCAGAACATCAAGAACGTAACGCTCCGCCACGCCGGGCCACCGGTGACGGCACTCTCGATCATCGGCACACAGGCGACGAAGGACCTGGGCTTCACAGTGCAGATGCAGGCGACCGAGAACGCCGACCTGCTCAATCGCATCATGTCTCAATCGAGCGTGATCGACTGCGCCGACATCAGCCTCACCTACATGCCCTATCTCGTGAACCGCGGCATCCTGCAGACGATTCCGGTCAAGAAGGTCAAGATGTGGGACCAGACCAATCCGCTGATGACCCAGGGCAAGTATCCCGACGGGCGGGAAGTGTCGAAGCAGGGTCTCGCGCCTTACACCGTGATCTATGCCGCCGACGCCGAGTTCAAGAAGGTCTCGCAGGCAGCGACCGACTGGCTGGCCGTCGTTCCGACGGTGACCAATGCCGATACGCTGGGCATCCGGCCCGACCTGATCAAGCGGCCGATCACCAGTTGGGCCGACCTGATCAGTCCCGAATTCAAGGGCAAGGCGGCGCTGCAGGACCAGCCGTCCGTCGGTGTGATCGACGTTGCCATGGCGATGGAAGCCAGCGGCACGATCAAGTACGGCAACAAAGGTAATATGACGAAGGCCGAGATCGACAAGACCATCAGCACGATGATGGAGATCAAGAAGAGTGGTCAGTTCCGCTCCTTCTGGACGAGTTTCGATCAGTCGGTGAATCTGATGGCCTCGGGCGAGGTCGTGATCCAGTCGATGTGGTCGCCGGCAGTGACAGCGGTGCGCACCCGCGGCGTCGCCTGCACATTCCAGCCGCTGAAGGAAGGCTATCGCGGCTGGGGCTACACGTTGGGCGTGATGAAGCATCTGAGCGGCCTCGAGCTCGACTGCTTCTACGAATACCTCACCTGGTACATGTCCGGCTTCCCCGGCTCGGTCGTCGCGCGCGAGGGCTATTATTCCGCCCAGCCGGCAATGACCAAGAAGTTCCTGACCGACGCCGAATGGGACTACTGGTACGGCGGCAAACCGGCGGCGACCGACATCATGGATCCGTTCGGCAAGCTGGTCGAAAAGGCGGGCCATACGCGCGACGGCGGTTCGTTCGACGAGCGCATGGGAAACATTGCGGTCTGGAACTCAATCTTTGACGAAGACCGCTACCTGATCCGCCGGTGGAACGAGTTCATCACCTCCTGATTACCCGCGTACCGTAAGCACCTTCGGAGGATCATCCCATGCAGCTCGGCGTCTTCATTCCGATCGGCAACAACGGCTGGCTGATATCGACGACGTCTCCGCAGTACAAGCCCAGCTTCGACCTCAACCGGACGATCGTAGAGAAAGCGGAGAAGTTCGGCTTCGACTTTGCCCTGTCGATGATCAAGCTGCATGGATTCGGCGGTCCCTCGCAGTTCTGGGACTACAATCTCGAGTCCTTCACCTTGATGGCGGGGCTCGCCTCCGTCACCACGCGGATCCAGCTGTTCGCGACCTGCGCGGTGCTCACCATGCCGCCGCCGATCGCCGCGCGCATGGCGACGACGATCGACAGTATCTCGCACGGCCGGTTCGGGGTGAACATCATCTCCGGCTGGCAGCGGCGCGAATACATGCAGATGGGCATCTGGCCCGGCGCCGAACACTACAAGCGGCGCTACGACTATTGCGCCGAATACGTGACCGTCATGAAGGAACTCTGGGCAACCGGGCAGTCCGACTTCAAGGGCGACTTCTTCCAGATGGACGATTGCCGCTGCCTGCCGACGCCCACGGCCAAGATCCCCATCATCTGCGCCGCGCAAAGCGACGCCGGCACGGCCTACGCGGCCAAATACGCCGATTATAATTTCGTCTCCAGCGGCGGCGTGAACACGCCCACGATGGTGGCGCCCAGCGTCGCGCGCCTCGTGGCGGCCACCAAGGAGGCCGGCACGAATTGCAGCGCGCTCGTGCTCACCATGGTGATCGCCGACGAGACCGATGAAGCCGCGATGGCGAAGTGGGAGCACTACAAGGCCGGCGCCGACGTGGAAGCGCTGGCCTATCGCGACGCGCAGCAGGGCGACGACCCGTCGCGCGATCCACTGGCTGGCCCGAACAAGCGAAAGACCTTAGGAACCCTGGGGCTGCCGACGCAGGGCGGCGTGCTGGTCGGATCCTACGCCTCGATCGCACGCATGCTCGACGAACTGTCGCAAGTCCCGGGCGTGCAGGGCGTGATGCTGACCTTCGACGATTTCGTCATCGGGATGGAGCAGTTCGGCACCCGCATCCAGCCGCTGATGCACTGCCGCCAGTCGCTACAGGTCGCGGCGGAATGACCCTGCTGCAGACAATCGGGTTCCGCGGCCAGGCGGAACAGCGCGAGAAGGCGCCGTTCCGGCTCTCGCCGCGCATGGTGTCGTGGCTGCAGGTCGGGCCGCTGGCGGTAGTCCTGATTGCGCTGTTCGCGCTACCCACCGTGCTGTTCCTGGTGGTCAGCTTCTTCGACTACGACCGGGTCGGCATTTATCCGGCCTTCATGCTCGACAACTACCAGGACCTGCTGACGACGCCCTCGACCTTGCGGGTCTACATCAGCTCCCTGAAGTTCGGCCTGATCGTCTGGTCGATCACGCTCTTCCTCGGCTTCAACATCGCCTATTTCCTTGTGTTTCACGTACGCCGGCCAATGGTACGGACGGTGCTGTTCCTGCTCTGCGCGATCCCGTTCTGGACGTCGGGCATCATCCGGACGATCGCCTGGATCCCGTTCCTGGGACGCAATGGCGCCTTCAACCAGGCGCTGATGGCGCTGCACCTCACCGACAAGCCGCTCGAATTCCTGCTGTTCTCCGACTTCTCGGTGATCATCACCTACGTCCACTTGTTCACGTTGCTGATGATCGGGCCGATCGCCAATTCGTGGGCCAAGATCGATCCGGCGCTGCTCGAGGCGGCGCGCGACTCGGGCGCCAGCCGCTGGCAGACCATGTATCTGGTCGTCATTCCACTGGCCAAGACGGGCATCGCGCTGGGCTCGATCCTGGTGTTCACCCAGGTGATGGGCGACTACTTCGTGGTCCGACAGATGAGCGGCGGCCAGAGCGCTTCCATCGTCTCGATGCTGTCGACCGAAATCCAGGCGATGCAGTATCCGCCCGCCTCCGCCAACGCGATGGTGCTGGTGCTGTTCGTGGCGATCATGGTGGCCTGCATGATGCGCGTGGTCGACGTCCGCAAGGAACTGGTCAAATAGCCATGATGTCAGGACCTCCCCGCACCACGGCCGACGGCGCCCGCCCCTGGACGTTCTATGCGCTGGCCACGTTGTTCACCCTGTTCATCCTGTTTCTCTACGGGCCGATGCTGGTGATCTACGTGCTGTCGTTCCAGGGACCGGACGGCGGCGTGACCTTTCCCATGGTCGGGACCTCGACGGTCTGGTTCGAGAACATCGTCAAGCCCGGCCAGATGGCGAACATCCCCGTGTCGTTCGAACGATCGATATCGCTCGCCGCCCTGGTCAGCGTGCTGACGGTGGTCTTCTCCGTGTCGGCCGGCCTGGGCTTCCGGCGCAACTTCCCGGGATCGGGCATCCTGTTTTATCTCGCCGTCGCCAGCCTGGTGATGCCCAGCCTGCTGGTGGGCTTCGGCATCGCCCTGGGCTTCAAGTTCCTCGGCTGGGACACGAGCCTGTTCAGCTCCGCCTTGGGCGCGCAACTCACCTGGACCTTGCCATTCGGGCTGTTCGCCATGTTCGCGGTGGTCAACCGGTTCAACCGCTCCTGGGAAGAAGCCGCCACCGATCTCGGCGCCAGCGCCTGGCAGAGGCTGCGCCTCGTCACCTTGCCGATCCTGCTGCCGGGCATCCTGGGCCTGGCGATGGGCGCTTTCACCCTCTCCTACGACGAATACGCCCGCACCACCCTGGCCATCGGCCCGAAGAACACGTTGCCGCTCGAGATCTACGCACTGATCTCGTCGGCCACGTCGCCGGTCCTGTTCGCGATCGGCACGGTGACCACCGTCGGCTCCTTCCTGCTGATCGGCGTCACACTGTTCGTCGTCTTCCGGCTTCAACGCCGCCGGGCGCTTCTCGTGCCGAAAGAGGGTTGAGCCATGGCTTCTCGCTACGACGTCGAACTGGTCCAGGTCACCAAACGGTACGGCACCGCCGTCGCCGTCGACGGGATTTCGCTCCGCGTGCCGGCGGCCAGTTATTGCTGCCTGCTGGGCCCGTCGGGCTGCGGCAAGACCTCGACTTTGCGCATGATCGCGGGCCACGAAGCGATCAGCGACGGCGACATCCTGATCCAGGACCTCAACGTCTCCAACCTACCGTCGGTGCGTCGCGGTACGTCGATGATGTTCCAGAGCTACGCGCTGTTTCCGCACATCAGCTGCCTCGACAACGTGGCGTTCAGCCTCCGGGTGCGCGGCGTGCCCAAGAAGGAGCGCAACGCCAAGGCGCAGGAATATCTCGACCTCGTGCACATGTCGGACTTCGCCAAGCGGCTGCCGTCGCAACTGTCGGGTGGCCAGCAGCAGCGCGTCGCCTTGGCGCGCTCACTGATCACCCGGCCGAAGGTGTTGCTGCTCGACGAACCGCTATCGGCGCTCGATCCGTTCCTGCGCGTGCGCATGCGGGAAGAGCTGAAGCGGCTGCAGCGTGAACTCGGCATCAGCTTCATCCACGTCACCCACAGCCAGGAGGAAGCGATGGCGCTCGCCGACCTAATGGTGGTGATGGAAGACGGCCATATCCGCCAGGCCGCCACACCGCGGGCGATTTTCGAAGAGCCGGCCAGCGCCTTCATTGCGCGCTTCATCGGCGGCCATAACGTCCTGCCGTGGGACAGCGGCATGATCGCCGTGCGCGCCGATCGCTGTTCGCTCGGCAGCACGGGGGACAACCCGCGTCTGGCGGGGCATGTCACGGCAGTGGAGTACCAAGGTCCGGTCGTACGGGTGGCGGTGGCGACCGATGCCGGGCTGGAAGCCGTGGCTGTGGTGTCAGATCGCGACTTTTACCGCAGCCCGGTCGGTCCCGGCGACGTGGCGACCGTGTCGTGGCTGCAGGCCGAGGCCCACCAGCTCGCGCACTAGAAGCGTCAGGCCGCCTTGGCGAGGTTCTGGCGGCTCTTCATCAAGGGCTGGATGCGCTGTCCGAAGTTCTCGACGCCCTGCACGAAGTCGTCGAACGTCAGCATCACGCCCGCGAGGCCTTCGATGGTGGACATCTCGTCGAGCAGGCGTGCGACCATGGCGTAGGAGCCAATCAGGCGCGAGCCACCGAACGGTATGGCGCCACGGCTGCGCAAGCGGCCCGCCGTCGAATTGGCGGCGGCATACGGATCGTTGCCGGCCTGGGCACGGCTCCAGGCGACGGCCTCATGATCGGTCCCGGCGACATAGTGGTCCCACTTGGCCATCGCGGCCTCGTCGGTCTCATCGGCGATGATCATGGTGAGAGCCAGTGCCTTGGTGTTCGTGCCCGCAGCCTTCGACGAGGCCACGAGGCGTGTCACCGCGTCGGCCGCATCCTTGGGCTCGTTGATCTTGCCGCCGCCGCTGCAGAAATTATAGGCGCAGAACTTCGACGCGAAATCGATGCCGGCATCGCTGGTGCCCGCGCAGACCAGCGGAATCTGACGCGACGGCAACGGCCCCAGGCGGCAGTCGTTCATCGTGTAGTGCTTGCCCTTGAAGTCCGACTGGCCCTTGCCCCACAGCTCCTGCATCACGGTGGCGTATTCGGTAAGCAGCTCGTAGCGGTCCTTGTAGTGGTCGTCGCCCGGCCACAGGCCCATCTGGTCGTACTCAGCCTTCTGCCAGCCGGTGACGAGGTTCACGCCGAAGCGGCCGTGCGAGATCGAATCAATCGTCATCGCCATACGTGCACACAGCGCTGGCGGTAGCGTCAGCACCGCAACCGTGGCCATGAGCTCGATGCGCGTCGTGATCGAGGCAAGCCCCGCCATCAACGTGAAGGATTCGAGATTATCGTCCCAGTAGCGCGACGGCCCGCCGAAGCCGCGCAGCTTGATCATGGAGAGCGCGAAGTCGAAACCGTACTTCTCGGCGCTGAGCACGATCTCTTTGTTGAGATCGAAACTCGGCGTGTACTGCGGGGACGTCGACGAGATCAGCCAGCCGTTGTTGCCGATCGGAATGAACACGCCGATTTCCATGTAAGCACCCTTCGTAACTGGTGCCTAATTTGCAGCAACACCCGTGCCAACGGACGCAACAACACGACGTCCGGTGAGGCGCGGCGCAGCGTCGAGCAGAACGCGCGTGTACTCGTGCGTGGGCTGCGCGAACAGCTCCTTGGCCGGCCGCATCTCGACGATCTTGCCACGCAGCATGATCGCGACCCGATCGGAAAGCCGCTCGACCACGGACAGATCGTGGGAAATGAACAAATAAGTGAGGGAGAATTGTTCCCGCAACTCAAGCAGTAGATTGAGAACCGTTGCCTGCACCGACATGTCGAGGCCGGAGGTCGGCTCGTCGAGGATCAGGATACGCGGCCGCAGCAGAAGGATGCGCGCCAACACCACGCGCCGCAGCTGGCCGCCGGAGAACTCGTGCGGATAGCGCCGCGCGGAGTCGGGATCGAGGCCGACTGCTTTCAGCATGGCGGCGACCCGCTCCTTGCGTTCGACGGCATTGCGCACGCCATGGATCAGTAGCCCCTCGGCCAAGGTGCGGCCGATGCTCCACCACGGATCGAGCGCCGCGCCGGCATCCTGGTGCACGTACTGGATCGCGCGCCGCGCGACGCGGGCGGCTTCCGGCGCCAGACCGCTCACGACCTTGCCGTCGAGCCGGATCTCGCCCGCCTTCTCCCGCTGCAATCCCAACAAGGTACGGCCGAGCGTGGTCTTGCCGCTACCGGACTCGCCCACCAGCGACAGGATCTCGCCCTCTTTCAGGTCGAGGCTGACGTCGTCGACTGCCTGTACCGGCGCTACCGTCTTGCGCAGGAAGCCGCGCTGGCCGCCCAGGGAGACCGACAGGTTGCGCGCCGACAAGATCATGCGAACTGCACGCAGCGCACTTCGGCACCGGACGGCGCAATGCCCTGCGGCGGCCGCGCCGCAAGGCATCCGACCTGCACATCCGCGCAGCGCGCTGCGAACAGGCAACCCGCCGGCCGCGCGAGAGGCGACGGCACCATGCCGGGAATGCCGACGAACGATGTCGCACGATCGGGATGGCACGCCAGCAGCGCGCGTGTGTAGGGATGCGATGGCGCCTGCAGTACGCTCTCCACCGTCCCCTGCTCCACCGTCTGACCGGCATAGATGACGCAAAGATCGTCGCAGAGTTCGGCGACCACGCCGAAATCGTGGGTGACGAACATCAGCGACAGGCCGAACTCGCCCACCAGTTCACGCAACAGGCCCAGGATCTGGTGCTGCGTCGTAACATCGAGCGCGGTGGTCGGCTCGTCGGCGATCACCAGCCCCGGCGCGCAGGAGAGAGCAGCCGCGATCAGCAGACGCTGGCGCTGACCGCCGGAGAACTGGTGCAGGTAGCGCTCCAGCGCATTCTCCGGATCGGGGACCTGCAGGCGCTTCAGCAGCATGACCAGCCGCGCAATGTGATCGCGCCGCGTGCCGGCGGCGTGCCAACGCATCACTTCAAGGAGCTGCGCGCCCACCTTGAACACCGGATTGAGCGACAGCAGCGGGTCCTGCGGGATGAAGCCGATGCGGCTCGAACGCACGCTGGTATTCAGCTCTTTCTCGGAGAAGGCCAGCAGGTTCTCGCCCTCGAACCAGATCTCGCCGCCCTCGACCGACGCACCTTTCGGCAGGATGCCCATGATGGCACGGATGAGCGTGGACTTGCCGCAGCCCGACTCACCCACCACGCCCAGGATGCGACCGCGCTCCAGGGTGAGGCCAACATCGTCGAGCACCCGGGCCACGCCGTCGTCGGTGCGGATCGAGACCTTCAGGCCTTTGACGCCGAGGGCTGGGATCATCGCGACCGCCTGAGGCGCGGATCGACGAGATCTCGCAAACCGTCGCCCAGGAGATTGAAGCCCATCACCGTGATCAGGATCGCAAGCCCCGGGAAGGTCGCGTACCACCAAGCGCGCGGCAAGTAGAGGCGGCTGTCGGCGATGGCGAGGCCCCAGTCCGGCGTGGGCGGCGAGGCTCCCATGCCGAGAAAGCCCAACACGGCCGCGACCAGAATGGTGAAGCCGAGCCCGATCGTGGCGCGCACGATCACCGGCGACAACGCATTCGGCAGGATATGCAGGAACACGATACGGAACGGACCTGCGCCAACGCCGCGCAACGCGTCGACGAACATCGACGACGACAGCCGCCGCGTCTCGGCAAAGACGATGCGGGTGAAGAACGGCCAGTAGGTGAGCGATAGCGCCAGCATCGCGCTCTCGATCGACGGCTTCATGAGTTGCGCCAAGGCGAGCGCCAGCACGAGTTGCGGGATGGCGAGCACCACGTCGGTGACCCGCATGATCGTCTCCGACACCCAGCCGCCGCGATAACCGGCGACGAGCCCCAGCGGCACACCGACCAGCATGGCGACACCCACGACAGTAAGCGAGATCGCGAGCGCCCCGCGCGCGCCCAGGATCACGCGGCTGAAAATATCGCGGCCGAGATTGTCGGTGCCGAACGGGAACTTCTCGCTGGGCGGCTTGAGGCGCTGCAGCAGGTGCGAGGCCGAGGCATCGCCCGGGTAGGGCGCGAGCCAGGGACCAAACAGCGCCACCAGCAACACAACGACAACGATGAACAGGCCCAGCATCGCCGGCAGGTCGCGCGAGAGTTTGCGCAGGATCGGGTTCATGCCCGGTCCATCAGGCGCGGATCGAGCATGCCGTGCACCACGTCAACGAGGATGTTCACGCCGGCATAGATCGCGCCCACCAGCAGGGTCACGGCCAGCATCACCTGCTTGTCGCCGGTCAGGATGGCGTTCACCGTGTAGCTGCCGATGCCCGGCCAATCGAAGATCGACTCGACCACGACAGCGCCCGCGATCAGGCCGCCGAACAACAGGCCGATCTGGGTTACCGTCGCCGTCACCGAGTTGCGCAGGATGAAGACCCAGATCAACCGCATCCGGCGATAGCCCATGGCGCGCTCATAGAAGACGAAGTCCTGTTGCAGAGTGTCGAGCACGCCCGCGCGGGTGAAGCGCACGATGGTGGCGAGCCCGCCCAACCCGAGGGTGATCGACGGCAGCACGAGATGGCGCAGCGCGTCGCCGAAGACATCCCACCGTCCTGCGAGCACGGCATCCAGCACCAGGAAGTGCGTGATCGCCGGCGGCCGCGTCATCGTCGAGGAGAGGTCGCCGCGCAGCGGCAGCCAGGCGAGGTTCATGGCGAACAGCAGCTGCAGCATGATCGCGAACCAGAAGGCCGCGACCGCGATGCCCATCACCGAGAAGATGCGCAGCAGATAATCCGGCCACGCGTTGTGCTTCAGCGCCGAGACGACACCCAGCGGCACGCCGAGGCCGATCGACAGCACCAAAGAGCAGAAAGTGAGTTCGAGCGTCGCCGGCAGGCGCTGGAAGATATCGAGCGCCACTGGCCGGTGCGAGAAGGCGCTCTCGCCGAAATCGAGCTGCACCACCTTGGCGATATAGACGAGGAACTGCCGCCACATCGGCTGGTCGAGCCCGTATTGCGCACGAATCCGCGCGATCTGCTCGGGCGTCGCGGCGTCGCCCGCCATCGCGGCCGCCGGATCGGACGGCACGGCGTGGATCAGCAGGAAGGTGATGATCAGCAGGCCGAGCAGCGACGGCAGCACGAGCCCGCAACGCCGCAGGACGAAGCGCGCCATAGGATCAGCCCTCGAGCGTGACCCAGCGGACCTCGGCGCCCTGGCCGACGGTGCAGAAGCGGCGTCCCTTGACCCTCTTGTTGATGCCCTGGAGCTGCATGGAATTATAGATCCAGACGTCGGGGCAGTCGGCCATGATCTGGCGGGTCGCGGCCTCGTAGAGCGGCGCGCGCTCTTCCTGCTTCACCAGCCCGCGCGCTTTGCGCAGCAGCTTGTCGACCTCGTCGTTCTTGTACCAGGACGAGGCCTTCCACGTGCCGTGGAACTGGCTGTCGTACATCTGGCCGACCCAGTTCTCGGGATCGACGAAATAGGTCGAGACCCAATGCACCCACATGTCCGGAGTCGTCTCAGGCTTCGCCGTCGACGAGGTGAGATTGGACCAGATGTTGCCGACCACCTTCACGTTGAGGCCGATCTGCGCCAGGTCGCTCTGGAACAACTGCGCGCCCTGCACGCTCTGTTCGTTCTCCGATTGCACGTGAATTTCGATCGGCCGCTTGATCTGCGCACCCTCGGCGACCGCCTTGGCCAGGTACTCCTTGGCCTTGGCGAGATCGTAGTCGTAACCCTTCACGTCCTTCGGAATGCCCCACAGCGTGTCGGGCTGCGGATAGGGATCGCGCGTGGCGTAGCCCGCCAGGATCTCCTTGATGAAGCCCTCGTAGTTGAAGGCATGCGCGAAGGCCTTGCGGACGTTGATATTGTCGAACGGCGCCTTCTTGTTGTTCATGCGCACGACGAACGTCTTCATGACGACGTCCTTCTGCACGTAGGCGACCTTCGAGGCGTTGATCTGGTCGACCTGGTCGGCCGGCAGGTTGCCGTCGGTCCAGTCGAGCGTGCCGTTTACCAATGCCAGTACGCGCGTCGACGTCTCCTTGGTCGGGCGGCCCGCGATCTTGCGCACGGGCTTGGGATTGTGCTTCCAGCCCAGGAAGTGGTCGTCGAAAATCTCCATGTCGAGATATTCGAGCGGCCGGTAGCCTTCCGAGACGATCTTGTACGGGCCGGAGCCCGCGTCGTTCGAGGCGACATAGGTCTTGCCCCAGTCACCATCCTTTTCATGGGCCTTAACGACCCTCGGATTGACGATGCAGACGCTCGGGATCGCGGCAAAGAACGGCGCGTACGACGTCTCGAGCTTGAAGCGCACCGTGAGCGGCACGGGCGCTGTCACGTTTTCGGGCTTCAGGATCTTGAGGAACGCGCCTGCCGGTCCGAGCGCCAGCGCCAGCATGCGCTGGAAACTGTAGACGACATCCTCGGCCGTCATCGCGCTGCCGTCGTGGAACTTGATACCCGGACGCAGCTTGAACTCCCAGGTCAGGCCGTCGTCGGACACCGTGTGGCTCTCGGCCAGCCACGGTTCGATCACGGGCGGATCATCCTGGTAGCGATAGAGATTGTCGTAGGTGTTCAGCATCATCGCCTGCATCGGCACGTCGTAGACCTGATGCGGGTCGAGATTCTGCGGCAGCTGGAACCCGCTCACCAATGTCGTCGTGTCGGCAGCCCGAGCGGACGGCGGAAGCGCGCCGGCAACGAGGGCACCGGCGGCAAGGCCGCCGACCTGACGACGGGTGAGCTTGCTGGTCATTCGGCGGCTCCTGCCATGGGCTTGGGGTGGTGGCGGTTGACGGGCTTGGGCAGCCCCAGATTCTCGCGCAACGTCGTGCCTTCGTATTCGGTGCGGAACAGGCCGCGGCGCTGCAGCTCGGGAATCACCGTGTCGACGAAGTCCTTGAGCGAACCCGGCTGGAAGGCCGGCATCACGTTGAAGCCGTCGCAGGCACCGTCCTTGAACCAATGCTCCATCTCGTCGGCAACCTGCGTCGGCGTGCCGATCGAGAGCGCGTGGCCGCGCGGGCCGGCGTTGGCCAGGCACAGTTCCCAGAAGGTGAGCTTGTCGCGCTTGGCTTGCTCGAGCAGCAGGCGCTGGCGGCTGAGCGGACCGTTGGTGTCGGGCATCTCCGGCACCGGCCCGTCGAGCGGCAGCTTGTCGAGATGATGAACGCCGATCGTGTGCTCGAGGATCGAGATGCCGACCGGCTTCTGGATCAGCGACTGGAGATAGTCGTATTTCTCCTGCGCCTCGGACTGCGTCGCGGCGACCACGGGATAGAAGCCCGGCATCACCTTCACTTCGTCCTGCGTGCGACCGAAGCGCGGCAGGCGGGCCATCACGTCGGTATAGAATTCCTTGGCCTGCTCGAAGGTCGTGGCTGCGGTGAAGACGATCTCGGCCAGACGTGCGGCGACATCACGGCCGGTGCCCGAAGCACCGGCCTGCACCAACACCGGCCTTCCCTGCGGCGAGCAGGCGACGTTCAGCGGACCGCGTACCTGGAAGTGCTTTCCCTTGTGGTCCAGCACATGCATCTTTTCCGTGTCGTAGAAGACGCCCGACTCCTTGTCGCGGATAAAGGCGTCCTCGTCCCAGCTGTCCCACAGGCCCAGCACCACCTCGGCGAACTCGATCGCACGCTCGTAGCGATCGGCGTGCGACATGTGTTCAGTGCGGCTGTAGTTCAGCGCATCCTGCTCGTTGTTTGAGGTGACGAGGTTCCACGCCGAGCGGCCGCCGCTGATCTGGTCGAGCGAGGCGAACTGGCGTGCGAGCGTATAAGGCTCATTGAAGGTCGTGGTCGAAGTCGCGACGAAGCCCAGATGCTTGGTGAGCGGCGCCAGCGCCGACAGGATCGTCATCGGCTCGAACTTCACCACCTTGCCCATGCGGCCGCGAACATCGGCACTGCCCTGCAGGTTGACCGCCGCAGTATCGGCCAGGAACAGGAAGTCGAACTTGCCCTGCTCGGCCAGCTGCGCCGTCTCCACCATGTCGGCGAAGCTCGTGCCGGCATGATAGTGCGCCTCGGGATGACGCCAGGCAGCGACATGCTGGCCGGTTTCATGAACGAAGGCCCCGAGATGCATCATCCGTTGTTTGGTCTGTGTAGCCACGCCTCGCCCTCCCGCGCGAATGCGGACAATGTCCGCGAAAGACGCAAGTCCTGTGCCAACACTGTGGCTTTGGACTTAGCGCCAGCCGAGCTTGGTGACGTCGCCCAACAGGTTCTCGCCCCGGGGCACGGTGCCTCGCTCCAGCCAAATCACAAGATCGTCGAAGGCTTCCTCACGGACCGCCTGGTCCGCGCCGCAATGCTCGGCGCGACGCTGGGTCCGCTGGACGAGAAGCCGCGACGTGCCGGCGGCCATCGTGCGCCGACGGTAATTCTGTTCCAGCCGTAACGGCACATCCACGTCGGCGGTGTCGTGCAGGCTGATCAGGGGCACGCGGATGCGTCCGGTCAACGGTGCAAAGGCCGGGTTCGCGGCAGAACGCGCGCCCGGCTCGGGCACGATCGGGCGAATACTGCGGTTAAGCGTGGCGGCATCGACGCCCAGGCCGGGCGCGATGTCATAGACGATCTGCCGCGTGTCGGCATGACGCGCGATCTCGCGCGGATAGTCGGGCCCGGGCTGGCGCGCGCGCAGGCTCTCGAAATAATGCTTGGCCAACCCTTCTTCCCAGAGCGGCAAGTCACCGCCGGCGAGATGGCGCACGACGCTGTCGAAACGCCGGCCGGGCTCGGTGTAGTGGCCGGGCGTGCCCAGCCGCTCGACCATAGGACCGTGGATGAGCTTCTCGAAATCCTCCGGCCCCGCATCGAGCAACTTCAGGCCGGAGAAATATTCCGCGGCGGCCGTGTAGGCGTAGCGCCAGTCGGCCAGCCCCACACCATCGACCACGCCGCACTCGGTCATGCCGCCCTGGAACAGCTCCGGATATTGCTCGAGGCCGGCCACCACGACGTGCCCGCCCATCGAATCGCCGTAGAGGATCGTCCAGCGCGGCCGGCCGAACTTCTGGATGAACAGGTCGCGCAGCGCGACCGTGTCGGCCAGAAACCAATCCGGGCGGTACCCCTTCGAGCGGAAGCCGGAAGCCGCCCAGGCGTACTTGCCCTGGTCGAGGTGGCTGGCGAAGCGAATATCCGCCAGCGAACCGCGTCCCTCGCCTTCGCCTTCGTAGCCATGGGCGAACAGGATGAGGCCACCATTCCAGTCGGCGGGCTTCTTGATCCGGTAGTTCGCATCGCCCTGCGTGCCCGTGAAGACATCCGGATCGTCAGCCAGTGCCGGCGCCGCCACGAGCAACAGAAGAGCGAGGAGCGCGCGCAGCATCCTCGGCCTGCCGCTCAACCGGTGCCGGCAGCGAGGTCGATGGCGCGGCGATACATGGTCATCGCCGCCTCGGGTGTGTTGTAGCCCGCGTGCGCCGTCAGCGTGACATTGTCGAGCTTCAGCAGGGGCTCGTCCGCAGGCGTGGGCTCCGCGCCAAAGACGTCGGTCGCGTAGTGACCGACATGGCCCGAGCGCAGGAGCTCGATGAGCGCCGGCTCGTCGACGACCCCGGCGCGCGCGGTGTTGACGATGATGACGCCCGGTTTGGTCTGCTTCAGCCGTTCGCGGTTCAGGAACCCGCGCGTTGCGTCGTTCAACGCCAGGTGCAGGCTCACGATGTCGGACTTGGCCAACAACTCGTCGAGCGGCACTGTGCCCGGCGCGGCAGTGCGATTGTACGCCAGCACGTTCAATCCGATACCGCCGGCGATGCGCGCCATCTCGCGGCCGATGCCGCCCAGACCGACGATGCCCAGCATCTTGCCGCGCAGCTCCATGCCTTGCATCGGTCGCCAGCCACCGCTGCGCACCAGCGCGTGCATCGTGCCGATATGACGGGCGGCGGCGAACACCAGCCCCATCGCATGCTCCGCTACCGTCGTGTCGCCATAGCCGCTGATGGTCGACACCTTGATGCCGAGCTTGGCGGCCGCGGCGACGTCGACGAAGCTCGCCGCGCCCGTCCCGAGGAAGACGATGTGCTTCAGGTCGCGGCACTTCTCCAGCGTCGGTGCGCTGAAATAGGTCGCGTCATTGATCACCGTGTCGTAGCCGGCAACCTTGGCCGGAACGTCGGCTTCGACGACCGGGCCCATGTTGACGACCACCGGAATGTCCTTCGCGCCATGGACCTGTTTCCAGACGCGGTCGATATCGGGCGTCGAATCGACAAAGAGGGTCTTAGGCATTGTTCAACGCGCGCCAGACCTTCTCCGGCGTCACAGGCATGTCGATATGGGTGATGCCCGCGTCCGACAAAGCGTCGACCACGGCGTTCATCAGCGATGGCAGCGCGCCCGCACAGCCCGCCTCGCCGCATCCCTTCACGCCCAAGGTATTGGTCTTGGCCGGCACGGGATGGTTCTCGATGGTGAAGCTGGGCGAATCCGAGGCGCGCGGCATGGCGTAGTCCATGAAGGAGCCGGTCATGAGCTGGCCCTGCTCGTCGTAGACGGTCTGTTCCATGAAGGCCTGGCCGAGGCCCTGCACGACACCGCCGTGCGCCTGGCCCGCCACCAGCATCGGATTGATGACCGTGCCGAAGTCGTTGACCATGAAGTAGCGCACGATCTCGGTCGTGCCCGTGTCAGGATCGATCTCCACCTCGCAGACGTGGCAGCCGTTCGGGAAAGACGACGGAGGCGTGTCGGAAACGTGGCTCACGTCGAGCGTCTGCGGCTGGTCCTTGGGCATCTTCATGCCGTCGCGCAGCTTCTGGGCGAGATCGAGGATGCCGACCGAGCGGTCGGTGCCGGCGATGGTGAAGCGCCCGCCCTTGAACTCGATGTCGGCAGCCGACGCTTCGAGCACCTGGGCCGCGATCGCCTTGCCCTGGTCGATCACCTTGCGCGAGGCTTCGAGGAAGGCCTCGGCGCCGACCAGCGCCGAGCGCGAGCCGCCGGTGCCGCCGCCGGCCTTGAGCTGATCGCTGTCGCCTTGCAGCAGGCGGAAGCGATCGAAGGGAATGCCGAGCAGGCCAGTCAGCACCTGCGCGTAGGTCGAGGCATGGCCCTGGCCGTAGTCGAGCGTGCCGCTCAGCATGGTGACGGTGCCGTCTTCCTCGAAGCGGATGCCGCCGTATTCCTTACCCGGCGGCGCCGTCACCTCGAGATAGCTGCCAACGCCGCGCCCGCGCAGCTTGCCGCGCGCCTTGCTCTCGGCCTTGCGCTTGTCGAAGCCGTCCCAGTCGGAGATCACCAGCGCCTTGTTCAGCACATTGGCGAACTCGCCGGAGTCGTAGAGATTGTTGGCCGGCGACTTGTACGGCATCTGCTCGGGCGCGATGTGGTTGCGCCGGCGCAGCTCGACCCGGTCGATCCCCATCTCGCGCGCGGCCGTGTCGACCAGGCGTTCCATGAAGTAGTTGCCCTCGGGCCTGCCGGCACCGCGATAGGCGGCGATCGGCGTGGTGTTGGTGAAGGCGATCTTGGAATTCACTTCCATGGCCGGCGTCTTGTAGACGTCGATCAGGTTCTTCACCGCGTTGGTCGTGGCCGGCATCGGCGGATAGATATAGGAGCCGGCGTTGCCGTAACCCGTGAGCCGCACGGCCAGGAACTTGCCGTCCTTGTCCAACGCGAGTTCGGCGATGCGCTGATGATCGCGACCGTGATGATCGCTGAGGAAACTCTCCGAGCGCTCATCGGTCCACTTCACCGGCCGGCCGAGCTTCTTGCCTGCCAGCAGCAGCGGCGCGTATTCGGGATACGGTGGCGCTTTCATGCCGAACGAGCCGCCGACATTGCCGGTCAACACGTGCAGCTTGTCCGGCGTCACCTTCAGCACGCCGGCAAGCCCGCCACGCAGACCGAACACGCCCTGGCAGCCGACATGGAGGACCCAGCGTTCGCTCTTCTTGTCGTAGGAGCCGATCGCCGAGCGCGGCTCCATCGGATTGCAGACGACGCGATTGGAATCGATCTTGAGCGTGGTGACGTGGGCGGCTTCGGCGAAGGCCTTCGCTACCGCCTCGGCATTGCCGAAGTGGAAGTCGAGCACGAGGTTGCCGGGCGCGTCGTCGTGGATCAATGGCGCGCCAGGCGCCAGCGCGTCGACCGGCGTGGTGACGGCGGGCAGATCCTCGATATCGAGTTCGACCGCTTCGGCAGCATCCTTGGCCTGCACCGCCGTCTCGGCGACGACCACGGCGACCGCTTCGCCGACATAACGTACCTTGCCCTTGGCAAGCGACGGGCGCGGCGGCGTTTTCATCGGCGTGCCGTCGCGCTGGGGAATGTTCAGAGGACACATCAACGGGCCAAATCCTGCCTCGTCGAGATCCTTGTGCGTCAGGATCGCCAGCACGCCCGGCATCGATGCCGCGGCCGTGCTGTCGATTCCTTTCAGGATGCCGTGCGCCACCTTGCTGCGCACCATCACCGCATAGGCCTGTCCCGGTAGATTGATGTCGTCGGTGTAACGCCCCTTCCCCCGCAACAGCGTCGGATCCTCGGTACGAGATACCGGCTGGCCGACGCCGAATTTTACCTGGGCAAGATCGTCGTTACTCAACGCATCCATCTACGGAACTCCAACTACTGACTACTTGAGCGGCGAATAGTTCGTCGGCAGCAGCAGGGTCGAGTGCATCTCCTGCAGCTTGGCCGGGCCCTTGGCGAGGTACGACTGCCAGGCCGGGTCCTTCATCGCATCCGAACGTGCCTTGAAGCGCTCTTCGAGGTTCTTGTAGCGCCACAGATGAATCCACTCGTTGGGCTGCGGGATTTCGCCGGTCCAGGCGCCCCAGATCGGCGAGTACTTCTCGCGCGCGGCCTGCACTTCCTTGAAGTCCTTGCCGTACTGGACCGCGCCGCCCAGGCCGCAACGATAGATGCGCAGCTCGTAGACGTTGCCCTTGGTGCCATCGTCCGGCTTGATGTCGACCACGGCGTTCATCAGGCGCAGGTCCTGCTTGACCACGCAGGTCTTCACGATCGGGATGTATTTCTCGGTCCAGTCCTTGTTCTTCTGCAGCTCGACGCGCAGGCGGGTGCGCTCCTCGTAGCTGTCGTACTTCCAGAGATGCCAGATCTGGTTCAGCGCGCCGAATTCGGCCGTCCAGTAGCCGTGGTTGACGCCGTAGTTATTGCCGCGCGCCGGGCGGCCGATCGTCTCGGCGGCCTTGAGGTACTCCGGCATCTTGCCGGGGGCCAGCGTGTAAGTGCGAAATTCATAGACCATCGTCGTTTCCCCTCTACGGATGCGGGTTTTTCGGCGGGTGCGCCTTGACCGCTTCCTCGTTGATGTCGGCGCCCCAGCCCGGCCGGGTGGGCACGATCAGCTCGCCATTCTGGATGACCGGAGGATGCGTGACCAGATCGTCCTTCCAGGGCACATCGTCGATATCGATTTCCATGATACGAAAATTGGGCATCGCAGCGCACAGATTGGCGCTCATCAGCGTCGACATATGGCCGTAGAAGTTATGCGGCGCGCAGTTGATCTCATAGGCCTCCGCCATGGCCGCGATCTTGAGCGACTCTGCGAGGCCGTTCCACGGCACGTCGATGATCGACACATCCATCGAGCGGTTCTCGAAGAACGGCCGGAATTGCCGGCGGCCGAACAGCGACTCGCAGGACGCGATCGGCATGGACGCGCGGTCGCGGATCAGGCGCAGGCCTTCGGGATCGTAGGAATCGATCTCGAGCCAGAAGAGGTTGTAGGGCTCGCAGGCGCGCGCGACCTTGATGTAGCCCTCGGTCTTGAAGTTGAAGTTGCTGTCGAGAAGGATGCCCATGTCGTGGCCCGCGCCCTGGCGGAAGGCTGCGAGACCTTCCGAGATCGCCGCCAGCGTCGCCGAATCGGCGTTGAGCTCGGGTCCGCCGGGTGTGCGGCCAAATCCCGGCTGGTGCATGTTGGCCGGCTCGAGGTCGAAGCGGAAGATGTTGGTCTTGAGCGCCTTGAAGCCGCGCTCCTTTACATGCTTGCCGAGCTTCACCAGATCGTCGAGCGAGCGCACCGGCTCGACGCCCATCACGTCGGCGTTGCGGAAACGATAGCTGCCGCAGTGCGACCAATAGAGCGGCAGACGGTCGCGCACCGGCCCGCCGAACAGGGCGTAGACGGGAATGCCCAACGCCTTGGCCTTCACGTCGAGCAAGGCGTTTTCGATCGCAGCCATCGCCTGCTGGTTCAAGCCACCCGGCGCCTGGCGCGTGATCGCATACTGCGTGGTCATGATTCGTTCGATCGGGCGCGGGTCCTGGCCGATCAGCCCCTGCGCCATGCGCCGGATCACCGCCGTCAGGCCGGCGCTGCCGTAGCCCTCATTATATTCAGACCAGCCGACCAGCCCGTCGTCGGTGGTGACCTTCAGGAACGAGAAATCACGCCAGCCGGCGTCGCAGCGTAAATCTTCGATCTTTGCGATCTTCATGGTGTTTCCTCCCGCTAGGGAGCCTAGACTAGTCCCATGCCTCTGCGCGGCAAGGGAATGCTGATCACGTTGACCGAGGTGAAATCGCGCGACGAAAGCGATTTCAACGAGTGGTACAACCGCGAGCACATCGACGAGCGCGTCAACCTGCCGGGCTTCCATCGCGCCCGCCGCTACGTCGCCGTCAAGGCATCGCCCAAGTACTTCGCGACATACGAGTGCGACACGGTGGGCGATCTCGCCACGCCCGGCTATCTCCACCTGCTCGCCAACCAGACCGCGTGGAGCCAGTCGGTGATGGCGCGCTTCACGCGCTTCGATCGCCTGACCCTGCGCATCCAGGTCGACCTGACGCACGGCACCGGCGGCGCACTGACCGCGCTGCGATTCCTGCCCGACGTGCGCAAGCGCAACGTGCTGGCGGCGTGGCTGCAGGACATGGCGCTGCCCAAGGCGATCGCGCGCAAGGGCATGCTGGGCGCCTTCGCCGCCGAGAACGATCTCGATGTCGCCAATGCACCGGTGCAGCAGAAGAGCATGGATCACCCCAAGGCGCTCGACGCGGAGTGGGTTGTCGTCCTGGAAGGCACTGATCCCGTGACGACTGCGGCAGCGGCGCGCGCCGTCTTCACCTCTGCGGCGCTGAAGCGCTTCGGCGTTGCCAAGGCGCCGACCGTCGGCACGTACCGGCTGCTGTACGGCAACGAGCGTTGATCCTCCGCACGTCGCGTCTCGTCCTCCGGCCCTGGCGGCCGACCGATCGGATCACCTTCGCCGCCCTCAATACCGATCCAGAGGTCGCCCGCGACCTGGGCGGTCCGCTCAGCCGCGCACAAAGCGACGCCAAGCTCGACCGCTATATCGCGGCCTTCGAGCAACACGGCTTCAGCCGCTGGGCGATCGAGGATGCGCGCGGACTCGTCATGGGTTACGCTGGCCTCATGCCCGCACCGGCGGACCATCCGCTCGGTCCCCATGTCGAGATCGGCTGGCGATTGGCACGGGCCGCCTGGGGGCTGGGCTACGCCACCGAAGCAGCGCGGGCAGCCCTCGACGATGCTTTCCAGCGGCTGGGCCTTGCCGAAGTGCTCTCCTACACCGCGTCCGACAATCTGCGCTCGCAGGCGGTCATGGCCCGGCTTGGTCTCCGCCGCGATCTGTCGCGCGATTTCTCGGGCATCTACGGCGGCGTTCCCTGGCGCGGCATGGTCTGGAGTGCCGCGGCTCCTGACGCAAGTTTGAGCGCGCGTGAGGAGACGATCCGCTAGGGTGGCACCGTGACCACCAAACGCATCATCTTCCTCCTTCGTCTTGTCACGCTGATCCTGCTGTGCCTGCCGGTGCTGAACCTTGCCTGGCGCTGGTACGGCGACGATCTCGGCGCACGCCCCGTGACGGAAGCCACGCACATCACCGGCGACTGGGCCGTGGTGTTCCTGCTCATCTCGCTGGCGCTCACGCCGGCACGCAGCGTCTTCGAGTGGATGCCGCTGACGCAGATCCGCCGCCGCATCGGCGTCGCAGCCGCCCTCTATGCCGTGCTGCATTTCGTGATCTACGTCGCCGACCAGAAGTGGAACCTCATTGTCGTCGCGCTCGAGATCGTCAAGCGCTTCTACCTGACGATCGGATTCGCGGCGCTTCTGGTGCTGGTGGCGCTCGCCATCACCTCGACGAACGACTGGCAGAAGCGGCTGAAACGCAACTGGAAGCGCTTGCACTGGCTGGTCTATCCCGCCGCCATCCTCGCCATCGTGCATTTCTTCATCCAGTCCAAGGCCAATGTCGGCGAGGCGACGGTCGCGGCGGGCCTGTTCGCCTGGCTGATGATTTGGCGCTTCCTGCCGGTGAAGTTGCGCACGAGCTATCTCGGCCTCGTCCTGTTGGCGGTCGGCGCGACGATCGCAGCACTCGTCTTCGAACTCGCCTGGTACAAGTTCGTCAATCACGTCGATCCAATGCGCATCCTGCGTGCCGACATCAACCCGGCCCTCGCGCCCCGGGCGACGCTCAAGGTGCTGCTCGCCGGAGCGGCCGTGATCGTGCTGGTTGGGGTAAGGCGTTGTGCCATAATGCTCAAACGCCGCTGGACTGATCGCTATATTCGGAAGACTATACCGACTTCCTGAATGGAGGTCTGTATGAGTCCGTCGATGAAGCGCCGTACCTGGCTGGGTCTTGCCCTGGCGTCGGCGGTAATGCCGCTGAGTGTCGCGCGCGCGCAAGCCGGCGGCCTGGTGATCTTCGCCGCGGCCAGCCTCAAGAACGCACTCGACGAAGTCGCCACGGACTGGAGCAAGGCCACGTCCAAACCGATGCCCAAGATCTCCTATGCCGCAAGCGGGCCGCTGGCCAAACAGATCGAACAGGGCGCGCCCGCCGATCTCTTCATCTCCGCCGATCTCGATTGGATGGACTACGTCGACAAGAAGGACCTGATCAAGAAGGACACGCGCTTCAATCTGCTGGGCAACAAGCTCGTGCTGGTGGCGCCCGCGGACTCGAAGGTCTCGATCGACATCAAGCAGGGCTTCGACCTCGCCAAGGCGCTGAACGGCGGCAGGCTGGCCATGGGCGACCCTGCGTCGGTGCCGGCCGGCAAGTACGGCCAGACGGCGCTGCAGAAGCTCGGCATCTGGGACAGCGTGAAGGACAAGGTCGCCAACGCCGAAAGCGTGCGCGCTGCACTGGCCCTCGTGGCGCGTGGCGAGGCCCCGCTCGGCATCGTCTACAGCACCGACGCGACGCCCGACAAGACCGTGAAGATCGTCGGCACCTTCCCCGAGGACAGCCATCCGCCGATCATCTATCCGGCGGCAGTGACCAAGGAGTCGAAGTCTGCCGACGCAGCTCCGTTCCTCGACCATCTCAAGAGCACCACGGCCAGGACCGCTTTCGAGAAGCAGGGCTTCGCGGTGCTGGTGAAGTCCAATTCGGCGACATGACGCCTGAAGAATGGACGGCGGTACGGCTCAGCCTGCTAGTAGCCGTGACGGCAACGGCCTGGAGTCTTCCCGTCGGCATCGCGGTGGCGTGGCTGCTGGCGCGTGGCCGCTTCTGGGGCAAGAGCCTGCTCGACACCGTCGTCCACCTTCCGCTGATCATGCCGCCGGTCGTGACCGGATACGTGCTGCTGCTGCTGTTCGGCCGGCGCGGACCGATCGGGCATTTCCTCGACGCTGCCTTCGGCATCGTCTTCTCGTTCCGTTGGACCGGCGCGGCGCTGGCCTGCGCGGTCATGGGCTTTCCGCTGATGGTGCGCGCCATTCGCCTGTCCATCGAAGCGGTCGATCCCAAACTGGAGAGCGCGGCCGGCACGCTGGGCGCCAACCCACTCTGGGTCTTCGTCACCATCACTCTGCCGCTCTGCCTCTCGGGCGTGATCGCGGGTGCGATCCTGTGCTTCGCCAAGTCGATGGGCGAGTTCGGCGCCACCATCACCTTCGTCTCCAACATCCCGGGCGAGACGCAGACCCTGCCCTCGGCCATCTACACCTTCACGCAGGTGCCGGGCGGCGATGCGGGAGCCTTGCGCCTCACTCTCGTCTCTGTCGTCATCTCGGCTGGCGCGCTGCTGGGCTCCGAACTGCTCGCCCGCCGCATCGGCGCACGCCGCGTGGCGACATGAGTCTCGAGATCGACGTCCATCACAGCCTGGGCACCTTCACGCTCGACGCGCGCGTCACCGCGCCGCCCGGCCTGACGGCACTGTTCGGCCGCTCCGGTGCGGGCAAGTCGACCCTGGTGAACATCGTGGCCGGCCTGATCCGGCCGCAGCGCGGTCGCGTGATCGTCGACGGCCAGCCGCTGCTCGACACCGACCGCAGCATCTTCGTGCCCCGGCACAAGCGGCGCGTCGGCTATGTCTTCCAGGACAGCCGCCTCTTCCCGCATCTCAGCGTGCGCCAGAACCTCCTCTACGGACGCTGGTTCGCCTCGGGCACGGGTGGCGCCGCGGGCGACTTCGACTCGGTGATCGAGCTGCTGGGCATCGGCGGGCTGCTGCAGCGCCGGCCCGACTCGCTGTCAGGCGGCGAGAAGCAGCGGGTCGCAATCGGCCGCGCGCTGCTGGCCAGGCCTCGCCTCGTGCTGATGGACGAGCCGCTGGCCTCGCTCGACGAGGCGCGGCGCGCTGAAATCCTGCCCTATATCGAGCGGCTGCGTGACGAAGCGGGCGTGCCGATCCTCTACGTCAGCCACTCCGTCGCCGAAGTGGCACGAATCGCCACCACAGTGGTGATGCTGGCCGGCGGCAAGGTCGTGGCCGTCGGCCCGGTCGCCGAGATCTTGCCGCTGGCCGATACCGACGACGGTGGCAGCGTGCTCGACGCAATCGTGAAGGGTCACGACGAGACCTATCAACTGTCGATGCTCTCCTCGCCCGCGGGCGAACTGCAGGTGCCGAAGGTCGCGGCGCCGGTTGGAGCCTCGGTGCGCGCCTATATCCGCTCGCGCGATGTCATGCTGTCGCTTGGCACCCCGCAGGATATCAGCGCCCTCAACGTGCTATCGGGCACGATCGCCACCGTCACGGCACGCGGTGCGCAGGCCGATGTACAGCTCGACTGCAACGGCGTTCCGTTGTTGGCGCGTGTGACCTCGAAATCCGTCGAGCGGCTGGCGCTCCGCCCCGGGCGGGCGGTCCATGCCGTCGTCAAAAGTGTTTCCTTCGAGCGTAGTTAGGAGAACGAAGAGATGCCCCATCTCAGCATCCGCATCGATTTCGATGACGAAGGCCGGCTCGGTCCCGGCAAGGTGACCCTGCTCGAACGCATCGCCCAGGAAGGCTCGATCTCGGCTGCCGGACGGTCGATGAAGATGTCCTACAAGCGGGCCTGGGAGCTGGTGTCCGACATCAACCAGAGCTTCGAGGAACCGCTGGTGACCGCCCAGACCGGCGGCCGGGCCGGCGGCGGCGCGGTCCTGACGGAGCGCGGCCAGGAGCTGATCCGTCATTATCGTGCCATCGAACGCAAGGCATTGTCGGCGACCGCCGCTCATCTGAAGGCGCTGCAGGCGATTTCCCGCAAGGGTCGTCGCCCATAAGGGATTATACTGGCCGCCATGTTTCCGATCGCCCTCGCGCCCCGCTACATCGCCTTTGTTCTCTGCATCGTTCTGGCCATCGCCGCCGGCTATCTTTGGAGCATCTTTCCCGACAGGATTCCGCTGGCGATCTGCTTCGCGGCCTTCACCGCCTTTTCCTTGATCGGCATCCATGACCTGATCCAGAAGCAGCATGCGGTGCTGCGCAATTACCCGGTCATCGCGCACATGCGCTTCATCCTCGAGGCGATCCGCCCGGAGATGCGCCAGTATTTCTTCGAGGACGAGACCAACGGCCTGCCGTTCAGCCGCAACATGCGGGCCGTCGTCTACCAGCGCGCCAAGATGCAGCTCGACGTGTTGCCGTTCGGCACCAACTACGAGGTCTACAGCCAGGGCTACGAATGGATGAACCATTCGATCGCGCCGATCCCCGCGAGCAAGGAAGCGTTTCGCATCACCGTCGGCGGACCGGACTGCGCCAAGCCTTATTCGGCCTCGGTTTTCAACGTCTCGGCGATGAGCTTCGGCTCACTCAGCGCCAACGCGATCCGCGCGTTGAACGGCGGCGCCAAGTTGGGCGGCTTCGCGCACGACACCGGCGAGGGCGGCTACAGCCCCTATCACCGCGAATGCGGCGGCGACATCATCTGGGAGCTGGGCTCGGGCTATTTCGGCGCGCGCAATCCCGACGGCAGCTTCTCGCCCGAGAAGTTCGCGGCGGCCGCGGCCAACGAACAGATCAAGATGGTCGAGCTGAAGCTCAGCCAGGGCGCCAAGCCCGGCCATGGCGGTGTGCTGCCGGGCCCCAAGGTGAGCCGCGAGATTTCCGAGACGCGCGGCGTGCCGATGGGCGAGGATTGCATCTCGCCGCCACGCCACTCGTCTTTCTCGACACCGATCGAGATGATGCAATTCATCGGCGAGATGCGCCGCCTCTCGGGCGGCAAGCCGGCCGGCTTCAAGCTCTGCATCGGTCACGAGTGGGAATTCCTGGCGATCTGCAAGGCGATGCTGGAGACCGGAATCTATCCCGACTTCATCGTGGTCGACGGCAAGGAAGGAGGCACGGGCGCCGCCCCGCTGGAATTCATCGACCATATCGGCCGGCCGATGCGCGAGGGTCTCTCCTTCGTGCACAACGCGCTGATCGGCATCAACGCGCGCGACCGCATCAAGATCGGCGCGGCCGGCAAGATCATCTCGGGCTTCGACGTGGCGCGCGCCATGGCGCTCGGCGCCGACTGGTGCAACGCCGCGCGCGGCTTCATGTTCGCCATCGGCTGCATCCAGTCTCAGAGCTGCCACACCGATCGCTGCCCGACCGGCGTCGCCACCCAGGATCCGCTGCGCCAGAAGGCGCTCGACGTCCCGACCAAGACGCAGAGGGTCGCCAACTTCCACAAGGCCACCTTGCATGCCCTGGCCGAGCTCACCGCCGCGGCGGGGCTCGAACATCCCAACCAGTTCACGCCGGCTCATATCTCGCGGCGCGTCTCGCCGAGCGAGGTCGCGACCTTCGCCGACCTCTATCCGACGCTGTCGCCGGGTGAACTCCTGACAGGCACCGCCAACCCGCGCTGGGCGATTCCCTGGACCCAGGCGCAGGCGCAATCGTTCCGCGCGGTGGCCTAGGCACGCCAAAGCTGTTGCGAATCCCCGGTTCTTGGCCCAGCAATAAGGAACCAAGAAAAGACCAAGGGAAACGCCATGACCGCTCCGTTCGATATCGCGCCGTTGCTGGCGCCCGGCACGCCCGCGCCTGCCGCCAAATACAACGGCTTTCCCAAGTACAATTTCGTGGGCGGCCACAACGACGCCAAACATGTGCCGGTGCAGGCGCTGATCGACGCCGCCACCGCGGTGCTGACACGCGAGGGCCCGTCGCTCGCGACCTACGGGCTCAACAGCGGGCCGCTGGGCTACAAGCCGCTGCGCGAGTTCCTCTCGACCAAGCTCAAGAACCACGCCGGCATCGAGTGCGCGGCCGACGAGATCCTGATCACCTCGGGCTCGCTGCAGGGCCTCGACCTGATCAACACGCTGCTGCTCGCCAAGGGCGACACGATCATCATCGAGCAGGAGACCTACGGCGGCATGCTGAGCCGGCTCGCGAAGTTCGGCGTCAATATCGTGGGCATCCCGCTCGACGACGACGGCATGCGCATGGACGCGCTGCGCGCCAAGCTTGCCGAGCTCAAGGCCAAGGGCGTCACGCCCAAGTACATCTACACGATCCCGACCGTGCAGAATCCGACCGGCTCGATCATGCCGGAGGCGCGCCGCGCCGAGCTGCTGGCGATCGCCCGCGAGTACAAGACGATGATCTTCGAGGACGAGTGCTACTCCGACCTGATCTGGAATGCCAAGCGGCCGAAGTCGCTCTATGCGATGGCGAACGGCGAAGGCGTGATCTTCGTCGGCTCCTTCTCCAAGTCGATCGCGCCCGCGCTGAGGGTCGGCTACATCGTGGCCAAGTGGGAGATCCTGGCGCGCATCCTTGGCCTGAAGCACGACGCGGGCTCGGGCGCGCTCGAGCAGATGATCCTGGCCGAGTTCTGCACCAAGCATTTCGCCGACCATGTGCCCAAGCTCTCCAAGGCGCTGTCGCACAAGCTGCAGGTGCTGCGCGAGGCGCTGGCCGAGCAGTTCGGCACCGCCGCCGAGTTCGGCGACCCGCCGGGCGGCATCTACCTCTGGATCAAGTTGCCCGACGTGGTCGACGTGCCGAAGCTCTTCACCGCCGCCGCCGCCGCCGGCGTTGCGCTCAACCCCGGCCCGGAATGGTCGACCGACAAGGCCTATGCCAAGTCGCGCCTGCGCCTCTGCTTCGCCAACCCCGAGCCCGAGACGATCAAGAAGGGCGTCGAGGTGCTGGCCGAGGTCTGCCGACGCGAATTCGGCGTTCCGCTGCGCAGCGCCAACATCGATAAGCGCTGATTTTCATTCCTCGCGAGGGTCGGCCTAAAAAACCGCTCCTGCTGAACTAAATGCCTTTCCTCGCGAGCGCTCGCGAGGAGCTCGCGAGCGGGGCTTAGGGACTTTTTGGACGATCCATAGAACGGCACTTAATATTGCGTATATCGCAATATTTGTCAAACCGTCATGGGAGCGCGCCACTCCAGTGGCGCTCATGGAAGACAGCTCCGAGCGCCACTG
>CAIKZO010000156.1 GCA_903832005.1 Enhydrobacter aerosaccus | reverse complement strand
CTGAACCAGTTTGACGACGTTAGAATGCGACACGGCATATCACTCCTTCGATGGAGAAGTGGAGGCTTCAACTACCCCACGATATGCCGCCTTCTTGATCTTCACCGTCACCAACTTTCGACCATAGCTCGGGGAAAAGCGCGTCAATGATTGAAATCCCCGCACCTTCGGGCCACATCGTGAAGCAGAACAAATGACTGCGGAGAGAAAGAGCGATGCCTGAACATCAGACACCGCTGATTGCCACGATCGCCGCGGGTCTGATGCTCGCCTACGTTTTCGGTCTTATTGCCCACCGGCTGCGCATCCAGCCGCTGGTCGGCTATCTGCTGGCCGGCGTCGTGGTCGGTCCGTTCACGCCCGGCTTTACCGCCGATCTGCCGCTTGCCGGCGAGCTGGCGGAGATCGGCGTCATCCTGCTGATGTTCGGCGTCGGCCTGCACTTCTCGTTGAAGGACCTGGCCTCGGTGGCCCGCATCGCCATCCCCGGCGCGGTGATCCAGATCGCGTTTGCCACCGCCATGGGCGCGGGCCTCGCGCGACTGCTGGGCTGGTCATGGATGGCGGGCTTCGTCTTTGGCCTCGCCCTTTCCGTTGCCAGTACCGTGGTGCTGGTGCGGGCGCTGCAGGACCGCCACATCCTCGACACCGAGCGCGGCCGCATCGCCGTCGGCTGGCTGGTGGTCGAGGATCTCGCCATGGTGCTGGCGCTGGTGCTGTTGCCGATCGCGGCGACGGTCAATTCCGGCGTCGAGGTGCCCCTCACCCGCATCCTGTTCTCGATCCTGGTGACGCTGGCCAAGGTCTCGGTCTTCGTCACCGTGATGCTGGTGGTCGGCCGCCGCGTGATCCCGTGGCTGATGCACTACACGGCCCACACCGGCTCGCGGGAACTGTTCCGCCTCGCCGTCTATGCGATTGCGCTCGGCGTGGCCTTCGGCGCGGCCAAGACCTTCGACGTGTCGTTTGCGCTCGGCGCCTTCTTCGCCGGCATGGTGATGGGCGAGAGCGACCTCAGCCAGCGCGCCACGGAAGAAGCCCTGCCGCTGCGCGACGCCTTCGCCGTGCTGTTCTTCGTCTCGGTCGGCATGCTGCTCAATCCCGCGGTGTTCATCGACCATCCGCTCGCCATCCTGGCGACCGTGGCGATCATCGTGGTCGGCAAGTCCGTCGTTGCGTGGCTGATCGTGCGCGCCTTCCGAATGGACAACACCACGGCGCTCACCGTCGCCGCCAGCCTCGCGCAGCTCGGCGAATTCTCCTTCATCCTGGCGGGCCTCGGTCACGACCTGAAGCTGGTGCAGTCGGAGGCCTACGACCTCGTGCTGGCCGGGGCGATCGTCTCGATCTTCGTCAATCCCTTCGTCTTCGCCCTGGCGGAAGGCCGTGGGCGGCGCACCGCCGTCGTCGCAGCCAAGGTGCCGGACGCCCCGCGCCTCACGACGCTGCAGGGCCACGATGTGCTGGTGGGCTATGGGCGCGTGGGCTCGCTGATCGGTGCAGCGCTCGCGCGCGATGGCGCCAAGGTGCTGGTGATCGAGACCAGCGACAGCGGTCGCAACAAAGCGCGCCAGGACGGCGCAGAAGTGCTCGACGGCAATGCCGCTTCGCCCGAGCTTCTGGCGGCCGCCAATCTTGCCGGGGCGCGCCGCCTCTTCGTCACCGTGCCCGAGGCCTTCGAGGCGGGCCAGGTGGTCCAGCAGGCACGCACCCTCAATCCGTCGCTGGAGATCCTGGCGCGCGCCCATTCCGACGCCGCGGTCGAGCATCTGCAAGGACTCGGCGCCACGCTCGTGGTCTCCGGCGAACGCGAGATCGCCGAGCGCATGGTCGAGCGGAGCCGATCCTAGAGGTAGACGGCCTTCATCTGGGCTTCGGCGTAACGCGTGCCGGCCGCGGCACCCGGCGGGAGAGCGGCCGACAGCTGCGCCACCTCGGCCGCCGACAGCGTGACGTCGAGTGCCGCCAGGTTCTGGTCGACGCGGGCCGCCTGCTTGGTACCGGGGATCGGCACGATGTCGGTGCCCTGTGCCAGCAGCCAGGCGAGCGCCACCTGGCCCGGGGTGCAGCCCTTGGCTTTGGCCATCGCCTCGATAGTGTTCACCAGCGAGAGGTTGCGGGCGAGATTGTCGCCCGAGAAGCGCGGATGGCGGCCGCGGCCGTCACCCTCGGGAATGTCCGAGGCCTGCTTGACCGAGCCGGTCAGCAGGCTGCGGCCGAGCGGCGAGTAGGCGACGAACGAGATGCCGAGCGCGCGCGTGGTCGCAAGCGTCTCCTCGGCGTCCTTTCGATACAGCAGGGAGTACTCACTCTGAACGGCAGCGATCGGATGGGTCTTGTGGGCGCGCTTGATCGTCTCGGGGTTGGCTTCGCTGAGGCCGAGCGCCTTCACCTTGCCGGCCTTCACCAGCTCGGCCATCGCGCCCACCGTCTCCTCGATCGCGACATTGGGGTCGACGCGGTGCTGGTAGTAGAGATCGATCACGTCGACGCCGAGCCGCTTCAGGCTGGCCTCGCAGGCCGCCTTCACATGGGCCGGCGTGCCGTCGACGCCGTTGGCGCCGCCCGGCCGCTGGACCTGGCCGAATTTGGTGGCCAACAGGACCTTGTCGCGTTTGCCGCCGGCCAGCGCCTTGCCGAGCAGGGTCTCGTTATGGCCCCAGCCGTACATGTCGGAACTGTCGAGCATGGTGACGCCGCGATCGATCGCGTGATGGATCACCTTGATGCCCTCGGCGTCATCGGCCTTGCCGTAGGCGCCGGAGAGCGACATCAGGCCGAGCCCGACCGGAAATGTATCGAGGGTGCTGCCGCCCAGCTTCCGCGGCGCTTTTGTGACAGTGACGGTCATGGTTTCCTCGCTTTCGGCGGCACGCTAGCATTAATTCCCATGCGCACGCTTTTCCTTTTGGCGGCCCTCCTCGCCTTGCCGACGGCCTCGGCGAGCGCCGCGAGCTTCGATTGCAAGAAAGCGGCGAGCCGGATCGAAAAGACGATCTGCGCCGATAGCGAACTCTCCAAAGCCGACGAACGGCTGGCCGCTTCCTTTGCTGACGCCGTTGCCGCGTCACTATCACCGCAGGCCCTGCACGCCGAGCAGACCGAGTGGCTGCACGATCGCGACAAGGAGACCGACGCCAAGAAGCTGCGCGAGCTCTACCGGGTTCGCATCGAGGCGCTGGGAAACGTCGCCGCGAAATGGCGCGCGGCACGGCAGGACGTGAAGCTGGAACAGAGTCGGACGACTTGTCTCCTGTCACCCGTGTCCGAACCCGACACGGCCTGTACCGTAACCGCGTTCGGTCCCGTCGCGGGTGACAAAGAGCTCACGTACCAGCTTCAGGCCTACAAGGATGGCGGGTTGCAGATGGCGACGGGCGTCGTCGTATTCCGGCCCGCGCTCGATCGCCTGACTCCGGTGATCGCCGTCGGCGATACCGACGCGCACTTCGAGGCGCCGGACTCCGTCGACTCGCCGTTCGGGCGACTGATGCTTTTGTCGGCGCATCTGAGCGGCACCGGCAACCTCAACGCCGAGCACCTGTTCCGCCGCGACAGAGCCGACTTCGTCGAAATCGACGTGACGTCGTGGCTGGGCGATCTGCAGAAGAAGATCCCGAAAGGCTGGGGCGCCTGGAAGGGCATCTACCCCGATTACCGGAAGTTCACCGCCTCGACCGCGCTGTGGCACGAGGGCGACGGCAACTGCTGCCCCACCGCAGGACGGGCGTCGATCAAGCTCGGCCTCGAGCGCGACCGGCTGGTGATCCGCGATGTCACGATTGCGCGCGGCGAAAAAGCCGCCACCGACGAACATTGACGAGACGGGGCGCGGTCGGCGAAGGTTTCCCTAATAAACAACCGTTTACCTAGGGGAACGCCATGTCACGGATCACGCTGGGCCGCCGTCACTTCACCACGGCCGCCGCCGCCGGCGCTGCCTCCTTTGCCTTTCCAGCCTTGGCCCAGGGCGAGCCGATCAAGGTCGGTGTGATCGTGCCCCTGTCGGGCCCCGCCGGCCCCAACGGCCAGAGCGTGGCTTGGGCCGTCGAGGTCGTGGCCGAGATGATCAACGCAAAGGGCGGCGTGCTGGGCCGCAAGCTGGTCGTCATCGCCAAGGATGACGAGAGCACGCCGGCCGTGGGCGTGACGCGCGCCAACGAAATGGTGGCCGAGAAGGTCGCCGTCGTGATCGAAGGCTGGAACAGCCCCGTGACGTTAGCAGAGCAGCCGGTGCTGGCGCGTGCCGACATCCTCGACATCACTGCCGTCTCGAAGGCCGACCCGATCCTGGCCGGCACGGTCAATCCCTACGCCATCCGCCTCAACAGCTCGAACGGCCAGGATGGTGCGATCATCGCCGACATCCTAATCAACCACCTCAAGGCCAAGCGCATCGGGTTCCTCAGCCAGAGCGACGCCTATGGCAACGGCGCCCAGGCGGTGATCGAGGCCGAGCTGAAGGCGCTCGGCAAGCCGTGGGAGAAGGTCGTCGTCGAACAGTTCCCGTTCAAGCAGACCGACTTCCGCGTCAGCCTCGCCAACGTGAAGCAGGCCAAGCCCGACGCGGTGGTCGCGATCAACTCCGCAGAGTCGTCCGGCATGCCGGCGCTGATCCAGCAGTATCGCCAGGCCGGCATCGAGGGCACGTTCATCGGCGCCGTCGGCACGATCCTGACGTCGGTGTACAAGGTCGCTGGTGACGCCACCAACGGCGTGGTCTCGGCCGACATCTACTTCCCCGACCTGCCGCCATTCGACGGCATCAAGGAGAACCTCGACTTCATCGCGGCCTACAAGAAGGCGCACAACGCCCTGCCGGACAAGGGTGACGCGCTGGGTGCCGCCGCGCTGCAGGTCTGGGCCGCTGCCGCCAACGCGACCAAGAGCCTCGACCGCAAGACCGTCGCGACCGCGATCCGCGGCCAGACCATCAAGGGCACGATCTTCGGCAATCTCTCCTTCGAGGCGAACGGCCAGGCCAAGCACAAGCACACGATCTTCAAGGTCACCGACGGCAAGAACCTCAAGACCGAGGCCATGAAGTAGCTTGGCCCTGCTGCGGGCCGAGAACCTGACCGTCCGCTACGGTGCCCTCACGGCACTGAGCGGCATGTCGTGGCAGGTCTCCGGCGGCGAGATCCTGGGCATCATCGGGCCGAACGGCGCGGGCAAGAGCTCGTGCTTCGCCGCCGTCACCCATGCCGTGCCGCGCGATGGCCGGGTGTGGCTCGGCGACGAGGAAGTCACCGGCCTGCCGACGTACAAGCTCGCGCGGCTGGGGCTGCGTCGAACCTTTCAGCAGAACGCTTTCTTCGGCGAGCTCACCCTGCTCGAGAACGCGATGGCCGCGATGCTGCGTGAGCATTCGACGTCGCTGGCGCGCTCGCTCGCGTTGCCCTGGCAAGAAGGCCGCACGCGGGCGCAGGCCGAGGCGGCGGCGGCTGAACTACTCTCGTCCTTCGGTATCGCGCACAGCGATCACGGCAAGCGGCCGGGCGACATCGCCTATGGCACGCAACGCCTGCTCTCGATCGTGCTGGCCTATGGCGCGGGTGCAAAGGCGTTGCTGATCGACGAGCCCGCGGCGGGCACCGGCGGCGCGGACATGCAGCGGTTGGCCGATCTTCTGGTCAACCTGCGCAAGCGCGGCGTCGCGGTGGTGGTGATCGAGCATCACATGGATCTGATCATGACCATTGCCGACCGCATCGTGGTGATCGACCAGGGCCGCAAGCTGGCTGAAGGCACGCCAGCGGAAATCCAGCGCAACGAGGCCGTACTCGAAGCCTATCTGGGACGCGCGGCATGACGGCGGCACTGCAAGCGAGTGGCCTCTCGGTACGCTACGGCGGCAACCTCGCCGTCGATGGCGTCGACCTTGTCGTGCCGGCGGGCAAGATGGTCGGCATGGTGGGTGCCAATGGCGCCGGCAAGAGCACGCTTATCAACGCGCTGGCCGGCTGGTCGCGCGGCACGCCGTCGGTGCGCGGCACGGTGCAACTGGCCGGCCAGTCGATGGACGCCCTGCCGCCGTACCGCCGGGCCGAGCGTGGGCTGGTGCTGGTGCCCGAGGGCAAGGGCATCTTTGCCGACCTCACCGTCACGGAGAACCTCGCGCTGGTGAAGCCGCCGTCCGATACGACCGGACGGCACGTCTTCACGATGGACGATATCTACGGCCTGTTCCCGCGGTTGGCCGAGCGGCGTGGCCACAAGGGCGGCATGCTGTCGGGCGGCGAGCGCCAGATGGTGGCGGTGAGCCGCGCCTTGCGGGCCGCGCCCAAGGTGCTGCTGCTCGACGAGCCGTCGGCCGGCCTCGCCCCGCGTCTCGTCTACGAACTGCTGGCGACCATGCGCAAGCTGGTCGATCGCGGCCTGTCGCTGCTGTTGGTCGAGCAGAATGTGCGCGCCACCCTGGAGTTGGTCGACGAGCTCTACCTGCTCGAACGCGGCAAGGTCGTCTCCAAGGGACCGGCTGCCGCGATGAAGGACGATCCACGCATCCTCGAGGCCTACCTGGGGACGCTGACGGCATGAACCTCGCGCAACAGATCATCAATGGGCTGGTGCTGGGCTCGGGCTACGCGCTGATCGCCATCGGCTGGACCTTGCTGCTGGGCGCGGCGCGGCTGGTGAACTTCGCGCATGGCCAGCTCTACATGCTGGGCGCGTTCGTGGCCTGGGCCGCGATGGATCGGCTGGGCGTCTCCTACTTCGTCGCCGTGCCGATCGCCGTGGCCGTGCTCGGCCTGCTGGGCGTGCTGCTACAGGTGATGATGCTGCGGCCGGTCATGCAGCAGAACCTCACCAGCCTGATGATCGTGACGCTGGGCTTCGGCTACGTGTTCCAGGGCGGCGCGGCGCGGATCTTCGGCGGCAATCCGCAGACCTTCGTCAGCCCCCTGCAAAGCGCCATCATCCGGTTCGGCGAAATCTGGTTCACCTGGCAGGACGTGATCACGCTGCTGGGCACGCTGCTGCTGTTCGCCGTGCTGTGGCTGGTGCTGAACCGCACGCGGACCGGCGCGCTGGTGCGATCGGTGGCCGAGGACCCCAAGCTGGCGCAGCTGTTCGGCATCAACGCCTCGCTGGTCTACATCGGCGTCTTCGTCTTCGAGTGCGCGGCCGTCGCCTTGGGCGCGGGGCTGGTGGCGCCGCGCAGCCCGATCCTCGCAAGCATGGGCTTCGACGAGGTGATCCTGACTTTCGTCGTGGTGGTGTTGGGCGGCATCGGCTCGGTCGGCGGCAGCCTGCTGGCCGGCTTTGGCCTCGGCATGTTCACCGCCCTGTTCGGTGCGCTCGTCTCGCCCGCCTACACCACGGCGGCGGCGTTCCTGCTGCTGCTCGCGGTGCTGGTGATGCGGCCACGAGGATTGGCGGCGCGATGAAGAAGCTCGCCACCCCGGCCGCGCTGCTACTGGCAGCCCTTACCTATTTCGTGCCCACACTCGCGGGCGGCGCGCCGGTCATCTATGCGGCCTGCATCACGATCGCGATCCTGGCGGTCATGTCCTACGGCGCCGACCTCATCCTCTCCTATCTGGGCGAAGTGAGTCTCGGCCACACGATCTTCTGGGCGGCCGGTGGCTACGCGGCCTCGCTGCTCGCGGTGAACGCCGGCTGGAACGGCTGGCAGACCGCGGGCGCGGCAATCGCGGTATCGATCGTCCTGGCCGGCGTCCTCGGCCTCGCCACCTTGCGCACGCGCGAGTTCGTCTTCTCGCTGGTCACCTATGCCGCCGCCGTCGTGGCGATGGAGGTGGCGTTCAACTGGCCCTTCCTCGGTGGCTCGGACGGCATCGTGGGCGTGCCGCCGCTGCAGCTCACCCTGTTCGGCGTAGGGGTCAACGGCGCGGGCAATGTCGATCTCTGGCCGGTCGCATGGGGCCTGCTGATGCTAACGCTCTTGTTCATCCAACGCTTCCGCCGCTCGCGGCTGGGCACCAGCGCGCTGATGGTGCAGATGAACCCCGACCTTGCCCAGGCCCTGGGCGTCGATGCGCGCGCGGTGCGCTTCCTGGTCTTCGTCGCCTCCGCGCCGATCTCGGCCCTGGCCGGCTGGCTTTACGCCTACCAGCGTGCCTACGTCGGCACCGACATGTTCGAGAGTTACTTCCTCGTGCTGATGCTGACGGCGATCGTGATCGTGGGGCGCCGCCTGCTGCTGGGGCCGCTGATCGGCACCAGCCTGATCATCGTCCAGCAGACATTTTTCTCGATCGGCGGCGATGGCGACAAGATCGTGCTCGGTGCCGTGCTCGCAGGCATCCTGCTGCTGTGGCCGCGTGGCATGATCGGCTTGTGGGACGCCCTCGTCAGCCGGCGTTCCAGCCGCCCTCGACCATCAGAACCGACCCGGTCGTAAACGAGGAGTCGTCGCTCGCCAGGAAGAGTGCCGCCTTCGCCACCTCCTCCACCGTGCCGAACCGTTTCATCGGATGACGATCGATCGAGGCCTGTCGGGCTGCGGCGGAATCGGCCGCGCGCTTGAAGGAGCGATGCAGGAACGGCGTGTCGATCGCACCCGGGGCCAGCGCGTTGACCCTGATCTTGTCCTCCGCATAGTCGAGCGCCACCGACTTGGTGAGCGCGATGACCGCGCCTTTGGACGAGGCGTAACTCGCCGTGTTGCGGCCGCCGCTCAACGGGATCTGCGACGCCACAGTGATCATCGAGCCGCCACCGCTGGCGATCATCGGCGGGAGGGTAGCTTTCAGCCACAGGAAGGTACCCTTGGCGTTGACCGCGAACACGCGATCCCATTCCTCCTCGGTCGTCTCCAGCAACTTCTTGCCGACCGACATGCCGGCCGCCGTGAGCACGACGTCCAGCCGTCCCCAGGCCTTCATCACCTCGGCGACGGTCTTCGTGGCGAATGCCGAGTCGGAAACATCGCCTTGGAACATCAACGCGCCCGCCGGCGAGGCGGCGATCGGGTCGCGATCGACCAGCGCCACTTTTGCGCCTTCACTGGCGAAGACGCGCGCAACCTCAGCGCCGATGCCCGATGCGGCGCCCGTGACGATCGCGACCTTGTCTTTCAATCTCATTGCCTCACTCCAGACTCATGAATGCTTTCAACGACCGTTCGATGACTTCGCGCTCCAGGCCATCGACGATGAATACAAGATGCGAGCGGCGATCGTCATCCGGCCACGCCGCCATGTGGACCGGCGGGTGCACGAGATGCTGCACGCCATGCACCGCGACCGGCGTGTCCGAACCCTCAATGTTCAAGATGCCTTTCACCCGCAGCACTTCGCCCCCGTGACGATTGAGCAGCATGGTCAACCAGATGCCGAACATGGTCCAGTCGAGCGCGCCCTCGAAGGCCAGTGCGAAACCATGCACGGCGCCGTGCGGCCGGTCCGCAACCGCCGGAAAGGCCCGCAGCGGCGAATGCACCTCGCCCTCGAACAGCGCTGCCGCATCGATCTCCTGGTCGACGGCACGCGACAGTGGAGCATCCGGATTGAGGTGACGCAGCTCGTCGACCAACCCATCGGCGCAGTCCACGAGATCGGTCTTGGTCAGCACCAACCGATCGGCGACGGCGACCTGCTTGATGCTCTCGGGCCGTGACAATCCGTTCACCGCATCGACAGTGGTGATCACGTTGCCCAAGCGGAAGTGATGCTTCAGCACCGGATCGGCCTGCACGGTCGACAAGATCGGGAACGGATCGGCCAGGCCCGTGCTCTCGACGACCAGCCGGCGGAACGGCGGCACGATCCCGCGCTCGCGCTTGGAGAACAGGTCCTTGATCGCGTCCGACAGCTCGCCACGGATCGTGCAGCAGACGCAGCCCGATTGCAGCAGCACCATCGTGTCGTCGATGCGCTCCAGCAGGTGATGATCGAGTCCGACCTCGCCGAACTCGTTGATCAGCACCGCCGTGTCCGACAAGGCCGGATCGGCCAACAACCGCTGCAGCAAGGTCGTCTTTCCCGACCCCAGGAAGCCCGTGATCAGGTTGACGGGAATGAACTCAACCACGCCCACCGCCAAGCTCGGCAAGCAATGCCGGATCGAACGGATCGCACGGCCGGCCGGTCAGCTTCTCCGCGGCCGACCAGACATGGGTGAGATCGTCGACGATCTCCGTCTTGCCGGTCGCCGTCGAAAGCAGGAACGAGGCGCCCTGCCAGTCGCTGAGGGTCAGGCGATAGTGACGGAGCACGCGGTTGGCTTGCGTCACCCGGGCCGCCCGCTCGCGCCGTCGTTCGACGGGCGTGGCGGTGCGGGTGAAGACGCCCGGCCGCGCGACGGCGTCGGTCCAGTGACCGGCGCCGCCCAACACGCCACAGAGCGCGCACATCGCGCGCTACTTCTTCCTCGGGAAGCGCTTGGCGAAGTCGTCGGCCATCTCGTTCATGGTGACGAACTTCACGCCGGGATGGCTCGACATGTGTTGATAGAGCCGCTCCAGCATCATCAGCACATGCGGCCGGCCCGAGACGTCGGGATGGATCGTCATCGGGAACACCGCATAGTCGTGCTCGCGATAGACCCAGTCGAACTGGTCGCGCCACATCTCCTCGATGTCGCGCGGATTCACGAAGCCGTGGCTGTTGGGCGACTTCTTGATGAACATCATCGGCGGCAGGTCATCGAGATACCACGACGCCGGGATCTCGATCAGATCGGTTTCCTTGCCGCGCTTCAGCGGCACCATCCATTCGCGCGGCTTCTTGGCGTAGTCGATCTTGGTCCAGCTGTCGCCAACGCGCACATAGTAAGGCGTGTGGTCGTTGTGCATCAGCGAATGGTCGTACTTGATGCCGCGCTCGAGCAGCAGCTCGTTGGTCACGGTCGAGAACTCCCACCACGGCGCCACGTAACCGGTCGGGCGCTTGCCGGAGAGCTTGGTGACGAGATCGATGCACTTGTCGAGGATCTCGATCTCCTGTTCGCGCGTCATGGCGATCGGGTTTTCGTGCGTATAGCCGTGGATGCCGATCTCGTGGCCGGCGTCGGCGACGGCCTGCATTTCCTTCGGGAAGGTTTCGATCGAGTGGCCGGGAATGAACCAGGTCGTCTTGATGCCGAGCCGATTGAACATCTTCAACAGGCGGGGGCTGCCGACCTCGCCGGCGAACAGGCCGCGAGAGATGTCGTCGGGCGAATCCTCGCCGCCATAGCTACCCAGCCAGCCGGCCACGGCGTCCACATCGATGCCAAAGCCACAGAGAATTTCCTTAGCCATTGTTAATGCTCCCTTTTCTTGACCGTTCCTCGCCGGCCGCTCCTGCAAAAACCGCGCCGGACACTTGTAAATTCCGGGACACGACCGAAATGCAGGCGTAGACTCTCAGCACGTCAGTGGCGGTTTGCGGCTTTTCGTAACCGGCTCTTCGACTTGGACTCCGGTTCCGATCGGTCCGCGACCTTCGAACTTTGTTCAGGAGGAGACGACCATGGCAACGAGTACCCACATCAGGAATCCCATCGAGTGGAGCTGGGACCAGCTCAAGCTCGGTACGCAGGCCGTCGGCTCGGCGGCGCACGCCATCGACGAGGCGTTGGAGGAACGCGACGCGCCTCCCAAGATCAACCGCATCGGCGCGGCCGACCTCGGCGACGCGCTGGCCAAGGGCTTCGCCGACTTCGGTGCCTTCCGCACCGACGTGATCGTGCTCTGCCTGCTCTACCCGATCGTCGGTCTCGTGCTGTCGCGGCTGGCCTTCGGCCACGGCATGCTGCCGCTGATCTTTCCGCTCGCCTCGGGCTTCGCGTTGATCGGCCCCGCGATCGCCGTCGGCCTCTACGAGATGAGCCGCGAGCGTGAACAGGGCGCGGAGGTGACCTGGGCACATGCCTTCGGCGTGATCCGCTCACCGGGCTTCGGCGGCATGCTGATGCTGGGCCTCCTGCTGCTCGCGATCTTCGCGGTCTGGCAGGTCGCGGCCTTCGCCGTCTACAACGTGGCCTTCGGGCCCGAGATGCCGACCTCGCTGGAAGGCTTCGTGCGCGAGGTGTTCACCACGCCCGCGGGCTGGACGATGATCGTGGTGGGCTGCGGCGTCGGCTTCGTGTTTGCCGTCGTCGTTCTCGCCATCAGCGTCGTCTCGTTCCCGTTGCTGCTCGATCGGCATATCGGCGTGATGGCGGCCCTCACCACCTCGGTGCGCGCGGTGATGGCGAACCCGGGTCCGATGGCTGCCTGGGGCCTGATCGTCGCCGCCGCCCTCGTGGTGGGCGCGATCCCGCTGATGCTGGGCTACGCCATCGTGATCCCCGTGCTGGGTCACGCGACGTGGCACCTCTATCGAAAGCTGATCCCTCGCCCGGACTAAGTCTGGGCTAAACGCCGAGATAGCGGTGCAGGATGTCCGGCTGGGCCTTCACGGCCTGCTTGGTCAGCGACTCGACGATGTGACCGTTGTTGATGATGTAGATGCGGTCCGCCAAGGTCAGCGCTGCCTGGATGTTCTGTTCGACCACGATGATCGTCTGGCCGGCTTCGGCCAGACGACGGCAGATCGCCAGCAGGTCCTGTACGATCACGGGCGCCAGGCCCTCGAACGGCTCGTCCAGCAGGACGAGCTTGGGATCGCGGATCAGGGCGCGGCCGATCGCCAGCATCTGTTGCTCGCCGCCCGACAGGTCGGTGCCGCGGCTGGTGCGGCGCTCCTTGAGGCGCGGGAACATCTCGTAGATGCGGTCGAGCGGCCAGCGCTTGGGCGCACTCAAGCCCGCCAGGATCAGGTTCTCCTCGACGTTGAGGCTGCCGAAGATGCGACGCTCCTCATGGACGAGCTGCATGCCCGCGACGGCGATCGAATGGCTCTTCTGGCCGGCGACGTCCTTGCCGTCGAAGATCACCTTGCCGGTGCGCGGCGTCACCACGCCCATCAGGCTCTTCATCGTCGTGCTCTTGCCCGCGCCATTGCGGCCGAGCAGCGCCACGACTTCATTGCGCTCCACCTTCAGGCCGACGTCGAACAGGATGTGCGAGTCGCCGTAGTAGGAATTCAGGCCTTCGACTTCGAGCAGGCTCATTCGTGCAAGCCTCCCAGATAGGCTTCCTTCACCACCGGATCGTTCTTGATCTGGTCGGGCGTGCCCTCGGTCAGGACCTTGCCTTCCTGCAGCACGGTGATCCATTCGACCAACTCGAACAACGAATCCATGTCGTGGTCGATCACGATCATGGTGCGGCCCTTGGCGATAGATTTCAGCAGCTTCACCGTGGCCACGCGCTCACTCGGGCTCATGCCCGCGAGCGGTTCGTCGAGCAGCAGGAGGCTGGGCGACGTGGCGAGGGCGAGGCCAATCTCCAAACGACGCTTCTCACCATAGGCCAGCGCGGACACGGTCGTGTCGGCCCGCGCCGTGAGACTCACCAGGCCGAGCGTATGTTCGACCTGCTCGCTGAGGCCCTTGATGTTCTTCGGATTACGGAAGAGATCGAGCCGGAACTTGCCGCGCAGCTCCGCGAGGGCGGCGATGGTCAGGTTCTCGCGCACCGTGAGGCGGGTGAAGAGCTGGTTCACCTGGTAGCTCTTGGTCAGGCCCAGCTGGCAGACGTCGGTGACGCTGCGGCCGGTGATATCCCGGCCCTCGAAAGTGATGGTGCCGGAGCTCGGCGGGACCTCGCAGGTCAGCATCTTGAAGAAGGTGCTTTTGCCCGCGCCGTTGGGGCCGATGATGCCGCGCAGTTCGCCCACCTTGACGGTGAAGTCGATGTCGCTGTTGGCCATCAGGCCGCCGTAGCGTTTGCTGAGGCCCTTGGCCTGAAGAATGACACCCGCCTCGAGGTCGCCCTCGCGATGGCGTGGCGGCATCGGCTCGGCCTCGGTGACGATCGGCACCGGCGCCTCTTCCGGCGCCTCCGCCTCGACCTCGGCACGATGGAACACGAGCTTGTAGAGATCGACCAGGCCGCCGATCAGGCCGCGGCGCAGGAAGCAGACCAGCAGCACGAAGACCAGGCCCAGCACCAGCTTCCAGGCGCTGCCGAGGTTCAGGGTGCTTTGCAGGAAGTCGCGCAGATACAGCCACACGGCCGCACCCAGCAACGGGCCGAACAGCGTGCCGACGCCGCCGATCGCGGTCTGCATCACGAGCTGGCCGGAAGTGTCGAACGAGAACGCGTCCGGCGGCATGAAGCCCTGCAGCACGCCCAGCAGGCCGCCCGCGATGCCTGCGAAGCCGGCGGCGATCACGAACGCCGTCAGCTTGTAGGCGGCAACCGAATGGCCGAGCGCCTGGGCGCGCAGCGGGTTGTCGCGGATCGCACTCAGGATCTTGCCGACCGGCGAGCGCACGATGCGCAGCGCCACGACGACGCCCACGAAGTAGCAGATGGCCAGGAAGTCATACATCGCCCAGCCGGTGCCGACTTTCCAGGTCATGCCAAAGAGCTCGATGCGCGGCGTCGGCACGCCGGGAATGCCGTTCTCGCCGCCGGTCCAGGCCGAGAGCGGCGAGTTCTCGAGGAAGTAGAACATCTCGGCGATCGCCACGGTGATCATGGCGAAGTAGATGCCGGTGCGGCGAAGCGCGATCAGGCCGACCAGCACGCCCATGATCATGGCGCCCACGGTGCCGATCAGCAGGGCCAACGGCACGCTGGTCACCATGTCCTGGGTCAGCAGGTAGGCGGCGATGAAGCCGCCGCTGCCGTAGAAGGCCGACTGGCCGAACGACAACATGCCGGTGAAGCCGAACAGGATGTCGAAGCCCAGGCCGAACAGGCCCCAGATCAGGATCTGGTTCACCGTGTTGGGCGCGAAGCCCAGCAACGGCAGGACGAACGGCCCCGCGAACAAGCCGAGCGCGGTCAGGCCTTCGACGAGGAACGGGTACCGGCGCGGGCCGGTCGACGACTTAGGCGAAGCGCTCAATCTCGGCCCCGCACGCCCATCAGGCCGCTCGGCCGCAGCACGAGCACCAGGGTCATCGCTGCGAACAGCATGACGTAAGCGTAGCCGGGGTTGATCATCGAGGTGATCGACAGGATCTGGCCCGCGATCAGGCCACCCAGGATGGCGCCCGGGAAGGACCCGACGCCGCCGATCACGACCACCACGAAGGTCTGGACCATGATCATCTCACCCATCTCGGGGGTCAGCGACACGACGGGCGCATTGACGATGCCGGCGAAGCCCGCCGCCATGGCGCCGATGCCGAACACGATCATGAACACGCGATAGACGTTGATGCCGAGCGAATCGACCATCACCGCATCCTCGATACCGGCGCGCACGATCATGCCGAGACGCGTGCGGTAGAGGACAACGTAGAGGACGAGCAGCGCCACCGCGACGATGCCGACCACGAGCAGCCGGTAGGTCGGGTAGAGCATGAAGCCCAGCTGCGTCACGCCGACACCCCACGGCGGGGGCGGCACGGAGCGCGACAGGCTGCCGAAGGAGAAACGCACCAGTTCGACGAACACGATCGAAAGGCCGAACGTCACCAGGAGCTGGTCCTCGTTCGGCCGGCTGTAGAAGTGACGGATGATCACGCGTTCCATGATCACGCCGACGATCATCACGAACAGCGCGCCCGCGATCACCGCCACGACATAGGAGCCCGTCGCCGTGAAGGCGAGGTAGCCCGCGTAGCCGCCCATCATGAACATGGCGCCGTGCGCCAGGTTCAGGACGCCCAGCGTTCCATAGATGATCGTCAGCCCGGAGCTGATGAGCGCAAGCAGCGCTCCCAGCACCAGGCCGTTGAACATCTGAGAGACAAGATTAGCCCAGGTGAACAAACCGGGCATCACCAACTCGATACACGGCGCCTTGCCCCCGAAGCGTGATCAGGTGTAATCGCCGAGCTTGCAGCCGAACTCGTCCGGCTTCTGCATCAGCGGAGCGCCCGGGAGGATTTCCATCACGTCCCAGTAGTCTTCCTTGCCCTTCATGTCGGCGACCTTCTTGCCGCGAACGATGATGACCGGGCGGACGAGCTGATGGTCCTCTGGGCGGAAGTAGACCTCGCCCACCATCGAGTCCATCTTGGTGCCCTTCTCGTAGGCCTTGATGACTTCCGGCGGATAGAACGTGCCGGCGGCCTCGACGGCGGCGGCCCACATCGCCATCTGCAGGTAGCAGCACTGCGCGCCCCACTCCGGCTGATAGCCGTACTTCTTCGAGAATTCCGCGTTGAACATCTTGGCGAGCGGATACTTGTCCTCGATCTGCCACCAGTAGCTGGTCGAGGCGAGCACGCCGCCCATCAGATCACCGCCGACTTCGCGAGCGAGGAAGGGGACCTGGTAGGGAACGACCAGCTTCTGCTTGTCGAGCACGCCGAACTGCTTGGCCTGCTGGATCGACAGCACCGCGTCATGGCCCCAGTTCACGTTGATGAACACTTCAGCGCCAGAGTTGGCGATGTTCAGCAGGAACGAGCTGTAGTCGGGCGCGCCGAGCGGGCAGACCTGATTGGTCACCATGGTCCAGCCGCCTTCCTTGCTCAGGAAGTCCTGCATCGACTTCTGCACGGTGTGACCGTACGTGTAGTCGGGCGTCAGATACGCGGCCTTCTTGCCCTTGCCGAATTCCTTCAGCAACACCGGGCCGATGCCCTGGGCGGCGGTCTGGCCGTAGGTGCACTCGCGGAAACCGTAGCGCACGCAATCCTTGCCGGTCGTGTCGTTCGAGCCGGACACGGCGCTGAGGAAGATCACCTTCTCGCGCTGGGCGAGCTTGTTGAGTGCAACCGCCACGGCGCTCGAGGTGCCGCCCATCATCACCACTGCCTTATTCTCGGTGATGAAGCGCGAAATGTTCTGCACGCCCGAGTTCGGCTTGGCTTCGTCGTCGGCCACGCCCGACTTCACTTCCTTGCCGAGCACGCCCTTGGTCGTCTTGGGCGAGATCGCCTTGATCAGCGGATGGCCGGCGTTGATGTGCTCAATCGCGAGCTGCGCGCCCTTGAGCTCATCCTCGCCCTGCACGGCGTAGGTGCCGGTGCGCGGCATGGTGAGACCCACGAACACCGAGTTGCCCGAGGAGCCGGCCGGGAACGTGCCGATCGCGGGATAGTCCGCCGCGCTGGCATGCAGTGGCATGAACAGGCTGGCGCCGCCGCCGGTTGCAGCGGCTGCACCGGCAAGCGCGGTCGTGCGCAGAAAGTCGCGGCGAGACGCCGTGCGTGAATTGGTCGTCATTTTGTTTTTCCTCCCAAACCCAATCGAACTGCAATTAAGCCGATTTTTATTCTTCACACTAGCAGCAAGCAAGGATCGACGAAATCACTCTCTCGGGGGCGCGATTCGTCGCGGCAGATACCGTACTTTGTCCCCCAAAGGCCAGTAACGGACTGGAAAATCCAAGCTGCCTGCCCTGTCGAGCATGGGGAAAGACCCTTCGGCATCGCCACCTTGTCAGCTTTTGGTGGCCATGTGACCATCGGCGGGACGATCCGTTCGTGCACTCGGGGGAGACGCACTCGTGGCTGCCGCACATGGCCTTCGCTCGGCGTTGGGCCTTCGCTTAGCGCTCGCGCTTGGCCTGCTCGCGGCATTGCTCGCCGGGCCGGCGGGCGCCAACCCGATCGCCGACTCGCAATCCCAGGTCGGACCGTGGCGTGTCGGCGCCTACACGCGCGGCACGACCACGGTCTTCGATCACTGCGCCCTGTCCCGCGTCCAGAGCGAGGGCTTCGCCATCGCCGTCGGATACACGGCAAGCGGCATCTGGGTCCTGGCGCTCGAGGCTCCCGACTGGGGACTGACGCCGCAGGAGACCTATACGACCTCCATCGTCGTCGGACCGACCGGCACTTACCGGTTCACAGGCCGGGCCACCAGTGCCCGCGTCCTCGTGGTCAACGCGTCGCCCGAGATGTTTGGCGACCTCCGGTCGGGCGCGCGGTTCTCCGCCGGCGCCAACCAGCACAGCTATTCGATCAGCCTCGACGGCATCGAGGCTGCGTCGACGCGCGTACGCGAATGCGTCAAGCATTACGCCACCTCTGCCGCACCGCCCGCCGCCTCGTCGGCGCCAGCACCCTCGTCGACGTCGAGCGCGCTGGTCTCCTCGATCCAGGTCCTGCTGTCGCGGCTGGGCTACGACCCGGGGCCGCCGAACGGCACCGTCGGCCTCAAGACCAACATGGCGATCTCGGCCTTCCAGAAGAGCCTGGGCGAACCGGGCGACGGCCTCCCCTCCGAGGCCGTGCGCCAGAAGCTCGAGAAGGTCGTCGCCGAGCGCGGCGGGGCCGCCCCGCCCGCCCCCCGTCCTGAAGCACTGCGACCTGAAGCACAGCGGCCCGAGCCGCCGAAAAAGTCGGGCGCCGTCAGCGCGGGAACCGGCTTCCACATCTCGCCCGACACGCTCATCACGAATTTTCACGTGATCAACGGCTGCACCGAGCTTCACATCCGCAAGAACGGCGCCGAACTGGGAATCGCGCGCGTGGTCGCCGTCAGCCAGAGCGACGACCTCGCGGCCCTGCGCTCGAACATTCGCTCCGACTCGTACCTGAAGCTGCGCGCCGGTGCGCCGATCGAGCCCGCGGAGGCGGTGCTGGTCTTCGGCTATCCGCTGCCGGGCGCGCTGTCGTCGGCCGGCAACACCACGCTCGGCAACGTCACCGCGCTCACCGGCATGCGAGACGATTCGCGCTACCTCCAGATCTCGGCGTCGGTCCAGCCCGGCAACAGCGGCGGTCCGGCCCTCGACGATTCTGGGCGCCTGATGGGCGTGATCGTGTCGAAGCTGAATGCGCTCGCCATCGCCAACGTGACCGGCGACATCCCGCAGAACGTCAACTTCGCGATCAAGGTCTCGACCCTTTCGGCCTTCCTCGAGGCGCACAAGATCGCCTACGAGACCGACAGCGCCACCCACCCGCTCTCGAACACCCAACGCGCCGAGCGTGCGGAAGCGAGCAGCGCACAGATTGAATGCTGGAAGTAGATCGGGACAGCTTGTCATGAAGATTCCGTTCGTCTTTGGAGTGACGGGCCATCGCGACATCCCGCCGGCCGACGTCCCGGCACTCGAGGACAGGATCGCGACGCTGCTGAGGGAGCAGAAGAAGCGCTTCCCCGAGACGCCTCTATTGCTGTTGAGCGCGCTGGCCGAAGGTGGCGATCGTATCGCCGCCAATGCAGCCTTGCATGAGAAGGTAGAGGTCACGCCTGTCCTGCCGATGCCCGTAGCGGAGTACGAGAAGGACTTCACCGACCCGCGTTCGCTGCAGGAGTTTCGCGATCTGCTGGCGCGGTGTTCGCCACCGATCGTTCTTGGCCTGTCGGGGGGCGTCGATCGCGACACGCTATACGAACAGGCCGGTCTTTACATCGCCCTGCACTGCAGCCTGCTTATCGCCCTCTGGAATGGCCACGACACCGACGTCGCCGGCAATCCGGCGAAGGTCGGGGGAACGGCGGCAATCGTGTCTTTCAGGCGCACGAATGCGCTGCAGGAGGCACGTCCGCTTCCCGCCTTCTGCCGGCGCGACGCCAGCGTCCTCGATGCGCCCGGGCTCGGCCCGCTGTTGCACATTGCGGTCAAGCGGGTCAGCGATCCGCGGGCGCCGCTTGAGACGCCGTCCACGGACAGCCGCAGCGCGCTCGAGGAACTGAAGACGCACCTCGACGTCTACAACGGCGAGGTACAACGGTTGGAGACATCTCTGCCGGACGCCCTTGCCACCAGCGCCTCCTATCTGTTGCCCAACGCCGATATCGACAAGCATTCCGAACTCATCGATCTCCGCCAGCGCTTCGCGGCTGCCGATGCCTTGGCGATCGGCTTTCGCGACGATGTGCAGAAAACGCTCCCATGGATCGCCGGGCTGGCGCTGGCCGCTGTCGGAACCTTCGAGTTGTTCGCCCACGTTTGGGAAGAATCGTGGATCTTGCTGACAGCTTACGGCCTATTCCTCGCCGCTCCCTGGGCAGTCTATCTCCTGCGCGTCAAGCAACGTGACCGACAGGGCAAGTACCTCGATTATCGCACGCTCGCCGAAGCGCTGCGTGTCCAGTTCTTCTGGCGCCTGGCCGGCGTTCCGTTGAATGCGGCCGACTTCTATCTGCGGCGACAGACCGGCGGCCTGGTCTGGATCCGGCAGGCGGCCCGCGCCTGCAACATCGGTAATCCCGCCGATCCGGCTACGGCCGATCTCGCACTGGTCAGGGCGCGCTGGATCGCCGACCAGGAGAATTTCTTCGGCAAGACGACAGTGCGCGAGAAACGCGCCTTCCACCGCTGGGACGCATTGCTCACAGCCGCCTACGTCATCGGTGTCGTCACCGCCTTCGGGCTATTGCTCGCCATGATCGCCGCCATGTGGACCGACGTCACTCTCCCGCGGGTCGCGGTTCAGTGCGTCGTCATCGCCATGGGCTTCGCGCCCGCCCTCGCCGCCTCGATCGGCTTTGTGCTCGAGCGCCGGGCCTACGAATCGCATATCCGCCAATACGAGATGATGAAGCATCTCTACACCGTGGCGGGACACGCAATGTCCCGCGCCAGCAAGCCAGCCGACCAGCGCGCCATCATCGAAGCGCTTGGCCGCGAAGCGCTTGCCGAAAACGGCGACTGGTACTTCACACACCGCGTCCGCAGGGTCGCCCCGGCGCGCGGCGGCTGAGTTACTGCAGCTCCATCCCTGACTTGGCGATGACCTCGTGCCACATCGGCACTTCCTTGCGGACCCTTGCGGCCAGGCCTTCCGGACCCTTGGCGCGCACATCGAAGCCGACATCGCGCAGCTTCTGAATAACATCGGCGTCGGCCAGGACGGCAAGCGTGTCGCGCGACACACGCTGGACGATGTCGGCCGGCGTGCCGGCCGGCGCGTACATGCCCTGGAAGGTCTCGGAGACCAGATCGGGAAAGCCCGACTCCTTCAACGTCGGCACGTCCGGCATGTCGAACCAGCGCTCCTCGCCGGTGATCGCCAGCGCCCGCAGCGCGCCGGACTTGATCTGGCCGTGCGCGGGCGGCAGGGCCGTGATGCCGACCGGCGTCGTCTTGCCGAGCAGCGCCGTGATCGCCGGTCCTGCGCCGTTGTAGGGGATGTTCTCGATCTGGATGCCGGCCTGGATCTGCAGCAGTTCGGCAGTGAGATGCGGCGTCGAGCCCTGCCCCGGGTTGATGATGTTGAGCTTCTCCTTGCTCTTCCTGGCCATCTCGACGAGCTGCGCCATCGAGGTGATGTTGGACGACGGATGCACCAGCACCACGTTCGGCGATGAGCCGAGCTCGGTGATCGGCAGGAAATCCTTGAACGGATCGTAGCCCGGCTCGCGATAGAGGCTGGGGTTCACGACAAAACCGGTCGACGCAATCAGGAGCGTGTAGCCATCGGCTGGCGACTTCGCGACCTGCACCACGCCGATGTTACCGCCGGCGCCGGGACGGTTGATGATGAGCGCCGGTTGGCCGAACTTTGCGTTGAGACCGGACGAGATCATGCGCGCCATGACGTCGGTCGGACCGCCGGGTGCGGACGGAATAATGAAGCGCACGGGATTCTTCGGATAGCCGTCGCTCGCTTGTGCACGAGCGGCGCCGCCCACCGTTGTTGCGAGTGACGCAGCCAACAGGGCTCTGCGGGTAATCATCCGGGCATTCCTCCATGACGTCTTCTTGGATCGCATCCTAGCTGCAATCCAAAGGGAGGAGGCCAAAAAAAAATTGCCGCTACGACGCCGCTGCGATCTCGACCAGGTTCGTGTTGTAGGTGGTGGCACCGCACGGTGCGGAACGGTCGTCGGTCAGGGAATTGGCGCAGCCAGTCGTATCACTGCCGCCTTCGCCGGTCGGCGTGAACCAGGCGCCTTCCTTGATCGAGACAACGCCCGGCGCGATTCGGTCGGTCACCTTCAAGGGCAGCACGGTCGCGCCGCGATCGTTGAACACGCGCACCTTCTGGCCGGTCTTGAGGCCGCGCGCGTCGGCGTCGATGACGCTCATCCAGACGTCGTCGGGATCGACCTTGGCGAGCTGTGTCTGGTTGCCGTGGATCGAATGCGTACGCGCCCGTGACTTGGGACTGCACAGCATCAAAGGGTACTTGGTCTCGAGCGCAATCGGATCGAACCAGGTCGGGATCGGCGGAATGACGCCGAGGCCGTAGTAATCCGGCTTGGCGGCCAGTGGCATCGAGTAGATCTCGATCTTGCCCGACGGCGTGGTGAACTTGTGGTTTTCCGGATCGCGGATCTGGGCGGCAAACGCCACGGCATCCTTGGGCGGCGCAAAGCGTGCCACGCCGCTCTCGCGGAAGGTCTCGAAGTCGTCGATCGCGTCGGCCGTCAGCTCACGCAGCCACTGCTCTTCGGTCTTGTCGTTGTAGTCGTTGATGCCGACGCGGGCGGCGAGGTCGGCGAAGATGTCGAGGTCGTTGCGGCACTCGTACATCGGCTGGATCGCCTGCTTCATGTAGATCGCATAGTGACCCGCGCCCGCCCACGGCGTGTGTACGTCGTTGCGTTCCCAGAAGGTCGTGGCCGGCAGCACGATGTCGGCATGGCGTGCTGTCGGCGTCAGGAAATGATCCTGCACCACGATCAGCTCCACACCGTCCAGCGACTGCGCCATCTTGTTGGCGTTCGGGCACTGGTTGAAGAGATCGCCGCACGACGAGTAGATCATCTTGATGTCGGCGGGATAGCCGCCGGCCTTGCCCTTCGCCAGCAGATCGGCGAGCAGCGGCGTCGACACTTTCGAATCGATCGGATTGCTGCCGGACGGCAGGCTCTTGATGCCGCTGCGGCCGGTGACGCCGTTGCTGACGCCCGAGTTGCCGCCGACGACGCCGATGTTGCCGGTGATCGCCGCCAGCGCATAGGCCGCGCGGTGGAACTGCTCACCGAAGGCCGTACGGCCCGGCGCGTAGCCACAATGGAGCGCGGCGGGCTTGCTGGTCGCGAACTCGAGTGCGAGGCGTCGGATCGTCTCCGCGGGGATGCCGCAGCGCTCGGCTGCCCATTCGGGCGTCTTGGGCACGCCGTCACTCTCGCCCAGCAGGTACGATTTGTAGGACGCGCCCGCCGGCGCGCCTTCCGGCAGGTGCGCATCGTCGAAGCCCAGCACATGGCGGTCGCAATAGGCCTGGTCGTGCAGCCCTTCGCTCACCGCGACATAGGCCATCGCGATCAGCGCGGCCGCATCTGTCGAAGGCTTGATGAAGATGTGCTCGTCGGCGAGCTGGACGCTGGTGCGCGTGCGGCGCGGATCGACGGTGACGATGCGCACGCCCTTCTTCTTGGCGTCCTTGAGATACTGCGGCGTGCCGGTGCCGAAGGTGCCGTCGACCGGGCTCCAGCCCCACATCAGGATCAGCTTGGAGTTCACATAGTCGGTCGGCTCGCGGCCGGAGGTCTTGTAGTCGGCCTTGGCACCGAAGGTCATGCGCACGGCGAAGACTTCCGCCTCGGCCGACATGTTCGACCAGAGTTCGGTGCAGCCGCCGAACTTGTTGAAGAAGCGCTTGGAGACGCCGAAGCCCGACAGCATCGACGTGTTGCCGGAGCGCGACGCATCGAGGAACGCGGCGTTGCCGTAGGTCGAGCGGATGCGCAGCATCTCGGTCGAGACGTAAGTCATCGCCTCGTCCCACGAGATACGCTCGAACTGGCCCGAGCCACGCGGCCCCACCCGCCGCATCGGATATTTCAGGCGATCTGGATGATAGAGCCGCTCGACCTGGCCCACGCCGCGCGCGCAGGCCTGCAGCGGCGGCATCTCGGGCGTCCAACGCGTCTGGTCAGTGGTGATCCGGACGATCCGGTCGTTCTCGACATGGGCGTTGACCACACACCGCCCGCCGCAATTGTGGCCGCAGGTCGACGTGACAATGGTCTCGCCGTCCCGGCCGGGAGCACGAGGGGTCTGATAGATCGTCTGGTCCGGCATTAGATAACGCTACCGGATTCGCCGCCTATTGTCTTCCACGCGCTCCCACCGGGAATTAGGGCCGGGAATTAAGGACGCGGCGGGACCGGCATGTGCTCTTCCTGCATCTGCCCCGTGATATTGGCGATCGTGCCTTCCGGGTTGCCGACGCAATCGGGCTTCTGTTCCAAGGTGCCGTCGCTCAACCGCGTCTCAGGATGACGGGACGCATAATCCTGCGACAGCTGCGTGCAGTACCGCGCATCGGCCGAGAGGCCGGTCTCATTGTCCGATTGAGCGTTGGCAGCGGCCGGGAGAACGAGCGCCAGACCCGCCACGACAGAGATGATTGCAATCTTCATCGTCACTTCCTCCTTCGCGGCAGGATGGCCGCACTGGAGATAAAACGGCCGACAGGCAGAGGGCGTTGCACGGCTTTCGAGACCACATTTTAGTCACGCGGATTGGGCAGGACGATGCAGGCACCGCCTGCCGCGTGCAGACGCCGGCACAAACCGTCCGCATCTGCCCGGCTCTTCTCCGATACACGCACGATGAAGGTCGCCCCCGATCCGCGGCGCGCGTACATGACCAGCGGCAACCGGTCGCCCAGAACGGCGCCATACTTGCGCCGCAGCCGCTCGTAAGCTGCTAGCACGCCGCCCTCGGACCAGTTGCCCGCAAGCTGCACGCCCCACGGTCCCCACGCCGGGCTGTCGGAGAGTGGCGGCCGATGGTGCGCATTCTCGATCATCACCTTGGCAATTTCGGTGCAGCGCTCGCCCTGCGGCGCGGTCGAGGCTTCGAATTTCGGCAGCGGCTTGGCATTCCATGCCTCCGCGCTGAAGCCAGTGATGATGCGCACGTAGGCCTGCGTCTCGAACGGAAGCGAGCGGCGGCCGGCGCGCCAGGCTTCGACCTGGTCGGGGCCGGCATTGTAGGCCGCGGCGGCCAGCCCGAGATTGCCGCCGAAAGTGGTGCGCAGCTCGCGCAGGTAGCTCGCCGATTCTCGCAACGCCTGCAGCGGCTCGAAGGCGTTCGCCAGGCCGCGCATCGCGGCGGTCTGCGGCATGAACTGCGCGATCCCCTGCGCGCCGGCCGGGCTGACCGCCCTTGGATCGAAGCGACTCTCTTGCCCAATCAGGCGCGTGAAGAATTCCTCGGGCAGGTCGTTGTCGACGGCCGCCTGCGCCAGCGTGTGACAGATGTCCTCGACCGAAGGACGTGCAGGCTCGGCCTGTGGCTCCGCCTGCGCCGTCGGCACCTGCAACAGGACGGCGGCGAGCACCGCACATGCTGTCGCGAGCCGCACCATCACCGCATCCAGCGCGGCGGCAGGACCTTGGCATTCAGGACGAACGGCCCGCGACCGTCGGTCAAATGCCACGAGCTTGTGAACGGCAGATCGTAGGTCGCGCGGAAGAACAGCTCGGACCGCAGCGCCGTGCCGAGTTCGTCCGGGAGAATGCCCCGGAGAGCGGTCCGAAGCGGGCATTTGAATGTCCCCGACTGCCCCGGCTCGAGCTGAAAGGAACTCCCCGACGGGAACGTCACATCGCTCGCCGGGACCGACGGGAGGTTCTGCTGCCCGGCATAGGTCAGGATGCAGCTGATCTTCGGATGAGAGAGCGGAAACCAGTCGCTCGTGTTCTTGACGTGGAAGACGACATCGAACGGCGAACCGGCTTCGACACCTTCCGACGTGTACTCGGGAATTGGACGCAGGCTCCAGGCGCCGAACGCCAGTGCGCCCACCAGGACGATGGCGGCAAAGGCGAAGACCATCCAGAGAAGAGAGTGCGCGCCTTCGCGGGCAAATGCCTGCAGCCCCTGTTGAAGCGGTATCTCCCGGGCGTGAGGATGCAGGCGTTGACGCGAACCGCGCGCCGCCGGACGCTGCTTCCTACTCCGGCTGGGCGCCTTGCGCTTCCTTGCCATGGCAGTTGGCTATTGGTCGGCCTTCTCCGCGTCAACGGATTTCACCGGAACGCTTATTTTACCGAACCCCTGGCCGGCCTGTCCTCGACGATGCGTCCCTTGCCCATGAGGATCAGCCGGTCCGCGACATTGGCCGCAAAATTCATCTCGTGCGTCACGATGACCATGGTCATGCCGCCGGACGCCAGGCTGCGCAGCATGGCCAGCACTTCCGCGACCAGTTCCGGGTCAAGGGCAGACGTCGGCTCGTCGAACATCAGGAGTGCTGGATCCAGTGCCAGGGCGCGGGCAATGGCGACGCGCTGTCGCTGCCCTCCGGAAAGCGCGTAGGGATACTCGTCCGCCTTGGCGGACAGACCGAGTTGGGTGAAGAGCGTCCGAGCCCGTTCGGCAGCTTCGGCTCGGGTGCGCTTCAGCACGACCACCTGCGGCTTCACCACATTGTCCAAGGCGCTGAGGTGCGGCCAGAGATTGAGCTGCTGGAACACCATGCCCACCTTGGGCCGCATGCGGTCCATCTGCCGCGGCGACTGCCGCCGGATTTCGGCGCCGTGCCGCTCGTGACCGAAGGGCTGGCCTTCGAGTTCGACGAAGCCCCGGTCCGGTCGTTCGAGCCCGGCACTACATCGCAACAAGGTCGTCTTCCCGCAGCCGCTCGGCCCGATCATGGCGACCACCTGGCCCTTGTGCACATCGAGATCGATCGACTGGACCACGGGCACGCCCTGAAAGCTCTTGCTCAGTCCCTGCACGCGCAGGACGGGTGAGGCACTCATCGGCGGACCTTCGGCCGCTCGAAGGACAGGAAGCTGGCGGCGAGCGGATTGCGGTCGATCGCGGCCTTCTGGGCCAAACCTGCACGCCGTTCGAGTCGCCCCGCGATCCAGGCGGTGCCCGCGCACAACGCCCAATAAAGACCGCTCACCGCCGCAAAACACTCCAGGGGCGCGTAAGTAGCCCCCTGCATGACCATTCCCTGATACGTCAGCTCGCCGATCGTGACGGTGCTGAGGACCGACGACTCCTTGATCAACGTCAGGGTCATATTGGTCGAGGGCGGCAACAGGCCCCGGACGAGCTGCGGCGCGATCACGTGCACGAACGCCTGCCGCGGCGACATGCCGACGGCGCGAGCCGATTCGAATTGACCGCGCGGCAACGCCACGATCGCCGCCCTGATGATCTCCCCGTAGTACGCACTCTTGTAGAACGACAGCGCCAGGATGCCGACAAGCAGTGCCGACAGATGGAAGCCCGCGAACGGCAGCCCGTAGTAGACGATGAACAGCACGATGATGAAGGGGATGCTGCGCAACACGATGCTGTAGGCGGACAGGAACGCGCGCGGCACGGCGCCCGGCAGGAACGACAGCAGCGCGACCACGATCCCGAAGCCGAAGGCCAGCACGAACGACACGATCACCACGTAGACCGTCATCGCGGCCCCTGTGAGGAGGAGCGCGGAATGATCGGCGATGAGCGAAAAGTCGAAGCCGGTCATGTGGCGCGCTTCTGTAAGCGTGTCTCGAGCACCGAGGCCAGCAGGATGAAGAACACGTTCAGGACCAGGAAGACGAGGCCCGCGCCGAGCAGGCTCTCGAACGGCCTGAAGCTGGCGGCCGCCAGTTGCTGCGCGGTGCGCATGACCTCGACGACCGTGATGACGGAGAGCAGCGCCGTTCCCTTGATGATGATGGTCAACTCGTTGACCAGCAGGGGCAGTATCCGGATCAGCAACTGCGGCAGGAGCACGCGGTGCCAGATCACGCTGCGCCGCAGGCCCAGTGCCAACGACGCCTCGATCTGCCCCGGATCGATGGTCTGCAGACCTCCGCGCATCGTCTCGGACAGGAACACGGTGCTGTTGAGCGAGATCGCGAGCACACCAGCCGTGAGCGGCTCGAGATCGATGCCGAACGATGGCAACACATAATAGCAAAGGAAGATCTGGACGAGCAGCGGCGTGCCGCGCACGAAACTCGCGACGAAATTGAACGCGCCGTTCACGACGCCGATCTTCGCCGTCCTCACGATCGTCACGAGCATCGCCATGACGATCGAGATTGCTGCGATCAGCAGCGCGATCTGCAGGTTCACCCAGGCGGCGGAAAAGAGCTTCGGCAAAATCGAAAAGAGATACGCTTGCTCGAACATTGCCGCCGTCCCTGCTCCGTCAGATCGCGCCGGGCGGCAGGTAGTTCTTGTCCGGAAGCTTCATCTTGAAGCCGAACCACTTCTCCTGCAGGGCATCCATCCGCCCGTCTTCCTTCATTTTCCGGAACACATCGTTGATGAAATCGCGCAGCGTGAGATCCTCGGCGCGCACCACCCAGCAATTGTACGTAAACGGATTGTCGTTCGGGACCTCGCCGATGAACTCGAAGACCTCGGGCCTGTCCTTGATCAGGAGCGTCAGCGTCGGCAGGCCGGCGGCGGCCGCGTCGATCTCGCGGTTCGCCAGGGCCACGTAGCTATCGCCGAAGGTCGTGAACAGCTTCAGCTCCTTGAAGCCGGTTCCGCCGGCGGCCTTGAGCTTGGCATCGAAGGCCCGGATGACGGTCTCGGGGCCGGAAGCGAGCTGAGTCCCGACCACCTTGCCGTTCAGATCCCAGGGTGACTTGAGCGGATCGTTCTTGCGCTTGATGACATAGGTGCCCGAGGGCGCGATCGGCGAGGTGAAGGCATAGCGTTTCACCCTCTCGGCGTTGACGCTGACCGTGGTGGCCACGAAGTCGAACTTTCCGGCAAGCAGCCCCGGCAACATCCCCTGGAAGGGCAAATCGAGCTGCTTCACCTTGACGCCAAGCGCCTTAACGACTTCGGCGAGGATATCGCTGCCGTAACCGACGATCTTCCCATCCTTCACGAATTCGAACGGCGGAAGAGCGGCCTCGGTGCCGACCGTCACGAGGCCGGTGCGCTTGATCTTCTCGAGCGTGGTCTCGGCCAATGCCTCCCGCGCGATGAGCGCCGGCGCGACGGACGCTCCGGCGGCCGTCAGGCAGAACCGGCGACGATTGAATGTACTCATGTAGTCCTCCCACCGCCGAAGTAATTGGCGCGCACCGCGGCGCCGATCAGATTGATGATGAGCGTCAGCAACGATCGCCGGCGGGAGAGATATTTTTGCATTGGTCCTAAGCCCATCCTGACTGGGTCATCATAGACTGAATTGGTCGATCCGGTCGCCATTCGCTATCGTAGAGAGTCACGAATAGATGGGCTTCGCGGGGGGGGGAACGCAGTGCAACTCATCAAGACAATTCTCGCCTTCTGTATTGCGACCGTTG
>CAIKZO010000155.1 GCA_903832005.1 Enhydrobacter aerosaccus | reverse complement strand
CCCACGCTGCTGTCGGGAAAGGTCTCGGCGTAGAAGCGCGCGGCGGCCTCGGCGTCTTTGTCGTACCAGACGCAGATCGTGTTCTTTGCCATCACGTATCCTCTCGCTTCAAGTGGGCTCCCCCCGAGAACAACGCATTGAAAGCGCGGACGGCCGCTTCCGGCCCGTCCTTGTAGCTCCAGACGCCGCCCGCGACGGCCAGGAAGTCGGCACCGGCCGCGATCAGCGGTTTGCAGTTCTCGACGGTGATGCCGCCGATCGCCACGCATGGCACCTGCATCACGTCGCTCCACCACTGGATGATGTCGATGTCGGCCGGCGTTGTGACCGTCTTGGTGGTCGAGGGGAAGAAGGCGCCGAAGGCCACATAGTCGGCGCCGGCCTCGGCGGCGTCCATCGCCAGATGCCGTGAATCCTTGCAGGTGACGCCGACCTGACGGTCGGGGCCGACGATACGGCGCGCCTCGGCGTAGGGCATGTCGTCCTGCCCGACATGCACGCCGTCGCAGTCGAGCGACACAGCGAGGTCGGGTCGGTCATTCATGATGAAGGCGACATCGCGCTGCTGGCAGACCGGCCGCAGGATGTCGGCGGCACGGGCGATCGCCGCGTCGTCGACATCCTTCAGGCGAAGCTGGAAGGCGGCCACGTCGCCGCCATCGAGGGCGGCGCGCAGTTCGGCGGCGAAAATCGCCGGATGATCGAGGCGCTCGGGCGAGATGAGATAAAGGCGGCAATCCATGGGCCGGAAACTAGGGGCACAGGACGCTGCCGACAACCATCAAGCGCGCGAGCGCATCCGCCTAGCGGCGATAGGGATTGTTGGGTGCCGGATCGTAGGCATTCGGCACGCCGTCATGGTCGCGGTCGCCGCGCGGACTGTTGTCGTTGCGATGATCGAAGGCGTTGGGGATGCCGTCGTGATCGCGATCGCCCATCGCGCCGTTGTCGTTGCGATGGTCGTACTGGTTCGGGATGCCGTCGTGGTCACGGTCGCCGTAGGCGCCACGGGTCTGTGCCTGGGCGGCCGGCGCGACGAGGGTGACGGGCACCGCGACGGCGGTGACGATGGCAAGGGCGGTGAGCACGATCGGGCGGTTCATGAGGGGAGCCTCCGGTTTGTTGTTCAGTGTCGCTGCATTCCAACGCCGTAACGGCGCGAAGGTTGGCAGATCACTTCTCACGGAATGCACGCAACCGCCGATCGCGACGCGCGTTTCGACGCCCCTCGGAGACTATGGCCCGAACGCGAGCACGAGGCCGCCGATCGCGGGCAGCCAGGCGATGAAGACGCCGAGGCCGGCCTTGCCGCGGCGCAGGACGATCATGCCCACGATGGGCGCGATGAAGCAGCTCGCGAAGGCCGCGCTCCAGCCGATCGCCGGCCATAGCGATCCGTTCATGCCTTCGGGGCCGCCGCCAAAGATGAAACCGGAGATGGCGATCAGCAAAGCGGCAAGCGCGAGATCGATGACGCTGGCGAGGATCAACAGCACCAGCAAGGCGGCGGGGCCTAGAACAGTTTTCGGTAGACGATGAAGCCCGAGCGCTCGGCGACGTTGTTGTAGAGCACTTGTGCCACGGCGTTGGTTTCGTGCGTCTGCCAATAGACCCGGGAGGAGCCGGCTTCGCGCGCCTTGTCGTAGACCGCTTCGATCAGCTTCTTGCCGATGCCTTTACCGCGCGCGGCCTGGTTGGTGAAGATGTCGGCCAGGTAGCAGTTGTCCTCGACCATCGAGGTGAAGCGATGGAAGAGGTAATGGACGAGGCCCAGCAGCTGACCGTTCTCTTCGGCCACCAGCGCATGCATCGGCTCGTTGGGATCGAGGAAGCGCTTCCAGGCGACCTGGGTGACCGCGTCCGGCAGCGTGCGCTTATAGAATGTGTTGTAGCCGGCCCACAGCGGCGCCCACTGCGGGAAGTCCGTGGCCACCACGGGACGAATGACGAGTGCGGCGGCCACGGTATTCCTCAGAACTTGTTCTGGTAGATGCCGATGATCTTATCGAGCATGTCGAGCGCATCGGCGCGCGGGCGCTGGAAGGTGTTGCGGCCGATGATCGAGCCGTTCGCGCCGCCGTCGCGCAGGCCGCGAATCTCGGTGTAGAGACCCTCGAGGTCCTTCGCTTCACCACCCGAGAAGATGACGATGCGGCGGCCGCCGAAGGTCGCCTGCATCACGTGCTTGATGCGGGCGCTGAGCGTCGAGATGTCGATCTTGGCCTTCTCGTAAGCGGCCTTCGCCTCGGGCTGCCACAGCACGTTGCTGGGCGGCTTCACCTTGATGATGTGCGCGCCGAGCAGCGCCGCCATGTGGGCGGCATAGGTGCAGACGTCCATCGCGGTCTCGCCGGGCTTGTCGAGCTTGCCGCCGCGCGGATAGGACCACATGACGACGGCGAGACCGACCGACTTGGCTTCTTCCGACAGCTCCTTGATCTGCTCCATCATCTTGTACTGGTCTTCCGAGCCAGGATAGATCGTGAAGCCGATCGCGGCGCAACCGAGGCGCAGCGCGTCGTTGACGCTGCCGGTCACCGCCTGGTCCTTGTTGGTCGACAGGCTGTTGGCGCTGTTGAGCTTCAGGATGGTCGGGATCGCGCCGGCGAACGTGTCGGCACCGGCCTCGAGCATGCCGAGCGGGGCGGCGTAGGCGTTGAGGCCGGCGTCGATCGCCAACTGGTAGTGATAGTGCGGATCGTAGGCGTCCGGGTTCGGCGCGAAGGAGCGGTCCGGACCGTGCTCGAAGCCCTGGTCGACCGGCAGGATCACCACCTTGCCCGAGCCGCCGAGGCGGCCGTGCATCAGGATGCTGGCGAGCTTGGCCTTGGTGCCGGGGCAATCGCTCTCGTAATTGTCGAGGATCTTCTTGACGGTGCGGGTGATCTTCACGGCGGGGCTCCCTTTTTCAGGAGCCCGGTGATAGCGGCGGCGGCTCCTCCATTCAAGCCCCGCCACGCGGAACGACGTTATTACCCTTGAGTAAATTGCCTCGGCGGCGGGCGCGGGATAGGTCAGTCGCGTATGCAACCTTCGATCATGGCCCGTTTCGCCGCCCGCCTGCCGTTCTTCTTCGGCTGGGTGATCATCGCCGTGGCGTTCCTCACGGTGGCCGTGAGCGTGACGGCGCGCACGGCTTTCTCGCTGATGTTCCCGCCAATCGTCGACGAGTTCGGCTGGGACCGCGGCCTGGCGGCCGGCGCCTTCTCCTTCGGCTTCCTGGTCTCCGCCGTGATCAGTCCGGTCGTGGGGCGCATCATGGACAGGCGCGGCCCGCGCTTCGTGATCGAGATCGGCGTGGTGCTGACGGCGGCGGGCCTGCTGGGCGCCACCATGATCCACGCGCCGTGGCAGCTCTACGCCACGCTCGGACTGCTGGTCGGCGCGGGCGCCAATTGCATGAGCTTCTCCGTGCAGTCGCAGTATCTCCCCAACTGGTTCGTGCGCCGCCGCGCGCTCGCGATCGGTGTCGCCTTCTCGGGCGTCGGCGTCGGCGCGATCCTGATCCTGCCGTGGCTACAAACCATCATCCTGAAGGAAGGCTGGCGCAGCGCCTGCTGGGCGCTGGGGCTGATGACCCTGGTCGTGCTGCTGCCGATCAACCTCATCGTGACCAAGCGGCCGCAGGATCTTGGCCTTCTGCCCGATGGCGCGAAGGAGGCGGGCGCCGCCGCCGCGCGCCGTGCCGCCGCGGTGGTCGATCCCGTGTGGACGGCGATCGACTGGACGGTCGCCAAGGCGGTGCGCACCGCGCGCTTCTGGTGGTTGGTCGTGGGCTTCTTCAGCGCGGGCTATGCCTGGTACGCGGTGCAAGTGCATCAGACCAAGTACTTGGTCGAGATCGGATTCAGCCCGATGCAGGCCGCCTGGTCGCTGGGCTTCGTCGCGATGGTCGGCATTCCCGGCCAGATCTTGCTGGGCGGGCTCTCCGACCGCATCGGCCGCGAGATCGTCTGGACGATCGCCTGCGGAGGCTTCGTGATCTGCTACGCCGCCTTGCTGGCACTCGCCGGCACGCCGTCGCAGCCACTGCTCTATGTGATGGTGCTGTCGCAGGGCGCGCTGGGCTATGCCTTCACCAGCCTGATGGGCGCGGTGGTGGCCGAAATCTTCGAGGGGCCACACTTTGGCTCGATCTTCAGCTTGATCATGGTGTCGCTGCTCGCGGGCGGCGCGGCGGGGCCCTACGTCACCGGCGTGCTTCACGACATCCAAGGCACCTATACTGCAGCCTTCGCGGTGGGGCTGGGCTTCAGCGCGCTCGGTGCGGTCGCGGTCTGGTTCGCCGCGCCCGGCAAGGTCCGCATGGTCGCCGGGCGCGCAGCCAGAAACTAGTCGCTACTATTCGTTGAGGCCTTTGCCCGCATAGGGGTGCGTCGCGGCCCAGTGCTTGGCGATGTCGACGCGGCGGGCGATCCATACGCCCTTCTGGGATTGCAGATAGTCGAGCAGGCGCCACAGGCCGGCGGTGCGGCCGGGGTGGCCGAGGATGCGCATGTGCATGCCGATCGACATCATCTTGGGCTGCTGCGCGCCCTCACGGTAGAGCACGTCGAACGCGTCCTTCATCAGGTTGAACCACTGGTCCGAGTGGCTCATGGTGTTGGCGTACTTGCCGTCATTGTTGGCCAGCGAATAGGGCACGACGAGCTGGGGCTTGCCCTCGACGGTCTGCCAGAACGGAAGATCATCGCCGTAATAGTCGCTGTCGTAGGTGAAGCCGCCGTGTTCGACCACCAGCCGGCGCGTGTTGACCGACGGTCCATAGCGGCAGTACCAGCCGGCCGGCGCGCCCACCGTCGAGGTGAGCGACTTCACCGCCTTCTGGATATGGTCGCGCTCCTCGGCTTCGGTGAGGTCGAAATGCTTGATCCAGCGCCAGCCGTGGCTGCAGATGTCGAAGCCCGACGCCTTGACCGCCGCGGCCGACTCGGCGTTGCGCTCGAAGGCCAGCGCGCAAGCGAAAACCGTCATCGGCAGGCCGCGCTCCTGGAAGGCGCGCATCAGGCGCCAGAAGCCGGCACGGCTGCCGTACTCGAACATGCTCTCGCCCGCGAGGTCGCGGCCTTTCAACCCCATCGACGAGGTCGTGCCCTCGGTGAGGCCGGTCTCGGTGTAGCCCTCGCCATCCTGGACCGAGGGCTCCGAGCCTTCCTCGTAATTCATCACGAAGTTGACGGCGATGCGGGCGCCGTTCGGCCACTTCGGGTCGGGCGGGTTGGCGCCATAGCCAAGGAAGTCGCGTTTCGGTTGCCAGCTCATGTCGGTCTCCTCACCAGTTCGGCGCCCATCTGGCGGGCGATGTCGGCCACCTTGTCGTTGGGCGGCTCCATGGAAATCAGTTTCACGCCGGCGCGCAGGCAGGCCAGCGCATGGCCCGCCGCGTCGCCGCAATCGACGACCAGGCGGAAGGCCACGTCGGCGAACTCCGTGCGCGCCTTGTCCTGCAGCGCTGCGAGATAGCCCGCGCCATAGAATGAGGCGGCGTCGGGCGGCGTGACCAACGTGGGCGCGGCACCGCTCGCGCGCGCGGCCAGCAGCGCGGCCTCGGTGGTCCGCCAGTCCCGGATCTCAGTCACGCGATCTGGCACGCGGTCAGGGGATTCGGATGGTGAAGGGGGCGACATCCACGAACTCTTCGTCGGTCTTGCCGCCGTCGCGGAACATGAACACGGCGAACTGGCCGGGCTGGTCGAGCACGGTCAGGCCGTAGTGCCAGGTATTGGGCTTGTAGGTGATGCCCTGCTTGCCGGTGGCGATGAACGCCCGGACCTTGGCGACGTCGGGCACGCCTTCCGTCTCATGCGGCGCGACCACGACGAGATAGCGCGAGACATTGAGCGGAATGAAAGTCTGCGACGAGAACTCGTGGCGCTCGAGATACTTGGCCAGCAGGGGCCGATCCGGCGTCTCCTGCTTCAGGCTCACCGACAGGCTGGGATGGGCCTTGTCGCGCAGGTTGCCCAGCGCGTCCTCGTAATAGGTGCGGCCGACCTCGCTCGGCACGTCGATCACGTCGCCGAACGGCGCGAATTCTTCCTTGGTCAGCGGCTGTGGCGTGATTTCCATGATCGTCTTTCCTAGTCGCGCATGCGGCGGGTCAGTCCCACCGTCCATTCCATCAGCAGCATCAGCAGGAATGCCGCCGTGATCAAGATGCCCGAGATGGCCGCGATCCGCACGTCGAGCGTGGCTTCCATCATGCCCCACATGCGGATCGGCAGCATGTCGGTGCGCGCCGTCGACAGGAACAGCGACACCGGCACGTTGTCGACCGAGGCCATGAAGGCCAGGAACGCGCCGGCGGCGATGCCGGGGAAGATCAGCGGCAAGGTGACCCGGCGCAAGGTGTAGAACCAACTGGCCCCCAGGCTCTGCGAGGAATCGTTCAGCGCCGGATCGAGCTGGCTGAGGCTGGCCGTCGTGGTGCGCACCACGAACGGCACGGTCACGATCATGTGGCCGGCGATCACGAGGCCGAGCGACGGGCGGATACCGATCAGGGTGAAGTACATCAGCGCCGCGAGGCCAAAGGCGATGCCGGGCAGGACCAGCGGCGACAGGAAGAAACTGTCGGCCACGCGCGCCGCGACCGACCGGCTGCGTGCCAGGCCCAGCGCCGCCAGCGTGCCCAACACGACGCCGAACAGGGTCGACAGGGCCGCGACCTCGAGCGTGTTGCCGGCGGCGCGGTGGATCTGGCGCGACTGGCTCTCGTCGAACAGCTGTTGGTACCATTGCAGCGAGAAGCCGGTCGGCGGGAACTTCAGCGACTGGTGGTCCGTGAAGGACAGGATCACGACGATGATCACGGGCGTCACGATGATCACGACCGCGAGCAGCGCGATCGCGCCGATCACGAAGCCGTAGGAGATGTCGGCGAAGCTTTGCCGCCTACCCATGTGCGCTAACCATGGATCGCACCGCCCGCGCGCCGGCCGAGATAGGACAGCGCGGCGATGACCGAGAGCACGGAGACCAGCAGCGCCAGCGACGTGACCGCCGCGAAGGGCCAGTTGAAGACGACCAGCGACTGTTGCCAGATCAGCAGCGGCAGGTAGATCAGCCGCACGCCGCCGATGATGCTCTGCGAGATAAAGGCGGTGGTCGAGCTGGCGAAGACCAGCAGGCAGCCCGCGATCAGGCCGGGCATGCTGAGCGGCACGATCACGGTGAAAAGCGTGCGCCAGCGCGAGGCGCCCAGCGCTGCAGAGGCGTCGCGCAAATTGGGCTCGATGCGCGACATCACGCTGATCAGCGGCAGCAGCATCAACGGCATCTCGATCTGCGTCATCGAGATCACCAGCCCGAGCTCGGTCTGCAGCAGGCGCAGCGGCTCGGAGATCACGCCGAGATGGAGCAGCAGCGTGTTGATCACGCCTTCGCGGCCTAGCACGACGATCCAGGCGAAGGTGCGGACAACGACGGACAAGAGCAGCGGCATCACGATGATGAAGATCAGCACGCGCTGCAGGCGCGGGCCCAAGTCGATGAACACCAGCGCCAGCGGATAGCCCACGATTACCGTGGCGGCCACGGTCTTCACGCCCAGCAGCAGCGTGTCGGCGATCACCTTGTAATGAAAGGGATCGCCGAAAAACTTGATCCACTGGCCAAAGCCCGGCTGGGTGATCTGGTCGTCGTTGAAGAAGCTGACACCGAACAGCAGCAGGAACGGCGCCAGGAACAAAGACGCGAAAGCGAGGCCGAGCGGCAGCGCGAGCTGCCACTCGGCCGGCTTCAGTGTCACTTGGCCATGTCCTTGTTGAACTTCTCGATCCAGGCCGCGCGCAGCGGATTGATCTTGGCCCAGTCGTGCACGACGAAGCCCGAGAACTCCTCGAGGCTCTTCAGCGGCAGGTCGGGCGCGAGCACGACTTCCTTGTTCGCCGGCACGAAGCTGAACGGCGGCTGCATCAGCGCGGTCTGCACGTCCTTGCTGATGATCGTGTCGAAATACTTGTAGGCGTTCTCGACCTGCTCGGAGCCCTTGGAGATGTGGAAGGTATTATAGAACGCGATCGCGCCCGTTTCCGGCTTCACGAACTCGATGTCGACGCCTTTGCCCTTCAGGATCGCGACCACCTGCGTGTTCGTGAACATCACGTCGCACTGGCCTTGCTGGAAGAGCCCGGGCATGGCGGCCGGCTGGCCGACGGCGGCGACCTTGGGCAGCACCTTCTTCAGTTCAACCATGGCCGGCTCGACGTTGGTCTCCGAGCCGCCGAACACCTTGGCGAGCTCGATCAGCGCCACCGTGCCGAACGTCGTCTGGAAGCCGGAAAGGCCGAGGCGCGATACCCAGGGATCCTTCAACAGATCACCCCAGCCCTTGGGCGCGGGCACCTTTTTCGGATTGTAGGCGATACCGACGACCTGCGCGGAGACGCAGACGCCCCACTGGTCGAGGAAGGACGGCGGCAGCTTGGAGGCGTTGGTCAGCTTCTTGGGATCGAACTTCTCCAGCAGGCCGCCTTCGATCGCGGTGATGCGCGGGCCGGGATCGAGCACCAGCGCGTCGAAAGGCGGCGCGCCGCGCGAGGCCTTGAGCTTGGCGATCTCGTCGACCGCGAACAGCGAGGCGAACTCGAGGTCGATGTCGTAGGCCTTCTTCAGCGCCGGCTGGACGATGGCGCGATAGGCGTCTTCCCACGGACCTGGATAGATGCCGGCGGCAAGACCGCCCTTGGCCCACGCCATCATCGGGAGGAGGGAGGCGCCGCCCAGCGCGGTGGCGCCGGTCAGCAGGCTTCTGCGGTTGAACATGTGTCTCTCCGTGGTTGTCAGGGGGACTCGTTACGCGTGATGGGGAAACAAAGACGGACGGGCGTCCGCCGAGAGGCCGCAATAAAGACGGCCTGCGGGCGCTGGTGCTGCAAGACGCGGCTCGACGATCTTCAGCGCGACGCCGTCGGCGGTGCGGGCCTCGTGCACGAGCTGGCTGCCGAGCGGCAGGCTGAGACCGGGCTCGATCTTCCAATGCGCGAGGCCGGGAATAGTGGACAGCACGAGTTGCTCGGGCCGCACGGACAACAGAACGGCGGTGCCGGCTGAGAGGCCCTGCGATGGCAGGCGCAGAGTGGCCCCAGCATCGAGGGCGACGCTGGCCGCGCCGCTCTCGACCGACACGATCTTTCCGGTCATCAGATTGGTCGTGCCGATGAAGCCGTTCACGAACAGAGTCTGCGGCCGGTCGTAGATCGCGACCGGCGTGTCGAACTGCTCGACCTTGCCCTTGTTCATGACGGCGATGCGGTCGGCGACGCTCATCGCCTCGTCCTGGTCGTGGGTCACGAGGATGGTGGTGAGGCCGAGCGTGCGCTGCAGGCGCTTCACCTCGATCTGCATGTCGAGCCGCAGGTTGCGGTCGAGCGCGGCGAAGGGCTCGTCGAGCAGCAGGATAGACGGCTCGACGGCGAGCGCGCGGGCCAGCGCCACGCGTTGCTGCTGGCCGCCGGAGAGCTGACGCGGCAGGCGCTCGCGGAAGCCGCCCAGCTGCACCGTCTCGAGGAAGCGGTTCACCTTTGCCGCCACGTCGGGCCCGCGCGCGCCACGGGCCCGCAGCCCATAGGCCACGTTCTCCGCCACCGTCATGTGCGGGAAGAGGGCGTAGTTCTGGAAGACGATGCCGATGTTGCGCTGGTTGGCCGGCAGGTGGTCGATGGTGGCGCCGTCGACGCGCACGTGGCCTTCGGCCTGGCGCACGAAGCCCGCGATGACCCGCAGCAACGTGCTCTTGCCGCAGCCCGACGGTCCCAGCAGCGCCACGACCTCGCCGGGCTCGATCGCCAGCGTCACACCATCGACCGCCACGGACGAACCGTAGCGGACCGTCAAATCCTCGACGTCCAGCGTGCGCGCTGCCTTGGGTTTCAGTGCTTCCTGCACGCCGGGCGCCTCCTTATGGGCCCAAACGCAAGCCGCATGCCAATCGCGCCTTAAGCCGGAAACTGCTCTGCCCACGATCTGGCGATCTCGTCCCGCCGAGCGACCCAGATCCGGTCGCCGTAGCTGTCGAGCAGCGCCAGCACGCGCTTGAAGGCGGCGAAGCGCGCCGGGCGCCCGGCGATGCGCAGGTGCCAGCCGATGTTCAACAGCTTCGGTCGGCCGGCCTCGCCTTCCTCGATCAGGACCTCGATGGCGTCGCGGACATAGGCCACCATCTCGTCGGCCTGCACGAAGCCGTTGGGATGGAAGAACTTCATGTCGTTGCTGTCGAGCGCATAGGGCACGACCAGCAGCGGACGGCGTGCATCCGACTTGTCCCAATAGGGCAGATCGTCGTCAAAGCCATTGCTGGCGTAGGTGAAATGGAGATCGCGCAGGATGGCGCGCGTCTCGCGGCTCTCGCTGCCGCGGCTGAAAAAGCCCAGGGGGCGCTGGCCTGTCGCGTCTTTCATGACCTGGACGCAGCGCTCGAGGTCGCGGAACTCGGTGTCCATGTCGGTGTAATCGGCGTGGCTGCGCCACAGCCAGCCGTGGCAGGCGGCCTCGTGGCCGTCGTCAACGACGCGCTTGGCGATCTGCGGCAGGCGCTCGACGGCGCGGCCGCACATATAGAAGGTGGCCGGCCGCTTGTGCTTGGCCAGCGCATCGAGCATGCGCCAGACACCGGCGCGCATGCCGTAGGCGAAGATCTGCTCGTTGCCCTGGTCCCAGCGGCCGGGCGGCACGACGCTAACTACCTCAGAGACCTTCTCCGCCTGCGCATCGCCGTCGCTGACGGAGAGCTCCGCGCCTTCCTCGAAGTTGATCACCATCGAGACGGCGAGCTTGGCGCCGCCGGGAAGTTTCCAGGCCGGCGGCGATCCGCCATAACCCACGAGGTCGCGCGGCTGGCCTGTGCTTTGCATGATATCCTCCCGGATGTGCACATTTTCAGACAGAATGTGCACATTATTTCGTCAACTCTCAGTGGGCCCATGGCAGATCTCCACAGCGATCTCGAAGCGGAAACGGCGCTGGCCGGACAGTGGTTCGACCATCTCCGCACCCATTCCAAAGGCCGCCTCGGCGTCACCCGTGCTTCCTACGGCGCGGGCGAGCAGATGGCGCACGACCTCATGCAAGGGATCGGCCAGACGCTGGGCCTCGAGAAACGCATCGACGCGGCAGGCAATCTTTACCTGACCTTGCCGGGCCGTGATCGATCGCTACCCGCGATCATGACCGGCTCGCATCTCGATTCGGTGCCCGAGGGCGGCAACTACGACGGCGCGGCAGGCGTCGTGGCCGGCATGGCGATGCTGGCGCGCTGGCGCCGCGCCGGTCGCCAGCCGACGCACGACATCACCGTGATGGGCGTGCGCGCGGAGGAACTCTCCTGGTTTCCCGCGCCTTACGCCGGCAGTCGCATGGCGTTTGGCCTGCTCGAGCCCGAAGCGCTCGACGACTGCAAGCGGCCCGACACCGGACGGTCGCTCGCCGAACATATGAAGGAGCTGGGATTCGAGCCCGAGCGCATCCGGGCCGGCGAGCCTCAGCTCGATCCAAAGAATATCCGTTGCTTCCTCGAGCTGCATATCGAGCAGGGGCCCGTGCTCGTGGCGAAGCGGCTGCCGGTCGGCGTCGTCACCGGCATCCGTGGCAACCTGCGGTACAAGCACTGCCACATCGTCGGCCGCTACGGCCATGCCGGCGCCGAGCCGCGCGAGTCGCGCAACGATGCGCTGCTGGCCGGTGTCGAATTCGTGTCGCGCCTGGAAGAACTGTGGATCGCGCGCGAGATGGCAGGCATCGACCTGGTCGCCACTGTCGGCCAGTTCCATACCGACACGGCCGTCCACACCATGACCAAGATCCCGGGCGAGATCCGCTTCACCCTGGATATCCGCAGCCAAGACAACGACGTTCTGCTGGCGGTCGACCGCGACCTGCGTGCCCTCGCGGATGAGATCGGCACGCGGCGCGGAGTCAGGATCGACCTGGGTGTTTTCACTAATGCCAAGCCCGGGCCGATCGACAAGGGTCATCGAGCGCGGCTGGAACGGCTCGCGAAGGAGATCGGGATTCCCAACCTGTCGATGGCGAGCGGCGCCGGTCACGATTCGGCGGTGTTCGGCATCATGGGCGTGCCGACGGCGATGATCTTCATCCGCAACGAGCACGGCAGCCACAATCCGGACGAGGCGATGGAACTCGCCGACTTTGCGCTCGGCCTCAAGCTGCTGGTTGCCGCGGTGGAGGAGATCGATGCCGCGTAAGCCGCGCAAAGGAAACGTCGCGGCCGACGAGGCCGTCTACGGCGCGATCCGTCGTGCGATGCACCTGGGCCGGCTGGCACCCGGCACCAAGCTTCAGGAGCCGGCGCTTGCGCGCGTGCTCAAGGTCAGCCGCGAGCGGGTGCGCAAGGCGCTGCACCGGCTGGTGCACGAGGGCTGGCTGACGTCGGTGCCCAACCGAGGCACCTTCGTGCCGTCGCTCACGGTCGAGGAGATGCGCGAGATCTACGACGTGCGCTCGATGCTGGAGGCCGCGATCGTGCGGCGATTGAGCGAGGATCACACCGCGCCCGCCGCCAAGCGGCTGAAGGCGCATATCGCGGAAGAGAAGGCGGCGCTCAAGATCGAGGACCGCGGCCGGGCCTTCGCCCTGTCGGGCGAGTTCCATATCCTGTTGGCCGAACTTTGTGGCAACGACGAACTGACCAAGCTGCTGCGCGGGCTGCTGACGCGCTCGACGATGCACTTCTCGCTGGCGGCGCCGCAGCAGCTTCACAACTGTGCCGGCCCGCACGACCACGGCGACATTGCCGAGGCGATCCTGACAGGCAAGGCGGACAAGGCGGCGAAGCTGATGCTCACGCATCTCGTCGGCCTCGTCGAGCTTCAGTCGACGCGGCCGCCTGAGATCAAGCCGGTACGCCTCGAAGAGGCGTTTCGCGGCGTTCTAGCCTAGCGTTACTTCGCGCCGGCAGGGAAGGCGGGGAGCTTGTCGATGTCGCGGGCGTCATGCTGAATGATGACGGTCGCCTTGGTCGCCGCCACGATCTTCTTGGCGCGGTCGAGCGAGGCCAGCGTCTGCGCGCGGTCGTAGTTGAACCACGGCACGCCGTTGGTGTCGTAGTTCTCGTGGAAGTGCATGAGATCGCCGCTGATGAACACGGCGCCCATCGTCGGCAGCTTGACCAGCAGGCTGTGATGGCCGGGCGTGTGACCGGGCGTGTAGAGCATCATCACGGTGCCGTCGCCGAACACGTCCTTATCGGTCGGCACCGGCTCGACCTTGCTGTCGCCCTTGATCCAGCTCGCGAACTGCGCGGTTGGAATACCTTCCGCCGGCTTCGGCGCACTGATGCCATCCCAGTCGCCCTTGCCGATCAGTAGGGTCGACTTGGGAAACGAGGCGACCTGGCCGGTGTGATCGCCGTGATAGTGGCTGATGCCGACGTACTTGATCTGCTCGGGCTTGAGATTGAGCTTGGCCAGCTGGTCGACGATGCTGACCTTGGGCGCGTTCATCGGCTGGCCGGTGTCCCACAGCAGGTAATCGTCGCCGTGCTTGATGACGTAGCAGCTGTAGGTGAACAGCACCTTCAGGTCGCCCAGGGAGTAAGTGTCCGAGAAGCGCTGGTTCACGGCGGTCGGCGCGGCAGGCGTGCCGCAATCGATGCGCGTCAGCGACATGTCCGGCGCCTGCGCGAAAGCTTGGTGGGCAAAAAGAGAGGCCGCGAGAACACCGATCGAGAGCAACGTCCGCTTCATGTTTCTTCCCCCTGGGTGGACGACAACGCCACCGGGGCACTCTACCAAGCCGCCGCATGGGCTACGGACACGATAGCGTGACGGTACGCACAGACTTTGGGAACTCGTACTGGCTTTGGCCGTTCCTTCAGCAAGGAGACCAACCATGTCCATTTCTCCAATTTCCCTTTCCTCAACGCGGTCGTTGAAGCTGCTGGCCAGCACGGCCGCTGCTGCCTTGCTCATCGGCTGGACGGCCGGCGCCGCGCAGGCCGCCGACCCGCAGCCGACGCTGCCGCCACTGCCACAGGCGGCCTCGACGGCGAACGCGCCGGCCCCCGCGCCGGCAAATACTGCGGCTGCCCAGCCGCTCAGCCAGGACGATGTCCGCGAGGTACAGAATCAGCTGACGTCGCTCGGCCTCCATCCCGGTCCGGCGGATGGCCAGATCGGCCCCTCGACCATCACTGCGGTGCAGCAGTACGACAGCAGCCACGGTGGCAACGGTCAGGCACAGATCGATAGCGCGCTGCTCGCGCGCCTAAAGGCCGACACCGGCCCCCGGCTGAGCTACCAGCAGGTTGCTCAGCAGACCCAGGCGCAATCGGCGGCAGCGCCGGCGTCCTCCGGGGCAACCCAGTTCGGCGGTATCGTCCAACAGATTCTGCCGTTCGTCAGCTCGGCGATCGCCAACAGCAATAATAACAGTAACTACTACGGTCCTGGCCCCGGCTATTACGGCCCGCCGCCCAGTTACTATGGCTACCGTGGCTACTAGCAGACATGCAAAGGTCCGCGTCACGGCGTAACGCGGACTCCATTCGCCAGTAACGACCATAAGTCGGGGTTCGGGCCGTTCCGGCGTAAAATGCGTGCATGGCCTGCCCGCTAAAGAAAACGGGCGCCGATGAAGGCGCCCGTCGATCCCTAGATTTTCTGTCGCTCGCCTCGCGGCCCCCGTCTAATCCCCGTTTGTTAAACGGGACTGGTTCCGGAGTGGGACCAGTTGCCTTAGCCCAGCTTGCCCATCGCGACGGCCGTGTCGGCCATGCGGTTGGAGAAGCCCCACTCGTTGTCGTACCAGCTCATGACGCGGACCAGCGTGCCTTCGAGCACCTTGGTCTGGTCCATGTGGAAGGTCGACGAGTGCGGGTCGTGGTTGAAGTCGATCGAGACGTTCGGCTGATCCGTCCAAGCCAGGATGCCCTTGAGCTGGTTGGCGGCGGCGAGCTTCACGGCCTTGTTGATCTCGTCCTTGTCCGTCTTGCGCTTGGCGACGAACTTGAAGTCGATGACCGAGACGTTCGGCGTCGGCACGCGGATCGACACGCCATCGAGTTTGCCGTTCAGTTCCGGGAGCACCAGGCCCACGGCCTTGGCGGCGCCGGTCGAGGTCGGGATCATCGACATCGCCGCCGCGCGGCCGCGGTAGAGATCCTTGTGCATCGTGTCGAGCGTCGGCTGGTCGCCGGTGTAGGCGTGGATCGTGGTCATGAAGCCGTGGTCGATGCCGACCGCGTCGTTCAGCACCTTGGCGACCGGCGCCAGGCAGTTGGTGGTGCACGAGGCGTTCGAGACGATGAGATGATCCTTGGTGAGCTTCTCGTGGTTCACGCCGTAGACGACCGTGAGGTCGGCGCCGTCGGCCGGGGCCGAGACCAGCACGCGCTTGGCGCCGGCGGCCAAGTGAGCCGAGGCCTTTTCCTTGGACGTGAAGATGCCGGTGCACTCGAGGGCGATATCGACGCCCATCGCCTTGTGCGGCAGCTTGGAAGGATCGCGCTCGGCAGTCACCTTGATCGGGCCACGGCCCACATCGATCGTGTCGCCGGCGACCTTCACTTCGCCGTTGAAGCGGCCGTGCACGCTGTCGAAGCGGAAGAGATGCGCATTGGTCTCGACCGGGCCGAGGTCGTTGATCGCCACGACTTCGATGTCCTTGCGGCCCGACTCGATGATGGCGCGCAGGATATTGCGCCCGATGCGGCCGAAGCCATTGATTGCGACACGAACAGCCATAGTCACTCCCCTCGGTTACTTCGCAAGCCCGCGCGCCGCATTCGCGATCGCCTCGGTCGTAATTCCAAAATGCTTGTAGACCTCTTCGATCTTGCCCGAAGCGCCGAAGCCCTTCATGCCGACGAAGGCGCCGTTGGTCCCAAGGTAGCGCTCCCAGCCGAACTTCTCGGCGGCCTCGCAGACGACCCGCGCGGTGCCGTTCGGCCCCAGGACCTGCTGGCGGTAGCTCTCGTCCTGCGCCTCGAACAGCTCCCACGACGGCATCGAGACGACCGCGGCCTGGACACCGTCCTTCGCCAGCATGTCGCGCGCTTCCATCGCAAGCTGCACTTCCGAGCCGGTCGCGATCAGGCGCACCGACGCCGAAGCGTCGCCGGCCAGGATGTACGCGCCCTTACGGCAGAGGTTCTCTTCATCGGCGCCGCGCAGGGTCGGCAGGTTCTGGCGGCTGAGCGCCAGCACCGTGGGCTTGCCCTGGGCCTCGATCGCGATCTGCCAGCACTCGGCGGTCTCGATCGCATCGGCGGGGCGCATCACGGTGATGTTCGGGATGGCGCGCAGGGCCGCGAGATGCTCGACCGGCTGATGGGTCGGGCCGTCCTCGCCGAGGCCGATCGAGTCGTGCGTCATGACATAGATCACGCGCACGCCCATCAGGCAGGAGAGGCGGATCGCTCCCCGGCAATAGTCGGTGAAGACCAGGAAGGTGCCGCCGTATGGGATCACGCCGCCATGCAGCGCCATGCCATTCATGGCCGAGGCCATCACGTGTTCGCGGACGCCGTAGTGCATGTAGCGGCCGCTCGGGTCGCTCAGGCTCTGGCTGTTGATCGTCTTGGTCTTGGTGTTGTTCGAGCCGGTGAGGTCGGCCGAGCCGCCGACCGTGTCGGGCAGCACAGGGTTGAGGACCTCGAGCACTTCCTGGCTCGACTTGCGGGTCGCCCACTTGGGCTTCTCGGCCGCCATCTTGGCCTTGAAGGCCTTGATCGTCTCGTCGACGATTGGCGGAATGTCGCCCTTCATACGGCGGTCGAACTCGGCACGATCCGCTTCGGGCATCTCGGCATGACGCTTCGTCCACTTGCGGCGCTGCGACTTGCCCCTGGCACCAGCCTTGCGCCAGGCGGTGAAGATCGGCTCGGGAATCTCGAACGGGGGGTAGGGCCAGCCGAGGTTCTTGCGGGCGCCGGCGATCTCGTCCTTGCCGAGGGCGGCGCCGTGCGCCTCCTTGGTGCCGGCCTTGGTCGGCGCGCCGAAGCCGATGATCGTCTTGCAGGCGATCATCGACGGCTTGTCGGTGACCTTCTGCGCCTTGCGGATGGCGCGCGTGATGGCTTCCTGGTCGAAGCCGTCGACGTGCTGGACGTGCCAGCCGGCGGCGGCGAAGCGCTTCTTGTGATCGTCGTTGGTGGCGAGCGAGGTGGGGCCGTCGATCGAGATCGAGTTGTCGTCAAAGAAGAGGATGATGCGGCCGAGGCCGAGATGGCCGGCAAGTGCCACCGCCTCCTGGCCGATGCCTTCCATCAGGCAGCCGTCGCCGCAGAAGACATAGGTGTAGTGATCGACGATGTCCTTGCCGAAGCGCGTCTGCATCAGGCGCTCAGCCACCGCGAAGCCCACCGAGTTGCCGAGGCCTTGGCCCAGCGGACCGGTCGTGGTCTCGATGCCGGTCGCGTGGCCGTATTCGGGATGGCCCGCCGTCTTGCTGCCGAGATGGCGGAAGTGCTTCAGCTGATCCATCGTCATGTCCGGATAGCCGGTCAGATACAGCAGCGAGTAGAGCAGCATCGAGCCGTGGCCGTTCGACAGGATGAAGCGGTCGCGGTCGGGCCAATGAGGATCGGTCGGGTCGTATTTCAGGAACTTGGTGAACAGCACCGTCGCAATGTCGGCCATGCCCATCGGCATGCCCGGATGGCCGGAGTCGGCCTGTTCGACGGCGTCCATGGCAAGGGCGCGAATGGCGTTTGCCATGGCTTGGGGCGTCGGAGCGTCCTGCGGCGTGGGAGCGGCGGTCTGTTCGGTCATTTTATGTGTGCGCCGTATGGTTTTTTTGATTGGCGGGCAACATGCCGACCCCCCTTATCTGCGTCAATGCGCAAAACCTCATGCCTGCTCCAGATATTGCGGGCAGAGACGCTCCACAGAGGCAATATGTTGACCGTCAACAGGCGCACAACTTATCCTCGGCAAATGGAGCAGACGCAGCCTAGCGGCCGACTGCGATCCTCCGGCGGGGGATCAATGTCCAAGGCAGCAAGTGCCAAAGATCGAGTGGACGATGCGCTCAGCCGGCTGGAGTCGATGGTCGATGAACGCCTGCGCAACGAGCAGACGCGGTCGGACGAACTCGCCCTGCGTCTGAACAAGCTGGAAAAACAACACGACGAGCTACGCAAGGTTGCGACCGAGGTCGAAGGCCGGCTCGAACGCGCCATGGAATACATTCGCTCGCTGCTGGCGGCGGACCAAAAATAAGATAAAACTGCAAGACCCTCTAAACGCCGGATAACGGCGCAATAAACAGGAGTAGCGGACAATGCCGCAGGTTTCGGTTCAAATCGCCAACCGCATGTACGAGTTCGCCTGTGGCGAGGGCGAAGAGGCGCGCGTGCAAGAACTGGGTGCTTATGTCGATGGCAAGATCGACGTGCTGCGCCGCCAGCTCCCGCCCGGCACGCCCGAAGTAAAGTTGATGGTGTTCGCGGCGCTGATGCTGGCCGACGAAAGCCGCGAGGCGCGCGGCTTGGCCCGGCAGGCAGAGAACGCACGGGCCAGCGCCACCGACAATGCCGAGACCTTGGCGTCGGCGTTGGAAGAGTTGATCACCTCGCGCGTCGACAAGATCCAGAAAAAGGTCGCTGGCGCGGCCTAGTTTTAGCCTGCTTGAAGGCTTACATTGGATGCGGGGCGGATTTCTGCGCGGTGCGTGATTCGCTTAAAACCCCGGGGCCGATAAAGATCTCCCGGGGGCTGTCCCTGACCTCGACCGTGGTCTTGGTCACACGGCTCCCACCTGCTTATGCGGGCCTTGGAGGTTTCACGTTTTCACGGCCTATCGTGGAGCCGCCCCACTTTCTTCTCCTGACTTGCTTCTCCTGACTCGCCGGACATGAACCCGATCGACGCCAAGCGAACCCTGCGTAGTGCGATGTTGGCTTGGCGGGCCGGCCTCTCCGACGACGAGCGACGCCAGGCATCCGACGGGCTGCTCGAGCAGTTCCAGCGCGAGCGGCCGATCGACGTGCCCGCCGTGGTGTCGGGCTTCTGGCCGATGAAGGACGAACTCGATATCCGCCCCCTGATGTTCGAGCTGTTCAACGAGGGCTGCGAACTGGCGCTCCCCGTCGTGGTGGGCAAAGGGCAGCCGCTGGTGTTCCGGGCGTGGCGGCCGGGCGATCCGCTGGAGCAGGGCGTGTTCAAGACGCTGCATCCGTCGCCCAAACGAGAAACTGTTGAGCCCGACGTGCTGATCGTTCCGCTGCTGGCGTGCGACGAGGCAGGCTGGAGATTGGGCTACGGCGGCGGCTTCTACGACCGCACGCTGCGCGGGCTTCGCGCGCGCCGAAAGGTTCTCGCACTGGGCGTGGCCTTCGATGAACAACTTGTCGCCGAAGAGGTTCCACATGGACCGGACGACGAGAAACTCGATTGGTTGTTGACCGATCGCCGTCTTTGCGCGTTTGTCTAAATCATGAAGCTTTTGTTTTGCGGTGACATCGTCGGGCGTTCGGGCCGTGAGGCTGTGCTGAAGCATGTGCCGAAGCTGCGCCAGGAACTCGGTCTCGATTTCGTCGTGGTGAATGGCGAGAACGCGGCTGCGGGCTTCGGCATCACCGCCAAGATCTGCGCCGAGTTGCACGCCGGCGGCGTCGATTGCATCACCACCGGCAACCACATCTGGGACCAGCGCGAGATCATTCCGTATATCGCGCAGGACAAGCGCCTGCTGCGGCCGATCAACTTCCCGCCCGGCACGCCGGGCTGGGGTGCCAATCTGTTCGAGTCGCCGAAGGGCCTGAAGGTCGTCGTGATCAACGTGATGTGCCGGCTGTTCATGGATCCGCTCGACGATCCTTTCCGCACGGTCGAGGCGGAGGTGGCCAAGTACACGCTTGGCCGCAACGCGCACTTCATCCTGGTCGACGTGCACGGCGAGGCGACCAGCGAGAAGCAGTCGATGGGCCACTTCCTCGACGGCCGAGTTTCCGCAGTTCTCGGTACCCATAGCCACATCCCGACCGCCGATTCATGGGTGCTGCCGGGCGGTACGGCCTATCAGACCGACGTCGGCATGTGCGGCGACTACGATTCGGTCATCGGCATGAAGAAAGAGGGTGCCGTCCTGCGCTTCATCAAGAAGGTGCCGGGCGATCGCCTGGCGCCGGCCGAGGGCGAGGGCACTATGTGCGCGGCCCTTGTCGAAACCGACGACAAAACCGGGCTCGCCCGATCGGTCCGCCCGGTCCGGATCGGCGGACGGCTACCGTCAGCCCATTAGAGAGTGGGTCGGACCATGTTCCGGCCACTCATCGCGATGGCGGGGACAGTCGCCTCCCTTGTATTTCTGCCGCCGCTCACGGAAGCCCAGACAGCCTGGCTCGAAGAGCCCGTTCCTGCTGAAGGACTGAAGGTCGGAAACGAATTGCTGAAGTGGGGAGAAGAGCGGGGCTTGCACGTGCTCACCTACGATGGCCGGGTGATCGCGAGAAGCTATTACGGCTCCCGAACTTACCCGCCCTTTGTCATCCTCGATCGATGGGACAGCCCTGAAACAAGCGCGGTGCTGCTCCAGGCAGACGCGATCGCGACCAGGGATTGCGCCAGCTTCTATGTGATCGAGACCAGGGGGGCTGCTTCAATCGTCGCTCATGCGCTGGGGCAAGCTTGTGTTGGGTTTCTTGGACAAGCGATCGACCGGAATCAGGAGGGCTTTGTCGCTGTTGAATCCGCTCGCCCAACCGGCGCAGGAAAAGTCCAGCAATGGCGGGCGCGAACGGGCGATGTGGTGACCAACTAGATCGAGTTTCGTCCCGTTCAGGGCTCCACGATGACTGACCTGGATCCCAATGGGCGCTTCAAGTGGACGGACCCGCTTCAGAACGAACAGTTCTACTCGGCGGTCTCGCGCCTATCCAAGCTGGAGCAGGGCCGCCTTCTGAGCGCCCTGTGGCAGGTCGATAACGGTTGCTCCGGCTGTGGCGGCTCGGCACAAAAAGAACTCTATGGCGTCGTCGTCGACGATCGCACGGCGGCCTATTCGGGCTGCGGCTGGTACATGGATGGCGGCTGGCTCAACTGCAGTGCCAGCGATGCGCTGGCGGTGTGGGATCGCGAGCGCGGTAGCGTCTATTTCGCCACCGACCTTCATCGAGAGGACGGCATCCATGACGTCGCTGCCGAGATGACCGTCTCGCCTGCGCTGGAGGCTTGGCCTGCAACCGCGAGAGACCGCTTCGAGAGATGGCGAAAGGGCCGTCCCTGGCGAGAGTAGGGGACTATCTGCGCGGGCCGTGATCCGCCTGCCGGCTGGATTTCAGCATCTTGTATCCCACAGGCGCCCTCTATACCTATTACGGGTACCTCGAAGGCAGTGATTGACGACCTGGGGAAAAATCGGCATCGTGTTGATGTTAAACGATTTTTCGCCGTGTTGGCGGACTGTCTTCCAGGTTAGAGGGGGCGTCGGAATCAAGGTTCCGACGTTTTTTAGCGGGGGCTTCGGCCCCCGCCTTTTTTTTGTGCGGCGGCGTCTGGCACTCCCAAAATCCACGAGAAGTGGTATAGCCGCGCGATCACGTTACTCAATCTGGTTGTCGCACCATGGCTGGTCATTCCCAGTTCAAGAACATCATGCATCGCAAGGGCCGCCAGGACGCGGTCAAGGCGAAGATCTTTACCAAGCTGATCCGTGAAATCACGACAGCGGCGCGGCTCGGTGCCGCCGACCCCAACGCCAACCCGCGCCTGCGCGCGGCGGTGATCTCGGCGCGCGAGAACAACATGACGCGCGACACGATCGATCGGGCGATCAAGCGCGGCTCCGGCAACGACGCCGACGCCAACTACGACGAGATCCGCTACGAGGGCTACGGTCCGGGCGGCGTCGCGGTGATCGTCGAGGCACTGACCAACAATCGCAACCGCACGGCGGGCGAAGTCCGGTCGAGCTTCTCCAAGCACGGCGGGAACCTGGGGGAGACCAACAGCGTGTCCTTCATGTTCGACCGCATGGGCGAGTTCCGCTTTCCCCTGGCGGTCGGCAGCGCCGACGACGTGCTGGAAAAGGCGATCGAGGCCGGCGCCGACGACGTGGTGAGCGGTGAGGGCGAGGAGGGCGCGCACGAGATCTACTGCGCCCAGGACAGTTTCACGACGGTGCGCGAGGCGCTCGAGAAGTCGCTGGGCCAGCCCTCGTCGGCCAAGCTGATGTGGCGGCCCAAGACCACGACGCCGGTCGACGGCGACGTGGCCGAGACGCTGATCGACCTGATCGCCGCCCTCGACGACAACGACGACGTGCAGAACGTCTATGCCAACTTCGAGGTATCGGACGCAGCACTCGCGAAGTTCGCGGCCTGATGAGACTGCTCGGCCTCGATCCCGGTCTGCGGCTGACCGGCTGGGGCGTGATCGATGTCGAGGGCAACCGGCTGCGCCACGTGGCGCACGGCGTGGTCAAGGTGGCGACCGACCGGCCGCTGGCCGTGCGGCTGAACGATCTCTTCGAAGGCGTGGCCTCGGTGATCCTGGCGCAGCAGCCCGAGGAGGCTGCGGTCGAGGAGACCTTCGTGAACGTCAATCCCGCCTCGACCTTGAAGCTCGGCCAGGCGCGCGGCGTGGTCATGCTGGCGCCCGCGCGGTCGGGCCTGCCGGTGTTCGAATATGCCGCCACCCTGGTGAAGAAGTCGGTCGTCGGCACCGGTCACGCCGACAAGAGCCAGATTGCGATGATGGTCGGTCGCCTGCTGCCGGGCGTTGAGGCCACGGCCGACGCCGCCGACGCGCTCGCGGTCGCGATCTGCCACGCCCACCACCGCGCCACCGCCAAGCGGGTGGAGGCGGCGCTTTGATCGCCAAGCTGAAAGGCGTCGTCGATTCGGTCGATGACGGCAGCGCCGTGGTCGACGTGAACGGCGTGGGCTACCTCGTCTCGGCCTCCTCGCGCACCTTGCGCGACCTGGTGGTCGGCGGGCCGGCGACCTTGCTGGTCGAGACCATCGTGCGTGAGGATGCGATCGCGCTCTACGGCTTCCTCGATACGGCCGAGCGCGACTGGTTCCGCATCCTGACGACCGTGCAGGGCGTCGGCGCCCGCGTGGCCCTGTCGATCCTCTCGACCCTGTCGGCTGACGAGATCGTCCGCGCCATCGCGGCCCAGGATCGCGCGACGCTCAGCCGTCCGGCGGGCGTCGGGCCGAAGCTTGCGGCGCGCCTGATGACCGAACTCAAGGACAAGGCCGCTGCCTTCGGCGTGGCGCCAGTTCCGGCCAAGGCCGGGGGCGCGCCCGGCGTCGTGCCGCCCACGGCGTCGATCAACGAGGACGCGGTGTCGGCGCTGGTCAATCTGGGCTACCGCCGGGTCGAGGCCTTCGGCGCCGTGGCGCGGGTCACGCAGCGGTTGGGTGAGGGTGCGGCGCTCGATGCCGTGATCCGGGCCAGCCTGCAGGAGCTCGCGCGATGAGCGACGCCGAACGGCTGGTGGCGGCCAAGCGCGCCGAGGAAGATACCGCCGAGCTGGCGCTCAGGCCGCAGACGCTCGACGACTTCATCGGCCAGAAGCAGGTCCGCGAGAACCTCAAGATCTTCATCGCCGCCGCCAAGTCGCGCGGCGAGGCGCTCGACCACGTGCTTTTCCATGGCCCGCCTGGCCTGGGCAAGACGACACTCGCCCAGATCGTGGCGCGCGAGATGGGCGTGGGCTTTCGCGCGACATCCGGGCCGGTGATCCAGAAGGCCGGCGATCTCGCCGCCCAGCTCACCAACCTGCAGGCGCACGACGTCCTGTTCATCGACGAGATCCACCGTCTCAACCCGGCGATCGAGGAGATCCTCTATCCGGCGATGGAGGACTTCCAGCTCGACCTGATGATCGGCGAGGGACCGGCGGCGCGCTCGGTGCGCATCGAGCTGCCGCCGTTCACGCTGGTCGGCGCCACGACGCGCTCGGGCCTGATGACGCGGCCGTTGCGTGAGCGCTTCGGCATTCCGCTGCGCATGATCTTCTACGAACCGGCCGAACTCGAGACGATCGTCCATCGCGCGGCCCGCGTGCTGAAGATGGAGATGGCCAAGGACGGGGGGGCGGAGATCGCCAAGCGTTCGCGCGGCACGCCGCGTGTCGCCAATCGCCTGCTGCGCCGCGTGCGCGACTTCGCGTCGGTGGCCGGCAAGAAGATCGTCGATGCCAAGGCCGCCGACGAGGCCCTGACGCGCCTCGAGGTCGACGGCCGCGGCCTCGACTCGATGGACCGCCGCTATCTCGCCTGCATCGCCGAGAATTACGGCGGAGGGCCGGTCGGCGTCGATACCCTGGCCGCGGCGCTCTCCGAGCAGCGCGACGTGATCGAGGATGTGATCGAGCCGTACCTGATGCAGCTCGGCCTGCTGATGCGCACGCCGCGCGGCCGGCTGCTGTCGGAAGGCGGCTATCGCCATCTCGGCAAGGCCATCCCGAAGGAGCAGAAGCAGCAACTCGACCTGCTGGCCGGCGGTGAGGCGGAAGAGACGTGACGATCACCGATCCGGGGCCGACTTCCGGCAAGATCGTCGAGGGGCGGCACGTGCTTCCGTTACGGGTCTATTACGAAGACACCGACGCCGCGGGCATCGTCTATTACGCCAACTGGCTGCGGTTTCTCGAGCGCGGCCGCACCGAGCTGCTGCGCCTGCTGGGCCATGAACACAGCGCCTTGCGGGACGAGCGGGGTGTGAATTGGGTCGTCCGCCGCTGCACCATCGACTATCTGAAGCCGGCGCGCCTCGACGACACGATCGAGGTGCTGACGAGCTGCGGCGAGCTTCGGGGCGCTTCCCTCGACATGATGCAGGAGGCGCGGCGGGGCACCGAAACGCTGATCCGGGCCGAGCTGCTGGTGGCCTGCATGGGCCCAAATGGCCGGCCGACGCGTCTGCCGCAGGGGCTGCGGGCCGCTCTTGCACAGGTTGCAGGCAGCAACACGCCCCGCTCACGCCATATTCAGGTATAAGGTTCGGAACCAACGGAGATAAATGAATGGACGCCTTTGCGCAGGTCGCCAGCACCCCCCTTGCCGGCACCGCTCCCCCCATCGACATGTCGGTCTATGGCCTGTTCATGCAGGCCGACTGGGTCGTCAAGGCGGTGATGATCGCCTTGCTGCTGGCCTCGTTCTGGTCGTGGGCGATCATTTTCGAAAAGATCATGCGGCTGCGGGCGCTGAAGAAGAGCGCGCAGACCTTCGAGGACACCTTCTGGTCCGGTGTCTCGCTCGAGGATCTCTACGATCGCGTCGGCGCCAAGCCGGAGGATCCGATGTCGAGCATCTTCTCCGCCGCGATGCGCGAATGGCGTCGCTCGGTTTCCAAGGGCCTTGCCGCCAGCGCCACGGCGCGCGGCGCGCTGCGCCAGCGCATCGAGCAGGTGATGAGCGTCACCATCCAGCGCGAGATGGAGGCGATCGAGAAGCGGCTGGGCTTCCTCGCCACCGTCGGCGCCAACGCCACCTTCGTCGGCCTGTTCGGCACGGTGTGGGGCATCATGAACAGCTTCGGCCACATCGCAGTGTCGAAGAACACCTCGCTCGCGGTCGTGGCGCCCGGCATCTCCGAGGCGCTGTTCGCCACCGCGATCGGCCTGGTTGCCGCCATTCCCGCGGCCGGTGCGTACAACATCCTCTCGGGCCAGGTGTCGCGCTACGCCGTCCAGCTCGAGGCCTTCGCCGGTGAATTCATCACCATCCTGTCGCGTCAGCTCGAGGAGCAGGTCTGATGGCCGGCGGCGTCATCCACTCATCGCGCGGCGGTGGCGGCGGCAAGTTCAGCCGCCGGCGCCATGTCCCGATCTCCGACATCAACGTCACGCCGATGGTCGACGTCATGCTGGTGCTGCTGGTGATCTTCATGATCACCGCGCCGCTTCTGCAAGTCGGCGTGCCGGTCGATCTGCCCAAGACCAGCGCGCAGCAGGTCGGCGGCAAGGATGAGCCGCTCGTGGTCTCGCTCAACTCCAAGGACGAGGTGTTCCTGGGCGACACCAAGTACGAGCTCGCCGATCTCGCCTCCAAGCTCAAGGCCGTGCACGACGAGAAGCCGGACCAGCGTGTGTTCATCCGCGGCGACAAGGCGATCCAGTACGGTCGCATGATGGAAGTCATGGGTGTGATCATCGATTCCGGCTTCCGCCAGCTCGGCCTCCTGGGTGAGCAACAGGATGGCAAACCCGCAGCGGCGCCCGCGAAGAAGTAGTCAGTACCGGAGTACAGGCGATCGATGTCCGACCGCTCCCCCGAATATGCGGAGATGCGCACCCCGGCGATTCTGTCGGTGGGCGTGCATGTCTTCGCCATCGTGGCGGCGATCGTGAACTTCAACTTCTTCAGCTCGCCGCCGATCGAGCCCGAGCCGGTGATGGTCGAATTCGAGGCGATCGCGAAGAAGGCGGCCGCGCCCAAGGTCGGCATCCAGGAACAGCAGCCGGAGAAGGCCAAGATCGCGGCGGAGACCAGCAAAGCCCCGCCGCCCTCGACAGCCGAGCCGCCGCCCGCGCCCGAGATTCCGAAGAAGGAAGTGGCCGAAGCGGTGCCGGTGCCGCCCAAGCCGGAAGAGAAGAAGGTCGAGGTCGAGAAGCCCAAGCCGGCCGACGACAAGATCGCGCTGAAGCCCAAGGAACCCGAGCCGCCCAAGGTCGAGAAGTCGCCCGATCCGAAGCCCGAGCCGCCCAAGCCGGAGGTGAAGAAGGAGCCGCCCAAGCCGCCGGTCGCGCCGCCGCCCAAGCCACAGCCGAAGAAGGAGACGGTCGACAACATCGTCGACAGCATCCTGAAGAACAACGACAAGAACCCGCCGATCAAGACGCCGCAGCAGTCGCCGCAGAAACCGAAGGAGATCACGCGGCAGGTCGCGATGGCACCCGAGTTCGCCGCCGTCGTGACGGCCAGCGAGGTCGAGGGCGTGCGCCAGAAGATCAGGCCATGCTGGAATTCGTTCGGCGGCGCCAAGGATGCGCCGGTCGTGAGCCTTGTCGTGCAGATGGATCAGGCCGGCACGCCGACCGATGTGCAGTTCAAGGATCAGGGCAGGATGGGCGATCCCATCTATCGAGCGGCAGCCGAATCAGCCCGCCGCGCGTTGATGAACCCGCGTTGCCAGCCGTGGCCGCTGACACCGGAAAAATACAATTCGTGGCGTACCATTACCTTCAACTTCGATCCCCGCGACTATTAGATTTCTTAGCGCTATAGAGACAGCCCTCCAACGAGCAAGAAGAGGTTCGACATGATGATCCCCCGACATCTTCGGACGGTCCTGACGGCGGTAGCATTCGCTGCCCTGGCGGTGCCCGCGCATGCCCAGCTCACCATCGACATGACCAAGCCCAGCTTCGAGCCGGTGCCGATCGCAATCACCGACTTCTCCGGCGACAACGTCGGCGCCGAGATGGCGACCGTCATCCGCAACGACCTGCAGAATTCCGGCCTGTTCCGGTCGATTCCGCCGGGCTCGTTCATCGAGCGCAACATCAACGCCAACGCCGCACCCCGCTTCCAGGACTGGCGCTCGGTCGGCGCGACCGGCCTCGTGGTCGGCCAGGTGAGCAGCGCCGGCGGCAACCTCAAGGTCGACTTCCGCCTGTGGGACGTCGTGGCCTCGAACCAGGCGGCCGGGCTTTCCTTTACCAGCCAGCCCAACAACTGGCGGCGGCTCGCCCACATCATCGCCGACGCGATCTACAAGCGCGTGACCGGTGAGGAAGGCTACTTCGATACCCGCGTCGCCTATGTCGGTGAAACCGGCCCGCTCAACCTGCGGGTCAAGCGCATCGCCATCATGGACCAGGACGGCGCCAACAACCGCTACATCACCGATGGGCGCACGCTCGCGCTGACGCCGCGATTCTCGCCGACGTTGCAGGAGATCGTCTACATGGCGTACGGCGAGAACAACGGTCCGCCGCGCGTCTACCTGCAGAACGTCGACAGCGGCCGCCGCGAACTGCTGGGCAACTTCCCCGGCATGAGCTTCGCGCCGCGCTTCTCGCCGGACGGGACCAAAGTGGCCATGTCTTTGTCACAGGATGGCAACACCGACCTCTACGAGATGGACGTGCGCGGACACGGCATGCGTCGCCTGACCAACACGCCCGCGATCGACACCTCGCCGAGCTACTCCAACGACGGCACCCAGATCGTGTTCAACTCCGACCGCGGCGGCACCCAGCAGCTCTACGTGATGGGCGCCGGCGGCGGCGGGGAGAAACGCATCAGCTTCGGTGACGGCCGTTACGCCACGCCGGTATGGTCGCCGCGCGGCGATTACATCGCCTTTACCAAGATCATGGGCAACAGCTTCGGCATCGGCATCATGCGGCCGGACGGCAGCGGCGAGCGCCTGCTGTCGAACGGCTTCCTGGTCGAGGGACCGACCTGGGCGCCCAACGGCCGGGTCCTGATGTTCTTCAAGCAGCAGCCCAATTCGGGCGGCCGGGCGGGCTCGGTCACCCTGAGTGCAATCGACGTCACGGGCCGGTTCGAACGTCAGGTCCCGACACCTACGGATGCCTCGGATCCGGCGTGGTCGCCCTTGATTCCGCAGTAGCGAACGATATTATCTCGCGTATCGACCCGGGTGTCTGAACGCGCTCGGGTCGTCTCGTCTGGGCGGATGGATCCCTCGTTTGAGGGGGCGGCAACAAAGAGGAGCGCGATCGTGAAAGCGACGCGTTAGAGATTGAGATGCGCATGATCAAAGCTATCGCCGCCATCGCGGCCCTGATGTTCGTCGCTGCTTGCAGCAATAATAACGAGGCCGTCGCGCCCCCGTCCGGCGCCACTGTAACGCCGGGTTCCGTCGGCGACTTCAAGCAGAACGTCGGCGATCGCGTGTACTTCGACACCGACATGTCGTCCGTCCGCGAGGATGGCCGTGCGACCCTCGCCAAGCAGGCTGAGTGGCTGAAGAAGTACCCCAACTATCCGATCCTGATCGAAGGCAAGTGCGACGAGCGCGGCACGCGCGAGTACAACATTGCGCTGGGCGAGCGTCGTGCAACGTCGGTCCGCCAGTTCCTGATCGCGCAGGGCGTTCCCGCCGCGCGCATCAAGACCATCAGCTACGGCAAGGAGCGCCCGGACGTCGTGGGCTCCGACGAAGGTTCGTGGGCCCGCAATCGCGTGGGCGTCACCAGCCTCGAGTAGGCATTTGGCTCGATCCGAGCTGCAACGCCGGTCGCCTCGCGCGACCGGCGTTTTCGTTTGTAGGTCGCTCATTCCTGCCTGAAAATGGCCGCGTTTACACTGAAACTGCCCGGACCCATGACGATATTCCCTTCGCGCCTCCTCCTTGTCGCAGCCCTCGTCCTCCCGTCGGCCGTGCTGCCGTCGATCGCCTCGGCCCAGCAGCAAGCCTACATCGACGACCGGCTGAACCAACTGCAGCAGACCCTGACCATGCTGACCGGCCAGCTCGAGCAACTGCAGTACAGCAACACGCAGCTCAAGCAGCAGATGGAGAAAATGCAGGCCGATTACGAATATCGGCTCGACACGCTCGAGAAGGGCAAGGGCGGCGGAGGGGCGCGTCCTCCCGCGCCGACACCGACGCCAATGCAGAACGAACGTCTGGCGCCCCCGCCGTCGACCGCGAGCGCTGCGCCGCCATTGGCCGCCGGCGGCAACACGGCCGGTGCGGACCAGATGTACAACGAGGCCTTCAAGCTCCTGCAGGACGGCGACTACGCCGGCGCCGAGCGTGGCTTCAAGAGCTTCGTCCAGCGCTATCCGCAGCACGTGCTGGCCGGCAACGCGCAGTACTGGTTGGGTGAGACGTATTACGCGCGCCGAGATTACCAGAGCGCCATGACCTCGTTCGCCGAGGGCTACAAGCTGTACAAGGCCAGCCCCAAGGGGCCGGACAATCTGCTGAAGCTCGGGATCACGCTTTCGGCGCTCAACCGCAAGCCCGACGCCTGTGCTATCTTCGCGCGCTTCGGGCAGGACTATCCCAAGGCCACCGACCTGCAGAAGCGCCGGGTCGACCAGGAGCGTTCACGTAACGGATGCGGCTGAACGCCGGATCCTTTGCGCCTTTGATGGCGCCCTTCGCGCCGTTCGAAAAACATCCCGTTCTCGCCGTCGCTGTCTCCGGCGGCCGCGATTCGTTGTCCCTGGCGCTGCTCGCCCACGACTGGGCGAAGGCAGAGGGTGGCCGCGTCGTCGGTTTGATCGTCGATCATGGCCTGCGTGCCGAAGCCGCGCGGGAAGCCCAAACAACGCGCGACCTGCTGCTGAAGCAGGGAGTGGATGCGGTAATCCTGCGCTGGGAAGGACCCAAGCCACTACAAGGGCTGCAAGAGGCGGCGCGTGACGCGCGTTACGACCTGTTGGTCGAGGCCTGCCATCAGCGCGGTATCCTGCACCTGCTGGTGGCCCATCACGCCGACGACCAGGCCGAGACCGTCGCCATGCGCGCCGCCCGCGGCAGCGGGCCGGATGGCCTGGCGGGCATGGCGGCGCTGGTCGAGCGGCGCCATATGCGCCTGCTGCGACCCTTGCTTTCGGTGCCGCGATCTTGCCTCACCGCGACCCTGGAGGCGCGCGGCGTCGCCTGGATCGAAGATCCGTCCAATGCCGATCCACGCTTCGAGCGGGCGCGCGTGCGGGCAGCAGGCGGACTCGACGGGCTGGATTCCGGCTCGGGCGGGCGCCGGGCAGGCCGAGAGGAGGCCTTGGCCAAGGCTGCGGTTGAGCTGATCGAGGCGGGCGACGAACTGGCGCTCGATCAGGCGGCCTTCCGGCAACTGGGCAAGGAACGGGCATCCAGCCTGCTCAGCCGGGTGGTTCAGGCTGTCGGCGGACGAGACTATCCGCCGCGCCGCGATCGTCTCGACCGGGCGGTCGATCGTCTAGCCGAGGGGGCGGCGCGCGGTAAATCCGGCAAAAGTCAGGATTTTACGCTGTCGGAATGCCGGCTGATGTTACGTCAGGTACCCAAAAGTCCGCGGCTTCGCTGGATTGTTCGGCCCGAAAATGGCAAGGGAAACAGCAGGAAAGAGGGGCAGCCCCTCGTTCCTGCTGCATTTTTCGCTTGCGGCGGGTTTCTCCCGCCCCATGTAGACTGAACCCCTTGCCTCTGAATTCAGTGGATCGCCCGTGAACCCGTTCAATCGCAACGCCGCCCTGTGGATCGTCATCGTGCTGCTGCTCGCGCTGCTCTACAGCGTGTTCCAGGGCGGCACGACCCGGACGGCCGGCAATACCATCTCCTATTCGGACTTCGTGCGCGCGGTCGACCAGCGCCAGATTCAGGACGTCCGCATCTCGGGCAACACGATCACCGGCACCTTCCGCGAGCCGCGCAACGGCATCCAGAAGTTCGCGACCTACGCGCCCAGCACGCCGCCGGACGAGCAGCTGATGCCGAACCTGATCAAGAACGTCGATCGCGTCGACGCGGGTCCGGCGGAAGAGGGCGTCAACCTCGGCTCCATCTTCGTGAGCTGGCTGCCGGTCCTCGTGCTGGTCGGCGTCTACATCTTCTTCCTGCGCCAGATGCAAAGCGGCACCGGCCGCGCCATGGGCTTCGGCAAGTCCCGCGCCCGCCTGCTTACCGAGAAGCACGGCCGCGTCACCTTTGAAGACGTGGCGGGCATCGACGAGGCCAAGAGCGAGCTCGAGGAGATCGTCGACTTCCTGAAGGACCCGCAGAAGTTCCAGCGCCTGGGCGGCAAGATCCCCAAGGGCTGCTTGCTGGTCGGTCCTCCGGGTACCGGTAAGACGCTGCTCGCGCGCGCCATCGCGGGCGAGGCAAACGTTCCGTTCTTCACCATCTCGGGCTCCGACTTCGTCGAGATGTTCGTGGGCGTCGGCGCCAGCCGCGTGCGCGACATGTTCGAGCAGGCCAAGAAGAACGCGCCCTGCATCGTGTTCATCGACGAAATCGACGCGGTCGGCCGCCATCGTGGTGCGGGCCTGGGCGGCGGTAACGACGAGCGCGAGCAGACACTGAACCAGTTGCTGGTCGAGATGGACGGCTTCGAGTCCAACGAAGGCGTGATCCTGATCGCCGCCACCAACCGTCCCGACGTGCTCGATCCCGCGCTGCTGCGTCCCGGCCGCTTCGACCGCCAGGTCGTCGTGCCGAACCCGGACATCGGCGGCCGCGAGAAGATCCTCAAGGTCCACATGCGCAAGGTCCCGCTGGCGCCCGACGTCGATCCGCGCGTGCTATCGCGCGGCACGCCGGGCTTCTCCGGCGCCGATCTTGCCAACCTGGTCAACGAGGCCGCGTTGCGCGCCGCGCGCGTCGGCAAGCGCCTCGTCACCATGGCCGACTTCGAGTACGCCAAGGACAAGGTCCTGATGGGCACCGAGCGCCGCTCGATGGCCATGACGGACGAAGAGAAGAAGCTCACGGCCTATCACGAGGCGGGCCATGCGCTGGTGGCGATGCACGTTCCCAAGAGCGATCCGCTGCACAAGGTCACGATCATTCCGCGTGGCCGGGCGCTCGGCGTCACCATGCAGCTGCCGGAACGCGACCATCTCAGCCACACCAAGCTGTTCCTCGAGTCGCGGCTGGCGATCCTGTTCGGCGGCCGTATTGCCGAAGAGCTGATCTTCGGACCGGAGAACGTGACCACGGGTGCCGCGAGCGACATCCAGATGGCGACGCAGATGGCGCGCGGCATGATCACCGTGTACGGCATGTCCGACAAGCTCGGCCGCGTGCGCTACCAGGCCAACGAGCAGGAGATCTTCATCGGCCACGCCGTGACCCAGACGCAGAATGTGTCCGAGGCGACGGCGCAGCTGATCGACCAGGAGGTTCGCCGCCTGATCGAGGAAGGCGAGGGCTCGGCCCGCAAGATCCTCACAGACAGGCTCGACGAGCTGCACTTGGTCGCCAAGGCGCTGCTCGAGTTCGAAACGCTGAGCAAGGACGAGATCGGCCAGATCCTGCGCGGCGAGCCCATCGTGCGTGACGAGACCGGCGGCGCAGGCCCCGGTCCGGACCGTCGCCGCCGCTCGTCGGTGCCGACCAGCACTGGCGCGACGCCGGGCGCCAATCCCGAGCCGCAGCCTGGTGTGTAAGTGAACTCCCTCATCCTGAGGAGACCGCGTAGCGGTCGTCTCGAAGGATGGGAACGAGCACTATGTGAGTTGCCCACCCTTCGAGACGCGCCCCAAACTGGACGCTCCTCAGGGTGAGGTGATTCTTCTGTAAACGTGATCGCGTGATTCGCACCTTTGGTGGCGTGCCGCTTGATCGCCCTCGCGTGATGGCGATCGTCAATGTGACGCCGGACTCCTTTTCCGACGGCGGCGAACGCCTCGACCCGATGCAGGCCATCGACGACGGCCTGCGTTTCGTTTCGGAGGGGGCCGACATCGTCGATATCGGGGGCGAGTCGACGCGTCCCGGCTCACAGCCCGTCTCGGTCGAGGAAGAGCTGCGGCGCGTGCTATCCGTCGTCGAGCGACTTGCCGCCCAGGGTGTGGTGGTCTCGATCGATACGCGGCGGGCTGCCGTTGCCCGCGCCTGCCTCGATGCCGGCGCCCGCATTGTGAACGACGTCGCGGCGCTGCGGGACGATCCCGACCTGCTGCCGCTGGTTGCCGAGCGTGGCGTACCGGTCGTGTTGATGCATCGCCGCGGTCGCCAGGAGGACCAGTATCAGGGGCCGGACTATCGTGACGTCGTCGAGGATGTGCGCTCATTCCTGGTCGAGCGCGCGGCCGTCTGCGAGGCTGCGGGGGTCGCACGCGAGCACATCGTCTTCGATCCGGGCATCGGCTTCGGCAAGACTCCGGCCGAGAACCTGGCCCTTGTCGCGGGCGCCGGACGCCTGGCGGAAGCGGGCTATCCGGTACTGGTCGGGGCGTCGCGCAAGGGTTTCATCGGTCGGCTGACGGGGATCAAGCAGCCGCGGCTGCGCGATCCGGCATCGGTCTGGCTCGCCGTCGAAGCGGCGCGAAACGGCGCGTCGATCGTCCGTGTACATGATGTTGCCGGAACGCGCCAAGCCCTCGCGGTTTGGGCGGCGATGCGATAAAATACAGGCAATGTCCCGTTCCCTCTTCGGCACCGACGGTGTCCGCGGCCGCGCCAACGCAGCGCCCATGACCGCCGAGATAGCCATGCGTATCGGCATGGCGGCGGGTGAAGTCTTCAATCGTGGCGGCCACCGCCATCGTGTGGTGATCGGCAAGGACACGCGCCTGTCCGGCTACATGATCGAGCAGGCGCTGACGGCGGGCTTCCTCTCGGTCGGCGTCGACGTGCTGCTGCTCGGACCGTTGCCCACGCCGGCGGTCGGCTTCCTGACGCGCTCGATGCGCGCGGACGTCGGCGTGATGGTCTCGGCCTCGCACAATTCCTACGAGGACAACGGCATCAAGCTGTTCGGTCCCGATGGTTTCAAGCTCTCCGACAGAGTGGAGATAGAGATCGAGAGGCTGGTCGCCGCGCCGGCCACGATCAAGCTCGCCGACGCGCGCGCGATCGGCCGTGCCAAGCGCCTGGATGACGCCGAGGGCCGCTACATCGAGGCGGTGAAGGCCTCGACCGCGCGCGGGCTCACGCTCGACGGGCTGAAGATCGTCGTCGATTGCGCCAATGGCGCCGCCTACAAGGTGGCGCCGACGGTGCTGTGGGAGCTTGGCGCCGAGGTGATCCCGATGGCGGTCGATCCCGACGGTTTCAACATCAACGCCAACTGCGGCTCGACCCATCCCGGCGCGCTGCAGGAGCATGTCGTGATGCACGGCGCCGACATCGGCATCGCGCTCGACGGCGATGCCGATCGCGTGGTGCTGGCTTGCGAGAAGGGACGGCTGATCGATGGCGACCAGCTCATGGGCACGATCGCGGACCTGTGGAAGAGGGATGGACGGCTGGCCGGCAACGGCCTCGTGGCGACGGTGATGTCCAACCTCGGGCTCGAGCGCTTTGTCGGCGCGCGGGGCCTGTCGTTGATCCGCACGCAGGTCGGCGACCGTTACGTGCTGGAGCGCATGCGCGCCGACGGCTTCAATCTGGGCGGCGAGCAGTCCGGCCATATCATCATGACCGACCATGCCACGACCGGCGACGGGTTGATGGCGGCGCTGCAGGCGCTGGCCGCGCTGGTCAAGAGCGGCAAGCCCGCAAGCGAGACTTTCCGCGCCTTCGAGCCGGTGCCGCAGCTGTTGAAGAACGTGCGCGTGAGCGACGCCGATGCCGCCCTCAATGCGGCCGCCGTCGTGGCCGCAATCGCTGCTGCGGAGAAGAAGCTCGGCACGTGTGGCCGCATCCTGGTGCGCAAGTCGGGGACCGAGCCGCTGATCCGCGTGATGGCCGAAGGCGACGATTCCGAACTGGTGCGGACTGTTGTCGATCAGATCATCGAGGCGATTCCTCGCCAGGCGGCGTGACGAGAGCGGCATGAACGGACGGGTATTGATCGTCGCCGGTTCCGATTCCGGCGGAGGTGCTGGCATCCAGGCGGACATCAAGGCGGTCACGGCGATGAACGGTTTCGCCGCCACCGCGATCACGGCGCTCACCGCGCAGAATACGCTGGGGGTCCACGGCGTCGTGCCAGTCGATCCCGCCTTCATCCGTCAGCAGATCGAGGTCGTTCTGGGCGACATCGGTGCCGATGCACTCAAGACCGGCATGCTGCACAGCGCCGAGGTGATCGCGACCGTGGCCGCGGCTTTCAAGGCGCAGGCGAAGGACGTGCCGCTGGTCGTCGATCCGGTGATGGTGGCCAAGGGTGGTCATCGCCTGCTGCTGAGCGAAGCTGAGGCGGCGCTGCGCGACACGCTCCTGCCGATGGCGACACTGCTGACGCCAAACCTGCCCGAGGCCGAAGTGCTGGTGGGATTCCCGGTGCGGGTCGAGGCGGACATGGTGCGCGCAGCCGAGAAGTTAATGTCCTTCGGTGCGCACGCCGTGCTGATGAAGGGCGGTCATCTCGAAGGTGATCGGGTCGTCGATCTGCTGGTGCAGCAGGGCTCCGTCGATCGCTTCGAGGATGCGCGAATTCCAAGCCGCAGCACTCATGGCACCGGCTGTACGCTGGCCTCCGCGACGGCAGCGGGATTGGCACAAAAAATGGGCCTGCGCGATGCCGTCGCTCGCGCCCGCGCTTACGTGCGCAAAGCCATCGAAACCGCACCCGGCTATGGCCAGGGCCACGGTCCGCTCAACCACGCCGTGACGGTCAAAATCGCGTAATTATGTTACGCGGAGGGTGTGGCAGAATCCGGGACAAATCGCCTGAAACCGATATGCCATCGGCATCGGAGGTGCCCCAGGATTTCGGTGCACGCGGCGTCATATTTTGCTCGCGCCTGGGGCCATGGCGTGGCCAGGAAGCCACTGGCCGGCTTCCGCAAGGGTGATGAAATCCCAGAGCGTGCGGTTGAAGAGGTCCGGCTCCTCGAGATTCACCGTGTGGCCGGTCTTTGGAAAGAAGGAGAGGCCTGCATTGGCCAGCACGCTTTTGAGCCAGACGCTGGGCAGAAGGCAGGGCTCGTCCTCGTCGCCGCAGATGATCAAGGTCGGCACGTCGAGTTTCTTCCAGTCGGCCTCGAAATCGTAGAGCGAGGGCCGCTTGCCTTGATACTCGGCCATGGTGTTGGCCGCACCGATGTCGGAATGCTCCGACAGATGCTTGATGAATTCAGCGAAGCCACGCGGGTCCTTTTGCTTGAAGCGCGAGCGTGTGGGATTGGTGGCGAGGCCTGCTGTGTAGTGCGCCACGCCTTTGGCACGGATCGTGGCGGCAGTCTCGATCGCATTCTTCTTGAACTGCTCATGGCCTTCGCGGCCTGCGCCCGAGCCAACGCCCGCGAGGGTGAGCGACAGCGCACGGTCGGGGTAGAGGCGGCCGAAGTGCGCCGTGGCGAAGGCGCCCTGCGACAGGCCGACGATATGGGCCTTCGCGATCTTCAGGTGGTCGAGCATATGCTTTGCGTCGTCGACCGCATGCTTCTGGCCGTACATCGCGGGCTCGGTGGGAACGTCGGAGCCGGGGTAGCCGCGGAAGGAGTAGGTGATGCAGCAGTGCTTCTTCGCAAAGAAGCGCATCTGCGGCTCCCAGCTCCGCCAGTCGCCGCAATATTCATGGACGAACAGGATCGGGGTGCCGCTGCCGGCCTCCTCGTAGTAGAGCTTCACGCCATCGGATGTCGTCGCGTACGGCATGCTCAGGCTCCGAACCGTTCGAGTCGCTCCAGCACCGTGGGGATCTTGTCGTCGCTCACGTTGGCGAAGGCGATGCGCACGAAGCGCTCCTGGCCGGCGCCGAACATGTCGCCCGGAATGGTGAGCAGGTTCTCTTCATCGGCGAGGCGCTTGCTGACATCGGTCGAGCGTTGGCCGGCGAAGGGATGTTCGACGTAGGCGAAATAGGCGCCGATGCTGACCGTGCGCCAGCGGTTGGAGCGCTCGAGGCCATTGCCCAGCAAGTCGGCGCGCGCCTTGAGGCCGCGGGTGTTCTCGCGCGCCCACGGCAGCAGGTTGCGCAGGCCGTAGAGCGCCGCTTCCTGGCCGAGGCGCGGCGGGCAGATCGACACGCAATCCATCGCCTTCTCGATCTCGGCCATCAGGCCTGCGCCCGCGGTGACGCCGCCAACCCGGTAGCCGGTCAGCGCGAACACCTTGGAGAAGCTGTAGAGGTGCACCAGCGTGCCGCGCCAGGTCGGATCGTTGAACAGATCGTGCGGCCGCGTGTTCTCCGGCAGGAAGTCCTTGTAGGTCTCGTCGAGCAGCAGGGCGATATTGTGCCGCTTGGCCAGTTCGAAGAAGGCGTGGATGGTCTCGCGCGGATAGACCGCGCCGGTCGGGTTGTTGGGCGAGATCAGGACGATGGCACGCGTCTTCTGTGTGATCAGCTTGGCGGCATCCTCGGCATTGGGGATCGCGCCCGAGCCCGGACGGAAGTCGAGCGACACCGGCTCGACGCCCTGCATGCGCATCCACATGTCGTGATTGAAGTAATGCGGCCGCGGCAGGATCACCTGGTCGCCTGCCTTGGCGATGCTCATCAGCGCGAGGCAAAAGGCCTGGTTGCAGCCCGAGGTGATGCCGACTTCGTTTGCGGCGATCGTGGCGCCGTAGAATGAGGAGAGGTGGGCGGCGTATTGCTCGCGCAGCGCAGGGATGCCCAGGATTGGCGTGTAGCCGTGCATCGCCGGATCGAGCAACAATTCACCCAGATGCTGGCGCAATTCCATCGCGGGCGGATAGCCCGGCACCGCCTGGCTGAGATCGATCAGCGGCTTGTCGGCGGGGAAGGTGCGCCCGAGCACCCAGCGCTTGGTCTCACCGATCGGGGAGGGCTCGACTGCGGCTAGCCAGGGATTGGCGGCGGGAACGTCACGCATCTTGGTCAGGCTCTATTTCACAGGGTTTTCGGAGAGGATTGGCAGCCGTACCACGGCCGTCGACTTATAGCGCATGTCTCGATCTATCCGAAAATGCATTGCTTGCTCCGCGTCTTATGCATAGCATTCCGCTTAAGGCTCAAAGAGCCAGCTAAAGCACCGCGATACGCGGGCCGTTTTCCTGAGGAGGAAACACATCATGGGATCGAAGAAGGTAAGCCGTCGTCGTTTTGTAGGCAGCACCGCGGCGTTGTCGACCGCCATGGTCGCTGCGCCGTTCGTCCGTGGCGCTTACGCCGCCGGCACTGTCTCCATCGGCTTTTGGGACCACTGGGTGCCGGACGCCAACAAGGCGACCGAGGCGCTCTGCAAGGAGTGGGGTGAAAAGGAAAAGGTCGAAGTCAAAATCGACTACATCACCTCCAACGGTAACAAGCTGCTGCTGACCACCGCCGCCGAAGCGCAGGCGAAGTCGGGCCACGACATCCTCGCGATCAACACCTGGCTGCCTGCCCGCTACGCCGACCAGCTCGTGCCGGTCGACGACATCATGGCCGACCTGCTCAAGGAGCACGGCGCGGTCAACGGCACAGTCGAGTATCTCGGCAAGATCAACGGCCACTGGACCTGCGTCCCGGCCACCGCCGGCAGCCAGATCAAGGGCCCGTGCTCGCGCATCGACCTCCTGAAGAAGCATGCCAACATCGACATCCAGGCGATGTATCCCGCAGGCGAAGCGCCGAAGGCAGACGATTGGAATCTCGATACCTTCCTCAAGGCGGCCGAAGCCTGCCACAAGGGCGGCAATCCGTTCGGCATCGGCCTCGGCACGACGTCGGACAATGTCGACACGATCGGCGCGATCTTCCATTCGTTCGGCGCGGTCATGGTCGATGCCAAGGGCGAGATCGTCCTCAAGAACGACCAGGTCCGCCAGGCGCTCGACTACTACAAGAAGCTGATGGCTTTCCTGCCGCCCGATGTGGCTGCGTGGGATGACGCCTCGAACAACAAGTACATCGTGTCCGGCCAGGGCTCGCTGGTCATGAACCCGCCCAGTGCCTGGGCCGTCGCCAAGCGCGATGCGCCGAAGATCGCCGAACAGCTCTGGACGCACGGCTTCCCCAAGGGGCCGAAGGGCCGCTTCGCGCCCTTCTTGCCGTACATGTGGGGCACCTGGAACTTCAGCAAGAACCAGTCGGCGGCCAAGAGCCTGCTGCGCCATCTGTCGACCCGCGATGCGGCCGAGAAGATGGTGAACGCGTCGGGCGGCTACGACCTGCCGTCGTTCGAGAAGCTCACCACGTTCAAGGTCTGGGCCGAGGCCGAGCCGCCGAAGGGCACGCTCTACCATTACCCGAACCCGCACAATCACCAGACGCTCTCGATCGCCACCGCGCCCGCGCCGCACAAGATCGCCGAGCAGATCTACAACCAGGGCATCCAGACGCAGATGGCCGTGCGCTACTTCAAGGGCGAAGCGCTCGAGAAGACGCTCGATTGGGCGGCCAGCGAGTGCGAAGGCTTCATGCGCAACTAGTCGTCAGACCGACGAGGGGGGACGCCGTCTGGGAGGCGGCGTCCTCGCCATATCCGACCGCACCGGCAAAGCAAAAAAAGCACGGAGCACGTCATGGCAGATATCGCCGCGCCAAATTCGGCCGTCCTGACAGGGAGCAGCCGGTCCAGTTTGCGCAAGCTCATGGAGCGCAGATCGACCATCGCCTTCCTGATGGCGCTGCCGCTCATGCTGTTGATCCTGATCCTCGTGGTCTACCCGGCGGGCTACGCGATCTGGTTGTCGATGCTCAACAAGTCGATGACCAAGTTCGTGGGCTTCGGCAATTTCGAGTTCCTGTTCAAGCGCCAGACCTTCTGGGACATCGTCTTCCAGTCGTGCCTGTTTGCCATCACCGCCGTGATCTTCAAGGCGATGATCGGCTTCGTCGTGGCGCACTTCGTCCACAACATCCCGGCCAAGGGCCAGCGCAAGTGGCGCGGCATGCTGCTGGTGCCCTGGGTCATCCCACCTGCCATGAGTACGCTCGCCTGGCTGTGGCTGTTCGACCCGTCCTACTCGGCCTTCAACTGGATTTTCCACCAGTTCGGCTTCGGCTCGATCTCGTGGCTGGGCGAGACCGGATGGGCGCGCTTCGCGGTGATCCTAGTGAACATCTGGGCCGGCGCGCCGTTCTTCATGATCATGTACCTGGCGGCGCTGAAGTCGGTGCCCGAGCAGCTCTACGAGGCGGCCTCGATCGACGGCGCGACCTGGTGGCAGCGCATCTGGTACGTGACCTTGCCGATGATGCGCAACATCATCGCCATCACGGCGCTGTTCTCGACCATCGTGACCTTCGCCAACTTCGACATCGTGCGCGTGCTGACGGCAGGTGGACCGCTCACTTCCACCCACCTGTTCGCTACCTGGGCCTTCAAGGTCGGCATCGAAAGCGGCGACATTCCGCTGGGCGCCACCGTGTCGCTCTTCATGGTGCCGATCCTGGCGATCGCCGCGGCCTTCATCCTGCGCGATATCAACAAGCGGGGGAGTGAAGTCTGATGGCCGACGCCGCAATCGCCACCTCGCCGGTCCGTCCGACGCACTATGGCAGCATGAGCCGCGATCGCCGCTGGGCGATGCGCTGGTCGTACTTCTTCCTCGTGCTGTTCGTGATCTTCTTCCTGACGCCGCCGCTCTACATGCTGCTGACGTCGCTGAAGGGAAGCGCCGAGATCTCGGCCGCGACCAATCCCTGGTGGGTCTTCGCGCCGACGCTCGATAACTACGTGGCGTTGCTCACCAAGAACGAGTTCCTGGTGTTCTTCCGCAACTCGGCGCTGGTCTCGGTCTGCGTCGTGTCGCTCACCATGGTGATCAGCGTGCTGGCGGCCTTCTCGCTGGCGCGCATGAAGTTCTGGGGCTCGGCGACCCTGGCCACCGGCGTGTTCCTCACCTACCTGATCCCGGACACGCTGCTGTTCATCCCGCTGTTCAAGATGTTCGCGTGGTTCCGCGACCTGACGGGCATCGAGCTGATCAATCACTGGTGGACGATGATCATCCTCTACCCGACCCTGTCCGTGCCCTTCGCCACCTGGATCATGATCGGCTACTTCGCGTCGATCCCGAAGGAACTCGACGAGGCGGCCCTGATCGACGGCGCGAGCTGGTTCCAGACCCTGACCAAGATCTTCATCCCGGTGGCGATGCCCGGCATCATCGCCGCGATGATCTTCAGCTTCACTGTATCGTGGGCCCAGTTTCTCTATCCGCTGGCGTTCACGACCTCGTCGAGCGAGCTGCTGCTGCCGGTCGGCATCGTCACGACCCTGATCAAGGGGGACGTTTTCAACTGGGGGCAGATCATGACCGGCGCCTTGCTGGGTGCGGCGCCGCCGCTCATCATATATGCCTTCCTCATGGACTATTATGTCGCGGGACTCACCGCGGGTGCGACTAAGGGGTAACTGACTCATGGCTCAGGTAACGTTGCGTAAAGTCGTCAAGAAGTACGACGAGGTGCCCGCGGTTCGTGGCGTCGATCTCGACATCGCCGACAAGGAGTTCATCGTGCTGGTCGGCCCCTCGGGCTGCGGCAAAAGCACCACCTTGCGCATGATCGCGGGACTCGAGGAGATCACCGGCGGCGACATCGCCATCGGCGGCAACATCGTGAACGACGTTCCGCCGAAGGATCGCGACATCGCGATGGTGTTCCAGAACTACGCGCTCTATCCGCACATGAACGTCTACGAGAACATGTCGTTCGGACTGAAGCTCAAGAAGACGCCGAAGGACGTGATCGATCAGCGGGTCAGGGCGGCCGCCGGCATCCTCGACATCACCGAGCTGCTCGACCGCAAGCCCAAGCAGCTCTCGGGCGGCCAGCGCCAGCGCGTCGCCATGGGCCGCGCCATCGTGCGCGATCCCAAGGTGTTCCTGTTCGACGAGCCGCTGTCGAACCTCGACGCCAAGCTGCGCGTGCAGATGCGCACCGAGATCAAGAAGGTGCACCAGAAGGTACGCACCACCACTGTCTACGTGACCCACGATCAGGTCGAGGCGATGACCTTGGCCGACCGCGTGGTGGTGATGAACGCCGGCCTGATCGAACAGGTCGGTACGCCCAACGATCTCTACCACTCGCCGGCCACCAAGTTCGTGGCGGGCTTCATCGGCTCGCCGGCGATGAACTTCATCCCCTGCCAGCTCGAGCAGGCCGCCAGCGCACTGAACATCCGCCTGAACGACAAGCTCTCGTTCCCGGTCCCGGCCGAGCGCACGGCGCGCTACACGGCCCATGTCGGCAAGCCCAAGTTGGTGCTGGGCCTGCGGCCGGAGCACATCATCGAGACCCGTCCGCATGTCGAACCGAACCAGCACGACTTCGACATGCTGATCGACGTTGTCGAGCCGATGGGCATGGAGACGCTGGTCTACTTCACGGTGAACGGCGTCGAGGTCTGCGGCCGGGTCAATCCCAACGCAGGTGCAGCGGCGGCTCGCTCCATGAAGCTGCGGGCCGACCTCAGCAACATGCATCTGATCGACGACACGACGGGCAAGGTGCTCTAGGCTGACGCCTTCGTTCCGTGGCGTTTGAGGAGAGATCGATGGGTGCGTTGACGGGCAAGGTCGCGTGGGTGACCGGTGCGGGCTCGGGTATTGGTCAGGCGGCGGCGATCGCTCTCGCCAAGGAAGGCGCCACGATCGTGCTGACCGGCCGCCGCAAGGAGCCGCTGCAGGACACGGCGGCGACGATCAAGAAGGCGGGTGGCAAGGCCGACGTGAAGCCGGGCGACCTGATGAAGGCTGCCGCCGTTACCAAGATCGCCAAGGACATCGAGAAGAAGTACGGCCGCTGCGACATCCTCGTGAACAATGCGGGCCTCAACATCCTCGATCGCCAGTGGGCCAAGCTCACACCGGCCGGCGCTGAAGAAGTGATCGACGGCAATCTCTCGAGCGCCTTCTATTGCACGTCGGCCGTGCTGCCGATGATGCGCAAGCAGAAGGACGGCGTGCTGATCCATACATCCTCGATGGCCGGCCGCAACATCAGCCTGCTGTCGGGCCCTGCCTATACGGCGGCCAAGCACGGCGTGGTGGCGATGAGCCACACGATCAACATGGAAGAGTGCGTCAACGGCATCCGCTCCAGCGTGGTGTTGCCGGGCGAGGTGGCGACACCGATCCTCGACAAGCGGCCCGTGCCGATCACGGCCGCCGAGCGCAAGCGCATGGCGCAGTCGGAAGATGTCGGCGACCTCATTCGCTACGTCGCGATGGTGCCGGCACACATCGTGATCAACGAAGTCTGGATCACGCCGACCTGGAACCGCGGCTACGTCGCCAGCCTCAACCGCGGCAAGGGCTGATCCCATGACTGTCACCATCAAGGCGAAGGTCCTCGAGGCCTTCGTGGCGGATATCTTTGCGACTGCAGGATGTTCCAAGGAAGAGGGCGCCCGCATCGGCCGCTATCTCGTGAGCGCCAATCTCTCGGGCCACGACAGCCATGGCGTCGTGCGCGTGCCCCGCTATGCCAGCCAGAAGAAGACCGGCACCGTCGTCGCTGACGTGAAGGTCGATATGGTGGTCGACACGCCGGTGATCGCCGTGGTCGACGGCAAATATGGCTTCGGCCAGACCGTGACCCCGCAGGCGATCCGTATCGGTATCGAAAAGTGCAAGCGCAACGGTCTCTCGGCGGTGACTCTGCGCAACGCGGGCCACGTCGGCCGGGTCGGTGATTGGGCGGAGATGGCGGCGGCCGAAGGGCTGGTGTCGGTCCACTTCGTCAACGCCTCGGGCAGCGTGCTGGTGGCGCCCTATGGCGGCGTCGATCGCCGCTTTTCGACGGCGCCCTATTGCGTCGGCATTCCGCGCGCCGGACAGGATCCGCTGATCCTCGACTTCGCCACCTCGATCGTGGCCGAAGGTAAGGTGCTGGTGGCGAGCCAGGGCGGCAAGAAGATCCCCGACGGCGCACTGATCGGGCCGGACGGCCAGCCGAGCAACGATCCGCATCTGCTCTACGGCGACTACACGCCGACTGGCCCGCGCAATCACGCGCAGGGCACCGGCGCCATCCAGGCGTTCGGCGACCACAAGGGTTCCGGCCTCGCCTTCATGTGCGAGATGCTGGGCGGCTCGCTCTCGGGCACCGGCGCCACCGATCCGAAACGGGCCAAGTTCGCGAACGGCATGCTGTCGTTCTACATCGATCCCAAGGTGCTCGACCCGGCGGGCTTCTTCCCGCAGGACGTGGCGCGCTACGTGGACTTCGTGAAGAGCTCGCGTCCCACGACACCCGGCGGCGAGATCCTGGTGCCGGGCGAACAGGAATCGCGCACGCGCATAAAGCGCCTGGCCGAGGGCGTGCCGCTACCCGACGATACCTGGGCCTCGATCGTGGAGACGGCGCGCTCCGTCGGCCTCGACGAGAGGCGTATCCAGCAGGCGACGTCGCCCTGACGGCATCGGAGCAAGAAGGGAGCGGGCGATTCCTCGACGGAACCGCCCGCTGTCATGCTGCGTGGTCGTGTGGGTGGTGGGTGCAGCACTGGGACCCGTTCCGGCGTCGACGTGATCTGGGGTATCGGACGCGGGACGGGGCGAGGCGCTTGGCCGCCTCGCCGGCGGTTGCATTCGGCAGCGGCAGCGCGTGCCATCCGAAACGTTCAGAGCGGTTGAAGATTGTTGTACCGCGTGTATCTCAGCCGATCTGAGTGAAGTTTATGGAGGGATTCCGTGGGCCGGCAGCAGAGGAAGAAACGCGAACTCCGGCCGGAAATCGCCCGAATCTGACGGGTTGCGCGACCGGGCGGGTTCGACTATTTGTCCCGCCTGCCTCTTGCTCCCTTCGTCTAGAGGCCTAGGACGTGGCCCTCTCAAGGCTAAAACACGGGTTCGAATCCCGTAGGGAGCGCCAAAACCTCGATATTTCTCGCGGTTATTTGGAAGGCGCCTTTTAAGGCTGTTTGCGGCCGAAGACGCGGCTCAATACGCCCGGCACGAACGGGTGCACGGCGACGCTCTCGAAGCCTGCCTCCTGCAAATATCCCTTCACCTCCGATTCCGTGTGGGCCTTACCGGTGCTGCCGTAGACGCCTTCGTTCAGTCCCCATAGCGCCGCGGACAAAGGACCCTGTCGATCGTCGTGCAGGGTCTCGCCGACCAGATGCATCTCACCGCCTGGCGCCAAGGCGGCGAAGGCTTTCCGCACGACCAGCCGGATCAGGTCGGGCTCGTACTGCGGCAGGTTGCTGGCCATCACGACGATGTCGATGCCCTCCGGAAAGTCGCTCTCGGTGAAGTCGCCGGCAATCGCGCTCACTCTATCGCCGGCATTGTTGCCCGCGATGTACTCGCGCGCCACCGCAACGACGGGCGGCAGGTCGAGCACGATCGCCTTCAGGCCGGGATAGGTCGCGGTTGCCACGATGCTGTAGGCGCCCGAACCACCGCCGAGGTCGAGCATCAGTCTGCGGCCGGTGAGGTCGACCTGGCGGCTGAACAGGCGGGCGGCCCCCATGCCGATGGAGTAGGTCGCGGCGTGATAGCGCCGGGCATCGTCGACAGTGAATTCCTGGTAGGCGCCTAGCCGGTGCACCTCCTGGCTGCGCAGCCGTTCGCTCATCCGGCCATAGGCGTCCCAGCGCGGCTTGGTGAACAGGATCCACGGACCGGCATAGCGGTCGCTGTCCTTGACCAGGAAACGCTGTACGTCAGGCGCGTTGGCGAAGCGCTCGCCGTCCCGCGTCAGTAGTGTCATGGCGCAGAGCGCAGTCAGCAGGCGTTCGGCATTGCGCTCGCCGATCCCGGCGGCTTCCCCGACCGCGGGGATCGTGTCCTGGCCGCGGGCGATCGCGGTGAAGACATCGAGCTCGACGGCCGCCATCAGGGCGGCACTTTCCCAATAGGCCTGGGCCATCTTCTGCAGGCGTGTCGTATCGAGGCGCGGTTTTTCCGCCATGGACGTTTCCCCTTTGTTGGCGGATCATACCGCCAGTTCCCCGGGAGGAGCCGTCCATGGACATGCATATCTCTCAAGACCAGCCGTTGACCGGAATCGACATTCACGCCCTGCCGCCAGCGGAGGGCGAGGCGATCCTGCGCCGCCAACTCGCCGCGGCCTATCGGCTGGTCGATCATTTCGGCTGGACCGAGCTGATCTACGGCCACCTCACCGCGCGGGTGCCGGGCGAGCAGCCGCACTTCCTGATCAATCCCTTCGGGCTCAACTACGACGAGGTCACGGCGTCGAACCTCGTGAAGATCGACCTCGACGGCAATGTCATCGGCACGTCGGACTATCCGGTGAACTACGCGGGCTTCGTCATCCATTCCGCCGTGCACATGGCACACACCGCGCGGCACAAGGTGGTGATGCACACGCATACGCGTGCCGGCATGGCAGTGTGTGCGCTGAAGGAGGGCCTGCTGCCGATCTCGATGAACGCTACGACCTTCCACGGCAAGCTCGCCTATCACGACTACGAAGGCCCCAGCCTCGACCTCGACGAGCGCGGCCGCCTGCTCAAGAACCTCGGCGACAACGCCGCCATGATGCTGCGCAACCATGGTCTCCTGACGACGGGCCGCACGGTGCCGGAAGCCTTCCTGCGGCTCTATCGCCTCGAGCGCGCCTGCCAGATCCAGGTTGATGCTGCGGCGGCCGGAACGCTCAACGTCCTGGGCGACAATCTCGCGGGCAAGTCCGGCGCCGATATCGACGGCTTCTCGGAGAGCGCGTCGGGCGTCGGTGTCGGCGATCTCGAGTTCGCGGCCCTGATCCGCAAGCTCGACAAGACCGACACGAGCTGGCGCAACTGACGCGGGCCTGGAACAGGACCGTCAGGCACGCACTGGAGCTAGTGCCTCAGTAGAGCCGCCAGAACACCAGGACCATCAGCGCATATGCCGCCATCATCAGACCGGCGCCGATGAAGTGTGCGGCGAGGGCGCGGGACCCGGTGGGGGCGAGCCACCACCCCATGCGGTTGGCGACCCACGGCACCATGAAGCCGGTCAGTACCACGCTGAAAGTATTGCCGACGAAAAGGGAGATCGCGAACGACATCTTGCCGAGATAGGGAAAGGCGACGTACTGGCTCCACAGGAACACGACCGGGTAGAGCGTCAGCAGCACGATCATGTCCATCTTCCAGATCGACAGCGGCGCCCCTGCCGTTGTGCTTTCGCGGAACCACTGCTCGAAGCCCGACTGCACCGTGCGGGCGTGGAACTCATCGACCAGCGGCGCCGACTCCTCGATAAGCCGGCGGCGCTCGTCGGACTTGAGCCAGGCCTCCATGTTCTGCTCGCTGTCGAACCGCAGGATGGCGACGCAATCGTCCTGCACACCGGGAATGGCGGGCTCGAAGCGGTAGCCCTGCAAGCCGCGCGCCTTGGATTGGGCGGCGGCGATCTTGGCTTCCCAGGCGCGATACTCGGCTTCCTTGCCGGGCTTCACGCGAGTGCTGATCACAGTCGTTACGGGTGAACTGCGGGCGGCACTCGCATCGTCCTGAACGAGATGAACGTCCGTGCGGCCGAGCAGCATCGGCGTCACACCCTCGATGCGCTGCTGTCGCTCGGCCGAGGCGAGCCAGCGCGTGGCGTCGTCGACGCTCTCGAACCGCTGCAGAATCACCCAATCCTGCTGGAGCGGCGGCTTCGGCGGGGTCAGTCGCTGCTCGATGAAGCCCGCGAACCTGGCGATCACGGTGCTGGTCTCGCCCTGCCAGCGAGCGAAGTCCTCCGCGCGCTCGGGCCGTACGCAGGTCTGCGTGACGATCGAGACGGTGCGGCCGGTGTCGCTCATGACGTGGCGCCGAGCCTGGAGAACAGCCGGTCAGGCGTGAAGGGCAGGTGGGCAAAGCGCACGCCGGTGGCATTGGCCAGCGCATTGGAGACGGCCGGAGCGATCGGGTTGATGCCGCACTCGCCCTGGGACTTGGCGCCGAGCGGGCCGATCGAGTCGATCGTGTCAGCGAAGAAGATATCGGTGTGCGGCGCGTCGGCGAAGGTGGGGATGCGGCAGTTGCGCAGCTGCGGGTTCACCATGTGGCCGTGTTCGTCGTGCACCATGTTCTCGACCAGCGCCCAGCCGTAGCCCATGGCGACTGCGCCATCGAGCTGGCCGCGGCACTGCATCGGATTGATCGCTTTGCCGATGTCGGCTGCATGCACGCTGTGCAGGATGCGGATTTCGCCGGTGACGCGATGCACCGCCAGCCGCACACCCTGCACGTTGAAGGCGATGGTGCGCGGCGACAGGTAGGCGCGGCGGCTCACGGTGAAGCGGTGGTTCACCTTGGCGCCAGCGGCGTGGAGGTCGCTCAGCAGGATGCGCATGTTGCCGGAGATCACGGCATCATTGTCGAGGCGGCATTGATCCTTCGGTACGCCGGTATGCCGCGCGGTGAAGTCGAGGATGTCCTCGCGCATTGCCTCGGCGGCCTCGTTCACGGCCTTGCCGCCCACCACGGTGCCGGTGCTGGCGAAGGTGCCGGTATCGTAGGGCGTACGGTCGGTATCGGCGTTGATGATGTCGATGTCGCTGGCGCGCGTGCCGAGGACGGCTGCCGCCATCTGCTTGTGCGCCGTGGTGATGCCGTTGCCCATCTCGGTCGAGCCGCAGGCGAGATGATAGGTGCCGTCCGGTTTGAGATGCATCTCGGCCCCCGAGCGATGTTCGGTCGGCGGGCCGCATTCCAGCATGGCCAGCGCAAGGCCGGTGCCTTCCGCCCAGTGCTCGCCCTCGGGCCTGGCGACACCGTTGCCCTTTTTCAGTTCGCGCTGGACGATGTCGAGACACTCGGTGATGCCGTAACTGCCGAAGCTCGCGTCGCTCGGCTCCTTCCAGATCGATTCGATATTGTCGCCGGGTTTCACCACGTTCTTGCGACGCATCGCGATCGGGTCGATGCCGAGCAGGGCCGCCAGATCGTCGATCGCGCATTCCATGGCGAAGGTCGTCTGCGAGGCGCCGTAGCCGCGAAAGCCGCCGGCCGGCGTCATGTTGGTGTAGACGGCCCGGCCGATGCCGCGCTTGTTCTCGCTGCGATAGACTGCGAACGGGCTCGCCATCGCCGCCCCCAGCGTCTCGCCGCCATGGCCGCCGTAGGCGCCGGTGTTCGACACGACCTGCACGTCGAGGGCGGTGATCGTGCCGTCCTTCCTGGCGCCGATCTTGACCTTCGTCGTCATGGGATGGCGTGTCGTGGCGCCGATGAATTCCTCTTCGCGCGTCCATTCCCACTTCACGGGCCGTCCGAGCTTGACGGCGGCGAACAGTACCAGGTCTTCGGAGACCATCTCCTGCTTGCCGCCGAATCCTCCGCCGACCCTTTCGGTGAAGACATGGATGTCGCGGATCGACATGCCCATGACGTAGGCGAGCTTCTTCTGGACGGCGAACGGTGCCTGCGAGCTGGTGCGGACGTGCCAGCGATTGTCGTCGCCCTTCCACACGATCGAGCCGTGGGTCTCCAGATGCACATGTTGCACGCGCGTCGTCGAGTAGGTCTGCTCGTGGATGGCGTCGGCTTCGCGGAAGCCCTTGGCAACGTCGCCGATCTCCCCCTGCAGGGTCAGGAAGATATTGCCGCTGTTGGACAGCGAGTCCCTGTCATGCAGCACGGGAGCGCCAGGCTCCATCGCCAACACCGGATCGAAGACCGCGGGCAGGATCTCATACTCGACCTCGAGCGCGCGGCAGGCCGCCTCGGCAGCACCCTCGGTCTCGGCGACGACGGCAGCCAGGCGCTGGCCGACGAAGCGCACGACATTGTCGAGCAGCAGGATGTCGTCGGGATCGACCAGATGATCCTCGTGCAGCGCAGAGCTGAAGTGCCGCTGCGGTACGTCCTCATGGGTGTACACGGCGACCACGCCGGGAACGGCGAGGGCCTTGGTCCGGTCGATCTTGATGATGCGGGCATGCGCATGTGGCGACCGCAGCACCTTGAGATGCAGCAGGCCGTCGATGGCGATGTCCATCGTATAGCGGGCGTGGCCGGTCAGGATCGCGTCGGTGAAGGGATTCGGCAGGCTGGCGCCCAGCGAGTTGCCGGCGACGTCGGCTTCGATGTTGCACTTGCCGTGAAGCGCGTCGTTGATCGAGCGGTAGCCGGTGCAGCGGCAGAGATTGCCCTTCAGCGCGTGCGGCAGGTCCTTCTTCTGCTCCTCGGTCAGCGTGACCGAGGTCATGATCATGCCGGCCGCGCAATAGCCGCACTGGAAGGCCTGGGCGTCGTGGAAGGCCTTCTGCATGGGATGCAGCTCGCCGTCCTTCGAAAGTCCTTCGATGGTGGTGATCTTCTTGCCTTCGCCGCGGAAAGCCGGAACCAGGCAGGAATGGAACGGCTTGCCGTCGATGTGGACGGTGCAGGCGCCGCAGTCACCGGCGTCGCAGCCCTTCTTGACGCCGAACACTTCGAGGTCGCGCAGGAAGGTGCGCAGGCATTGGCCGGGTTTCGGTTCGGCGGCATAGAGGCGGCCGTTCACCTCGTACTTACTCATGCGAGCTCCGCCCGGATCTGTTCGACGAGGTAATGGGTAACGTGACGCTTGTAGGGCGCGGAGCCGTGGACGTCGGCAAACCAGGCATCGGCCGGCAGAAGGTCGTCGATCGCCTGGCGCAGTTCGGCGGCCGACGGAACTCTGGCGAAGCGGAAGTGGAAGGGCCGGGGCGTCGCGGCCGTGACCGTAAGCAGGAAGTCGTCGCCCTTGTCGCCGACGGTCCCGACGATCAGCGCGGCGGAGCGGCCAAGGTGCGTGAGGGAGACCTGGCGCATGGCGTAGCGCTTCTTCAACGCCGAGGCGGGCAGCAGGACCGAGCGCAGCAACTCGCCTTTCTGAAGGACGTTCTGGTGGTTGCCCGTGACGAAATCGACAACGGGCACCTGACGCGGCGCACCATCGCGCGGCCACAGGGTGCAGACGCCTTCGAGCGCCGCCGTCAGCGAGACCATCGCGCCGGCCGGCAATGACATGCAGACGTTGCCGCCCACAGTTGCCGCGTTCCAGATCTTGAACGACATCAGGAAGGCGTCGATGCAGTTCTGGAAGAGCGGCACGGCGCGCCAGTCTGCCGGGCCCTTGAATTTGTGCAGGTCGACGATCCGGCAGGTCGCCGCGATCTCGAGGCCCGCTTCCGTCACGGCGAGCGGCGTCCAGCCCAAGCTGTCGAGATCGATCAGGGTATCGACGGCGACCTGGGGTTCGGAGAACAGCCAGGTGCCGCCAGCAAGCCAGGAATAGCCGTCCCGCCATGGGCCGACATCGTCGACAGACGCCGGCCGTTTGACCGACGTTATCGTATTCAGGTTCATCCCTTGTAGACTTCGACGGTCTGCATCATGTGCGGATTCCGGTGAAGTCGGCCGGGCATTTCGATTGATGTCGGCCACCTGTTCCGATTGATGTCGGCCGGGGTAGCGGGCGCCTCTGGTCTTTTGTCGTTTGGCATCACAGAGGTTGCATAGTCAAGCGTCGGCCTGCTG
>CAIKZO010000154.1 GCA_903832005.1 Enhydrobacter aerosaccus | reverse complement strand
GATTCATGAGCGGGCCTGGAGGCCCGCGGTCCCACGATGAGCTACGCCGCTTTCGCGCCGAATTCCTGTTCGATCTCGCCGTAAGCCCAGTCGAGCCACGGCAACAGCGCCTCGAGATCGCTCTTCTCGACGGTGGCGCCGCACCAGATGCGCAGGCCCGGCGGAGCGTCGCGATAGGAGCCGACATCGTAGCCGGCCTTCTCGGTCTCCAGCAGATCGGCCATCTTCTTGGCAGCGGCGGCCTGCTTGTCGGCAGCCAACGCGGTGAACCACGCGGCGGTGATGTTCAGGCACACCGAGGTGTTCGAACGCACCGTCTTGTCGGCGGCGAGGAAACTGATCCACTTGCGATCGGCCACGAACTTCTCGAGCACGCCGAGGTTCTCGGTCGAGCGCGCCACCAGCCCCTTCAGGCCGCCGACGCTCTCGCCCCACTTCAGCCCGTCGATCGCGTCCTCAACGCAGAGCATCGACGGCGTGTTGATCGTCTCGCCCTTGAAGATGCCTTCGGAGAACTTGCCGCCGGACGTGAGACGGAAGATCTTCGGCATCGGCCACGCTGGCGTGTAGCTCTCGAGACGCTGGATGGCGCGCGGGCTCAGCACCAGCATGCCGTGCGCGCCCTCGCCGCCCATCACCTTCTGCCAGGACCAGGTGACGACATCGAGCTTCTGCCACGGCAGGTCCATCGCGAAGACGGCCGAGGTCGCGTCGCAGATCGCGAGACCCTCGCGCGTATCGGAGATCCAGTCGCCGTTGGGCACTTTCACTCCGGAAGTCGTGCCGTTCCAGGTGAAGACGACGTCATGAGCCCAGTCGACCGCCTTGAGATCGGCGATCTGGCCGTAGCCCGCCTTGAGCGTGCGCGCGTCCTTGAGCTTGAGCTGCTTCACCACGTCGGTGACCCAGCCTTCGCCGAAGCTTTCCCAGGTCAGCATGTCGACGGGTCTGGCGCCGAGCAGCGACCACAGCGCCATTTCGACCGCGCCGGTATCCGACGCCGGCACGATGCCGATGCGATAGTCCGCGGGAATGCCGAGGATGGCGCGCGTGCGATCGACCGCTTCGACAATCTTCTTCTTGCCGATCTTGGATCGATGGGAGCGCCCGGTGGCGGCATCTTTGAGAGATTCCGGTGTCCAATCCGGGCGTTTGGCGCAGGGTCCCGATGAAAAATCGGGACGCGCAGGACGTGCGTTCGGCTTCGTCATTTTCCTTCTCCCTTACAGAAGAACTGCACTCCGGTGGGGGAGCGTGGCCCGCCGCCGATATAGGGGGAGAGGCGCGGGCCGTCAATGCGCCGATTTGCGGCGCAGCTCGTAGTAAGTCCCGACGGTCTTTTCGGTGAGCACCGGCGTGGCCTCGTAGTCGCCGTGCAGCATCCGGTGGATCGCCGGCGCGCGAGCGGCTGCCGACAGGCCACCCAGTTGCTTGGCGAACTCGGCCTCGCTCCAGCTCCACGCCTCATCGATCACGACGCGATAGCCGCGGTCGAGCGCCAGCTCGATGCCGCGCTTGATCGATTGCGCGTCCTGCTCGGCCGTCCATTGCGGATGGCGGATCGCGCCGGCATCGAGCGCGATCCATTTGAAGCGCGGCGGCGGCTCCCAGCTACCCTCGTCGAGATCCCAGGTGCGGCTCCACATCGCGTACTGCCACATGGTGATCGGCTCGAAGCCCCAGTAGATAAATACCGTCTTCTCGGGCGGCAGCGTTTTTTCGATCGCGGCGAGCGCGTTCAGCGCGTCGCGGTCGCCGCCACGATAATCGGCCAGCGCCTTCACGTTCCAGGCGAGCGGCAGGATCGAGAGGACGGCGAGGATCGGCAGCGCGCGAGGCTTCGTGATCAATGCCGCCACGATCAGCGCCCAGGCCACCGTGAGCCACGGCATGACGTTGATCTGCATCTGCGGATCCTGCGGCTGCGAGTAGATGTTCATCACCTGCCCGGCGCCCAGCGTACCGAGGAACACCACCGCGATCGCGCGCACTATCGGTTCGTTCCGTCGCGGCCACAACAACACGGCGCAGAGGACGAAGACCACGAGCTGAAGCAACACGGAGACGGCAAGCGGGCCGACGGCGCGCTCGGCGGACAGGGGATCGGTGAAGCCGCCCACCAGCAGCAGGTAATTGCCGACGCCCGACAGCATCATCCAGAGCTTGTCCCAGCCCAGCCCCGCCCAGCCGCTGGCGACGCCCTTGCCGGTCCACAAGAGGTCCGGCAAGCCGACCGCGCCGGCGTGGCCTTCCCAGATCTGCTGCACGATGCCGGCCGTGGCGACGATGGTCACGACCAGCACGATCGCGCGCGCCACGCGCTGCTTCAGTGTGCCTTGCGACAGCAACAGTGCCAGGCCAAGTGCGGGCAAGGTCGGAAAGATCAGGCGCCACTCGACTAGCCAGCCCAGCGTGAACAGCACCGCCACGATCACGACCTGCTTATAGGTCGGGCGCTCGAACCAGACGCCGGCCAGAGCCATCGCCGCCAGCACCAGCACGTAGCCCGGCATGATGTCTTCGTTGATGGTGGCCAGCAGCAGGAAGAAGCCAGTGCCGAGATGGAACAGGCTGGCCAGCACCGCTACCGTCGCGCGGCCGGTCACGCGATGGGCGAAGGCGTAGACCACGACCACGCCCAGACTCGCCCAGAAGGCATTCAGATAGGCGAACTGCTTCCACGCCACGCCGCGCAGGATGCCGAACGCATCGAGCAGCCGGCTCGAGGCGCCATACAGCGGAAAATAGAGATAGTTCGAGGGATCGAGACGCGCGTGCGCGAAATCGGCGATCCAGGGCTCCGCCTGGATCGACTTGTACATGCCGTTGCCGGTGACGATGTGGACGTTCTGCAGCCAGCCGATCAGCCCCGCCAAGGTCAGCAGGGAGAGGAGGAAGGCGAGAAGAAGTTGAGCCGGCAGCCTCACCAGATCAGGTCAGTGCTTACGCCCGACCAGCGTGACCGTCTCGCCGTCGCCATAGCTTTCGTAGTGCGTGCAGCCGCGCGGCATCGAGAAGGTCTGGCCGACAGTATAGGTCTCGGTCTTGCCATCGCGCGTCAGGCTCATCGCGCCCTGCAGCACCAGCGCCTTCACGTCGAACGGATGGCTATGCTCGGGATTGACCTTGGCGCCGGGCGTGACGCTCTTGCTGACTTCGTAGCCCTCGCGCACGAGTTCCGTTTCGAAGTTCTTCGGGTCCATCGTTCACTCCTCTCCTACACGGGTTTCCGGGCAGACACGGCATATTGCGCGCCCAGCGGCAGCCACGCCAGTGCGCGATCGATCGGCGCCAGGAAAGCGAGGCCCGGCGGCATGAACATCAGATAGTCGGTCTCGATTTCGTAGCGGGCCGCTCCCAGCAGCCCGTCCTGCACTTCGCGTGCATCGAGCAGGATCGCGTTCTCGTCGATCGGCGTGCGGGCGATGACATAGCGCACCAGCGGGTTGCGTGGATTGTGCTCGAACACATAGAGCCGTCCGCCCGGCTTCAGCACGCGGCCGAGTTCGGCATAGACCGCCGCGCGCTCCGCGACCGGCACGTGATGCAGTACGGCGCTGATGGTGGCGACGTCGAATTGACCAGCGGCGAAGGGCGTGAGGGCGCCGTCTTGCACGGCCGTCGCCGGTGCCGCGCCATGGACCTGCGGCCAGCGCTTGCCGACCTCGGACAGCATGCCGGTCGAGATATCGCAGCCGGTGAAGTCGGCGCGCGCGCCCCTGTCAGCCAGTACGCGCATCAGGTCGCCCGCACCGCAGCCGTAATCGAGCATCGACAGGCCGCCGGTCCGCAGGCCGGGCTCGCGCCGCAGCAGCCAGCGCGCCTTCACGGCGATGAACTGGTCGGCGTCGCCGCCCATCATACGCTTGACGGGATTGTCGATGCCGCCGTCGTAGGAGGAGGCGTGCTTGTCGAATTCGGCGCTCATTGTTTACCGCCCCCAGAACCGCCGACGATGTCGCGGATCATAAACAGCGGACGGCCCTTGTTCTGGTCGTAAAGGCGGCCGAGATAGGCGCCGATGATCCCCAGCATCAGGAACTGCATGCCGAACAACAGTCCCATCGCGGCCATCAGCGACGTCCAGCCGGGTATATTGTATCCCAGCATGAAGCCCACGATCGAATAGACGAAGAAGGCGAAGCCTACGGCGGCCATGATCCAGCCGATCATCATCGAGGCCATCAAGGGCACCACCGAGAAGGCGGTGATGGCGTCGACAGCGAAGCGCACCATCTTCATCAACGGATACTTGGTCTCGCCGGCAGCGCGCGCCTTGCGGTCATATTGCAGCGCCACCTGCCGGCCGCCGATCCATGCGACCATGCCGCGAATGAAGCGATGACGTTCCGGCATGGCGAGCAGGATGTCGAGCACGCGCCGGGTCACCAGCCGGAAGTCGCCGGTGTCGGACGGGATGTCGACGTCGGTCAGCCGGCCGATGATGCGATAGAAGGCGGCCGCCGTCGCGCGCTTGAACAGGCTCTCGCCCTCACGCACCCGGCGCTGGCCGTAGACCACGTCGGCTCCCTGATCCATCAGGGCGATCATGTCGGGCAGCAGCTCGGGCGGATCCTGCAGGTCGGCGTCGATGATCAGAATGCGCTCGCCGCGGCAGACCGAAAGGCCGGCCGTGAGCGCCAGCTGGTGGCCATGGTTGCGCATCAGCCGCACACCAACCACCCGGGGATCGATTGCCGCCACCTCGCCCATCACCGCCCAGGTCCGGTCGCGCGAGCCGTCGTCCACGAGGACGATCTCGGCGGTGCCACCCACCCCGTCGAGCACGGCACCCACCCGCTTGACGAATTCCGGCAGCACGCCCTCTTCATTGTAACAAGGGGCAACTACGGACAGGGCAGGCTGGTCGGTTTGATTCATTCCCCGAGAGCAATAACGCTCCCTCCCTTTCCCGTCCACATTAGGCTATCAACCCCCTCATGACCGCCAACGACAACGACCACCGCGGCCTGCTGCCGGCAGGCCTCGCCGACCTTCTGCCGCCCGACGCCGCGCGCGAGGCTCGCGCCATCGACACCGCCATCGCGCGCTTCGCCGCCTTCGGGTACGAGCGCGTGAAGCCGCCGCTGGTCGAGTTCGAGGAATCGCTACTGGGCGGCACCGGCGCGGGCCTCGCCGCCCAGACCTTCCGGCTGATGGACCCGGTCTCGCAGCGCATGATGGGCGTGCGGCCCGACATGACCGTGCAGGTCGCCCGTATCGCCGTCACCCGCCTGAAGCACGAGCCCCGCCCACTCCGCCTCTCCTACGGCGGCAACGTGATCCGCGTGCGCGGCAACCAACTGAAGCCCGAGCGCCAGTTCGCCCAGGTCGGCGCCGAGCTGCTGGGTGTCGACAGTGCCGAGGCCGATGCCGAAGCCGTTCTCCTCACGGTCGACGCGCTGCGCGCGATCGGCGTCCATGACCTCACCGTCGACCTCAACCTGCCGACGCTGGTTGCCGCCGTCGCCGCCGGCCTCAAGCTGCCGGCCGACAAGGTCACCCCGCTGCGCCGCGCGCTCGACCGCAAGGACGAGGCCGCGATCGGCAAGGCGCTTTCCACCGACAAAGGAGGCGACAAGAAGGCGAGCGATCTCTTCGTCGGCCTGCTGCGCGCCGCCGGCCCCGTCGAAAAAGCGGTTGCACAACTGACCAAGCTCAAGCTGCCCGCGGCCGGCGCCGCCGAAGCCACGCGGCTTGCCGAAGTGGTGACGCTCGTGCGTGCCGCCGATCCCGATCTCGCGCTGACGCTCGACCCGGTCGAATACCGCGGCCTCGAATACCAGACCGGCGTCTCCTTCACCGTCTTCGCACAGAAGGGCCGCGAAGAACTGGCGCGTGGCGGACGGTATGCGGCGGGCTATCCCGAAGACGGCACAAGCGAGCCCGCAACCGGCTTCACGCTCTACATGAGCGCCGTGCTCGCAGCTTCCGACACGCCGGCCGAACGGCCACGCCTCTACGTGTCGCTGAAGACGCCATGGGGCGACGCAGCCGAATGGCAGGACAGAGGCTACGCTGTCGTTCGTGCGGTAGATGGCGTGAAGGATGTGCGCGTCGAGGCCAAGCGTCTGCGCTGCAGTCACGCGTTGATCGATGGCGAGGCCGTGCCGCTATAGCGGTTGTACTTTCATTAGAATCGCCTTCGACTGCAATATTGCAGTCAGGGATCAGATTCACACTCTTGCGGCAACATCGGTACACTCGTCCCGTTGAACCGCCATGGCACCGTCAGTAATCCGCAGCTTCGTCCTCTTCGCGATCCTCATCGTAGTCTCGCTCGGCATCGTTGCCGGCATCTCCTACGTGCTGGATCAAAAGAACCAGCAACAGGTCTCCGACTACTGACCTCGGCGCGCCGCCCAATCGGCTTCTGATCCCATCGCCGTCGGCTGCCAGGGACGCTGCTCGTAGTACGCTGCTTGCGGCGCATAGAGATCATGGATGCGGCGCAACTCGCCGATCGGCTCGGCATGCTCGTCGACGCGCAGATCGACCAGCGGGTACTCCTGCTTCGAATAGACGACGAGGGCGGCTGAATGCTGCCCGCCGTGCTGGCCACCCGCATCGCGTCCCGCTTCCAACGCCTTCATCAGCCGCTCCTCGAAGGAGGCACCGCCGGTCTTGCGATAGATGTCGAACATGGCCGACGCCGTGCGCTCGGACACCAGCCCGTTGCCCATGGCGACGAGGTTGGGTTCGATACAGGCGCCGGACCAGTCCTTGTTCTGCTTGCCCGTGCGGGCCACCGCGTTGCCGTCGCGATCGATCACCGACACCTGGCGGTATTCGATGTTCGGGTCGCTGCTGGCGATCTCGTCGAGCACCTTCTGCGCGGAATAACCGAGCTTCAGCAGCCTGAGGCCGAGCGGCCCGAGGCGCGGGTCGGTATAGGCCATGCTCACCACCACGCCGACGCCCGGCGCGATGAAGGGGCAGCGCGCGCCCACCGCCAGCGGCCGGGTCGAGATGGCGACGCCGTACTTGCCGGTCTCGGGGCAGCGGGCGGAAATGGCGAACGTCATGAACCTCTCCTCTACTCACTCACTCTTTAGTCTGTGGCTTAGTCGGCGGCGCGCGTCACCGGCGTCATCGCCTTCATCGTGCCGCCGTAGCGATCCTTGAAGGCCGTGGTGTCGATCTCTTCCAGATCGATCTCGCGGTTCAGCACCTTCTCCTTCCACTTCAGCAGCTCGGGATGCGCGGCCTGGAACTCGGGCATCACCTCCGCGGCAAACAGCTCGAGCGATTCGCAGATATGCTCGTGCGTGGTGCGGCCGGCTTGGTTGAGCAGCACGTCCTGGTCGTTGTTCGACGACTGGAAGCGGCGCTGCTTCTTACGGATCGTCTCGGGCGAGCCGATCAGGCCACCACGCAACGCGGCTGCATGTTGCTCGGGATTGGCGGCCTTCCACTTCTGGTACTCGTCCCACATGTTGACCGTGCCGGCGGGCGGCCGGCGGCGGCCCGACGACTGGCCGTAGAAGCGCAGCGAGAACTGGAAGAACGTGTCGCCCTCGGCACGCGCGCGCGCTTCCTCGTCGGTCTTGGCGCACATGAAGAACGAGACCAGCGCGATGTTCGGATTGGCGCGATAGTCCGCGAGCTTCTTCTGGCGCTTCACGAAGGCGTTGTAATAGGCGTGCACCCAGGCGTGCGCGGCATCGGCCGAAACGAACTGGAAGCCGAGCGCGCCCATGCCCCACTCGCCGCACTTGGCCAGCGTGTCGAGCTGCGAGCAGGCGACCCACAGCGGTGGGTGCGGCTTCTGCATCGGCTTGGGCACGACAGTGCGCAGCGGCATGTTGAAGTACTTGCCGTGATGCTCGCTGGCGCCCGGCCCGAACATCGGCAGGATCGCCTGCACGGCCTCCTCGAAGATCTCGCGCTTGTTGTCGAAGTCGACGTTGAACGGCTCGAGCTCGGTGATCGAGGCGCTCTCGCCCATGCCGAACTCGCAGCGGCCGTTCGACAGAAGGTCGAGCGTGGCCACCTTCTCCGCCACGCGCGCGGGATGGTTGGTCGTGAGCTGCATGATGCCGTGGCCGAGGCGAATGTTCTTGGTGCGCTGGCTGGCGGCGGCGAGGAACGACTCGGGACTGGGCGAATGCGAGTACTCTTCGAGGAAGTGATGCTCGACCTGCCACGCGTGGTCGTAGCCCAGCCGATCGGCCAATTCGATCTCCTGCAAAGCGTTCTGGTAGAGCTTGTGCTCGTCGTCTTCTTTCCAGGGCCGCGGCAGTTGCAGCTCGTAGAAAATCCCGAACTTCATGGCGCTTCCTCCCGCGTCTTTCGTTGCGCACAGCATGACGCGAAATCGCGCCGGTGCAAGCCGGCATGCACTCGATCTGCATTCGACATCGGCTCAGGGGATGAACCGACGGACGCAGACGTAGGCGAAATCATGACGTTGGGTACAGGATTCCTTCTGAAGATTTGGGCCGCGCTCTCCTTCTGCTGGGCGGTCGGCTGGAGCTGGTACTATCACCTCGACAGCTGCCGCGCGCTGCACGACGGCGAGAACACGACCATCGGCTGGCACTGCGACGGGCCGGTCGGCGCGAGCGGCGAGCACACGATCGTCCCGCTGATCGTCATGGTGGCCGTGATCGTCGGCCTGCCGCTCGCGGTGCTGGTGGCCGGTATCGCCCTGCGGCTGCTGGCGTCTCTCAGGTCACCAGAGGCAGCAGCGCGTGACGCAGCGGCTCGCGGGAAATCTGCATCAAACCCGTGAAGGGATGATCCATCTCCAGGATCAGGAAGATCGCGCCGGCCGCCGAGAAGGCAAACACCGTGAGCGCCGAGAAGCTGGTCCCGTTGAGCGGCGTGAACAGGCTGAAGCTTGCGAAGATGATGGTGAGCCAGAACACCAGCACGGTCAGGAACGGCAGCGGAATCCCGCCATCGGATTGCTCGTACAGCAGGAAGCGCGCATGCGCCAAACTGCCGACATCCTGGAAGGCCGCCGCCTTGAGCACCTTCTGCGGCTCGGTTGACGGCTCCAGCCTCGAAATCAGCCCGTAGGCGCGTTGCGCCGATGCATTGACCTTGATGTGCCCGACGGGCTGATAGGAGCCCGCGTCTTCGCGCCAGATCATCTTGATCCACGGCTCGACCGCCTCGCGCAGTAGCCCCCGAATCTCGCGCGTCTCGGGACCGTATTCGTTCAGGGTGCGGTCGAGCACGACGAGGTTCGCCGCCATCTCGCGCACTTCGTTGCGCTGGACGTCGAACGAACTCTTCGCAGAACTGATCAGCAGGCCGAGCACGAGCGCCGCGATCGTGCCTACCAGCCCGGAGCCCAGCCGGATCATGTCCTTCGAATCGCCGGTCAGATGGTGCTCGGGCAGGTGATGGCGCAGCACGGCGCCGCCCACGATTCCCAACAGGATCACGACGAACACAGCCAACGACATCGTCAAAGGACCCGGCACCTGCTCCTCCTCCGCGATTCCCGCCCAGCGGAAAGCGCGGAACGTAAAGACCCTCGCCCCTCCTCGCAACATCGCGCCCCGCATGGCATCCTGCCGTCAAAGGGAGATATCGCCATGCCGATCTACGAAAGAGGCCCCGTCAAAATCCATTACACGGAGATGGGCTCCGGCTTCCCGATCCTGGTCATGCCGGGCGGCGGCCTGAACTCGACGATCGCCGGCCTCGACGGCCCCGGCCATCCCTTCAACGCGCAGAAGGAATTCAGCGACCGCTTCCGCTGCATCTGCACGGACCTGCGCAACTCGCCGCCGGGCGCCTCCTCCGGCCCGCTCGAGCCGGACCGCGCGTGGGACTCCTTCACCGACGACCAGGTCGGCCTGATGGATCATCTCGGCATCGATAAGTTCATGGTGGTGGGCTACTGCATCGGCCAGCCGTTCATCTGGAACCTGATCAAGCGTGTGGGCGACCGCGTCGTCGCCGCCGTGCTGGCACAGCCGTCGGGCTTCCGGCCCGAGCTGCCGACCCAGTTCTACGACCGCAACATGGAAGGCTGGGGCCCGGCCTTCGTGAAGAAGCATCCCAACTACACGATGAAGGACGTCAGCACCTTCCTCGACAAGATGTACAACACCAACCCCGACTTCGTGTTCACCGTGAGCCGCGACTTCGTGAAGGGCTGCAAGACGCCGATCCTCGTTCTGCCCGACGACAGCCCGCCGCATCCGTACAAGGTGGCGATGGAAGTGGCGCTGCTGTCGCCCAACTCGCAGGTCAGCCTCTACCCGTGGAAGAAGGAGGCGGCGACCGTGCCGCTCGCGGTGCGCCACACCCGCATGTTCCTGGAGACGCACGCGCCCAAGTAAAACCTGACGCGGCGTGCACCGAAATCCCGGGACACCTCCGATGCCGATGGCATCGAGGTTTCTCGCGATTTGTACCGGATTCCGCCTCTCCCTCCGCGCAAGATAATTACGCGAAATACGCATTGAATTAATTGCGTTAATCGCTATATTAAGCGCATGACACTCCCTGCCATGCCGCGCCGCATCTCGGCGGCCGCCCTCTCCGCCGCCGATCTGCCGGAACGCGAGACGATCCTCGATCCCATCCTCAGCCAGAAGAGTCTGGCCCTGCTCTACGGCCCGCGCGGCCTGGGCAAGACCTTCTTCGCCCTGGGCATCGCCTGGGCCGCCGCGTCCGGCGGCAGCTTCCTGAACTGGCGCGCAAGCCGCCCGCACAGAGTCGTCTATGTCGACGGCGAGATGGCGGCCGTCGACATGAAGCGCCGCCTCGCCCTCTTTGGCCCCGCCCCTCCGACGCTCGACCTCATGCTGGCCGATCTGCATCCCGGCGCCCTGCCCGATCTTGCGCGCCAGGAAGGCCAGCACAGTCTGATGGAGGCGTGGGGCCTTCCTGAACTGGTGGTGCTCGACAATCTCTCGAGCCTCGCGTCCTTCCAAGGCGATCCCGACAGTTGGAGCAGCCTGCAGCGCTTCCTCATCCTGCAGCGCCGCCTCGGTCGCGCGATGCTGCTGGTGCATCACGCCAACAAGAAGGGTTTTCAGCGCGGCACCGGCCGACGCGAGGACGTCCTCGACCTGGTGATGGCGATGCGCCGTCCCGAAGACTACGCCGCGCGCGACGGCGCGCGCTTCGAGATCCATTTCGAGAAGGCACGCGGACTGCACGGCGCCGACGTCGACCCGATCGAGGCGCGCATGGAGACGGACACCGCCGGCCTCACCTGTTGGAGTGTCGGCCCGGCGCACAAGAATCCGCTCCATCGTGCCGCGGCGCTGTTGGCAGAGGGAGCGAGCATCGCCGGCATGGCACGGCAGCTCGGCCTCTCCCGTACTGAAGGCTATCGCCTGCGCGACAAGGCGCGCGAGAAAGGACTTCTGTGAGCAAAACGGTTAAGAAATCATCGGCCGCTCTGGATGCCGGCGCCGATCCCGAGATCGCCTTTTCCCTGGCTGACCTTGCCGAGATCCAGCACGTGGCCGTGCGCCAAGCCAAGCAGGGCGATATGCAGGCCGCCGTCCTCGTCGAGCGCATGTGGCGCCACCGCCGGCGCACGGCAACCCTCGACCTGCCGCCGGTCGACGACGCGAGCGGCCTCGCAAAAGCACAGGCTGCGGTGATCGCCGCGGCGGCCGCGGGCCAGATCACGCCGCGCGAGGGCATGGCCTATGCCGCCATGCTCGACTACCGCCGCCGCGCGCTCGACACTGTCGAGTTCGAGGAACGCCTGCGCGAGATCGAGGCCGAAAACGAAGAGCGCGAAACGCGCGATGCGGCAACGCCGGGCAAAAAGAAGGAGTGGTGGCAGCCATGACGCTGCCCAAGCCCCGCTTGCGCCGCATCGATCGCGCCAGGACGAAGGAGAAGCCGTGGAAATTCAACCTGCGTGAGGCGCTGCTCGGCCTCCCGGAGGTGCCGATGGTGCTGGCCGAACGCGCACGGCGTGAAGCGGAGGCGGCGGGAGGGGTGGAGAAGGCGCCCCCTACGTCAGCCCCCGCTGGGCCACCTTCCACGCTAATGGAAACTGAGCGCGTCGCCCCCAATCCACCCCCGCCGCAGGCGCCGCCCCCGGAGCCGAAATGGTGGGAAGAGAAGTTGGGATGGCAGTCGTGCGAAATGCCGCCGCCGTCCTATTACGACGATGGGGTGCGATACGAGACGTTCCACGAATACGATCCGCTCGAGCAGGCACTAAATGAGGAGGACTAGGATCCGAATTATGGGGTCATCTTGCACGTAGCGTTTACGCACCAGTGAGGCCCCTGCCCGCCTCAGAAGGGGCGGCTCGAGATCTTCGCCAGGAACTGGATCGTCCTCTCGTTCTTCGGCTGCTCGAAGAAGACCGAGGGCGGCGCCTCTTCCACGACCTGCCCATGATCCATGAAGACGATGCGGTCCGCGACGGCCCTCGCGAACCCCATGTCATGGGTGACGACGATCATGGTCATTCCGCCGCGGGCCAGTTCGGACATCACGGCCAGGACTTCGCCGACGAGTTCCGGATCGAGGGCCGACGTCGGCTCGTCGAACAGCATGACTTCCGGATCCATGGCCAGGGCGCGGGCGATCGCGATCCGCTGCTGCTGACCTCCCGAAAGCCGGGCCGGATAGGCATCCTTCTTGTCCTCGAGGCCGACGAGCTTGAGCAGCTTGCGGGCTTTCTCGTCCGCTGCCTGACGGCTGAGCCCGCCGACGTGGATCGGCGCTTCCATGATGTTGGCCGCCGCCGTCATGTGGGTCCACAGGTTGAAGCTCTGGAAGACCATGCCCATCCGCGCGCGCAGGCGGTTGATGTTCGCTTCACTATCCCGCCGCCGCTTTCCGTCGGCATCCTCGATGTAGCCCACGGGATGGTCGTCGAGCAGCACGATGCCCTTGGACGATTCTTCGAGGAAGTTGAGGCAGCGCAGGAGCGTGCTCTTTCCGGAACCGCTGGGCCCCATGATGCAGACCTTCTCACCGGCTTTCACTTCGAGGTCGATGCCCTTGAGCACGTGCGCATCACCGAACCATTTGTGCAGGTTGCGGACGCGGATGATCGGCGGAGGTGTCATCGCTTCATCCTCATCGATCCACTTTGGCGAGCAGCGAGGTCATCTCTTCGGTCGAGCGGTGCGTTGGCGTCAGCCGCTCCAGCCGGGACATCGCCAGCGTGACCGCCGAGGTAAGCAGCCAGTACAGGACGGCCACCGCCACGAACGCCTCCGGCGCGGCGAATGTCGTGCCCAGCACGTTCTGGAACGCCATCGAAAGCTCGGGCACCGAAATGATCGACAACACCGCGGAATCCTTGATCAGCCCGACGATCTGATTGCCGATCGGCGGCAGCACGTATCCCATCATCTGCGGGAACACGATCCGGCGCAGGGTGAGCGGATACGACATGCCCGCCGCGCGCGCGGCATCGACCTGCCCTCGGGGCACCGACAGAATGGCGCCGCGGATCGATTCGGAAAAATACACGGCGCCATGGATCGTGAGCGCCAGGATGCCGGCGACCGTCGACGACATCGGCACGCCGGTCGCGGGGAAGACGAAGTAGATGACGAACACCTGCACGAGGAACGGCGTATCCCGCACGATCTCGACCAGGACCTGGGCGGGTACGCGCCACGACCACGAGCGCGACAACTGGGCCAACGCAATCGGCACGGCGAGCACGAGCCCGAGCACGCCCGCCACCGAGCAGAAGATCACGGTCGTGATCAGTCCGGCCTCGAAGGTGGGCCAGGCCTCGACGATGATCGACAGGCTGAAATCCATGTCCGTTCCCCGCTATAGCCTATACGCCGCGGCAGACTTCTCCAGGCGTCGCGTGACGGCGCCGAGGGCGAAGCACATGACGAAATAGAGCGCCGCGGTGGTCAGCCAGACCTCCGGCGACCGCAAGGTCTCACCGATCACCTGCTGCGCCCGCCGCGTCAGCTCGACCAGCCCGATGACCGAAAGCAGCGCCGACGACTTCAGGAGGCCCGTGAACTCCATGGTAAGCGGCGGCAGGATGAGGACGAGCACCTGCGGCAGGGTGATGCGGCGCCAGATCAGGCTGCTCCGCATGCCGCACGCCTTGGCCGCGTCGAGTTGTCCCTTGGGGATCGCCATCAGGCCGCCGCGGATCATTTCGGAGATATAGGCGCCGCTGTTGAGGCTGAGCGCGATCACGCCGGCCTCGAAGCGTGGGATATCGAGGCCGAGCGCGGGCAACGCGTAGTAGACGATCAGGATCTGGATGAAGAGCGGCGTGCCGCGCACGACGCTCATGTAAGCGATGATCAGGCCGCGCAGCACCTTGAACCTCGATCGGCGCCCGAGCACCACGAAGATGCCGACCAGCAGCCCCAGCACCAGGGCCAGCACCGACGCCGCGACGGTGACGAGCGTGCCTTCCCACAGGAAAGGCAACGCCTGCGTCACGTACTTCCACTCGAGAGTCATCGGCCGGCGCCGGTCGACTGGGCGTTCAGCGCCCTACTTGATCGCGTCCGGCGGCAGATAGCCGGAGTCCGGTATCGTCATCGCCTCACCGAACCACTTCTTCTGCAAGGTTCCGAGTTCTCCGCTGTCGCGCAGCTTGCGGATCTCCACGTTGATCGCGTCGCGCAGGCCGAGGTCTTCCGGCCGCGTCACCCAACCGACCCAGAACGGCTCGCCGAAGGTGCCGACGACCTCGAACTTGTCCGGATACTTCTTCATCGCGCCCAGCATGACGGGCGTGCTGTCGACCATGGCATCGATCTGTCCGTTGGCCAGTGCCAGAATATAATCGGCGGAGCTCGAGAACATCTTTTGTTCCTTGGCGCCCTTGCCTTTGGCCTTCAGCTCGTCGTTGTAGTGCATGAAGATGACTGTCGGGCCGGCAGGCGGCGTCCCGGAGCCGATGGTCAGGCCGCTGAGATCGTCGACGCTCTTCATCTTGGGGTCGCCCTTGCGCTTCAGGAAGCCGACCTTGGTCTGGGCGACCGGCAGCGTGAAGGCATAGCGCTTGGCGCGCTCGGGGTTGACCAGGAGCGCGGTCGCCACGAAGTCGAACTTCTTCTGCAGCAGGCCCGGCAGGATTCCGGCGAAGGGCAGATCGATCTGCTCGAGCTTGATGCCCCAGCTCTTGATGATGGCATTGAGCACATCCTCGTCGTAGCCGACGATCTTGCCGTTCTCAATGAACTCGAAGGGATAGTACGCAGCCTCGGTCCCGACGACGACCTTCCCGCGCTTCTTGAGGTCGTCGAGCGCGTCCGCCGACGCGGGCTTCGGAGCGACGGTGACGCCCAGAATAGCGACCGCCAGAACGGCCGCTACCGTGGTCCGGAACCCATTCCAATTCATCTTCATTGCCGTCCGCTCCTGTTGCTTGCCTAATCTTCTCGCGCGTTCAGCCGATAGAACGGCTCTCCCCCGAAACTCTGCGAGGCGTATCGCTCGCCGATCTGCGATCGGATGAGCCGGGTCGCCGGCGTCAGCTTCCACTGCCGCAGGCCCTCGTAGGCCTTCCTCTCCAGCTCCGTGCGATCGCGCAAAACGTATCGACCGTCGCGCACCACCACGCGTCCGCCGACCAGCACCTGATCGATGTCCGACTGGCGAACCCAATGCATCACGCTGGCCGCGATGTCATGTCCATCCTCGAACACGGCGCGATCGAACGACCGATTGTGGACCATGACGAGATCCGCGGGACTCCCCGGCTCCAGCGCGCCAAGTCCCTCGATCCCCAATACCTTGGCGCCTCCCTGCGTCGCCCATTGCAGTGCCGTCTGCGCCGGGATGGGTGTTTCCCCAATTCCCGGTGGAGATTGCAATAACTGCGCCAACCGAGTCTCCTGAAGGATGTCCTCGTCGTCGTTCAGCGTGAGATTGTCCGTGCCCAGCGCGATATGCACGTTCGCCTCGGCCATGGAGCGAACCGGCGCGATGCCGCTGCGCAGCCGCAGGTTGGAGCTCGGATTGTGCACCACCATGGCGCCGGTCTCGCGCATGATCCCGATGTCCCGCTGCGAGAGCCACACGCAATGCGCGCAACTCACGTCGCCGCAGAGGAAGCCCAGGTCGGCGAGCCGCTGCACGGTCGACTTGCCGAAACGCTTGAAAGAATACTGCTTGGAATAGACGGTCTCCAGCAGATGCAGCTGCAGTCCCGCCTTGCGCGCGGACGCCGCCGTCCGGAGGCCCTTCAGGAAATCGTCGGAACATCCGCCCACGCCCGCAGGCTCGAGCTGCAGCGTCGCGGCCGGAAACTGCTGACGCAGCCTGTCGTACAGGCTGAGATAGCTGTCCAGCCCGATCAACGGCCGGCGCCAGCCTTCGACTTCCGCGCGCACCTCCGGGCTCAGGCTCGCGAGAAAGGCATCCTCGAGATAGGGATCGTCCAGGCTGGCGTCGCGCAACGCCAGCGTCACGGCGGAGCGCATGCCGCTCTCACCATAGGCCCGGATCACCTCCTGCAGCCGCTTCTCGTAGGCCTCCAAGGGTCCGTATCCATAATTCGTGTCGAGGTGCATCGTCGCCGTGATGCCGGCCTCGAGCTGACGGGCGCAGGTATAGAGAACGTCCCAATAGGGATCGCCCGACAGCCCGACGCGCAATCCCACCGAGCGCACTTCGCCGGGGTCGTCGGGGATGCCCTGGCGCAACGTCGTGATCCCGCGCCCATGCGAATGGGAATTCACGAAGCCTGGCATCACGAGGTGCGTGCCGTCGCCGATCTCCTGGGCCGCCGGATCGCGCCGGCGCAGCTCGTCGAACGGACCGACTTCCCTGACGATGCCGTCCACGACGTGAAGCGCGCCCATCTCGATCGCCGAGGACTGTGCCCCCCACCGGGTGACCACGAGTCGCCCCCGTATCAACTGACCAGTCATTCCCACCGCCACCATTGCTGAGACGCACCCAGTGTAGGGGACAATTCCTGAGGCGGCGATAATTCAGCGACGAGCCCAAAAGAATCTCTTTTCGTTGGCGAGGGAACGAAATCGGCATTCGACGCTTGCATCATTGCGCCATCGTCGGACTTCCACGCCATTTCCCGGAAATGCGACGATCTCGGGTTGTTCGCAATCCATGCTAGAAGGGACGTTCCAGGCTCGAATGCCATCGCCACTCACCCGACCCGCATGAAAGACAGCAGGCTGAACGCTCCGGCTCCTCACGAAAAATCCACGAACGAGATGAGGGATCTTCTCCTCGCGAAGGACTGGTCGAAGACGCCTCTCGGCGCGCGCGACGGTTGGTCTGCCAGCCTGAAGCTGGCCGTCGATCTTGTGATGAGTTCCGGCTTCGGCATGGCGCTGCGCTGGGGTCCCGAATTCGTGCTGATCTACAACGACGGCTACCGGCCGATCCTGGGCGACAAGCATCCGGCCGCCTTTGGTTTGCCGGTCCGCGAGGCCTGGCCTGAAGTCTGGCGCGAGCTCGAGGCAAACCACACCGCCATTCTGTCGGGCAGCAGCCCCGGGCTTTTCTTCAAGGACATTCTCTATCGCATCCAGCGTCGCGGCGACGAATGGGACGATGCTCATTTCACCCTGAGCTACAGCCCGGTGCACGACGACACGGCGCCGACCGGCGTCGGCGGCGTGCAGGTCTCGGTGGTCGAGACGACGGCCCATGTCGCGGCGGAGAAGGCGCTCGCTGCGCGCGCCTCGGAGTTCCACGCCTTCGCCCAGGTCATGCCGAACCACGTCTGGTCGTCGGCGCCCGACGGGCTGCTCAACTGGTTCAACGATCGCGTCTATGCCTACAGCGGTGCCGCGCCGGGCGCGCTCGACGGCCAGGGCTGGGCCAGCATGGTCCATCCCGACGATCTCGCCGGTGCGGCCGAGCGCTGGGCTGCCGCCCTGACGAGTGGCGAGCCTTATGAGACACAGTTCCGCCTGAAGCGTGCCGACGGTGTCTATCGATGGCACCTTGGGCGCGCGCTTCCCCTTCGCGGGCCGGCCGGCGAGATAACGCGCTGGATCGGCACGAACACCGACATCGAGGATCAGAAATCGGTCGCGGAAGCGCTCGGGCTTCTCAATGCCACGCTCGAACAGCAGGTGGCGGAACGCACGGCGGATCGCGATCGCATGTGGCGGCTATCGACCGACCTGATGCTCGTGGCCGCGATGGACGGCACGATCACCGCCGTCAATCCGGCCTGGAAGAAGTTGCTGGGCTGGCGGGAACGGGAGTTGCTCGGCCGCAAGTTCCTCGAATTCGTGCATCCCGAGGACATCGACGCCACCTTGGCCGAGATCGCGAAGCTCGATGCCGGACATACGACCTTCTCCTTCGAAAATCGCTACAGGCGGAAGGACGGTAGTTACCGCATGCTGGCCTGGACGGCCGTGCCGGGAGATGGGCTGCTCCATGGCGTCGCCCGCGACGTGACGAGGGAGCGCGAGGCCGCCGAAGCGCTGCGTCGCACCGAGGAGACCTTGCGGCAGAGCCAGAAGATGGAGGCCGTGGGTCAATTGACCGGCGGCATCGCGCACGACTTCAACAACATGCTGACAGCGGTGGGCGGTTCGCTCGAGCTTCTCGGACGGCGCACGTCGGCAAGCGACGAGCGCTCCCATCGCTACATCGAGACGGCGCTGGAGGGTGTTCGCCGCGCCTCGACGCTGACCCAGCGCCTTCTCGCCTTCTCGCGCCAACAGCCGCTGAAGCCGGAGGCGATCGATCTCAACAAGCTCGTGGCGGGCATGTCGGACCTGCTGCGCCATTCCCTGGGCAGCGCCATCCGCTTCGAGACGGCGCTGGCGGGCGGGCTGTGGCGCACGAATGTCGATCCCAACCAGCTCGAAAACGTGATCCTCAACCTGGCCGTCAACGCACGCGATGCGATGTCCGACGGGGGCAGGTTGACGATCGAAACGCAGAACGCCCATCTGGACACGCGGTATTCCGCCGCCCACACGGGCGTGCCCGAAGGCCAGTATGTCATGGTGGCGATCACCGACACCGGCATGGGCATGGCGCCCGAGGTGATCGCCAAGGCGTTCGACCCGTTCTTTACGACCAAGGACGTCGGCAAGGGGACCGGTCTGGGGTTGAGTCAGGTCTACGGCTTCATCAAGCAGTCGGGCGGACACGTGAAGATCTATTCGGAGCCGGGGCACGGCACGACGGTGAAGGTCTACCTGCCGCGCCTGATCTCGCCAGACACACAAGTTGATGCCCTCCCCGACAAGCTCGAGGTGCCGCTCGGCGACTCGCGCGACGTGGTGCTGGTGGTGGAAGACGAACCTGGCGTGCGCCAGTTCAGCGTCGATGCGCTGCAGGAGCTCGGCTATCGCGTCCTGGAGGCCGAGGGCGCCACGGCGGCGTTGCGCCTGGTCGACATGCATCCCGAGATCCGGTTGATGTTCACCGACATCGTCATGCCGGACATCAACGGCCGCAAGCTGGCGGACGAAGCACGCCGGCGCCGGCCCGCCCTGAAAGTTCTCTACACGACCGGCTATACCCGCAACGCCGTCGTTCATAACGGCGTGCTCGATCCGGGCGTGGAGTTGATCGGCAAGCCCTTCACGATCGAGGATCTCGCGAGCAAAGTGCGCAAGGTACTCGACACGCCGGGTGACGATTAGATTAGAAGGGCATTAGTGACGCCGGGGCGGCTTGACCGAAGTCAGGTCTACTTGTCGAGTTGCTGCACGGGCATCGTCAACGTGATCTCGACGCCTTCCGGGAACCATTGATGCTGCAACGTGCCCGCAAGCGTCTGCCGGACGGTACCGGCCACAAGCTCGCTCCCGAAGCCCGCCGTCGAGGGAGCTCCGCTGACAAGAGGGCCGCCCCGCTCTTTCCACTCCAGGATCAGCGACGCGTCGCCTTTGGCCCACGTGACTTCGATGGTCCCGCCGTCACGTGAGAGATCTCCATACTTGGCAGCGTTGGTGGCCAGTTCGTGCAGGACGAGGGCCAGTCCGTTCGTGGTGCGCTCGCCCAATGCCGCCGCGGGTCCGGATACGTCCAGTCTGGCTTGTTCGTAGGGGCGCAGAATGGCGCGCACCAGGTCGCCGATATCCGTCGTTTGATCGGACACCGCCGTCGTTGTCCGGCGGATCATGCCGTGGGCCACGGCGAGCGCGCGCACCCTTCCGGACAGGGACTTGATCAAGTCTTCCTTGCTGGCAGACCGCTTGCCTCCCAGTTGGATCATGCCCTCGACGATATTGAAGACGTTCTTCACGCGATGGCTCATTTCCCTGGTGAGCGTTTCCTGCTCCTCGAGGGCTTTGGCCAGGCGGACCTCCGTCTGGTGCATGCGCAACGCGACGCCGACGAAGGCCGCGACCTCGGTGATCGCGTCCACATGCGCCTTGTTGAAATGCGAGAGTTCGTCCGACACGACCCACAGCGTGCCGAGTTGCTCGGCGCCCTTGTGCAGCGGCACGAGCAGGACTTCCGGAAGAACGACGTTAACGTCGGCGATCCATGGATACATGAGCTCCGAGTGACGCGTGAGGATTGCCTTGTCTTCGTCGAGCGTCACGCCGCAGGGGCTGAAATCGCGTGGTGTCGTCGCGCCCTCGAACGCTGCAAGCGAGCCCTTCAGGAAGGCCCAACGGAAGATCGGAGGACTGGCGTCAAGATCGGCAATGCTGATTCCCGCCGACACGCCGCCACCCAACTCCATCGCCAGGGACACGAACAGCGGAAGAACCGCCTCCGGCCCCTCGCTCATTCGGCCGGCAAGCTCCATGAGCGCCTGCTTGATCTGCCGGTGATCGCTTTCGGGAGACGCCCGATGCTCGAGTTCGCGGGTGACGTAGATGTCGTCGTGCGTCACTTCCGGATGAGTCGCGGTCGCGATCGTCATCGCAATGCGCCCCCGCCCAAAGATCGTGAAGATATTGCACTCACCCTAGGGCTCTGTCCCTCACCGCACGAGCAGCCATTTGGGATGCAGAATGTACGGTTTAGTACGAAAGCGTGCTCCGCAACGCCACACGAAGGTCGGCGTTACCTACCGCAATTCATGTAAATTCGAGCGTTCAGGCGGTTCGTCATGTCCAATACCAAAAAACAAGCAGCCCCGGCCTTTCCTCAGCATTCCGGTCGCGCCGCGATCCTGATGGCCCACCAGCGACTGAAGATGGCCCGCTCCGCCCACGCCTATGTGCGCGGCGCGACCATCAAGTTCTACGAATGGCTCGAAGCGTCGAACGGCCATGCGATCCCGGACGGCCCGTCGATCTGGATCTGCGGCGATTGCCATGTCGGCAATCTGGGTCCGGTGGCGGATGGCAAGGGCCGGGTATCCATCCAGATTCGCGATCTCGACCAGACCGTGATCGGCAATCCGGCGCACGATCTCATCCGCCTCGGCCTGTCGCTGGCAACGGCGGCGCGCGGCTCGGACCTGCCGGGCGTGACGACGGCCTACATCCTCGAGCACATGATGGACGGCTACGAGAACGCCATGGGCCCGGCCGAGGAAAAGGAATGGGTCGACGCGCCCGAGCCGGTGATTGCCGTGCTCAAGCGCGCGCTGCAGCGCCGCTGGAAACATCTCGCCGAAGAGCGCATCGAGGACGTACGTCCCGAGATCCCGCTCGGCAAGAAATTCTGGCCGCTGAGCGATGAAGAGCGCGCCGCGATCGGAGCGCTCGGCCAGTCGGACAATGTTCGCAAGCTGATCACGCATCTTCATTCGCGCGAGGACGACGCCGAGCTCGATGTCTGCGACGCCGCCTACTGGGTGAAAGGCTGCAGCTCTCTCGGCCGCCTGCGCTACGCCGTGCTGCTGCGGATCAAGGGGCGCGGAAACAAGTCCGACATTGCGTTGATCGACATCAAGGAGGCGGTCCACGCCGCGGCGCCCCGGGCAGACCACGCGCCGGGGATCATGCCGGCAAACAGCGCCGAACGCGTCGTGATGGGCGCCCGTGCGCTGGCGCCCTCTCTCGGCAACCGCATGATCGCGGCCGAGTTCATGGGCAAGCCGGTCATCATCCGTGAGCTGCTGCCACAGGATCTCAAGGTCGAGATCGAGCAACTGACACAAGGCCAGGCACGCAAGGCCGCGCGCTATCTCGGCAATGTCGTGGGACATGCCCATGCGCGGCAGATGACACCGGCTCAGCGGCAGGACTGGAAGCGATCCCTGCAATCGTTCCGGTCGGCCGGGCTCGACGCGCCGCCCTGGCTGTGGACCAGCGTCGTCGATCTCGTGGGTGCCCATGAGCGCGCCTACCTCGATCACTGCCGCCGTTTTGCCCTCGATCCCGACCGGGTCGCGGCGTAGCCCCCGGCAACCCTTTCAGAGGGACGCGCGTTACATCCTTACCAGGCCCGCCAGCGTGTCACTTCCCATCTGACGTCGCAGTCCGCCTGATGAACCCTAGAAGCCCGCCCTCAACCGGCGGGCTTCTTCGCGTCTGGTCCCTTTTCCGACAGAGGTCGCATACCGTACACTCCACAGATGAAGGCGAGCCAACGAGACTCGTCGCCTCCGGGAGAGAGACATGAAACGCCAATGGGCCGTCCTTGCGGGGACGCTGCTGTCCGCCGTGTGGTGCGCTTCGTCCGCATCTGCCCAACCTGCCTGCGTCACCCAGAACATGGGCGTGCCGCCGGGGGCCAACACGACCGACAAGGCAGCACCCTTCTTCATCGACACCACCGGGCTCGACTTCAAGACGCAGCCGCCGACGCGCGATCCGGCGAACCTTAACTATCCGCGCGCGACAGAGCTCGCCGACGGCAAGCTGCCCGCCGCGGGAGTCGAGGGCAATTACATCATCGGGCCGACGCATACGCCCGCACCCGAGACGATCGCCAAGGACGGAGTTCCGAAAGGCACCGTCGTGTCATTCACGATCTCGTCGAAGGACAGCACGGTCTACAATCCCGGCCTGATCCGTGACGACGTCGCGGGCTGCGGCAACAGCTCGATCATGAACACGACGACAACGCCCGGGAACAAGTCGAGCATGATCGTCACCACCAGCCATCCCGGCACCTGGACGCGCACGATCGACGTCTATGTGCCGGCGAACTACCAGCCGGGCACCGAGGCGCCGTTCATCGTGATCGGCGACGGCGGCTCGGCTGCGTGGAAGGACATGAACACCACACTCGACAATCTGATCCAGCAGAAGCGCGTGCCTGCGATGGTCTCGATCCAGATCGGCAACGGCGGCCAGGATGCGCAGGGCGCCCAGCGCGGCAAGGAGTACGACACGGTGTCGGGCGTCTACACCCAGTTCGTCGAGCGCGAGGTGCTGCCGCTGGTCGAGCAGCGCGCCAAGGTGAAGCTGACGAAAAATCCCGAGGGCCGTGCCACCGTGGGCTTGAGCTCGAGCGGCGCCGCCGCCTTCACCATGGCGTGGTTCCATCCCGAGCTCTATCACCGGGTGCTGGCCTATTCGCCGACCATGGTGAACCAGCAATGGCCCTACGATCCCTCGCTGCGCGGCGGCGCGTGGGAGTATCACAGCGCCTGGACCGGCACGCCGACGCCCAACCTCACCGTGAAGGCGGGAGCCTTGGTGCCGTCCGATCCGCCGGGCGTGCCGCTGATTGTTTCCGCGCCTGTGAAGCCAATCCGCTACTGGTTCGAGATGGGCGACCAGGACCTCTACTATCCCAACCCGACCATCCCCGACGGCATGCACGACTGGACGATGTCCGCCGCGCTGATGGCCAAGGTGCTGGCCGACAAGGGCTATCACTATCAGTACCTGTTCGCGCGCAACGCCAAGCATGTCGACCGGCCGACCGTCAGCCAGACCCTGCCGGCGGCGCTGGAATGGCTGTGGAAGGGCTATCCCGTCCGCTAAACGGCCGCCAATAGAAGCCAAGATATGCGCATTTAGGGAGAACTTCTCGGCCACCCACGGCGTTAGATGGGTCGAGAGGTAACATCGATGCGTACCCTGTTTACGGTCGCCGTGATGTTCATCACGGTGCTGGCCATCAGTTCGATGGCGGCGAGACATCTGGAGCGCCAGACGCGCGACCGCGCGGCACATCTGGTCCTTCCGCCCGCGCCTCCCGCCGGCGAGCGCTACGTCGGCGATTATCTCGATGGAAAATACAACGGCCACGGCACGCTGGTTTACGCCAGCGGCGAGAAATACGTCGGCGAGTTCCGCGACAATGTCCGCCACGGCAAGGGCACTTACACCTGGCCCGACGGCCGCAAGTACGAGGGCGAGTTCCGCGACGGCCAGCCCGACGGACAAGGCCGCTACACCCTGCCCAACGGCGAGGAATATGCCGGCGAGTTCCGCGACAACCGCCGCGAGGGCGTCGGCGCCTATTCCTGGCCGGACCGCCGCCGCTATGCCGGCGAGTTCCGCGACGACCTGCCCAACGGCAAGGGCGTGCTCACCCTGGCCGGTGGCCAGCGCCAGATCGGCTACTTCCGCAACGGTGCCTACGCGGGCGAAGAGGCAAGTTCCGTGGCCGCCGAGCCGCAGCCGCGGACCGACGGCGCCACCGAGGTCAAGCTCGGCCGTAGCGGCGTCAACTTCACCGCGCCGGTACTGTTGAACGGCGCGGTCGAGAGCCAATTCTACGTCGACAGCGGCGCCGCCGACGTGCTGGTCCCGATGGAGACGTTCGACGCTCTGCTGAAGGCCGGTACCATCTCGCAGGCGGACGTCTCGGGCCTCCAGAACTACCGGATGGCCAACGGCGCCAACATGAGGTCGATCACTTTCGTCATCCGCACCCTGAAGATCGGGCCGGTCGTACTCGACAACGTGCGCGGCACGGTCGTCGAGGGAAGCGCCCCACCGCTGCTCGGCATGAGCTTCCTCGGCCGCTTCAAGTCGTGGACGCTCGACAATGAGCGCGAGATGCTCGTGCTCACCGCTTACGCGCGCTGAGCGCCTTTACAAGTCGATCTTGTCGAGGCCCCAGGTGATGTTGGGGCTGTTCGGCAACTCGCGGCCGTCGTCCTTGCCGATCTCGTCCTTGATCACAGCCTCGAGCTTGCCGTTCATGGTCGTGAGCACTTCTGCGTTGGTCGTGCGGTCGATCGCGAGGTTGTTCATCTCGCCCGGATCCTTGGTGAGGTCGAACAGCTCGACGTCATTCACCTTGAACAGCTCGTCGAGCGTCGCCGGGCTGTTGTGGTCGAGCGGCGAGAAGTAGCGCGTGAAGCGGTAGCGGCCGTCGAAGGTCGAACGCACGTGGCCGCGCTTGCGCAGGTCGGGCTTGAAGCCCTGGCGCTTGGCCTCCTCCTTCGGGTCCTTGCCCGCCATCACGGCCTTGGCCGCGAAGTCGAACACACCGCTATCGTTGCTGGCGAGGCCGCTATACGTGAAGAGCGTCGACGAGCGGGCCGCGTCGACCGGCTGGCTGCCGGGATTGGCGAGCACGGCCGAGAGGTCCTTGCCCGGCAGCGCCCGTCCCGCGAACTCCGCGGCCTTGGTCGGCGTCACGCCCGCCATCGAGAGCAGCGTCGGCACGAAGTCGATGTGACCCGAGAGCGCCTTGCACTGCTGGCCGCCCTTCACGTCGGGATGGACGATGTACATCGGCAGGTGCGTGGTCTCGGCATAGGCGAACGGGCCCTTGCCGCGCAGGCTGTGCGCGCCCGCCATCTCGCCATGATCGGAGGTGTAGACCACGATCGTCGTCTCGGCGAGGCCGAGCGCGTCCAGTTCGGCCAGCACCGCCTCGAGCTGCTGGTCCACGTTGCGCAGGCAGTTGATGTAGTAGTCGTTGAAGCGCTTCCAGCGCGCGTCCTCGAGCGGAATGTCGCCCAGGATGTAATCCCAGATGCGGTCGAATTCGCGATGCGCCTGCGGGCGGCCGGGCGCGTCGAACGGCTGGCGCAGGCTGGCCGGTACCGGCACGTCCCATGTCTTCTTGTAGAGCGCATGCTCGGGCGCACGCGCGGCGTGCATGCGGAGCTTGCCATTGTCCTGCACCTGCTCGCCCGGCGCGTCGGTGTTGAAATACATGATGTCGTGCGGATTGACGAAGCTCGCGAACATGCACCACGGCTTGCCCTCGTCGGACATCGGCCGCGCCTTGGTGCGCAGCCAGTTGATGGCGCTGCCCGCGGTGATCTGGTCGAAGCTGTAACCACCCAGCGTGTGGCCGATCAGGTCGCCCGGCGAGAAATTGTCGGCGAAGCCGTACTTCTCCATTTCCGGCGTCATGAACTTGTCGATCGACTTGGTGTCGAACTCGCGGCTCAGGTGCCACTTGCCCTTGTACGCAGTGTAGTAGCCCGCCTTGCGCAGCATGTGGCCGATCGTCGGATGATCCAGCGGCAGGTCTTTCATCCATGGCATGTCGAGGTTCTCGAACATGCCGTTGTCGGCCGTCTGCAGGCCGGTGACGATGACCGAGCGCGACGAGGTGCACATCGTGGCCGGGCACTGATGGTTGGTGAAGGTCACGCCCTTCTTCTGCAGGCGGTCGTGACCGGGCAGCGAGACGCCCTTGGGCCAGCGCGGCTGGTAGCGCTCCTGGTCGGAGAAGACGAACAGTATATTGAGGCCGGTGCGGGCCTGGCTCACCGCGGGCGCCGGGGAACGCGTCTGGGTCTGGGCCTGCGCCGTGCCGCCCAGTATTCCTCCCAACAGCGACGCCGATGCGGCGCCTGCCGCCGCGCCGATGAAGTCGCGGCGCGAACGACTGATCCCGGTAGCCATGGCCGTGTCCCCTTGCTCCTATCGGCGCGGATGCTAGACTCGTTTTCTACATTGGCAATTCAAATTTGAATGGTATGCCCAAAAAACAAATCGCAGCGATGCCCCCTCTTCCCGCCGTGCTGGTCGAGCCGGAGGAAGTGCAATTTCCCCGCCTGCGCAAGCGCGAGCGCACGCGCCGTCAGCTGACGGCCGCGGCGATCGCCGTCTTCTCCGCGCGCGGCGTGGCCGATGCGACCATTCAGGAAATCGCGGCCGCGGCCGACATGACGCCCGGCACCTTCTACAATCACTTCGACACCAAGGCCGGGATCGTCGAGGCGGTGGGGATCTGGCTCGCCGTCACCTTCTGCCGCCGCGTCGTCGCCAGCTCGCGGCCGAGGCCCGAAGGGGCCGAACGCACCTCGATCGGCTGCCGCCGTTACGTCTGGCTGGCGCGGGTCAGCCCGGCCTGGGCCCTGCTGATCCTCGACGTCGCCACCAACTCGCCGAAGCTGCTGGCGGAGCTCGGCGGCTATGTGCTGGCTGACCTGAGGGTCGGCTTGCGCCAGAAGGCCGTGCGCGTTGTGAGCGAGGCGGCGGCCTTCGACCTGATCAGCGGCACGGTCATGCAGGCCATGCGCACCGCCGCCTTTGGCCTCGCGCCGCCGCGGCACGACAGTGCGGTCGCCGCCACGATCCTGCGCGGTCTGGGCGTTGCCGCCGACGAGGCGCTCGAGATCTCCCGCCGGCCCTTGCCCAAGATTCCCGCGACGGCCCCCTGATCGCGCTCAGTGGGCCTTGTCGAGGTCCCACTCCTCAGCAGATGCGCCGGCCAGTGATTGGATCAGGTTCTCGTCGGCAGCCAAAGCAGCGGCGGGTCCCTTGTGAACCACCACGCCGTGATCGAGCACATAGGCCGTGTCGGCGACTTCGAGCGCCATGCGCACGTTCTGCTCGACCAGCAGGACAGTCATGCCTTCCTGCTTCATCGAGCTCACGATCTTGAACACGTCCCGCACGATCAGCGGCGCCAGCCCCTGCGACGGTTCGTCGAGAATCAGCACCTTGGGATTGAGCAGCAACGCGCGCGCGATCGACAGCATCTCCTGCTCGCCGCCCGACAGCTGCCGCCCGCGGTTCATCTTGCGCTGTTCGAGTCTCGGGAACAGCGAGTAGATGCGCGGGATATCGAACGGCCCCTTGGCGCCCTGCGGCACCTTGAGATTGTCCTCGACGGTCAGGTTCGGGAACACCCGCCGTCCTTCCGGCACATAGCCGACGCCCAGGCGCGCCACGCGATAGGGCGCGAGCTTCACCGAGTCGGTGCCGAACACCTTCACCGTGCCGGAACGCGCCGGCGTCAGCCCCATGATCGAGCGCATGGTCGTGGTCTTGCCGGCGCCGTTGCGGCCCAACAGCGTGGTCACGCTGCCCTCCTCCGCTACGATCGAGACGTCGTGCAGGATGTGGCTCTTGCCGTAGAAGGTATTGAGTCCGCTGACTTCGATTGCGTTCGTCATTCGGCCTTCCCCAGATAGGCGTTCTGGACGTGCTCATTGGCGCCGATCTCCTGCGGCGTGCCTTCGGCCAGCAACTTGCCCTCGGCCAGCACGGAGATGCGGTCGGCGAGATGGAACACCACGCGCATGTCGTGCTCGATCAGCACGATCGTGTACTTCGAATCGCGGTGCAGGCGGCGGATCAGGCCCGTCACCTGGTAGGTCTCCTCGTCGCCCATGCCGGCGGTCGGCTCGTCGAGCAGCAGGAGGCTGGGCTTCAGCGCCAGCGCCATGGCGATCTCCGCCGAGCGCTGGTCGCCGTGCGACAACTCGCCCACCAGCCGATCGGCCTTCACGGTGAGATTGGCCAGGGTCATCACCTCGTCGCAGGCATCGGCGACGCGTTTCTTGTCGGTGGCGTTCAGCCAGGGACGCAGGCTGTAGCCCAGCCCGGTCTCGACGGCGATGCGCGCGTTTTCGCGTACGCTGAGCTCGGGAAAGATCTCGGTGATCTGGAAGGTGCGGCCCATGCCCATCTTCACGCGGCCGGCGGCCGGCACCTTGTTGATGTTCTGGCCGTCGAGCAGGATGTCGCCCGACGTCGGCGGGAAGAAGCCGGTGATCAGGTTGAAGAACGTGGTCTTGCCCGCGCCGTTCGGCCCGATGATCGCGCGCAGCTCGCCGCTCTCGACCCGCATCGACACGCCGGAGACGGCAACCAGGCTGCCGAAGTGCTTGGAGGCGTTGGTGACCTCGAGTTTCGGTGTCGTCGTGCTCACGCGCCCAACCTCTTCTGCAGCACGCCCATCAGACCGCGCGGGAAGACCAGCACGACCAGGACGAAAGTGATGCCGACGAAGAACATCCAGTTGGTCGTCATCGACGAGACGTAATCCTGCAGCATCACGAACAGCACCGCGCCCAGCAGGGGGCCCCAGAAGGTGCGCATGCCGCCCATCACCGTGATCATCACGAGGTTGCCCGACATCACGTAGTTGAGCGTCGAGGGATCGGCGAAGTTGTTGAGCAGCGCATAAAGGCTACCCGCGAAGCCGGTGAAGAAGCAGGAGATCGAGAAGGCGAGCCAGATATGGCGCTCCACGGGAAGCCCCAGGAAGCGCGCGCGCCGCTCGTTCTCGCGGATCGCCAGCATGGTGCGGCCGAACGGCGAGCGCAGGATCAGCGCCTGCAGTCCCACAGCCAGACCGAAGACGGCGATGACGAAGTAGTAGAACAGCGTACCGCTGCCCGTGATGTCGATCTTGAACAGCCCGAAGTCGAGCGGTGCGCGGGCGAAGCCGCGCAGCCCGTCGTAACCGCCCGTGAAGTCGTTCCACTTGTAGGCGATGTAATAGCAGACCTGTCCGAAGGCGATGGTCACCATGGCGAAATACACGCCGCGCCGACGCACCAGCAGGCGGCCGAACAAGGTGCCTGAGATACCGGCCAGCAAGGTCCCCGCCACCATCGCCAGCGGCGTCGAGGCCGTGACGTATTTCAGGAACAGGCCCGCCCCGTAGGCACCGAGCCCGAAATACGCGGCATGGCCGAAGCTCAGCACGCCGGTGAAGCCCAGGAGCAGATTGAGGCTCATCGCCGCCAGCGCGAAGATGATGACGCGGGCCGCGATCGCCGTGTAGCCGCCCAGCAGCGGCAGCCACAGCGGCACGGTCAGCAGCAGTGCCCAGATGATCGCGAGTTGAAGCCAGGGCCGGACCGGTGCCGAGGGCGGGGCCGCGGCGGAAGGTGTCGTGACGCTCATGACAGCATCCCCTCCTCGCCCAGCAGGCCGCGCGGGCGGATCAGCAGCACGATCGCCATGATGACGTAGATCACGGCCTCGGCACCGGCGGGATAGACCACCGTTGTGAGCGCCGCCGCGACGCCGATCAGCAAGCCGCCCAGCAAGGTGCCGGTCAGGCTGCCGACGCCGCCCACGATGATGGCGATGAAGCTCGGCATGATCAGCGTGTCGCCCATGTTGGGGTTGAGCCCGATCTGGCCCGCCGCCAATACACCCGCGAGGCCCGCGAGAAAGCTGCCGACGGCAAAGTTGTACGAGCGCAGCGCCGCCACGTTGACCCCCAGCGCCGACACGGTGTCGAGGTCGAGCGTGCCGGCGCGGATGCGCATGCCGACCCGCGTGTAGCGCAGGAAAGCGAACAGGCCCGTCACCGCCACGATCACGACCGCGACCATGAAGACGCGATACCAGGTGATGAAGAACAGGTCGGGCGTGACCGCGGCCGACAGCATGTCGGGGATATTGAGGGGCAACGGACTGGGCCCCCAGATGAAGCGGCAGGCGTCCTGCAGGATGAAGCCCAGCCCGAAGGTGAGCAGCAGGCTGTAGATGTGGTTGCGCGCATAGACGTGCCGGATCAGCAGCTTCTCGATCGCATATCCCATGATCGCGGTCAGGAAGGGCGACACCACGAGGGCGCCCCAGAATCCGATGTACGGCGTCAGCGTGAAGGCGAGATAGCCGCCGATCGCCAGGAAGTTGCCGTGCGCGAAGTTCACCACGTTGCTGAGATTGATGATCAGCGACAGG
>CAIKZO010000153.1 GCA_903832005.1 Enhydrobacter aerosaccus | reverse complement strand
CCGATCCATGCGGGCGGCGAGTTCGGGATTATGGGTGGCAATCAGCGCTGCCATGCCGGTCTCGCGCACCAGGGTCAGGAGCTGGCGGAACACGATCTCGGCCGTCTCGGCATCGAGATTGCCCGTCGGCTCGTCGGCCAGCAGCACCCGCGGTGCGTTGGCCACGGCCCGCGCGATCGCCACGCGCTGCTGCTCACCGCCGGAGAGGCGGCCCGGCCGATGCTCGGCGCGTTCGGACAGTTGGACCATGGCCAGCAGGTCGAGCGCCCGCAGCCGGGCCTGGTGCTTGGACAGGCCGGCCAGCATCTGCGGCAGCATCACGTTCTCCAGCGCCGAGAATTCCGGCAGCAGGTGATGGTACTGGTAGATGAAACCCAGGAACTTGCGCCGCAGCATGGTGCGCTGGCGGTCGTTTTGCGTGCCCGCCGATTTCCCGTCGAGCATGATCTCGCCCTCGTCGGGCCGCTCCAAAAGCCCCGCGATGTGCAGCATCGTCGACTTGCCGCTGCCCGACTGGCCGACCAGCGCCACGATCTCGCCTGCCCTGAGGTCGAGCGAGACACCGCGCAGCACCTCGAGCCTGCGGTCGCCCTGCACGAAGGTGCGCGTGATATCGCGCAACGACAGGGGCAGATTGGGATCACTCATGTCGCAGTCCTTCGACGGGTTCGACGCGCGTGCTGCGCCAGGCGGGATAGGCGGCAGCCGCAAGAGACAGCACGATCGCCACCGCGACGATCGACAGGACTTCGACCGGCTCGACCCGGACCGGCATCGAGGTGACGAAATCGACCTCGGCCGCACCGGCGCCCGGCGACGAGATACTGCCCAGCCAGCGCCCGATCGCCGGCATGCTGGCGCACACATAGAGGCCCAGCGCCGTGCCGATGATCGTGCCGAGCAGGCCGACGCCCGCAGCCGCCATGAAGAAAGCGCGCACGATGGTGCCCGGCCCCGCGCCCATGGTGCGCAGGATCGCGATGCTGCCGCGCTTGACCCTCACCAGCATGGTGAAACTCGCGACCACGTTCATGGCCGCGACCAGCACGATCATGCTGAGGATGATGAACATCATCACGCGCTCGACCTGTAGTGCCCCCATGAAGCGGGCGTTGAGCTGCTGCCAGTCCGAGACCTTGAGATCGTCCCGCGCGATCGACTGGCGCAAGGCCGCGGCGACCTTTGGCGCGTCGGACGGATCGGCGACCTCCAGGTCGATCGAACTCACCGTGCGGTGGTCGTAATCCAGGTCGTCCTGCAGCATCTGCAGCGGCACGAAGACGAAGGCGCCATCGAACTCGTAGCGTTTGGAGAGGAAACTCGCGAGCACCTCGTAGTCCGCGTAACGCGGCGCGATGGCCCCGTTTTCGCCCAGCTTCTGCGTCGTCACGGTGATGCTGTCGCCGATGCGCACGTTCAGCGCCTGGCGCAGCCTCTCGCCCATCACCACGCCGCGGCGCGTATTGAAGGCGCCCAGCTCACCCATCACGATGTTCTTGGTCACGATCTCGCGCGACATCAGGTCTTCCAGCCGCACCCCGCGCAGGATCGCGCCGCGCGTCTGGTTGCCGGCCGTTGTTAATGCCTGGCGCTCGAGCGTGAGCCGCACGTTCTTGACGCCGGGTTCTTTGCGCAATTTTTCCAGAAGCTCCGGCGTCGCCTCGACCATGCCCCGCTTGGCCGCGATCACGACATGGCCGTTCATGCCGATGATCCGGCTGACCAGTTCCTGGCGGAAGCCGCCCATCACCGACAGCACCACGATCAGGGTTGCGACGCCCAGCGCCACGCCGATCAGAGAGAAGATCGCGATGGCCGAGACGAAGCCCTCGCGCTGGCGGGTCGCGAGATAACGCCAGGCCAGCCAGCGCTCGACTTCGGGCGCACGTTCACTCACGGCGCAGCCCCTCCACCGGATCGAGCTGCGAGGCGCGCCACGCCGGATAGATCGAGGCGCTCAACGAGAAAAACATCGCCATCCCGACGATCGCGCCCACTTCCACCGGCGTGATGTGCGAGGGCATCTCGGCCAGCAGGTAGAGTTGCTCGTCGAACAGCACCAGGCCGAACGTGTGCTGCAGCCATTGCCGGATCGCCTCGATATTGTAGGCGAAGGCCAGTCCCAGCACGGCGCCGACGAAGGTCCCGACGCCGCCGATCGCCAGCCCGTCGAGCAGGAACAGCCGCAGGATGGCGCCGCGCGTGGCGCCCATGGTGCGCAAGATCGCAATGTCGCCCGCCTTGGTGCGCACCAGCATCACCATGCTCGAGACGATGTTGAACGCCGCGACCAGCACGATCATGGTCAGCACCAAGAACATCACATTGGTCTGCGCCTGAATGGCCGCGAAGAAGCCGAAGTTGGCCTGGAACCAGTCGAACACCCAGCCCTGCAACCCGACGGCCTGGACGGCGCCCTGGCGTGCAGTGCGGAGCGGCGTCTTGTCGTCGACGAAGACTTCGATCGTCGTCACCTTGTCGCCCAATCCCAGCAGGCGCTGCGCATCGGCCAACGGCGCATAGATGAAGTTCGCATCGTAATCGTACATGCCGGCGCAGAAGATCGCCGACACCCGCACCAATGACGAGCGCGGCATGACGCCGAGCGGCGTCGTCACCGACACCGGCGACACGAGTTGCAAGCGGTCACCCACCTTCACGTGAAGCAGGTCAGCCAGCCGCCGTCCCACGGCCACCGAGAAGCCGTCGCCGAAATCCTTGAGGCTGCCCCAGTCGATCTTGGCGTCGTCGTCGCCGCGGCAGAGATTGCGATAGCGCTCGCGCACGCCGGGCGCCCCGTCGATCGCGGCCGACAGCGGCGTGCGGGCACGGAAATCGTCCGGCTTCATGCCGCGCAGCAGGACGCCGCGCGCCTCGTCACCGGTCACCGCCATGACCTGTCCTTCGGCCGTGGGGGTCGCCGTCGTCACGCCCGGGATCGCGTGCAGCCGCGCCATCAGGTCGGGCGTGGCCTCGAGCCCGTCGCGGTTGCCCTGCACACCCAACTGGCCGCTGATGCCGGACATCTGGTGCAGCATCTCGATGCGAAAGCCGTTCATCACGGCCATGACCACGATCAGCGTGCCGACGCCCAGGGCAATACCCACCAGCGAGAAGCCAGCGATCACCGAAATGAAGCCCTCCTCGCGGCGGGCCCGCAGGTAGCGGAAGGCGATCAGGCGCTCGACGGCGGCAAAAGCCATGATGTGCGGCGGTCTCCTAGATCAGCCGAAGCGAGCAACGACTTCGTCGAGCGGAAGTTCCTCGCGCGCGCCGGTCTTTCTGTTTTTCACCTCCACCTTGCCGGCCGCGATGCCCTTGGGGCCGACCACGACCTGCCAGGGGATGCCGATCAGGTCCATGTCGGCGAACTTGCCGCCCGCACGCATGTCGCGTTCGTCGTGCAGCACGTCGACGCCCTTGGCCGTCAGCGTGTCGTAGAGCTTGGTGCAGGCGCCCATGACCGCCGCGTCGTCCGGCTTGAGGTTGACGATCGCGAGCTTGAACGGCGCGATCGCCTCCGGCCAGACGATGCCCGCATCGTCATGGCTCGCCTCGATGATGCCGCCCACGAGGCGCGACACACCGATGCCGTAGGAACCCATCTCGACAGTGATGTTCTCGCCGCCCGGTCCGGCCACGATGGCCTTCATCGGCGCTGAGTACTTGGTGCCGAAATAGAAGATGTGGCCGACCTCGATGCCGCGCGCGGCCAGGCGTTCGCCTTCGGGGATCGCGTCGAACGCGTCCTTGTCGTGCATTTCATCGGTCGCGGCATAGAGCGACGTCCATTCGTTCACGATCGGCTGCATGTCGTTCGCGTAGTCGATCTTGCGGTCGAGGATGTCCTTGTCGACGAGCCCTTTGTGGCAGAACACCGCCGACTCGCCGGTCTCGGCCAGGATGATGAACTCGTGGCTGAGGTCGCCGCCGATCGGGCCAGTGTCGGCCCGCATCGGGATCGCCTTCAGCCCCATGCGCGCGAAGGTGCGCAGGTAGGCCACGAACATGTTGTTGTACGAGCGGATGGCGGCGGCCTTGTCGATGTCGAACGAGTAGTTGTCCTTCATCAGGAACTCGCGTCCGCGCATCACGCCGAAGCGCGGACGCACCTCGTCCCGGAACTTCCACTGGATGTGATAGAGGTTCTTCGGCAGGTCGCGGTAGCTCTTCACGCCGTCGCGGAAGAGCACCGTGATCATCTCCTCGTTGGTCGGGCCGTAGAGCATCTCGCGGTCGCCGCGGTCCTTGATGCGCAGCATCTCGGGACCATAGGCATCGTAGCGGCCACTCTCACGCCACAGGTCGGCCGACTGGATGGTCGGCATCAGCACTTCCTGCGCGCCCGCTGCGTTCTGCTCCTCGCGCACGATCTTCTCGATGTTGCGCAACACGCGCAGGCCGAGCGGCAGCCAGGCATAGATGCCGGCGCTGGTCTGGCGAACGAGGCCCGCGCGCAGCATGAGGCGATGCGACACGATCTGCGCCTCCGACGGCGTCTCCTTCATCGTCGGCAGGAAGTACTGGCTCATGCGCATGCGGTCGAAATCCTCGGGATATTGGCCTGGACCCGGCTTTCTAGCGGCAAACAGGGCCCCTCGCGACTGGTTTTGCACAGGCCGATGCCCGCACACTTGGCGCCAGTTCTCGGGGGAGACAGGCGCATGTTCGAACAGCTCTTCAAATTGAGCGAAAACAAGACGACGGTGAAGACCGAGGTCGTGGCCGGCCTCACGACTTTCCTCACCATGGCCTACATTATCTTCGTCAATCCGCAGATCCTGGGCATGGCCAAGATGCCCGTCGGCGCCGTCTTCACCGCGACCTGCGTGGCCGCCGCGATCGGCTGCTTCCTGATGGCCTTCCTCGCCAATTACCCGATCGCGCTGGCGCCGGGCATGGGGCTCAACGCCTACTTCGCCTTCGGCGTGGTCGGCGGCATGGGCTACAGCTGGCAGGTGGCGCTGGGCTGCGTCTTCATCTCGGGCGTCATCTTCCTGATCATCAGCGTGCTGCCGATCCGCGAATGGATCGTCAACGCGATCCCGAAATCGCTCAAGATGGCGATCGCCGCCGGCATCGGCCTCTTCCTTGCCCTGATCGCGCTCAAGAACGCGGGCATCGTCGTCGGCAACGAAGCGACCCTGGTGGCGCACGGCAAGCTCACCAGCTGGCCGGTCGTGATGGCGGCGCTGGGCTTCGCCCTGATCGTGGCGCTGGAATATCGCAAGGTGATGGGCGGCGTGATCATCGGCATCCTGGTGGTGACCGCCATCTCGATCGCCGTGGGTCAGCAGAAGTTCGGTGGCATCTTCGACGTACCACCGTCGATCGCGCCGGTGCTGTTCCAGATGGATCTCACTGGCGCCGCCAAGGTGGGCCTGGTGACCGTGGTCTTCGCTTTCCTGTTCGTCGACCTGTTCGACAACACCGGCACGCTGATCGCGCTTGCCCATCGCGGCGGCTTCATGCGGCCCGATGGGACGGTTCCGCGTCTCAATCGCGCGCTGATCTCCGACAGCGCGGCGGCGATGCTCGGCGCCGTCGTCGGCACCTCGACCACGACCAGCTACATCGAGAGCGCGTCGGGCATCAACGTCGGCGGCAAGACCGGCCTTACCGCGGCGGTCGTGGGCGTACTGTTCCTGCTCGCACTCTTTATCTCTCCGCTCGCAGGATCGATCCCGGCCTATGCGACGGCGCCTGCTCTTCTTTATGTCGCGTGCTTGCTCGCTCGCGGCCTCACCGAGATCGAGTGGGACGACATCACCGAAGCGGCGCCAGCCGTCATCACCGCGATCGCGATGCCCTTCACCTTCTCGATCGCGGAAGGAATCTCTTTCGGATTCATTTCGTACGTCGGCATCAAGCTCGTCTCCGGACGCTTCCGCGATATTCATCCGGCAGTCGGAATTCTCGCTGTGCTATTCGTGATCAAGGATGTGGTCATCCCATAGTCAGAGAAACCGTGCGGACATTTGTTGCTTGGCGAATGGCGCTGCCTCACAATATTTGTTCGATCAAGCCCCGTTGATCGAAAGAAAAGGTCTTGGCAACGTTCGGTAGCTGGCGTAAACAGCCTAGCGCTTAGGCGCGGCCTGAGTTTAGGGAGGAAGAGCGGCACAAGCCGTCGGACCAGAGTTTCGGGGTTAGAGAAGCGGCGGGTCATTGGCCCACCGTTTTTCTTTTTCAAGGACTTAGCACCCGAACTTAAGAGATTACTTCAATAGTCCTGAGCCCACTGCCGGAAGCTGAAGACGTCCGATTTGTGGAGATAGTAAAAGCCCACCCACAGCACTGCAGCCAGAAGCGACGTGATGATGGCCTTGCGGAGCAGTTGAGGGGTTTCCGGTGCGCCGTGGTCCTGTCCCCGCCCCGGCTTTTCCACCCGACGCACGCCGAGCGGGAGCACCGAGAACAGGACGGTCCACCAGATCACCAGATAGACCATGAGTCCGGTCGCCCAGCTCATGGGACCCTCCTTAAACCTGTTCGAGTTCGATCAGGGTGCCGGCGAAGTCCTTCGGATGAAGGAACAGCACGGGCTTGTCATGGGCCCCGTTTTTGGGCTCGCCGTCGCCCAGCACGCGGGCGCCGCCGGCCTTGAGCTTGTCGCGGGCGGCGTAGATATCATCGACCTCGTAGCAGACGTGGTGGATGCCGCCGTCGGCGTTGCGCGCCAGGAAGCCGGCGATCGGCGACTTCTCGCCGAGCGGATGCAGCAGCTCGATCTTGGTGTTGGGCAGCTCGACGAACACGATGGTAACGCCGTGCGCCGGCAGCGCCTTGGGCGCGCTCACCTTGGCGCCCATGACCGTGCCGTACAGCTCAGAGGCCTTGGCGAGGTCGGGTACGGCGATAGCGATGTGGTTCAGGCGGCCGATCATGCTCTTTAGATGCGGACGATATGGACGTCCGTCAACGGCTTCTTGCCGAGGTGTGCGCGCACGACGCGCCGGACGGCCTGGCGGGCCGCCTCCTCGATCCGGTGGTCTTCCCGCCGTTCACCGGCAGTGAGGCCAGTCAGCATCTCCTGCAGGCTGGTCACGACAGCCCTGGCGAGACTGCCATCCTCGTCCTCGATGCCGCGCAAGGACACTTTGGGCGGCGCCACGCCCTTGCCCTTGCCGTCGATCACCAGCGTAGCTGCAGCCGCGCCGTTCCACAGGATCTTGCGCCGGTCGCGCAGCGAGTTGCTCTCGAGCTGGACCACGTTGTCACCGTCGCGCGCCAGCCGTCCGGCGCGGACATGATCGATGATCTCGGCCGGTCCCGGCGCCAGTCGCACCAGCGTGCCATTCGGCGCCACGATCGTCTCGGGCACCTGGCACTTCCGCGCCAGCGCGGCGTGCTCGACCATGTGGCGGACCTCGCCATGCACCGGCACGGCGATCTGGGGCCGCACCCATTGATAGACCTGCACCAGTTCGTCGCGCGCGGGATGGCCGGAGACGTGGATGTCGGCTTCGTGGTCGGTGATGATCTCGACGCCGCGCGCCATCAGGGCGTTCTGCATGCGGCCGACCGAGCGTTCGTTGCCCGGGATGACGCGCGAGGAGAAAATCGCGGTGTCGCCCTCCTCCAGCACCAGGTCGCGATGCTCGTCGTTGGCGATCTTGGCCATCGAGGCGCGCGGCTCGCCCTGGCTGCCGGTGCAGATGTAGAGGACCTTGTCGCGCGGCAGATAGGCCCCTTCCTGGGGGCTGAGATGCTCCGGGAAATCGAGCATGTAGCCGCATTCCTGCGCGCACTCGACCATGCGCAGCAACGCCGGTCCCGACAGCACCGGAGACCGTCCCGCCGCCACCGCCGCCAGCGCGATGCTCTCGACACGTGCGAGGTTGGAAGCAAAGCAGGTCACCGCGACGCGGCCCTTGCACTGCTTCACGAGCTTGCGGAGGTTTTTGCGCACCTTGGCTTCGGAGCCTGCTTCACCCGGCACGAAGACGTTGGTGCTGTCGCACACCATGGCCAGCACGCCCTCGTCGCCGATCCGCTTCAGCGTTTCTTCGTCGGTGACGTCGCCCAGCAGGGGCTCGGGATCGATCTTCCAGTCGCCGGTGTGGAATACCGTGCCGAGCTTGGTGCGTATGGCCAGCGCATTCGGCTCGAGGATCGAGTGCGTCATGGTGATCATCTCGAGCTCGAACGGCGCCAAGGTGAACTTGCCGCGCAGCGGGATCTCGGTGACCGGCACGTCGTCGACGATGCCGGCCTGGGTCAGCTTGCGGCGCAGGACGGAGGCAGCGAAGGGCGTGGCATAGACCGGCGCCTTGAGACGCGGCCACAGGTCGGCGACCGCGCCCAGGTGATCCTCGTGGGCATGGGTCAGCACGATGCCGACCAGGTCCTTCGCCCGCTCCTCGATGAAGGCGGGATCTGGCATGATGACCTCGACGCCCGGCATGCTGTCGTCGCCGAAGGCGATGCCGAGGTCCAGCATCAACCACTTGCCGGCATGGCCGTAGAGATTGAGGTTCATGCCGATCTCGCCGGCACCGCCCAGGGCAAGAAACAGCAGCTCGTCGTTACCAGGAACGTTCATGCGCGGTTGCGCCGCCAGATCTCCAGCAGGCCGAGCGACATCAGGTCGGGCTCGATGAAATCGAACAGGCCGATCTCGTCCTTGAATACGTTGGCCAGTCCGCCGGTCGCAATCACCTTCATCGGCTGACCATACTCCGCCTTGATGCGCTTGATCAGGCTCTCGATCAGCCCGACATAACCCCAGAAAATTCCCGACTGCATGGCCGGCACGGTGGCCTTGCCGATGACCTGGGCCGGCTTCTCGACCCGGATGCGCGGCAGGCGCGCGGTCATCAGATAGAACGATTCGATGGTGAGCTCGACGCCCGGCGCGAGCACGCCGCCCACGAAATTGCCGTCCGCATCGGCCAGGTCGAAGGTCGTGGCGCTGCCGAAATCGACGGTGATCAGCGGGCCGCCGTACTTCTTGTAACCCGCGATGACGCCGACCAGACGATCCGGACCGGCATCCTGCGGCCGATCGATCAGCACCTTGATGCCGAGCACGCAGTCCGGCTCGCCCACGATCAGCAGCCTGGTCTTGAAATAGCTCTCGCATAGACGGCGGATGTTGGGGTTCACCTGCGGCACGACGCTGGCCAGGATCGCGCCCTTGATCGACTGCGCGTCAACGCCGTGCAGGTGCATGAGCTGCGTCAGCCACGCCGCATACTCGTCGGCCGTGCGCTTGGCCTCGGTGCGCAGGCGGAACTGCGACACGAGTCTGTCGCCGTCGAACACGGCGAATTTCGAGTTGGTGTTGCCGACGTCGATCGCAAGCAGCATCGATTTCCCCTCTAGGCCGTCCGGCCCAGCAATTCGCCCGAGACGATCCGCCGGGGGCCGGCCGGCGTCTCCAGCAGGAGCGCGCCCTCGCGGTCCATGCCGGCGAACGCACCGCGCACCAGCTCCTCGCCCAGCTTCACGTCGACTTCGAGACCCAGTGGCCCAGCGCGCTCGAGCCAGGCGGCGCGGATCACGGCGAAGCCCTCGCGGCGCCATTCGCTGAGCCAACGCGCGAGTCCGGCGGTCAGCCCCTCGATCGCCGCCTCGACCGTCCCGCCCAACATCGCGGCAGTATAACGCATCTCCGGCAGGTCGGGCGCGAAGGCCACGTTGATGCCGATGCCCAGCACGACGTGCTCGACATGCCCGTCCTGACCGATCGAACTCTCCGGCAGGATGCCCGCGACCTTGCCGCCGTCGACCAGCACATCGTTGGGCCACTTCACCCGGACCGCGCGTCCGTCCTGCACGACATCGGCCACGGCGAGCGCCGCCACAAAGCCGAGTTCGGCCGCACGTTGTGCCGAGCACTCTGGCCGCAGCACCGTCGAGCAATAGAGATTGCCGACCGGCGACGCCCAACGACGGCCACGACGACCGCGGCCGCCGGTCTGCTCGCGCGCCCACACGAAGGTGCCTTCGGGGGCGCCCGCTTCGGCCAGAAGGCCAGCCTCGTCATTGGTGCTGCCGACGCTGTCCCGCTCGACCAGCGTCCACCCGTCCGGCAGGACGGGCGTCGGGTTCACGGGAACAGGCCCTTGGCCGCTGCCTGGGCGATCACGCTGAGCGGCTGCGGGGCGAGCGAGAAGATCGCCACCAGGATCGCTGCTGCGAGCGACACGGCGCGGCTGACGCCAAACACCGGCGTATCGATCCCCTCACCCGGCTCGTCGAAGTACATCACCTTGACGATGCGCAGGTAGTAATAGGACGCCACCACGGACGAGAGCACGCCCAGCACGGCCGGCCAGAACAGCTTGGCCTCGATCGCCGCCATGAAGATGTAGAGCTTGCCCCAGAAGCCGGCGAGCGGCGGGATGCCGGCCAGCGAGAACATGAAGAGCAGCATGGCGAAGGCCATCATCGGCTGCGTGCGGCCGAGGCCTGCGAGGTCGGAGACGTTCTCGACCATCACATCCTTGCGCTTCATCATCAGGATGACGGCGAAGACACCGAGCGTCATGACCAGGTAGATCGACAGATAGAACACGATCGACTGCACGCCCTTCTCGCTGCCGGATGCCAGGCCCAGCAGGACGTAACCCACGTTGCCGATCGAGGAATAGGCCATCAGTCGCTTGATGTTCTGCTGGCGCAGCGCCGCGAAGGCGCCCAGCGCCATCGACAAGATGGAGGCCACGACGATGATCTGCTGCCACTGATGCATCAGCGGCTTGAACGGGCCCATCAGGACCGAGACGGTCAGCGAGATGGCCGCGATCTTGGGAGCGACGGCAAACAGGGCCGTAACCGGGGTCGGCGCGCCCTCGTAGACGTCCGGCGTCCACATGTGGAACGGCACGGCCGAGATCTTGAAAGCGAGGCCCGCGACCACGAACACCAGGCCGATCACGGTCCCTATCTCGGCGCCCTTGCCTTCGATCAGGGCCTTGGAAATCTGCACGAAGGCCGTGCTGCCGCAGTAGCCGTAGATCAGCGAGGAGCCGAACAGCAGCATGCCCGAGGCGACCGAGCCCAGGACGAAGTACTTGAGGCCGGCTTCCGTCGACCGGATCGAATCGCGCTGAAAGGCCGCCACGACGTAGAGCGCCAGCGACTGCAGTTCGAGGCCGACATAGAGCGCCATCAGGTCGTTGGCCGAGATCATCAGCATCATGCCGAGCGTCGCCAGTGACACCAGGATCGGATACTCGAAGCGCCACGCTTTCACGCGCTCGAAGTAGGCGCGCGACATCAGCACGGAGATCGCCGCTCCCACCAGCACCAGCGCCTTCATGGTCGTGGTCAGCCGGTCGGTGATGAACAGCGAGGCGAAGGCCGTGCCCTCGCGATAGGGCGCGAACAGCAGGACAGCCGTCGCCAGCAGCGCGACCGCCGAGGCGACCGAGATGAAGGCGGTGGCGATCTCGCCGCGCAGCACGCCGTAGAGCAGCAGCAACGCGGTTGCCACTGCGAGGAAGATTTCCGGCCGGGCCAGCGTCCAGGATTCAAGACCGATGGGCATGTGCATCACTCCCCGCCTCTCACCGCAACGACGCGGTGTGGGCGAGCTTGATCGCCGCGTTGTAGTCGCCGATCAGCTTTTCGACGGACGGCGCGATCGGATCGAGGAAGGAATTGGGATAGACGCCCATCCAGATCGTGATGAGCACCAGCGGCAGGAAGACCACGATCTCGCGGCGGTTCATGTCGAGGATGCCCTTCAGCGAGTCCTTGGTGAGCTTGCCGAAGACGATCTTGCGATAGAGCCACAGCGCATAGGCCGCGCCCAGGATCAGGCCGGTCGTCGCCAGGAACGCCACCCAGGTGTTGACCTTGAAGGCGCCGATCAGCACCAGGAATTCACCGATGAAGCCCGACAGGCCCGGCAGGCCGACGCTCGCCAGGGTGAAGAACAGGAAGGTGAAGGCGTAGCGCGGCATCCGCTCGACCAGGCCGCCGTAGGCCGCGATCTCGCGCGTATGCATGCGGTCGTAGACGACGCCGACGCAGAGGAAGAGCGCGGCCGACACGATGCCGTGGCTCAGCATCTGGAATATCGAGCCTTCGACACCCTGCGTGTTCATGACGAAGATGCCGATCGTCACCAGGCCCATGTGGGCGACCGACGAATAGGCGATCAGCTTCTTCATGTCCTCCTGCACCAGTGCCACCAGCGAGGTGTAGATGACGGCCACGCAGGACAGGCCGAAGACCAGCGGCGCGAAATACTGCGACGCCTCCGGCATCAGCGGCACGGAGAAGCGGATGAAGCCGTATCCGCCCATCTTCAACAGCACGCCGGCCAGGATCACCGAGCCCGCCGTCGG
>CAIKZO010000152.1 GCA_903832005.1 Enhydrobacter aerosaccus | reverse complement strand
CCGCCGCCGACCGCTGTGCCAAAGATTCGGATGTCGATATAGCTCATTCCATTGACGGTCCCGACGCCCGCGATTGTGCTCGAGACACCAGAGGGAAGACCTCCGATTGTCCAATTTGTTGGCGGCATCCCAGGAGTTCCGGCAGACGCACCAATCATCGTGTTATTGCGAACACCGTTCGTGCTCTGCGGTTCGGCCAGATAGCCAAGCGGTATGCCGGTCGCCGGATCGTGGTCGAAGCGCGCGACGCCGCTGCCGGCAGTCCGAAGAACGCCGCTGGCATCGAAATAGGTCGCGGTCGACGCGCGCGCGAACGTTGCCCCGGACGGCAGCGACCCTGTCCTGAAGTCCCAGGACCAGGTGGGCCTGAGCGGCGCCGTCAGGATCGCAGCGCGTTGTTGCTGGAGGATCATGATCAATCCGGCAAAAAGACAAGTGTGATCGCAAGGTCGGCGGCGCCCGCGTAGGTCGGTGCGCCACGCGTCACCAGGACGCCATACAGCGTGGTGCCGCTGGCAGCCTTGATGGCCTTGCCGAGACCGTCGGCATTTATCAGGCCCGGCGTGCCGGCGTTGATCATCCCGGCGAAGGAGATCGAGCCGATCGCCTTGGCAAGGTCTGTGCCGATAGCATAAGCCGCCTTGTCGGTCGGCGCTGTTGGCGCACTGTCGAACAGGAAAAGATCGTAGCTGACGTTGTTGCCGCTCTTGTCGAAGAGCACGGCGCTTTGCAGGATGCCGCCGCCGCCCGAGACGCGGAGGAACCCGGTCCCAAAGGACAACAGGGCGCCGACAGCATTGCCACTGGCATAGGCCGAGCCCGAGGTGACGGTTGGCGTGACGTTGAAGCGAACCGTCGGATTGCCGGCAACCGGCGCTGGTGCGCTGGCGCTCTGCGGCACGGCGTTGCCATTGGCATCGACGAAATGTCCCACCGTGGCCTGCGCCACGTCGGGGGTCTTGTTCACGATCGAGTAGTCCATGCTTGCCTCCTAGGAATCCCGGCCGCGCCGATCGCGCCAGCCGGAGGTAAAGATGAAGAACGGATTGACCGTCGCGCTTGCGACAATGCGAATCCTGCCCGACGCGTCTGTCAGGAGGCCGAGCCGGCCACTGCCGCCGTTGCCGGCGGAACCGCTCATGCCTTGCCCGTTGGTATGTCCCACCACGTAGGTCACGGATCCCTGCAATGGGCTGGTGATCAGCCAGCGCACGTCGCTGCCGCTGTTGGTGGCGCAATTGAACAGCGCTTCGACACTCAGTCCGGTCGGCACGGACAACGTCAGAAGCTGCGTCGCAGCCGACAGGCTGGTGCCAGCCTGGTCTGCCACCTCGGCGCTCCACAGGAAGAGATCGCCTTGCTGGGTGAAGCGCACGATGTGGCCCGAAACGTCTGTGAGGAAACTGCCGATCCGGCGCTTAAGCGTGTACCCCGTAGGCAATATCGGCGCGGTCGCGCTCGTCGAAGCGAGTCGCGCCACGGTGCCGTCAATCTTGCCGATGGCGAAGGCATGATACCAGGTAGCATTCGACAATGTGCCGCCATCGAGGCCGTCGGCGCCCGTAGTCGTGCAATCGATCGTGCCGGCGGCAAGCGACAACATTTGTGCGTTGGCGTCGTCGGCACAGACGCCCGCCGCAACGTCCAGCCTGGTGTTGGGAGTCGCGCCGTCGTTGGCGAGGCCGAGCCCGGTGAGGTAGGAGCGCACCACGTAGGTGCCCGTCGCGTTCGTGGCCGCGCGATCGGCATAGGCGGTGGTGGCAGCCTTTGCGCTGTTGTCGCCCGCGATCTGCGTCGGGAAGGTGTTGGCGCCGCTGAAAGTGTTGTTGTCGGCCACGCCCGCGGCAGCGATCGCGCCGCGCGCGGCGGCGGCTGACGTCATTGGCAGGAAGTTGGCCACCAGCCAGCTCGAGGCCGATCCGCCGCCGGCGAGCCCCTGCGCGGCATAGGGCTGGCCGCTGCCGTCGAAGCCCAGCACGGCATTGGCGCGCTGAACACGATTGGGCAATACGGCCAACGATCCGCCGTCAGTCGGGCTGATCACCAGAGAGCGGCCGACTGAGTCGCTGACGGCCTGCCCGATGTAGGTCAGGCGGTCGAGCGCCGCTTCGATGACCTGCGGCCACATCGCGCCTTGATTGGAGATGGAGGTCGGCTGCGTAACGGCGACGCTGCGATAGATCGTGAGCGTCGCGCCGGAAGCGATCGCGGACATGCCGCTGCCGCTCTTCGGATAGGTCACGACGCCCCCGCCATCCTGGCCGAAGCCTGCCGCGTCGTACTGCCCCGTCGACAAGGTGAAATCGGTGCCCGTCGGATCAGTGTAGACCACGACCAGGTCGGCCGGCTGCTGTACTTTGAAGGCGAAGGGCCAAGTCGTGTTCGAGCCGTCGCCCATCAGGACGACGCGGCTCGAGGTGCTTGAAACGGTCATTGCGTTCTTGTCTCCGTCACTGTGGGGGAGGGGGACTTGGATTCCCATTTCCGGCATTGCTGCCACTGCTGGACGGATATTTGCCGAACCTGCCGACAGCGTTCGACAGCCCGCCCAGCAAAGTCGAGCCTTCGGAGTAAGGCAGGGCGGCCATGGTGCCGGCGCCCTGGAAGAGGTCGTCGTTTGCGGTGCCAGCAGCGTCGTTGGCTTGGATGCCGTAGTTGTAAGCCTTGAGGGCCGCGTTGTTGCGGATCGTGGCGGCGTCGATGTATCCGGCCCGCGCGGTATCGGCTTGGATATCGAGCGGACTGCCGCTATCGACATCGCCGCCTTGGCTCGCCAGCGCCGCCCGCTGCGCACCCTCGAGCTGCGCGGTCTTGAACTGCGACTTCTGAGTCGTCGACTTCGCCCTGCTGCGTCGCCAGCGCTGCATTGCGCTGGGCGACGATCTGGTTGTTGCGCGCGACCTGGCTGAGATAATTCGCCTGCCCCGCCGCCGCACCTGCCGCCTGGCTCTGCCCGGCCACGGTCATCGCCGTGCCGCCCGCTGCCAGTGCGAGACCCGCGCCGGCAATCACCGTCGATGCTGCGCAGGTCATGCCGCCCTCCGGCTCTGGAGCGCGTGAGGCTCCGGCGTGATCTCGTTCTCGGCGTCCTCGACGGTCTGCGCGGCGGTCGCGAACACCATCGTCATGACCGTGTCGGCCAGGAAGTGGAATGCGGGTTGGCGATTGGCCTGCCCCTCAACGACTTCATAGCCACGGACGCGAACGACGTTGCCCTCGCCGACATAGATGTCGACCTCGCCGCGCACGATCAGCAGCGTGGGCACGACCACGAACACCGACGTCATGGTGACGCCGGCGGGATAGTGGCCGGTGCGGTGGTACATGCCGCCGTGGATGGCATGCTCGATGCGGTTGTCGACCTGTGGCATCGTCAGGCTGGCAGCGCGTAGGGCACTCACCCTGTCGATCTCCTTGGCCGACATGGCAGGCATTGTCTTGCGGAGTGCGATATCGTTCATGGCATCACCTTCTTGAGAAACGTACGGCCGACCTCGCCGTAGCCCACGCGGGGCAACACTTCGGCCAGATCGCCATCTATGGGCGTACTCACCAGCAGGACGGGCGAGCCCAGTTCACGCGCCTTGGCTTCGGCGGCGCGCAGCAGCTTCAAGCCCGCCCCGGTCTTGCGATGGGCCTTGGCGACGAAGATGCTTTCGGTGATGGCAATGGATCGCCCGTAATGCGGGATCTCGCTCGCCAGCACGGTGACGTAGCCGATCAATTCGCCGTCGAGCAGCGCGCTGATCGGGTGCAGGACGCCAAGGGCCTCAAGCCGCTTGTAATCCATGGCTCGAATGGCCGGAGGCACCATGTCGG
>CAIKZO010000151.1 GCA_903832005.1 Enhydrobacter aerosaccus | reverse complement strand
CGGTGTTGCGCCAGTACTGCCAGAATTCGTAGGGGCTGAGCCGGGCAGGGTTGAGCCACACGGCACCCGCGGCCGTCTTGCCCATCTTGGCGCCGGATGACGTCGTGAGCAGCGGCGAGGTCAGCGCGAACAGCTCCGCGCCTTCAACACGGCGGCCGAGATCGGCGCCCATGATGATGTTGCCCCACTGATCGGAGCCGCCCATCTGCACGATGCATTTGTGACGGCGGAACAGCTCCACATAGTCGTAGGACTGCAGGATCATGTAGTTGAATTCGAGGAAGGTGAGCGGCTGGTCGCGCTCGAGCCGCAGCTTCACCGAATCCATGGTCAGCATGCGGTTGACCGAGAAATGTCGGCCGATATCGCGCAGCAGCGGGATGTACTGAAGAGTATCGAGCCAGTCGGCGTTGTTGGCCATGATCGCATCCTTCGGGCCGCTGCCGAAGGTGAGGTAGTTGGCGAAGCTCTTCTTGATCTCGGCCATGTTGGCGTTGATCGCCTCGGTCGTGAGCAGCTGACGTGTCTCGTCACGGCCGGAAGGATCGCCGACCTTGGTCGTGCCGCCGCCCATCAGCGCGATCGGCTGGTGGCCGGTCTTCTGCCACCAGCGCAGCAGCATGATCTGCAGCAGGTGCCCGACATGGAGCGAGTCGGCGGTGCAGTCGAAACCGATATAGGCCGTGCGGGTGCCGGTGCTCAGCAGCTTATCCAGGCGCGCGGTATCGCTGCACTGGTGCACCATGCCGCGCTCGTGCACGATCCGCATGAAATCCGACTTGAACGTGGTCATTTCGTTGCCCGGCCGATTTGTCCGTGAAGGGCGGGCGGTGTAACACGAGGGGGCATGACGGCCAATACCCTCGAAAATTGGGCCTATTTCTTCATGACTGCCTCTGGCGTTTCCGCGACCCTGGCAGGTCTGGTGATCGTCGCCGTCTCCGTGAATATCCAGCAGATCCTCAAGCATCCGCAGTTGCCGCCCCGCGCCAGCGCTACCGTCGCGGTGCTGATGCTGCCGGTGATCATCGGGCTCGCGGCGCTGATTCCCCAGTCGGTATCGGCCTTTGCCGTGGAGACGTTCATCGTCTCCGCGATCGGCTGGCTGATCCTGCTGGGATGTTCCCGCGAGACGATCGTGGCGCATGTGAAGTCCGGGCGCTCGGCGGTCGAATTGGTGGTCGGTCTGTCAGGTGGCCATATTGCCGCCGCGGCCCTGCTGGTGGGTGGCAGCCTGCTACGGTTGGGACATAGTGGCGGGCTCTACTGGATCGCCGCGGGCACCATCGCCGCCCTGATTTTTGCCGTGCTGAACGCCTGGGTTTTCCTGATCGAGGTCCTGCGATGATGCGTGCTCTTGGCTTGATGAGCGGAACGTCGGTCGATGGCATCGATGTCGCCCTGATCGAAACCGATGGCGAAAGCGTCACGGCGCATGGACCATCGACGACGCTCGCCTACGATCAGCCTGTGCGGAACCTGATCCGCGATGCCTTCGGCGCCGATGCACCGAACGCGGCAACCCGGGCGGCCGAGCAGGCCGTGACCGAACGGCATGTCGAGGCGGTGCAACGCTGGTCGAACGAGAACGGCATTGCTCTGTCGTCGCTCGACGTCGTGGGCTTCCACGGCCAGACGATCACCCATCGGCCAGAGCGTCACTTCACCTGGCAGATCGGCGACGGCGCAGCGCTTGCCAGCGCGCTTGGCGTGAAGGTGGTGAATGACCTGCGCATCGCCGATGTCGAGGCGGGCGGGCAGGGCGCACCGCTGGTGCCGGTCTATCACGCGGCCCTGGCGCACGATCTTCCCAAGCCGTTGGCCGTCGTGAACATCGGTGGCGTGGCGAATGTGACCTGGATCGGCGAGACGGGCGACCTGCTCGCTTTCGACACGGGACCGGGCAACGGCCCGATCGACGATTGGTGCATGCGCCGAGCCGGTGCCCGCTTCGACACCGACGGCGCGCTGGCAGCTTCGGGCAAAGTCGATCGCGGCCGGCTCGAGCGCTTCAGCGAACATCGCTTCTTCGCGCGCAAGCCGCCGAAGTCGCTCGACCGTGGCGATTTCAACGACGAATGGGCCGAAGGCTTGAGCGTGGCGGATGGCGCGGCGACGCTGACGCAGGGCACGGCGCGCGCGATTGCGCTGGCGGCGCGCTGGTTCCCGGCGCCGGTGAAACAATGGGTGATCTCGGGCGGTGGGGCGCGCAATCCGACCCTGCTCAAGGCGATCGCTGGCGAAACGCGCGGCAAGGTCGTGACGGCGGCCGAGCTGGGATGGGACGGCGATGCGCTCGAGGCGCAGGCCTTCGCCTTCCTGGCCGTGCGCTCGCTACGTGGTCTGCCACTGACGTTCCCGGGAACGACCGGGGTCGGCCGTCCGCTGACCGGCGGACGCCTCAACCAACCCTAGTGTATGAGCCCTAGGGCTCCTTGTTGCTGGTCGCGCGGCCCGGCGGCGTGATCAGGCACTTGGCGACGTAGCGATCGACGTCGACCGCGAGCTTGTCGAGCGTGTCGTGGAAGAAGTGGTTGGCGCCCTTCACCGTCTTGGACTCGACCGTGATGCCCTTCTGCAGCGACAGGCGCGCCACCAGCTTCTGGATGTCGGCCTGCGGCACGACCTCGTCCTTCTCTGCGCCCACGATCAGGCCCGACGAAGGGCAGGGGGCAAGGAAGCCGAAATCGTAGGAGTTGGCCGGCGGCGCCACCGAGACGAAGCAGTCGATCTCGGGCCGGCGCATCAGCAACTGCATGCCGATCCACGCGCCGAACGAGTAGCCGGCGATCCAGCACGACTTGGCGTCGGCGTTCATGGTCTGCAGCCAGTCGAGCGCCGCGGCGGCATCCGAGAGCTCGCCCATGCCGTTGTCGAACCGGCCCTGGCTGCGGCCAACGCCGCGGGTGTTGAAACGCAGGACCGAAAAGCCACGATTTACGAAGACATGGAACAGCGAGAAAACCACCTTGTGGTTCATCGTCCCGCCGTACTGCGGGTGGGGATGAAGGATCAGGGCGATCGGCGCGTGCTCTTCCTTGCTCTGGTGATAGCGACCCTCGAGGCGACCCTCGGGGCCGATGAACATCACGTCAGGCATTGAGTCTCCGAATTTTCACGATTATTGGCCCAAATTGGCATCTTGCGGCTGGAATCTTGATACTTGACCAAAGCACTCGGGTTTATTAAATCCGAGGCCCTGAGTTGGTTTTTACCCGGCAACCCCGCCTGGGGGGCTGGAATATCGTACTAACGCCTTGGTTTTCAAGACCTTTAAGGCGCTGGGAACACGAGGAGGATGCTGTGAAGCTCAGCACCAAGGGTCGTTACGCTGTTATGGCGATGGTGGATTTGGCGCGCCATGCGCAGACCAAGCCGGTGTCCTTGTCGGATATCGCAGCCCGTCAGGAAATCTCTCTGTCATATCTCGAGCAGCTCTTCGCGCGTCTGCGTCGCGCTGAACTGGTGAAGAGCGTGCGTGGACCGGGCGGTGGTTATCGCCTTGCCCGCACCTCGATCGACACCAGGGTCTCGGAAATCATCCTGGCCGTCGATGAGCCGATCAAGGCAACGCGCTGCACCGAGATGGGCGCGTCCGGCTGTCGTGCCGATCGCAGCAAGTGCCTGACGCACGATCTGTGGGAAGAGCTCGGCAACCAGATCCACATCTTCCTGAGTTCGGTCAGCCTTCACGACGTGTTGGAGCGTAAGCTCACCACGCGCCTCACCGAAGCACCGGCGGCAGCCAACTCCGATTCGATGGCAGCGGCCAGCTAGAAGAGTCGTCGTCATGTCCGTCGCTTTCGCTTACCTGGATCACAACGCCACGAGCCCCCTGCGGCCGGTGGCGTTTGACGCCATGGCGGAAGCATTGAAGGCGGGCGGCAATCCGTCGTCGGTCCATCGGTCGGGCCGCGCGGCGCGGTCGCGGGTCGATGCCGCGCGCCGTCAGGTGGCGGCACTGGTGGGAGCGATGCCCTCCGAGGTTGTCTTCACTTCGGGTGGCACGGAAGCAAATAACGCAGCAATTACCGGCACCGGATGCCAGCGTGTACTGGTTTCCGCGGTCGAGCACGACAGCGTGTCGAAGGTAGCCCCCGATGCGGAAGTCATTCCGGTCGACGGCGAGGGCGTTATCGATCTTGCTGTGCTGGAGCGCATGCTCGCGGCCTCGAAAGCGCCGACGCTTGTGTCGGTGATGTTCGCCAACAATGAGACGGGTGTGTTGCAGCCTATCGCCGACGTGGTGCGGCTGGCGCGCGCGACCGGGGCGCTTGTCCATTGCGATGCGGTCCAGGGCGCGGGCAAGACGCTTGTCGGTCTGCATGACCTCGGCGTCGACTATCTCAGTATTTCGGCACACAAGTTCGGCGGCCCGACCGGCATTGGCGCGCTCGTCGTGCGCGGCAACGCGCCGTTCGTCACGGATCGCCGCGGCGGCGGCCAGGAATTCAATCGGCGTGCCGGCACAGAGAACGTCGCTGGCATCGTGGGCTTCGGCGCGGCCGCACGGGCGGCGGGCGATGGCCTCGATGTCGAAGCTCTTCTCAATAGTGCGGAGACCGCCTTGCTGGCGATCGCTCCCGAGGCGCGCGTCTTCGGCGGGGGGGCGAAGCGGATCGGCAACACGACCTGCATCTCGATGCCGGGCGTACGCGCCGAGACGCAGGTCATGGCGTTGGATCTGGCCGGCGTGTGCGTCAGCGCAGGGGCGGCCTGTTCGTCGGGAAAAGTCGCCCGCTCGCCGGTGCTGACGGCCATGGGGATAGATCCGGTCGTGGCGGACACGGCCCTCAGGATTAGTTGCGGCTGGAACACCCAGCCGGAGGAAATTGAACGATTGATCGCGGCCTGGCAGGACCTATATATCCGAGTGGGTAACTCGGATATTGCCCGTGCCAAGGCAGCCTAGGGAATTCAAGGGGTTAGCATGAACGCGTTTAACCAAGTCCGGCGGAACGACCAGCCGATCTACCTCGACTACCAGGCCACCACGCCGATGGACCCGCGCGTCCTGGAAGCGATGATGCCGTACTTCACCTACAAGTTTGGCAACCCGCATTCGCGCAGCCATTCCTATGGCTGGGAAGCCGAGGAGGGTGTCGAGAAGGCGCGCGGCCAACTCGCCAAGCTGATCGGCGCGGACGACAAGGAAGTGATCTTCACGTCGGGTGCGACCGAGTCTAACAACCTCGCCATCCGCGGCGTCGCCGAGTTCTACAAGGACCGCAAGAACCACATCGTCACGACGGTGACGGAGCATAAGTGCGTGCTCGATACCTGCCGCCATCTCGAACAGAACGGTTTCGAGGTCACCTATCTGCCGGTCCAGAAGAACGGCCTGATCGATCTCGAGGAGCTGCGCGCGGCGATCACCGACAAGACGGTTGTCGTCTCGATCATGGCGGTGAACAACGAGATAGGTGTCATCCAGCCGCTGGAAGAGATCGGCAAGATCTGCCGTGAGAAGAAGACCTTCTTCCACACCGATGCGGCGCAGGCCGCCGGCAAGATCGCGCTCGACGTCGAGGCGATGAACATCGACATGATGAGCATCTCCGGCCACAAGATTTACGGTCCCAAGGGCATCGGTGCGCTCTACGTGCGCCGCAAGCCGCGCGTGCGCCTCGTCCCGCTGATCGTGGGCGGTGGCCAGGAACGTGGCTTCCGTTCGGGCACATTGCCGACGCCGCTCTGCGTCGGTCTCGGCGAAGCCGCCGAAATCTGCATGAAGGAAATGGCAGGCGAGGCCGTGCGCATCAAGAAGCTGCAGGAGCGCATGCTGAAGGGTCTGAATGCCAAGCTGCCGGAGATTTACGTCAACGGCGACCTCGAGCGCCGCATCCCGGGCAACCTCAACATCAGCTTCGCCCATGTCGAGGGCGAGTCGCTGATGATGGGCATCAAGGGCCTGTCGGTATCGTCGGGTTCGGCCTGCACCTCGGCCTCGCTCGAGCCCAGCTACGTGCTTCGCGCGCTGGGCGTCGAAGAGGAGATGGCGCATACGTCGCTGCGCATCGGCCTTGGCCGCTTCACGACCGAGCAGGAAGTCGATACGGCGGTGGCCGATCTGGTGCACCAGGTGACCAAGCTGCGTGAGATGAGCCCGCTCTGGGAAATGTCCCAGGAGGGAATCGATATCAAGTCCATTGAGTGGGCGGCTCACTGAGCTGCATAGAGAATTTGGGAGTATGTCATGGCCTATAGCGAAAAGCTGATCGATCACTACGAGAACCCGCGCAACATCGGTTCGCTCGACAAGGGCTCCGACGATGTCGGCACCGGCCTGGTCGGTGCGCCGGCGTGCGGCGATGTGATGAAGCTGCAGATCAAGGTCGGCGCCGATGGCCTTATCGAGGATGCCAAGTTCAAGACCTTCGGCTGCGGTTCGGCGATCGCGTCGTCGTCGCTCGTCACCGAGTGGGTGAAGGGCAAGACGATCGACGAGGCCGAGACGATCAAGAACACCGACATCGCCAAGCACCTGGCGCTGCCGCCGGTGAAGATCCATTGCTCGGTCCTGGCCGAGGACGCGATCAAGGCGGCAATCGCCGACTATCGCGCCAAGATTGCCAAGAAGGACGAGGCCGCGGAGTAACGAGTATGAGCACGCCGACCGACACTGCCGCCGTAGCGGCCGCTCCCAAGCCTGCCACGGCGCCGCGCGTTCGCCGCCCACGTCCGGCGGTGATGAGCGTGACGCCGCTTGCCGCCGAGAAGGTGAAGGGGCTGATCGACGGACGCGGCAAGCCGACCGTCGGCATCCGCATCGGCGTGCGCAGCAAGGGCTGCTCTGGCATGTCCTATACGCTCGAGTTCGCGGACAAGCAGGAGCCGATGGACGAGATCGTCGAGGCCAACGGCATCAAGTTGCTGATCGATGCCAAGGCCTCGCTGTTCCTGATCGGCACCGAGATGGATTACGAGGAAGAGACGCTGAAGTCGGGTTTCGTGTTCAGGAACCCGAACGAAAAGGGCCGCTGCGGCTGCGGCGAATCCTTTCACGTCTGACGTAGTGTAAGGCCATGGATCATTTCGCGCGGCTGGGGCTGCCGGCGGCGCTCGATCTCGATTCGGGCGCCCTCGACAAGGCCTACTTCGCTGGCCAGCGGCAGTGGCATCCAGATCGCTTCGTCGCCAAGCCTCCGGAAGAACGCGCAAAGGCGTCGGTCGAAGCCGCGGCGCTGAACGATGCCTACCGGACCCTCAAGAACCCGCTCGATCGCGCCGTCTATTTGGCGACGCTGAAGGGGGTCGAACTGCCGGGCGACGGCAAGACGATTGCCGATCCGGACCTCCTGATGGAGGCGATGGAAGCACGCGAGGAACTGCAGGAAGCAGACACCGTGCAGGCAGTCGATGGGCTTGCGGCCAAGGTCCGCAGCGACGTGGACACGGCGTTGAACGGGCTCGGCGGTTTATTCTTGGCAAACGACAAGCCGGCCATCAGAAAGGCGCTCCTTCGCCTGCGCTATCTCGACAAGTTCGCTGAGGAAGCGCGGGCGCGCAGGACCAATATCGAACGAGCGAATTCGGAACGGAGTGGGGCTTGAGCTTACTGGAGATCCATGAGCCGGGTGAGACGCCGCTGCCGCATGCCGGCGAGGGCACGCTCGCCGTCGGCATCGATCTCGGCACGACCAACTCCGTCGTCGCGATCTCGCGCGAAGGCACACCCGCCGCGCTGCATGACGAGACCGGCAAGGCGCTGGTGCCTTCGGTCGTGGCCTATCCCGCCGCGGGAGGCGTGCTGGTCGGCGAAGCGGCGCGGCTGCTGACGGCCCAGGAACCGAAGAACGTCGTAGCCTCGATCAAGCGATTGATGGGACGCGGCGCCGCCGATCTTCACAGGGTCGCGGGGGTGCTGCCGTACGAAGTCGAGCCGGGCACCGGCCAAACCGACATGGTGAAGTTGCGCATCGGCGGCAAGGCACGTTCGCCCGTCGAGATTTCCGCCGAGATTTTGAAGGCACTGCGTGCGCGCGCCGAGGCGGCGCTGGAGAAGCCCGTCGAGCGCGCGGTGATCACGGTGCCGGCCTATTTCGACGATGCCGCGCGCACCGCGACGCGCGATGCGGCGCGAGTCGCCGGCCTCGAAGTGCTGCGGCTGGTGAACGAACCCACAGCGGCGGCGCTGGCCTATGGCCTGGATAAGGGATCGGAAGGCCTCTACGCGGTCTACGATCTGGGTGGCGGCACTTTCGACTTTTCGCTGCTGCGGCTGGAGAAGGGCGTGTTCCAGGTCCTGGCCACCGGCGGCGATACCGCGCTGGGCGGCGACGATTTCGACCGTGCGATTGCCGAGCGCATGCTGGGCGAGCGCAAGAAGGACGGTCTTGCCGATCATGTCGACGAAGGCGCGGTCAAAGCGGCGCTCGCGCTCGCCCGAGTCATGAAGGAGCAGCTCTCCGATCGCGACCAGACCTCGGGTCGATTGGAGCTTGCTGGCGTGCCGTCGTTCCATGCTCTGACACGCGCTGACTTCGACGCTATGATCGCGAGTGGCGTGAAGCGCACGCTCGACATCGCGCGCAACGTCCTGGCGGACGCCGGGATGAAGGTCGACGAGATCAACGGCGTGGTGCTGGTCGGCGGCTCGACCCGGGTGCCGCTGGTGCGCGCCGAGGTCGCCGGGATGATCGGCAAGCCGCCGCTCACCGACATCGATCCCGACGAAGTCGTGGCACTGGGCGCCGCGCTTCAGGCTGAGGCACTGACCGGCGGTTCGGAGACTTTGTTGCTCGATGTGACGCCGCTGTCGCTCGGGCTGGAGACGATGGGCGAACTGGTCGAGAAGGTCGTGCCGCGCAACACGCCGATCCCGGTCCAGCTCGCGCAGGAATTCACCACCTACCAGGACGGCCAGAGCGCCATGGTGATCCATGTCGTGCAGGGCGAGCGCGAGATGGTCGAGGACTGCCGCAGCCTGGCGCGCTTCGAGCTGGCGGGCATCCCGCCGATGGTGGCGGGCGCCGCGCGTATCCGGGTGACGTTCGCGGTCGACGCCGACGGCCTGCTTACGGTCTCGGCGGAGGAGCGCACGACCGGTGTGGCGCAGCGCATCGAGGTGAAGCCGTCCTACGGCCTCAGCCACGACGATATGGCCGACATGCTCTACGACAGCCTCGACAACGCCGAGGACGACGTGGCGCGCCGGCTGATCGCGGAAGCGCGGGTCGAGGCGCGGCGCGGCATGCTGGCGCTGGAGGGTGCGCTGGCGAAGGACGGCGCCTTGCTGAACGCGGACGAGCGGGGCGAGATCGACGCCGCGCGGGTCCGGCTGGAGGAAGCGATCGCGGGCGACAGTCGCGACGCGATCACCGCTGCGGCGGAAGCGCTGGAGACGCTCTCCAAGCCATTCGCCGAGCGGCGTATGGACCGCGGCATCCGAGAGGCGCTGTCGGGAATGTCGATGAACGACCTGGAAGAGCGGGTCGGCGAGTGAAGAGGTTTGCCTGAATGCCGAAGATGACGTTCGTCCTGAAGGACGGTTCGCGCAAGGAAGTGGAAGCGCCGATGGGCCTGAGTGTCCTCGAGATCGCTCACCGCAACCACATCGAGATCGAGGGGGCCTGCGAGGGCTCGCTCGCCTGCTCGACCTGCCACGTCGTGGTCGAACAGGACTGGTTCGACAAGCTGGCCCCGGCCAGCGAGGACGAGGAGGACATGCTCGACCTGGCGTTCGGCCTCACACACACCTCGCGGCTGGGCTGCCAGATCCGCATGAGCGAGGCGCTGGACGGGCTGGTGGTCAAGCTGCCGGCGGCGACCCGCAACATGATGGTCGACAAGTAGGAGAGCGGAATGGCCCGCAAGCTGCGCTGGACCGACGTCCAGGATATCGCGATCGAGCTGGAGGAAGCCCATCCGGAGGCGGACAACGTGAACCTGAGGTTCACGGACCTGCACAAGTGGGTGCTGGAACTGCCGGATTTTGCCGACGAACCCAGTCGCTCCAACGAGAAGATCCTCGAGGCGATCCAGGCGGCCTGGATCGAAGAAAGAGATTAGGCTTTGCCCCGGTTTGGACAAAGTTCCGACCGTACAGCTGGTATGGCCGCGGTGGTCATGAGGGGCTTCGAATGAACAAATCAGCGCTCCTGCCGGTGATCCTGGCAGTTGGACTCAGCGCCTGCGCATCGAACGGGGTGCAGCCGGGCATCGTCAACAGCAACAATTACTCGTCGGGCGGCGGCTACCAGAACGCCTCGGCCCAGGCGCCGGTGTCGATGGGCACGGGTCGCGTGGTCTCGATCAATGAAACACAGCTTGCCGGCTCGGGCGGCGGTGGCGGCAGCGGCATGAGCAACGGCACGGTGTCGGGCGGCCTGATCGGCGGCGCCGGTGGCGCGGCGCTGGGCGCCGTCGTCGGCCATGGTGGTGTCGGTGGCATCTTGCTCGGCGGCCTGTTGGGCGCCGTCGGCGGCGCGGTTGCGGGCAATATCTACGACGGCCATCGCGGCGGCGGTGGTAGCGGACGCGGCATCGAGGTGACAGTGCAGCGCGAGGACGGCGCCACCATGAAGGTCGCCCAGCGCGACGACGGCGACATCCAGCTCGGCGACCGCGTGCAGATCGTCCAGGATAACCGGGGCGTGGCCAAGGTCGTGCGGGATAATTCACGCGCGCCCGACAACTACCCGCCACAGCAGGCGCCGGATAGCGGCCCGCCGCCGCAGGACATGCAGAGCAGCAACCAGCAGCAGCACTACGTGCCGCGCGGCCAGGATTATCCGCAGCAGCAGGACAACCAGAACTACAGCCAGTCGCGAAACACGCAGCGTCCACAGGACGACCCGCGCTACGGCAACTTGGACTAGACAGCAGCGGCCCGCCGGACGAAATTCCCCGGGAACAAGGGGATATGGCGATGTTTACGAAGTCGGTTTTCGCTCTGGTGCTGTCGCTTGCTCTGGCCGGCAGTCTTGCCGCCTGCAACGACGACAACGGCGTCCAGCCGGGCGTCGTCACTGCTCCCGCCAGCGGCTATCGCGGCGAGACCGGCCGGGTGATGGCGATCCGCGAGGTGCCGCTGCGTAACAGCCAGTCTGGCGTGAGCAACGGCACGCTGATCGGTGGCGGTGTCGGCGCGGCCGGTGGTGCGGTGGCAGGCGCGGCGATCGGCGGCAATGCCGGCAGCGCGATCCTGGGCGGCGTCCTGGGGGCGGTCGGCGGCGCGATCGCGGGCACCGCAATCGACCGCAACAGCACCAAGCGTGGCATCGAAGTCCAGGTCCAGAAGGACGACGGGCAGACGGTGACCATCGCGCAGGCCGACGACGGCGACGTGCAGATGGGCGATCGCGTCGTCATCGTCTATGACCGAAATGGCGTGGCCCGCGCGACGCGCGACACCAGCCGCCGCCGCGACTAGAGAAACGGGGCCGCGGGGCCTATATAGGCCCCGTCATGGCCCGGAATTCCCTCGATATCGACAAGGCGCCCGGCGACACCCGTGTGGTGGTCGCGATGTCGGGCGGCGTCGATTCCTCGGTGACGGCAGCGCTTCTCAAGGAGCAGGGCTACGACGTCGTCGGCGTGACGCTCCAGCTCTACGATCATGGCGTCGCCGTGGGCAAGGCGGGTGCCTGCTGTGCCGGCCAGGACATCCAGGACGCGCGCGCCGTGGCCGAGCGGCTCGGCATCCCGCACTACGTGCTCGACTACGAGAGTCGCTTCCGCAACGAGGTCATGGAGTCGTTCGCCGATTCCTACGCCCGTGGCGAGACACCGGTGCCGTGCATCGCCTGCAATCGCACGGTGAAGTTCCGCGACCTGCTGAAGACAGCGCGTGAGTTGGGCGCCGAGGCGCTGGCGACCGGTCACTATGTCCGGCGCGTTGCCGGCGAGGGCGGGGCGGAGCTGCATCGCGCGGTCGATCCGGCCAAGGACCAGAGCTATTTCCTGTTCGGCACGACCCAGCCGCAGCTCGATTTCCTGCGCTTCCCGCTGGGATCACTGGCCAAGAGCGAGACCCGTGCATTGGCCGAGCGCTTCGAGCTGCCGGTCGCCGAGAAGCCCGACAGCCAGGACATCTGCTTCGTGCCGAACGGCGACTACGCCTCGGTGGTGCAGAAGCTGCGGCCCGAAAGCGTCGAGCCGGGCGACATCGTCGATCTCCAGGGCGCGGTCGTGGGCCGTCACGACGGCATCGTGCGCTTCACCGTCGGCCAGCGCCGCGGGCTGGCGCTCGGCGAGCGTGAGGGTACTGCCAACGATCCGCTTTATGTTGTCCGATTGGAGCCCGAGACGCGCCGCGTCGTCGTCGGCCCGCGCGCGGCACTCGGCCGGAGCGAAGCGCATCTCTACGACCTGAATTGGATTGGCCCGGAGGCTTCGCGGGCCATGCCGGTGCAGGTACGCGTCCGATCCTCGCAGGCTTTGCGTCCGGCGACGGTCGAACTGGAAGGCGAGGGCGCGATCGTGCGCTTTGCGGAGCCGGAATTCGGTGTCTCGCCCGGCCAGGCCTGCGTGATCTATGACGGCGAGAGCGGCAGCCGTGTGCTGGGCGGCGGGTTCATCCGGCGCGGTTAGGGGCGCCGGCGCCTATTGCTTGTCGAGCTTGATGGCGCAGCTCATCGTCGTTTGGTTGATGGCGACCACCTCGTCGCCGTCCTTCAGGCAGCCGTCCTTGAAGACGCCGCTGTGGGAGACCGCGACGGCATACATCCGCACGGTGCCCTGACCGTTGGCCCGGTCGTTCCTGAATTCGCCGATGTAGACGTTGCCGTCGGCCCAGGTGAACTTGCCCTTGCCGCTCATCAAGCCGTCCTTCATCTGGCCCACGTAGTGGTCGCCATTGGGGAATTTGAAGTCGCCGTCGCCGTTCTGCTTGCCGTTGATCCACTGGCCCGTGTAGCGCTTGCCGTCGGCCCAGACATAGCTCCCGGTGCCGTTCGGGTAGCCTTCCTTCCATTCGCCTTCATACTTGTTCTTGTTGAACCAGACGGCCTTGCCCTGGCCGTTCAGGTTGCCGTCCTTGAAGATGCCTTCGAACCGGTCGCCGTTGGACTGGATGAAGACGCCCTGGCCGTTCATGAAGCCACCGCTCATCTGGCCCTCGTACTTCTTGGCCGTGGCTTTCTTGGCCTTGAACCACTGGGCAACGCCCTGGCCGTTGGCATAACCGTCCGTGCAGTTGCCGCTCCAGGTGATCGTCTCGGCGGCCGACGGGAAGGCGTTGGCCACCTTGCACTTGGTGTTCTGGTCGATGATCCACTGCGTGGGCGGCCGGCCCGTTTCGGCGAATGCCGTACCGGCCAGCAGGACGAGGAAGATCGGGAGAAATCGGATCATGACAATCAGTTTACCTGTCCGAGACGGCCAATTGAAGGCCCGCCACCGTTTCCTTGACACCCCGGCGCCAGCCCGCATAAAAGCGCCCACCCTTGGCTGGGTAGCTCAGCTGGTTAGAGCACGGCACTCATAATGCCGGGGTCGGCGGTTCAAGTCCGCCCCCAGCTACCAATTTCGCCCCCGGTCCTTAAACGGCCCGGGGGCTTTATTTTGTGGTCTCTCTTCGCCACTTTAGGAACATGGCCAACGGTCACACCCATCACCAGACCGACGTCGTCATCGTCGGCGCGGGGCCCGTCGGGCTGTTCACGGTTTTCGAATGCGGCATGGTGCGACTTAGTTGCCATGTGGTCGACGTGCTCGACGACGTGGGCGGCCAATGCACTGCGCTCTACCCCGAGAAGCCGATCTACGACATTCCGGGCTTTCCCAAGGTCGATGCAGCCGAACTGATCGTACGGCTGCGCGCCCAGGCGGCGCCGTTCAATCCGGTCTATCACCTGGGCGAGCAGGTTCAGGCGCTGGAACCCGCGACCGGCGGTTTCTGGCGGGTCACGACGTCCCAAGGCACGGTCATCCAGGCCAAGGCCGTGATCGTGGCGGCGGGCGTCGGCGCCTTCGGCCCCAACCGGCCGCCGCTCGACGGCATCGAGGCCTATGAGGGCACGAGCGTCTTCTATTACGTCACGCAGCGTGAACTCTTCCGCGGCAAGCGGGTGGTGATCGCGGGCGGGGGTGATACGGCCGTGGACTGGGCGCTGTCGCTGGCCGAGGTCGCGAGCCACGTGTCGGTGATCCATCGACGCGACAAATTTCGCGCCGCGCCCGAGAGCGAGGCCCGGCTGAAGGCGTTGGCCCAGGCCGGCAAGATTGACCTCGTCGTGCCGTACCAGTTGCAGGGGCTGGAAGGGGCCAATGGCCAGATCACGTCGGTGATCGTGTCGAGCCTCGACGGCGGCACGAGGAAGATCGCGGCCGACGTGCTGCTGCCGTTCTTCGGCCTGTCGATGTCCCTGGGACCGATCGCCGACTGGGGGCTGGCGCTCGAGCGCAGCCAGATCGCCGTCGATCCTGCGACCCTGGCTGCCAGCAAGCGCGGGCTGTTCGCCGTGGGCGATGTCGTCACCTACCCGGGCAAGTTGAAGCTGATCCTCACCGGCTTCGCCGAAGCGGCCATCGCGGCGCGCTCCGCCTATTCATTGATCCATCCCGAGACTCCGCTGCACTTCGAATATTCGACGACAGCCGGCGTCCCCGACGCCTAGATCGAGGATCAGTCGACCGGCCGGCTCTGCGGCAGGCGATCCTTCTTGGCATAGACCGGCGGCGAGAGAGCGGCGGCATCGCGGCCGGCCCAGTCGCGCTGGCTCACCGTGGCGAGGCGCTTGCGCTGGCCCTCGACCAGGCCGGCGGTCGCGGCCTCGACATCGATGGTCAGCACCTTGCCGTCCTTCACCACCTGCTTGCCATCGACATAGACGTGGCGGATCGCGCGGTCGGAGGCGGAGTATATCAGGCTGCGCACCGGCTCGTGGCTCGGCTGCATGTAGGGATGGCTCATGTCGACCAGCGAGAAGTCGGCCTTGGCGCCCGGCGCCAGCCGGCCGAGATCGGGACGGCGCAGCATCTTGGCGCCGCCGACAGTCGCCGCCTCGAACGCATGCCGCGTCGTGCCCATCTTGTAGTTCATGGTGAAGACGCGGGCGAGGTAGCAGACCAGCCGGATCTCATCGAGCATGTTGTGCGGGAAGGTGTCCGTGCCGATGCCGACCGTGATACCCGCGTTCATGTAGCGGCCGATCGAGTTCATCACCATGCCGCGCCGCGCGAACACGGTCGGACAATGCGCCACCGACGCGCCCGAATCGCGCAACATCTCGAAGTCGTTGGCATGCGGATAGTGGATCTGCGGATGGTCGTTCAGGAAGATGCCGTGACCGATGATCAGGTCGGGTCCCAGCACGCCGATTGAGTCGAGCCATTCGATCGGCGTCTTGCCGTGACGATGTACCATCTCGTGGAACTCGACGACGGCCTGGCAGGCGTGCGTCTGCATCGGCAGGCCGCGCTTCTTGGCTTCCTGCAGCGCCTCCTTGAAGAAGCCTTCGCCACAGGTGTCGATCTGCGCCGGTCCGACCATGCCGGAGATGCGACCGCTCGGATGCTTGGCCGCCTCGTCGAGCGACTTCATCGAATTCTCGAAGGCTTTCTCGCCGGCCTTTGTGTCCCACGCGTATTCCACGGTGTGGCCGTTCTTGGTGTACCAGACGGCCTCGCGCATCATCGGGCAGATGACGGCGCGGATGCCGGTCGAGGCGAGCTCGTCGGCCCAGTTGGGTCGCGCCATCGACAGATCGGTGATGGTCGTGACGCCGCTCTTCAGCAGCTCGGACACGGCGACCTTGGAAGAGGGGCCGGCATCCTCGGGATTGAGGCCGTAAACCGTAAGATATTCATAGAGCGAGCTCTGGCCCAGCTTGTCCGAACCGTACTCCTCGGTGAGGCCCTTGTTGGCCGGCTCCGAGAAGGGGTGAGAGTGCACGTTGACGAGGCCCGGGATCGCCATGAATCCCTTGCCCGAAATCGTCGCGTCGACCGGCCCGGCGTAGCCCGGCCCGACATGCACGATCTCGTTGTCGCGGTACACCAGGTCGGCACCGTCGAGATAGATGTGGCGCTGCTCGGATTCGTCCCATGCCACGACATGGTCGAGGCCGGCGATCTTGGTCGTTGTCATGGACGTTTCTTCCCTTCGTCTTACTTGAATGCGATTCCCAGGCCCTTGTAGAGGCCGCAGCCATAGTTGCCGTGCGCCCGGATGGGCTTCAGCTTCGAGCCCGCCACCACGTAGAGCGGCTCGTGATAGAGAGGGATCCAGACGAAGGCGTCATGCAGCTTCTCCTGCACCGCCTTGTAGGCCGCTGCGCGCGAGGCGTCGTCGGTCGCCATCATGCCCTTGTCGAGTAGTTCGTCGGTCTCCTTGTCCTTCCAGTTCATGCGATTGGGCGTGGGCGTGTTCGCCGACCGGAAGTAGAGGTTCAGCGCATCGCCGGCGCTGACGTAGGGGAAGCTCATGCCGAAGGCGTCGAACTCCTGCGTGGCGAGCTTGCCCCAGGCGACGGTGGCGTCGAACAGCTGGATCTGCAGGTCGATGCCCACTTTGCGCAGGTCGCCCTGGACGGCTTCGGCCACTTCCTTGAACTGGCCCGCGATGCCGTAGATCACCGGGGCCAGCTTCTTGCCGTCCTTGTAGCGGAAGCCGTCGGGACCCTTCTTCCAGCCGGCTTCGTCGAGCAGAGCCTCGGCCGTCTTTGTGTTCTCGCCGTACTTGGCTTTGTCGAGCTTGGGGTCGAAGTCGAGCACGCCAGGCTCGAGCATGGTGTCGGCAGGTTCGGCGAAGCCGAACGTCACCGCCTCGGTGAGCGCCTTCTGGTCAACCGCGAGGTTCATCGCCTGACGCACCTTCACGTCGTTGACGAGCTCGTGGTCGACCTTGAAGCCGATGAAGTAGCTCCAGAAATAGTTCTCGGCCTTGGTGGTCGAGAGCTTCTTGTCGGCGATCAGGTCCTTCAGCGACCAATAGGGCACGTACTGGCTGACCGCTGTCGCGTCTGTCTGCAGCGCAGTCACGCGGGTGTTTTCTTCCGGGATGATTTTCCAGATCACCTTGTCGACCTGGGCCTCGGTCGCGTCATAGATCGCAGGACCCCATTTGTAGCCGGCATGTTTGGTGAGCACTGTCGAATCGCGCGGCGTCCAGCTCTCGAAGCAGTAGGGGCCGGTGCCGTCGAAGCCCTTCACGCCGAAGTCGGCGCCGAGCTGTTTGGCCTGATCGATGTTGATGATCGTGTGGAAGTACTGCGTCATCTGGTAGAGCAGCTCCGAGAAGGGCTTCTTGAGCTTGTACTCGACCGTGGTGTCATCGGTCGCGGTGACCTTATCGACGTCGCCCATGCGCCATTTCACGAGGCCCTTGGTCTCGGGGTCGAGCCAGCGCTCGTAGGTCGCCACGACGTCCTTGGCGGTCATCTTCTTGCCGCTGCAGAAGCTGACGTCGTCGCGCAACTTGAACGTATAGGTGAGGCCGTCGGGCGAGACGGACCAGCTCGTGGCGAGGCCTGGCTTCAGCGTCTTCATGTCGAAGTCGAGATTCACCAGCGTGTCGCCCATCATGTACATGACTTCGCCGCCCGAGCGGGAGGTCGACTTCTGCGGGTCGTACTTGTCTGTGTCGATCTCGCGCAGCACCGTCACGGTCTTCTGGGCGAAGGCCGGACTGGCCACCGCCAAAGCCGCCGCTGCGGTCACCACCGCGGTCGCAACAAAACGCTTCACCATACGCGCCTCCTATTGCCTCAGTTGCGGGTCGAGTGCGTCGCGCAACGCATCGCCCAGGACGTTGAAAGCCAGGACCAGTAGAAAGATCAGCCCGCACGGCAGGGTCGAGACATGCGGCGCGATGGTCAGGAACTTGCGGCCGTCGGCGGCCATGCTGCCGAGTTCCGCGGTCGGCGGCTGGGCGCCCAGGCCCAGGAATGACAGCGCCGCCCCCAGCAGGATCGCCTGGCCAAGCTGCAGGGTCATGTAGATCAGGATGACGGGCCAGGTGTTGGCGGCGAGGTAGCGCCACAGGAGGCGCATGTCGCCCAGGCCAAGCGAGCGGCCGGCCTCCATATATTCCTGGTGCATGACCTGCTGCGCGGCGCCGCGCGAGATGCGCGCGATCGACGGAATCGCGGTGATGCAGAGCGCGACCACGAGGCCGTTGAGGCCGGTGCCGATCACGGCGGCGATGGCGAGGCCAAACAGGATCGGCGGGAACGACAGCAGCACGTCAACGAAGCGCATGATCGGCGTGTCGAGACGACGATAGAAGGCCGCGAGCAGGCCGAGGGTCGCGCCGAATCCGCCGCCGATCGCGACGGCGGTGAAGCCCAGCATCAAGGTGGCACGCAGGCCGAACAGCAGGCGACTCACCATGTCGCGACCGGTCTGATCAGTGCCGAGCAGCAGGCCCGGGCAGCGCGGGCCGCCAATCGGGCAAAGACGCAGGCGGAGATTGCTGGCGTAGGGATCGCTGGGCGCCACCCACGGCGCCAGCAGGGCGGCACCCACTACCAGCAGGAGGAATATGGCGGCGGCCATGGCCGCGGGATCCTTGAGGAGCCGATGCCAGGCGGGCTTGTTGGTGCGCGGCGCGCCGCCCTCCTGCAGGTCGAGGGTGAGGTCGCTCATCCGCCGGCCGAACCAATGCGGGGATCGAGCCCGGCGTAGATCACGTCGACCAGCAGATTCACGCTGAGGAAGCCGATGGCCAGGATCAGGATCGCGCCTTGGGCCAGGGGGAAGTCGCTCGAGGTGATGGCGCCGACGGCCATGCGTCCCACGCCGGGCCAGGCGAACATCGTCTCGGTGACGACCGACCCGCCCAGCAGGAAGCCGATCTGCAGGCCGATCAGGGTGACGACGGGGATCAGCGCGTTGCGCAGCCCGTGATGCATCGTGACCTTCCACTCCGTCAGGCCTTTTGCGCGCGCCGTGCGCACGTAGTCGGCCGCCAACGTCTCGAGCATCGAGGTGCGGGTCATGCGCGCCACCGGACCGACGAAGACCGAGCCCAAGGTGACGGCTGGCAGGACGATGCTCTTGAGACCCGCGAGCGTCCAAAGCGGACCGTCGCGACCCTGGAACGGCAGCAGGCCCGCGCCACCGACATGCTGGATCAGCATGAGGCCAATCCAGAAGACGGGCACCGACACGCCCATTACCGACAGCGCCATGATCGCGCGATCGATCCACGAGCCGTGGCGGCGGGCGGCGAGGCTGCCCAGCAGGATGCCGAGCGGGGCGGCCCAGATCAGGCTGGCGAACATCAGTTCGACGGTCGGTCCCAGGGTAAAGCCGATCTCGTCGACGACGGCGCGATTGGAGATCATCGACCGGCCGAGATCGAGCTGGAGGACGCGGGTGATGTACTTGAAGAATTGCAGCCAGATCGGCTGGTCGAGGCCCATCTGCAGGCGGATCGCCGCGATGTCGGCCTTGGTGGCGCTGGGACCGGCGGAAACGGTCGCGGGGTCGGTGGGGACAACCTGCAGCAAAAGGAAGCCGATCATCAGCACCCCGAGCAGGACTGGCAGCGAAATCATCAATCGGTGGGCGATATGGCGCGCCATTTGGCTCGAAGCTGCTCCCCTTCCGGGATGGTAACGTGGCTGGCATGATCGCTGCAAGATTTGCGCCGAGGAGCAAGATGCCATGTCCATGCAGAAACTGAGTGAAAGCGCCAAGGGCGTCTACATCATCGCCGCCACTCCGTTCACGGACGATGGCGCACTCGACCTGGAGAGCCTCGATACGCTCACTGATTTCTACCTGCGAAGCGGCGTCCACGGCTTCACCTTGCTGGGCATGATGGGTGAAGCGCACAAGCTGACCGCCGATGAATCGATCTCCGTCGTCAATCGCGTGATCGCGCGTGCCGGCGACAAGCAGGTGATCGTGGGCGTGAGCCATGCCGGCCTCGAGAATGTCCGCCGACTCAGCCACGAGGCGATGATCGCGGGCGCCTCGGGCGTGATGGTGGCGCCGCCGCCGGGCCTCAAGGGCGATGACGGCATCTACAATTACTATGCGCAGGCCTTCCAGGCGCTGGGGCCGGACATTCCCGTCGTCTACCAGGATTACCCGCAGACCACCGGCGTCTACCTGCCGGTCAACGTGTTCGAACGGCTGGTCGACGACTTCAAGCAACTCGTGATGCTGAAGCACGAGGATGCGCCGGGCCTCGCCAAGCTCACGAAGGTGCGCGAGGGCGAGAAGAAGCCCGGTCGCCGCCGCGTCTCGATCCTGGTCGGCAACGGCGGGCTCTATTATCCGCAAGAGATGCGCCGCGGCGCCGATGGTGCAATGACCGGCTTCGCCTGGCCCGAGATGCTGGTCGAGGTGTACGACCTTTTTGTTGCCGGCAAGGCGGAGGAGGCCGAGGATTTGTTCGACATCTACCTGCCGCTAGTGCGCCACGAGGTGCAGCCGGCGATCGGCCTCGCGCTTCGCAAGGAAGTGCTGTTCCAACGGGGCGCGATCAAGAGCCCGAAGCAGCGCGCGCCGGGCTCGTCGCTGACGGCGACGGACAAGACGGAACTCGACACTATGATTAAACGCATGGAACGTCGCCTCGCCGCATCTGGGCGCGGTGCGAAGCTGGCGGCGGAGTAAGGGGAAAATGGCTGACTACGATTTGATTATTCGCAACGGCAAGATCGTCAACGAAGACCGCCAGATCGAGGGCGACATCGCCGTCAAGGACGGCGTGATCGCCGCCATCGAGCCCGGCATCAAGGGCAAGGGTGCTCGCGAGATCGACGCCGGCGGCAAGTTCGTGCTGCCTGGTGGCATCGATAGCCACGCCCATATCGAGCAGAAATCCGGCTTCGGCATCATGTGCGCCGATGACTTCTACAGCGGCACCGTTTCGGCCGCGTTCGGCGGCACGACGACGGTGATCCCGTTCGCGGCCCAGCATCGCGGCATGTCGCTGCGCCAGGTGGTGAAGGATTATCACGAGGCCGCGACGCCCAAGGCCGTGATCGATTACGCCTTCCACCTGATCGTGACCGATCCGACACCGCAGGCGCTGGGCCAGGAGCTGCCGGCGCTGATCCGCGACGGCTACACCTCGTTCAAGATTTACATGACCTACGACGCCATGAAGGTGAGCGACTACCAGATGCTCGACATCCTGGCGCTCGCCCGCAAGGACGGCGCGCTGGTGATGGTGCATGCCGAGAACCACGACATGATCCAGTGGTTGGCGCATCACCTGGTCGAGCAGGGCCATGGCGCGCCGAAGTTTCACGCCATCGCGCATGCGCGCGTGGCCGAGGCCGAGGCCACCAACCGCGCGATCTCGCTGGCACGGCTGGTCGACGCGCCGATGCTGATCGTGCACGTGTCGGAGATCGAGGCGATTGAGACGATCCGCCAGGCACAGAAGAAGGGCCTCAAGATCTACGGCGAGACCTGCCCGCAGTACATTGCGCTCACCGCCGACGACATGGACAAGCCCGGCGTGCAGGGCGCCATGTGGAGCTGCTCGCCGCCGCCGCGCGATTCCGCCGCGCAGGAGTCCGTGTGGGAGGGGCTGAAGGACGGCACGTTCCAGACCTTCTCGTCCGACCACGCGCCGTATCAGTTCAACGAAGGCGGCAAGATCCCGAAGGGCGACAAGACCACCTTCAAGGAGATGGCCAACGGCGTGCCGGGCATTGAGCTGCGCCTGCCGCTGCTGTTCAGCGAAGGCGTGCAGAAGGGGCGCATCACGATGCAGCAGTTCGTGCAGCTCGGCTCGACCAACCACGCGCGCCTCTACGGCCTCTACCCGCAGAAAGGCACGATCGCCGTCGGCTCCGACGCCGATCTCGCGATCTGGGATGCCGACAAGGACATCACGGTGAAGTGGACAGACCTCCACGACAACGTCGGCTACACGCCATACGAGGGTCGCCAGATCAAGGGCTGGCCGGTCACGGTGATCAGCCGCGGCCGCGTCGTCGTCGAGGGCGGCAAGCTCAACGCCGAGCGCGGTTCGGGCAAGTTCCTGCCCTGCGCCTCGCCTGACAGTTCCAAGCCGCTCGGCAATGCCGCGCCGGAAATGAAAGCCATGTCGAAATTCGGTCTCAAGCCGCTGTTCTAGAGCGGGGCGAACGACGCAAGGAAGCGCTCACACTCCGATTGGCGCGATCCGTCAATCGGCGCGTAGCATTGGATCGTGTAGGAGCGGTTCCCTTTGACCAGCAGCAGGGCATAGGCCTGCAGCCTTGCGTTCAGGCGCAGGCGGAATGCTGGCAAGCCGGCCACGGTCACGTTTTTCTCTTCGACAACTTGCCCGAACTTGCGCATGTCGTTGACAAAAAGCCGGTAGACGTCGGCGGCCACGATGCCCGCAATATCGATGTAGCTCGCGCTTAGGATCAACTCTTCAGCTGGAGATTTGTATGTCTGGGAATAGCTCAAGAGGTTGGTGCCGGTCTTGGAGACGAGTTGAACGTCTCCTGTCGGCTTGCCTGGAAACAGGATGCGATAGGACTGGCCTTGCTCCTTGGGTGAGCGGTACTCGATCCAATTGCTCGGCAGCGGTGGTGGAGTAGTCGGAGTAGTCGGAGTGCTCGGAGCAGCGCTCGGCGTGCTGACGCTCCCCGGTGAATTCTGCGATCTCTTCTGGTCTTCGTCGTATTTACTCACGGCCGCAGCGCCCTCCTGCAGCAGGGCGCGATAGTGCGCGTCGTTCAGAAACATGGTTTGCTCGCGATGACGGGTGGTCTGCCAAGCGGCGATCATCAGGCGCGTGCGTTGGTCGAATGTGCCATGCTTGCCTTGCGTATCGAACCCGAGCGAGGTCAATGCGACCTGGACGTGGGTGCGGTCGAGCGGGCTGAGATGGAGGACGAATTCGTCCGCGGCGGAGGGACCGTAGGAGCCCCGTGGAGCAGGAAATGGGACCGGAGCAGACGTTGGCGCCGGTGTTTGCGCAGGCGGCGGCGTGGCGGGGGGCGGTTTCGCTGCTGTCTCTGCTGCCTTCTTCGCTGCGGCCAGTTCCTCACGCATCTGCCGCAACTCGGCGCTCAATTTGTCGAACTGGCCGTTGTCGGGGGCTGGGGTGGGTGAGGGCAGAGGCGCGGTGGCCGCCGCTCTCATGAAATAGAAATCCTCACGGCCCGGCAGCGAGCCGTAGGAGAAGGGCTGCTGCTGTCGACTTGTCTGCTCGATCACATCGTCGCGCACGAGGTCGAACAGGCGCCGGATCTCGAGGTTGGGCGTACGCAACCGCTTCACCAAAGCGCTGGCAAACGGACTGTTGCCGCCATCGCCGTCCAAGGCCACCTGACCCGCTTTGGCCGCATAGACGACGAGAGTGCCTGGGTCCGGTTCCACAGCCGACAAGCCACGGCTGATCGATCGGGTTGCGATCGAGCGGGTCATGCGTGCGGCAAAGGGATTGTCGCGGCAGGCGTCGAGGACGGCGATGTGGAGCTTGTGAGAGGAAGCTACAGCCGTCAGCACCTTGTTGAGGTCGACGGTTTCATATTCGACGTCACGGTCGACCTTGAGGCGCGCGTCGATCGGGATCAGGTAGTTTACGCCGCCGATCTCGATGCCGTGGCCGGAAAAATAGACCATGGCCCAATCAGCCTGGTCGGCTTCGGCGGCGAAGTCTCGCAAGGCGGTAACCAGTTGCTCGCGGGTCAACTCCGTCTTGATCGTCACAGAATCGAAGCCGACGCTCTGTAGAGCCGCCGACACTTCCTGCGCATCGTGTGGCGGATTGAGGAGCTTGGGCACGTTCTGGTATTGCGACATGCCAATAACCAGCGCGATGCGCCGCTCCGCATGCCCCTCTGCCACGGTCGCAAGCAGACCGGTCGCCGCCACGAGGGCTGCCGCCAGGAAACGCCGATAAACCGACACCCTCAAAACCCCCTGCACCCGCGGCAATTTTAGCACTCGACGGATTGCGATCAACCGCCGTGCTCGTTGCGGCGGAGTCGGTCCTCTCTTAGGGTGCGGGCTTCCGTCCAAAGCCGTGTACAGGAGACCCGCCAGTGTCCCGTCGTCTGAAAGTCTCGTCCGCCCAGCTGGGTCCCATCAATCTCGCCGACAGCCGCGCCAGCGTGGTGAAGCGGATGATCGAGATGCTGAAGGAGGCCGATTCGCGCGGCTCGAAGTTCGTGGTGTTCCCCGAGCTGGCGCTCACCACTTTCTTCCCGCGCTACTGGATGGACGACCCGAACCAGGTCGAAAAGTATTTCGAGAACCAGATGCCCAGTCCGGAGACGGCGCCGTTGTTCGAGCTGGCGCGGGCCAAGGGCATCGGCTTCTACCTGGGCTATGCCGAGCGTGAGGAAGAGGGCGGCAAGGCGCACCATTTCAACACCTCGATCCTCGTCGGTCCCGACGGCCGGATGATCGGCAAGTACCGCAAGGTCCATCTGCCGGGCCATGACGACCATCGTCCGAACGTGCCGTACCAGCATCTCGAGAAGAAGTATTTCGAGGTCGGCGATCTCGGCTTCAACGTCTGGAAGATGTTCAAGGAAGAGGTGCGCATTGGTCAGTGCATTTGCAACGATCGCCGCTGGCCCGAGACCTTCCGCGTCATGAGCCTGAAGGGCGCGGAGATGGTGGTACTGGGCTACAACACGCCGAGCGACAACGTCTATGCGCCGCACGAGCCGCCATACCTGCGCGTGTTCCATCACATGCTGTCGCTGCAGGCGGCGGCCTATCAGAACGGCATCTGGGTCGTGGCCACGGCCAAGGCCGGCAAGGAAGACGGATTCTGGCTGCACGGCGGCTCGGTGATCGTGGCGCCGACCGGCGAAGTCGTGGCCAAGGGCACGACCGAGGAGGACGAGGTCATCTCCTACGATTGCGACCTGGCGCTGGGCGAGTACATCCGCAACACGACCTTCAACTTCGCCAAGCACCGCCGTCCCGAGCATTACAAGCTGATCTCCGAGCGCACCGGCGTCGAGATCGACCTGGCCAACTGAGGAACTCGCGATGCAATACGCAGCAACCGACGTGGCGCCGCATGAGCGCTACAAGATCCTGGCCGCCTTCATCGTGCCGCGCCCGATCGCCTGGGTGACGACGATCGGTCCGACCGGGGTGGTGAACGCAGCACCGTTCAGCTTTTTCAACGTCTTCGCGGAGGATCCGCCGCTGATCATGTTCGCGATCAATAAGCGGCCGGACGGACGGCTCAAGGACACATGGCTCAACATCCAGCGGACCAGCGAGTTCGTCGTCAACATTACCGACGAGCCGCTGGCGCTGAAGATGCACAATTCGAGCGGCGACTTTCCGCCCAACGTCGGCGAGCCCGATTACCTCGGCCTCAAGCTCGCGCCGTCGGTCGACATTAAGCCGCCGCGGCTGGCCGACGCGCCGTGGTCGATGGAATGCAAGACCTGGCAGATCCTCAACGTGAAGGATGACCGCCAGCTGGTGATCGGCGAGGGTACGCGCTTCCACATCCGCGACGAACTGTGGGACCCCAAGGCGATGCGTGTCTACACCGAAAAGTATCATCCGGTCGGCCGCATGTTCGTCGATCGCTACTGCCGCACCGACGACCGGATGGAGTTCCCGGCGGCGCCGGTCGTGAAGGCCGCGGCGGCGGAATAGGCCTCAGAAGAGCTGCGGCTCGAGGTCCTTGGCGGCGGCGCGCAACAAGGCGAGCCGCTTGTCGGTCTGCGGGTCGTGGATCGAACTGGTCACGTTCAGCGCCGCGATGGTGCGGCCGTCGTAGCGCTTCAGCGGCACGGCCAGCGCGCAATCGCCCAGCTTTGCATCCTGTTCGGTGGCGCCGTAGCCGCGCTCGCGGGCGTCGTCGATCGTCTTGCGGATGGCCTCCGGCGTGGTCGGCGTGAAGCGGGTGACCGGGAGCGGCTCGAGCGCAGCCAGCCAGGCATCGAGTGCGGTTTCGTCGAGGGTCGACAGGATGGCGCGGCCGGCGGCCGTGCAGAAGGCGGGCAGGCGCAAGCCGATGCCGGGCGACAGGTCCATCGGATGGTCGGGCAGGCCGTGCGCGATCACCACGATGTCGTGGCCTTCCAGCACCGCCACGAAGCACGAGCGGCCGGTCTCGGCAGCGATACGCTGACAGGTCGGCTGGACAACGGTCGAGACCTTGTTGGAGCCGAGATAGTCGCTGGCCAGAGTCAGCACGCGCGGCGTCAGCCGGAAGACGCGGCCGTCGGTGGCGGCGTAGCCCAACGACATCAACGTGTGCAGCATGCGTCGCACGCTGGCCTTTGGAAGTTTCGTGGCGCGCGCCACGTCGCTCAGGCTGAGCTGCTTCTGCTCGCGACCGAAGGCCGAGATGATCTCGAGCCCGCGCGCGAGCGCTTCGACGAATTCACTGCCTGCAACATCCGCCCGGCGGAGACGGGCGGCTTCGCTGATCCGCGGCATTTGCGCTGTTCCCTCTGTACCGGCGGTATGTCCCGCCCTAATCTTCATTATCGAACGAATGTTCGTTGTTCGAACTAAAGGAATAGCAGATGGCGTCGGCCAATGACAATGAAATCCTGACGCAGGTCGGCAAGGGCACGCCGATGGGCGACATGATGCGGGAATACTGGCTGCCGGCCTGTCTCTCGTCGGAATTGGAGCCGGGCGCGCCGCCGATGCGGCTTTTGCTGCTGGGCGAGAAGCTGATCGCCTTCCGCGACAAGGACGGCCGCGTGGGGGTCATGGACCACCGCTGCCCGCATCGCTGTGCGTCGCTGTTCTTTGCCCGCGCTGAGGGGGATGGGCTGCGCTGCATCTATCACGGCTGGAAATTCGACGTCGACGGCAACTGCCTGGACATGCCGAACCTGCCCGACGACCAGCAGTTCACCGACAAGGTGAAGTCCGACGTCTATCGGGTGAAGGAGCGCGGCGGGCTGGTGTGGGCCTATCTCGGATCGCGCGCGGAGCCGCCGCCGTTCCCCGAGATCGAGAGCCTCGCAATGGAGAAGAGCGAGCGGGTCGTGCGCTGCCACCAGCGCGAATGCAACTGGCTGCAGGCGCTGGAAGGCGACATCGATACCTCGCACTTCAGTTTCCTGCACTTGGGCGCCACCCAGCCCGAGGACGTGGCCGACACGATGCACCGCTACAACCTCACCGACCGTGCGCCGCGCTATCACGTGAAGGAGACCGACTGGGGCACGATGTACGCCGCTTACCGGCCGGCGGCGGACGGGCAGGTCTACTACCGCTTCTCACAGTTCATCTTCCCGTTCATCACTCTGCCGCCCGACGGCACCTTCGCCGACCACGTGCAGGCCGGCATCTGGGTGCCGATGGACGACACGCACACGATGGTCTTCACCTTCTTCTGGACCAAGCGCACCCCGGCGCTGCGCACGCTGAAGGACGGCAGCCCGATCCCGGGTAGCGTCTCGCCGATGGAGTACCTGCCGCAGGAAAGCGGCTGGCACGGCCGCTGGCGGCTGAAGGCGAGCCTTGCCAACGACTACCAGCTCGATCGCGCGCTACAGGAAGGCGGCGTCTACAGCGGTATCCAGGGGCTGGTGGCGCAGGACCAGGCGGTGACCGAGAGCATGGGCGAGATCGTCGATCGCACGCGCGAGCATCTGGCGCCGTCGGATCGCATGATCACCATGACGCGCCGCCGGCTGCTGAACGTGGCACGCGCTTTCAAAGAGCAGGGCACGGCGCCGCCGGGTGTCGATCGACCGGATTTCTGCCGCGACGCGCGCTCCGGCGCGTTCATGGCGCCCGAGACGCAGGGCTGGGAAGATGCCTACCGCGAGAACCTCGAACGCAGCGTCAGTCCGCTGTGGGCCAAGCGCGAGGCATCGGTATGAGGGCGCTCTTCCTCGCCGCAGTGCTCGCACTGTCGTCCGTGCTGGGCGTCGTCTCGCCGGCGGCGGCGGCGTGGCCCGACCGTCCGGTGCGGCTGGTCGTGCCCTATCCGCCCGGCGGCCCGGTCGATGTGCTGGCGCGCCTTGTCGGCGAGAAGCTGACGACGCACTACGGCCAGAGCTTCGTCATCGAGAACAAGCCGGGTGCCAACGGGGCGATCGGTGTCCAGGCGGTGATGAGCGCACCGCCCGACGGCTACACGCTGCTGATGCACGGCAGCGCGGGCTACACGATCTACCAGGCGGTGATGGCGCAGCCCGCGTTCGATACGCTGCATGACCTGGCACCTGTCTCGACGGTCGCCTATTTCGATCTGATCCTGTGCGCCAATCCCGAGCTGCCGTTCACCGACGTGAAGGGCTTCGTGGCCTACGCCAAGGCCAATCCGGGCAAGCTGAGCTACGGCACCGCGGGAATCGGCGCGATGAACCATGTCGGCACCGAGTGGTTCAAATCGATGGCCGGCATCGACATCGTGCACGTGCCCTATCGTGGTGATGCGCCGGTCGCCTCCGACATGATGGCGGGCACGCTGGGCGTCGGCTTCGTCAGCTCGAACGTCGCCATCCCGCTGATCAAGACGGGCAAGCTCCGGGCCCTCGCGGTGCCGCGCAAGCAGCGCATGACCGCGATGCCCGACATCCCGACGATGGCCGAGCAGGGCTATCCCGACTTCGACATGCGGCCGTGGGCCGCCTTCTTCGGCCCGGCCAAGCTTGATCCCGCGATCGTGGCCGACCTCAACGCGACCCTGAAGGTCATCCTGACCACGCCCGAGGTCGTCGAGAAGCTCGCGAGCTTCGGCATGCAGGCGGACTGGACCACGCCGCGGGACATGGCCGACACGATCCGCGCCAACACCGCGCTATGGAAGAGCGTGGCCAGCAAAGCCCACATCGTCGTCGAATGACCAAGCCCCGCCTGGCCTTCATCCGGCGCGCCTACATGCCGGTCGTCGAGCGCGCGCGGCGCGAGTTCGACACGGTCTATCTCGATCGCCAGCTTCCGCCCGACGAGGCGCTGAAGCTCGTGACCGATCACAAGGCCGACGCAATCTTCTTCACCTCGACCTTCAAGTTCGATGCGGCCTTCGTGGCGGCGCTGCCGGCCAGCGTGAAGGTCGCGGCTTCCGCCAGCAGCTTCCTTGACCATGCGGACCTCGAGGCCGCGAAAGCGCGCGGCATCGCGGTGACCTGCGCGCCCGACGTGGTGACGGCCTGCGTCGCCGATCTTGCTTTTGGCCTGATCATCAGCGCCGCGCGCGGTTTCGCACGGCATGTCCGCACCATGCACGACGGCACCTGGGCGACACGCACCATGGGCGAGGGGCTGGGCACCAAAGTCTCGGGCAAGACGCTGGGCATCGTGGGCTTCGGCCGGATCGGCCGGGCCGTCGCCGATCGCGCACGCGGCTTCGGCATGAAGCTGCTTTGCCACGACCTTGCGCGGCCACCCGCGGGCGAAGATCGCGGCGCCACCTTCTTCACCGAACTCGACGCGATGCTGCCGTCCTGCGATTTCGTCAGTGTCCACACGCCGCTCGATCCGAGCACACGGCACATCCTCGACCGCCGCCGGCTCGGCCTGCTGCCGCCCGGCGCGATCGTGATCAACTGCGCGCGGGGCGGACTTGTCGACGAGGTCGCGTTGATCGATCTGCTGGAGCAGGGACGCCTCGGCGGCGCGGGCCTCGACGTGTTCGAAAAGGAGCCGGATTTCAATCGCCGCCTCGCCGAACTCGACACCGTCTTCCTGACGCCGCACATCAACAGCGCCACCCACGAATCCCGCCTGGCGCTGGGCTACCAGTGCCTCGACGATATCGCTGCCGGGCTACGCCGACTCACCAGTTGAGGCGGGACCGTCCGATCGCCATCGAGACGGCGGCCTGGCTGGGTTCGACGACGGGGAGGCCGACGTGGCGTTGGAGGCGTTCGCGGTAACGGGCCATGCCGGCGCAGCCCATCACGATGACATCGGCACCGTCTTCGTCGCGCAGTTCGACGGCGACTTCGGCCATGCGGATGAAGGTGCGCGCCTCGTCGGAGAGTTCGGTGACGCCGAGGCCGATCGCGCGGTCGCCAGCCATGCGGTCGCTCACGCCCATCTGGCCGACATAGCGCAGGTGGCGCGGAATCGATTTCTTCAGGATCGAGATCACGCCGAAGCGCTGGCCGATCGTCATCGCGGTCATGATCCCGCACTCGGCGATGCCCAGCACCGGCTTGGTCGTGACTTCGCGCGCGGCATGCAGGCCGGGATCGGAGTAGCACGCGATCACGAAGGCCGAGCAATCGTTGTCGCGGCTCTTCACCATCTGGCTGAGCGGCAGCACGACGCTTTCGACATGCGCCTGATTCTCGATGCCCGGCGGGCCTTCCTTGAGCGTCATGCACTCGATGGCGGGACCGCCCGGGATGCGCAGCGGCTCCATCGCGCGGTCGATGCCATCGGTGACGGTCTGCGACGAATTGGGATTGATGACGAGGATGCGTTCCATCGAGGAAACATGGCCCTTAAATTGCTTTTCAGCAACTGCCGACCGGGTCTCGGGCTCGAGCAGGGAGTTGTTGAAAATGACACGACGTTTCGCCGCGCTGGCAGCGACAATTCTGCTGTGCGCTTCGCCGGCGCTGGCTCAAGAGAAACCATTGCGTACCGGCGTCGATGGCACGTTTGCGCCGCACTCGTTTCCGAAGCCGGGCGGCGGCCTGCAGGGCTACCAGATCGATATGTTCGCCGAAGTCTCCAAGCGGCTGAAGCGCGAGATCACGATCGACTCGGTGAGCTTCTCGACGCTGATCCCGGGCATGCTGGCGGGCCGCTACGACTTCATCGCCGCGCCCACGCCGGTGACCAAGGAACGCGCCGACGCAATGCTGTTCACCGCCGGCTATCTCTGGGTCTACCTGCAGTTCGGCATCAAGAAGGGCTCGGCGCCGATCAAGGGCTGGGCGGACCTCAAAGGCAAGGCCGTCGCGGTCAACAAGGGCACGCCCTACGAAATCGCGAGCAAGGCGAAGGCGCAGGAGATCGGCTTCGAGGTGCAGGCCTACGACACCCAGACCGACGCCGCCCAGGCGGTGCTCTCCGGACGCGCCTACGCCACGTTGGTCGGCAATACGTCGATCGCCTACACGGCCAAGGTGAATCCGATGTTCGTTCCGGATCTCGCCTTCAAGGAGCAGAAACTCTACTACGCCACGCCGGTGCCGAAGGACAATCCGAAGCTGCGCGCCCAGTTGCAGGACATCATCGACTGCATGAAGAAGGACGGCACGCTGGTGAAGATCTCGGAGAAGTGGATGGGTACGCCGGAACCTGATGCGCTCGAGCGCACCATCACGCCAGGCTACGGCGTCGAGGGCTTCCCGGGCTATGATCCGACGCCGCACGCGCTCAAGTGCGACTGACATGGGGGCGATGGCCCCTAAATTGCTAATCAACAACCACTGTTCTAACGTCGGCGCCTGGGATGAAGAGAGAGGAAATCACGATGATTCAACGTTTCGCGGCCGTCGCGGCAGCCATTCTGCTGTGCGCGTCGCCGGTTCTGGCGCAAGAAGGCAAGCCGCTGCGCACCGGTGTCGACGGCACCTTTCCGCCGCACGCCTTCCCGAAGCCGGGCGGCGGCATCCAAGGCTTCAACGTCGATCTTTTCACCGAGGTCGCCAAGCGCATGAAGCGCCCGATCACGATCGACGCGGTGAGCTTCTCGACCCTGGTGCCGGGCATGGCATCCGGCCGCTACGACTTCATCGCCGCGCCGACCACCGTGACCAAGGAGCGTGCCGAGAACATGCTCTTCACCGCGGGCTACCTGTGGACCTACTTCCAGTTCGGCATCAAGAAGGGCAGCAAGCCGCTGACCGGCTGGGCCGATCTCAAGGGCAAGGCCGTGGCCGTGAACAAGGGCACGCCGTACGAGACGATCAGCAAGACCAAGGGCCAGGAGATCGGCTTCGAGGTGCAGGCCTATGACAGCCAGGCCGATGCGGTGCAGGCCGTCCTGTCGGGTCGTGCCTACGCTACCTTCGTCGGCAACACTTCGGTCCAGTACATCGCCAAGCAGACGCCGAACTTCGTGGCCGACCTCGCGCTCAAGGACCAGAAGCTCCATTGGGCCGCGGCCATCCCTAAGGACAATCCCAAGCTGCGCGCCGAGCTCCAGGATGCGCTCGACTGCATGAAGAAGGACGGCAGTCTGGTGAAGCTCTACGAGAAGTGGATCGGACCGTCAGAGGCCGACGGCCTCGAGCGCACCGTGACGCCGGGCTACGGCGTTCCGGACATGCCGGGATATGACGCGACTCCGCACGAGCTGCACTGCGGCTAATGACGTCTATCGTCAAAGCGTACGGCGTTCATAAGCATTTCGGTCACCTCCACGTCCTGAAGGGTGTCGATCTGGAGGTGGCCGAACGGGAACTGGTGTTCGTGATCGGCCCGTCGGGGTCGGGAAAGTCGACCCTGCTGCGCTGCCTCAACCGGCTGGAGCAACCGAGCTCCGGCAGCATCGAGGTGGCTGGCATCGACATGCTGAGCCCGAAGACCGACATCAACCATGCGCGCCAGCACATCGGCATGGTGTTCCAGTCGTTCAATCTCTATCCGCACATGACGGCGCTGGGTAACGTGATGCTGGCGCTGCGCAAAGTGGCGGGGAAGGGCAAGGTGGAGGCCGAGCAGCTTGCGCACGCGGCGCTCGCGCGCGTGGGCCTCGCCGACCGCGCGCATCATCGGCCGGCCGAACTGTCGGGCGGCCAGCAGCAGCGGGTCGCCATTGCGCGTTCGATCGCGCTCGAGCCGCGCGTCATGCTGTTCGACGAGCCGACCAGTGCGCTCGATCCCGAACTCGTGGGCTCGGTGCTCGCCGTCATGCGCGACCTGCGCGAGAGCGGCATGACCATGATCGTGGTCAGCCACGAGATGAGTTTCGCCAAGAACGCCGCCGACCGAGTGATCTTTATGGACGACGGACTGATCGTGGAGCAGGGACCGCCCGCCGCGATCTTCGATACGCCGGCCCACGACCGCACCCGGGCCTTCATCGGCCAGATCCAGCAGCATTGATCATGCTCATGGGAGCGCGCCACTCCGGGTCCGGCGCATGACCGGCTGGGACAAGTTCCTCGACGCCTTCTTCAACGCGAAGGTCATGGCGAAGTACCTGCCGGACATCGTGGCGGGCACGCTGCTGACCATAGAGCTGGCGATCCTCATCGTCTTCAGTGGCATCCTCGCTGGCCTGCTGCTGGCGCTGGTGCGCTCGCTGTCGATCCGGCCGCTCAACCTGCTGATCATCTTCGTGGTCGATGTGCTGCGCTCGTTACCGCCGCTGGTGATCATCGTCCTGCTGTATTTCGGCCTGCCGTCGGCCGGCTGGTCGCCGTCCGGCTTCATGTCGACGTGGCTGTCGCTGTCGCTGGTGCTGATGGCCTTCTCGGAGGAGATCTTCTGGGCCGGCATCACCTCGATCCATAAGGGCCAATGGGAGGCGGCACGCTCGACCGGCCTCGGCTTCGGCCCGACGCTGATCAACGTCATCCTACCACAGGCGCTCCGGCTCACCATCGCGCCGCTCACCAACCGTACCATCGCCATCACCAAGGGCACGGCGCTCGGCACCGTGGTGGCGCTGCACGAGATCCTCGGCATGGCCTCGTCGGCTGTCTCGAATTCCTACAATCCCTCGCCGCTGATCCTGGGATCGGCGGCCTATCTCATCCTGTTCATTCCGGTGGTCATCGCGGCGCGCTGGATCGAAACGAAGTATTCATGGAAGAGATAGTCGACAGTTTCTTCAACGCCGACATCGCCGCCAGCGCGATGCCGATCGTCATCGACGGGCTGCTGAACACGATCCTGCTGTCGCTGATGGTCGTGCCGCTGGGCTTCCTGAGCGGCCTTGGCCTCGCCGTCATGGCGCAGTCGAAGAGCCGTGCCGTACGCTGGCCGCTGATGGCCTGGGTCGATTTCTTCCGCGCCTTCCCGCCGCTGGTCCTGCTGGTGCTTTTGTTCGCCGGCCTGCCGTTCGCCGGGCTCGAACTCGGCGGCTTCACCTGTGTGGCGGTGGCTTTCATGCTGAACAACAGCGCCTATTACGGCGAGATCCTGCGCGCCGGCATCGATTCGGTGCCCCGCGGCCAGATCGAGGCGGCGCGCTCGACCGGCCTGTCGGGGGCACAGGCGATGATCTACGTCGTGCTGCCGCAGGCGATCCGCAACGTCATGCCCGACCTGCTGAGCAACACGCTCGAAGTGGTGAAGCTCACCAGCCTCGGCAGCGTCGTGGCCGTGCCCGAGCTGCTCTACCAGGCCCGGCAGGCCCAGAGCGCCAGCTTCAGCCCGACACCGATCGTGATGGCGGCGGTGATCTACTTCCTGATCCTGTGGCCGCTGGTGCGGCTGCTCAGCCGGCTGGAGAACAGGGCGCTGGCGGGCAGGGGCTAAGTCAGCGCAGCAATTCCTTGCCGGCGAACCAGAGCTGGGGATCGGCCGCGCGGACGCGCGCTTCCGGCAGGCCGAGTTCGCGACGGACGATGTTGGTGCCTTCGACCAGCGCCACGCACTTGTAGAACGCGATGCGGCGCGACAGGCCTTCGCGGCCGAAGCCGCAGTCGGTGCTGATGACGAGCTGCTCCTTGGGGATGTATTCCAGCGCCTTGCGGATCAGCGCGGCGACATGCTCGACCGGCTCGACCACCGTGTTGCAGTGATTGACCACGCCGATGCCGATCTTCTTGTCGGTCTTGATGTGCTTGAACAGCGGCAGGTCCTTGCCGTCGGAGCTGGCGCACTCGATGGTCAGCACATCGCAATTGAGCTGGAGCAGGTGCGGCAGTGCGCGTTCGTAGCTCGGCACGTTCCAGTGGACGCGCTGCTGGTTGGGGTTGCCCCAGCAGGTGTGCACCCAAATCTCGGCGTTGACGTCCTTGAGCTGACGATTGAACGCCATGGTCTGGAACTCGAGGTCGGCGTCGGTCGTGTTCTCCTGCAGGGCGCGGCTGTGATGCGGCGGCTCCTCGACCTGGATCAGCGGGCAGCCGGCGGCCGCCACTTCCTTCAGCTCTTCGTTCATGATGTCGCAGAGGTCGAGGATCATGTCCTTGTCGTCGGCGTAGTGCTCGTTCCAGAGCATCGACGCGATGGCGGGCGCGCAGATGGCGCCGAACTTCACCGGCCGGTTGCTCAGGCGCTGGGCGAGCTGCCAGAGGGCTGCGTATTCCAGCGGCCCGCGCGTCAGCTTCTCCTTTACGACGCCGGGTTGATAGGCTTCCTGCACTTCCCAAAGGATCTTGCCCGGGCGCAGGCCGTGGCGGGCCATCCAGCCGCGCGAGAAATCGCGATGGCCCTCGATGCCGCCCATGCGCTCGATCGGATAGAAGAACCACGACTTGCCGCCCACGGTGAGGTCGAAGCGGCTGTCGCCGTCGGTCACGATGTCGAGGCCGGCCATTTCCTGCTCGGTGATGATGCTGGCGACGGCATCCATGTACTGCTCGCGAAACAACGAGTCGCCCAGCGCCGACTTGAACGGCCGGCCATCGAGGCTGCGGTCGAACCACAACGGCCGCGGATAGGAGCCGGTAATGGTCGTCGGCAGAATCATGTCGCGGGTAACGGTGAGCATGGTGGCCTCCCTTGATTGTTGCGGAATGATAGGGTGGTCCTCTGCGTGGCGACCACCGGATTGATGCGGGCGACCACAACGAACCACCGCATCGCGATGGGACGTGCGGAGCAGAAGAAGGCGGAGCGGAAGAACGACGCTCTTATTGCCGGTAGCCGTACGCCTTGTTCCAATCGTCGGTCCACGCCTTGACGACTTTCGCGACCTCGTCGTCGTCGGGGTACCAGGCCTTGATGGTTTTCGAATCGACGCCTGGCGGCATCGGCGCATCCTTCAGCGAAGAAAAGGAACCGAGCTCGACCATCAGCGCCTGTCCCTCGCGCGACAGGGACCAGTCGAGGAACAGTTTGGCGGCGTTGGGATGGGGCGCGGTCTTCGCCAGTCCGGCGGAGAAGACCGTGACGGGTACGCCCTCGGGCGCGAAGAACCATTTGATCGGGGCGCCCTGAGCGGCCAGGGGAATGGCAAGATTGGTGACCAGAGGCGCAACCGCGACCTCGCCGCGGATCATGGCGTCGACCATCTGGGCCTGGCTCGGAAACAGCATCGGCTTGAGGGCGGCCTGCTTCGCCCAATAGTCCTCGCCCAGTACCTTGCGTTCGAACATCGCACGGTTGAACGGCCCACCGCCGGCGCCAATGATGGTTTGCCCGAGGCGCAGCTTCTCGTATTCAGGCTTCAGCAGGTCGGCCCACGATTTCGGCGGGTCAGTCACCACCGCGACGTTGTAGGCGATCGTCCAAGCGTTGCCGGAGCGCGGCCACAGACGGTCGGCGGTGCGTGCCACCTCCGGATAGTCGGCGGCATTCGGCGGAGCATAGGGCGCGAACAGCCCGACCAAGGCCCGACCTTCGCCGCGATCGGAGATATCGATGACATCGGCGATCAGCTTGTTGGCCGCCGCCTCGGTCTTGATGCGCGTGGAGAGTTGGCCGGTTGGTGCCCGCACGAGCTCGAGTACGATGCCGGGGAAGCGCGCGGAAAACCGCTTTGCGACGACCTGCTCGGTATCCAGAAAGTTGGCCGTGTAGAGGGTGACCTTGCCTTCCTTCACAGCCGCAGCCAGCAGGTCCGGCGACGGCGCGAAATCCGGCCCGTCCGCGTGGGCGGCGCCTGCAAAGAAGAGGGCGATGACCGCGGCGCCCCGGCTCACGTGCCGGAAGAAAGCTTTCATGTTTATGGTCTCCCTTGTCCGCATTGTGCCTCCCGAAAACACCTTCGGGCAATGTTGATGGGGTTCGCTCAGCGGCTAAAGGATGTCGTCAGACGCGGCCTACGTCGGCACGAGCGAAACAGAAATCAGAAGCCGCGAAAGTCCGTGCTCGATACGCCCAGTAGCGCAAACGCCTCGGCCCGCGTCTCCACGAGGCGCGGCGCGCGCCAGCCTTTGGCGGCCTGGCCGTCGGCGTAGCGCTGGATGAGGTCGCGCAGTTCGGGGCGGTTCACGATGTAGACGCGCTCGCGGTCCTTGAAGGCCTGCGGGATCTCGGCGCGCTCGGTCGCGAAATCCTGCGACAGGTCCATACGCAGCACGTGTGTCAGATCGAAGATGCAGTCGTAGAGGGCGATCTCTTTGCGCGTGCGGCCGATCTCGTCGAGCATGGCAAAATCGTCGGTCGTCATCTCCTCGTCGAAACGGCAGATGATGACCTTGCGCAGTTCGTTGATCGACAGGTCGAACATCGGCTCAACCCCCGGTCGGGAAGCCCCGCGTCGCCAGCCACGCGCGCGCTTCTTCCTCGGTCTTGAAGAGGGCGGCGGGGCGCTTGGAGGGCGAGACGTTGATGAAGCGCCTGAAGGCCAGTTCGAGCGGTGTGCCGTCGGCGATCATGGCCAGGGGGCCGGAATCGAGTGTGGCGGTGTAGACACTCAGCCGGGCGCCCATCATCAGCAGGTCATGCTCGTCATAGGACGGAATGGCCGTGCGCGCGTCGAACAGCTTGGCGTAGGGCATCGCATTGGCCACCACGATGGCGTCGAAATGCTCCTCCATCTCCTTCAGGACGATCGGGCCCTCGGCCACGATGTGGACGAGCTTTTGGTCGTGAAGGATTTCCCAGCGGATCGGCATGGACCTACTCGTAACCTTTTGTGGCGAGCCATGCACGTGCCTCAGGCTCGGTCTTGAACAGGGCGACGGGGCGGCGGGAGGGGGTGAGATTGACGAAGCGTTCGTAGGCGAACCGGACGAAGTCGCTCTCACCGAACACCGCCAGCGGCCCGCTCTCGAAATGCACCGTGTAGGCGGTGAGGCGCGCCGACAGCATCATCGCCTCGTAGTCGTTGTAGTCGGGCATGGTGTTCTGGCGTCGAACAGCTTGGCGTAGGGCATCGCATCGGCCACCACGAGGGCATCGAAATGCGCCTCCATCTCCTTCACGGTACAGACCCCTTCGGCAACGACGTGGACCATCCTCTTTGGATGAAGAATTTCCCAACGAAACGGCATACGACTGAGCTTCTCCAGAGCTTTCGCGGCACCCTAGCACGCATGAAAAGCGAGCAAAAACGGGCTTTTGTCGCATATAACGACCATAAGTCAGGGTTGGCGGCGATCGGGTTTAAAATCCCGCCCATGACACTCTCGGCGCGACCCTGGGCTTCACAGAAACTGCACGCGATCCCTGGGCGTCCTCGCGAGGACGAAGTTTTTCGCCCTGGACCCGTCTCCCGTTAAAGTCCCGTTTATTAAACGGGAACTCACTCGGCGGCGCGGGCCGGCTGGAAGGCGGGCATGACCTCGCGGGCGAAGGCGCGCAGGTTGGCGACCGAGGCGTTGGGATCGACCAGCAGGATGTTCGTGGCGCCGCCGGCCTCGAGTTCACGCAGGCGGGCGATCACCTCGTCGGGTGTGCCAAGCAGTGCGGCGGTGTCGTCCTCGACCCGGTCGGCGAGCTTGTCGCGGGCGAGGTCGCCGATGGTGCCGATCACGCGTTTTCTCGTCTCGTAGGCCGCGGCGCGTTCGGCCTCACTATGGATCATCTGCAAGGGCCGGGCGGTCGCCACCATGTTGGTGTTGTAGGCGCGGCCGGCGTTGGCGCACTCGGCCTTGAAGAGAGCGATGCGCTGGATGATCTGCTCGGTCTGCGCCAACTGGTCGAGCAGCAGATTATAGCCTTCGCGGGCGGCGCGCCTGATCGAGTCGGGACTGCCGGCGGCGAGCCAGAGCGGCGGGTGCGGGCGCTGCAGCGGTTCGGGCTCGACCAGGATGTTGTCGTAGCGCCAGCGCTTGCCGTGGTGGCTGAAGCGACCTCCCGAGGTCCAGGCCTTGCGGATGATCTCCATCGCCTCGTCGAAGCGCTCGGTGGCTTCGTCCATCGGGATGCAGAAGCCGTCGAACTCGGACTGGCGATAACCCTTGCCGACGCCGAAGTCGAAACGCCCGCCGGTCAGCAGGTCGAGCGTCGCCGCCTGCTCGGCGATCAGCACCGGATTGTGCCACGGCAGCACGACCACGGCGGTGCCGAGGCGAATGGTCTTGGTCTTGGCCGCGAGATAGGCGAGCAGGGTCATCGAGGCCGAGACCTGGCCATGGCCGGTGAAGTGATGCTCGACCATGAACATCTGCGCGAAGCCCAGGCGATCGGCCTCGACCACGTAATCGATGAAGGCGTCGTAGCCCTGGCTGTCGCCCCCTTGGCTGTATTCTGGCCCAATCGAGCGCTTGGTCCGCGCGCCGCCGAACAGGCCGAAGCGCAT